>DATGQE010000068.1:0-70153 GCA_035304345.1 Woeseiaceae bacterium | reverse complement strand
CCATGACGTTCAAGCTGAAGGCACGCAACCTGCTCGACGAGAAGGTCACGATCGAGCGGGCCGGCATCACGACCTACGAGGCGGACCCGGGCACGAGCTATTCCCTGAGTTTCGAGTGGGCCCTGTAGGCGGTCGCACCGGATGTGACCGAACGAGGCTCGCTCTTGCCTCGGTGGCACCGGCCTCTGCCTCCGCATTCGTTCATGCCCGCTGGCGATCGGGGCTTAAGCTCCGCCGCGGCGGGGCTTAAGCCCCGTCGCGACCGGGGGTGTCCCCGGGGGAATGGCTGCCGTGCGGACACGGCTCCGCGTTGCGGCCAGTGGCCGGGCATGAACGTTGCTCGGGAGCGGGTTCGGTGCGGCCTGCAGGAACGCGCCTTGCATGGCCTTCGGCCCCACCCCGCTTGCGGAGGCAAGCATGCTGCGGACGACGGTATCCTGCCGGTTCATCCTGTCGTGGCTCGCCTGCACCAGTCCGGCGGCGGCGCAGCAAAGCACGGAGGCCCGGCGTTCCGTCACCCCCGCGGATCCCGTCGGCACCATCGAGGAGCGCCTGCGTGCCGCGGCCGGGCTCGATGCGCGCGACATCCGGGTCGACTGGGATGACGGCATCGTCGTGCTCACGAGGTCGGTGCCGCACCTGCTCGCACGCGACCGCGCAGTGCACATCGCCGCCTCGGTCAGGGGCGTGCGGGCGATCGACGACAACCTGGTCGTCGAGCCCGTGCAGCGCGACGATGCCGAGATCGAGCGCGACGTCGAGGAGGCCCTCGAGCGCAATGCGACGACGGAATCCTGGAGGATCAACGCCATCGTGAACGAGGGTCGCGTGACGCTGGACGGCGTGGTCGAATCGCTGGCCCAGCAGGCGCTCGCCGCCACGGTCGCCAAGGCGGTACGCGGCGTCCGCGAGGTCGAGAACGAGATCCGGGTGCCGCTCGTGGCGCGCGCGCCGGATGACCGCTGACGCGCCACCCGCGCCACCGCGCGTCGCCCTCCCGCCCGAGGCACCGACCGCGCGCGACCCGCGCTCTGAACCGCGTATCGTGGCGGCATGACGATTCGCATCGGCATCTCGGGCTGGCGGTACGCGGGCTGGCGCGGGAAGTTCTACCCGGAGGGCCTGCCGCAGCGCCTGGAGCTCCGCTACGCCGCGGAGCGCTTCGACAGCATCGAGCTGAACGGCAGCTTCTATTCCCTGCAGACGCCGGCGAGCTACGCGCGCTGGCGCGACGAGGTGCCGGACGATTTCGTGTTCGCGGTAAAGGGCGGCCGCTACATCACGCACATGCGCAAGCTCAAGGACGTGGAGACGCCGCTCGCGAACTTCTTCGCTTCGGGGCTCTTCGAGCTGGGCCGCAAGCTCGGCCCGCTCCTGTGGCAGTTCCCGCCGCAGCTCGGCTACGACGCGGCGCGCATCCAGGCTTTCCTCGACCTCTTGCCCCGCAACGGCGCGGCGGCGGCCGCCCTCGCACGGCGCCATGACGCGCGCGTGAAAGGCCGCACGAGCCTCGCGATCGATCCCGGCATCGAGATCCGCCACGCGATGGAGGTGCGGCACGCGAGCTTCGAGCAGCCGGAGCTCATCGACCTGCTGCGCCGCAACAACGTGGCGCTGGTCGTCGCCGACACCGCCGGTCGCTGGCCGCTCATGGAAGACGTCACCGCCGACTTCGTGTACGTTCGCCTGCATGGCGACAAGGAGCTGTACGTCAGCGGCTACACGCCCCGCGTGCTCGATGACTGGGCGCGGAAAATCGAAGCCTGGCACCGGGGCGGCCAGGTGGCCGACGCACGCACCGTCTCCACCCGGCGGCCGCGGCGCCGCCGCCGCGACGTGTACGTCTACTTCGACAACGATGCCAAGGTTTACGCGCCACGCGACGCGCAGCGGCTCGCGCGCCGCCTGGGAGTCGGCCCGCAGGCGCGCGCATCCCGGTGACCCCCGCGAGCGCGCGTGCCGGACGCGCCCCCCTCGATGACAGGAGCCTCGAGCATGTCCCGAACCCTCTGCCTCGCCTTCCTGTTGCTCGTCCTGCCGCCGCTGGTCGCCGCGGCGGACGCGTCCGCGCGCTCCGGCCCGGCCGCGGAGCTCCATGCGTTGTTCGCCGACGAGTGGCGGGTGCGGCTTGCACGCGATCCCCTGTTCGCGAGCGACATGGGCGTGCACGAGTACGACGATCGCCTCCCCGTCGAGACCCCGGAGAACCACCGGCGCTGGCTGCAGGAGGACCGGGCGTTTCTCGAGCGCCTGCACGCCATCGATCGCGCCGCTCTCGACGAGGAGGACCGGCTCAACTACGACCTGTTCGAATTCGTGGTGGGCAGCCGCGTGCGACTGGCCCGCTACCATCCGTACCGCATCCCGATTTTGAGCGACGACGGCTTCCACGTCGGCATCCAGCGCATGTACGAATCGATGCCGTTCGACACCGTTGCGGATTACGAGAACTACCTGGCACGCCTGCGCGCCATCGGCGATTACTTCGACGTCCACATCGCCAACATGCGCGAGGGTCTCGAGCTCGGCATCACCCAGCCGAAGATCATCCTCGAGGCGATCGAGCCGTCGATCGAAGGACCGATCGTCGCCAGCGCGGAAGACAGCGTGTTCTTCACGCCGTTTCGCGCGTTCCCGGCGCATTTCGACGCCGCCCTGCGCGAGCGGCTGCGCGCCGCCGGCGTCGAGGCGATCGAGACCGTGGTGGTTCCCGCGTATCGCCGCTTCCTGTCCTTTTTCCGCGACGAGTACAGTCCCGGCGCCCGCGTGGCAATGGGCCGGACGACCTTCCCCGACGGCGAGGACTGGTATACCGACCTGGTCCGTTACTACACGACGCTGGGCGACGCCACGCCGCAGGGCATTCACGAGCTCGGCCGCTCCGAAGTCGCCCGCATCCGCGCGGAGATGGAGGCGATCATTCGCCAGGTCGAGTTCGACGGCACGTTCGCCGAGTTCGTCGAGCACCTGCGGACCGATGAGCGCTTCTATGCCGACACGGCCGACGACCTGCTCAAGGAGGCGAGCTGGATCGCGAAGAAGATCGACGGGCAGATGCCGGCGTTCTTCAAGACCCTGCCGCGCCTGCCGTACGGCGTGATGCCCGTGCCGCCCGACATCGCGCCGAACTACACGACGGGCCGCTACTGGGGCGCGCCGATCGGCGGACGCCGCGGCGGCTACTACCTCGTCAACACGTACGCGCTCGAGAAGCGGCCCTTGTACCAGCTCGCCGCGCTCACGGCGCACGAGGCCGTTCCCGGCCATCACCAGCAGATCGCCCTGCGCCAGGAGCTGACCGGCATCCCCGAGTTCCGGCGCGCGTTCTACCCGCACGCGTTCGGCGAAGGCTGGGGTCTGTACGCGGAGAAGCTCGGCATCGACTTCGGCATCTACGAGACACCCTACGATCATTTCGGGCGCCTGTCCTACGAGATGTGGCGCGCGTGCCGGCTGGTGATCGACACCGGGATCCACGCGCTGGGCTGGACCCGCGAAGAGGCGCGCCGCTATCTCGCGGACAACACGGCGCTCTCGCTGCACAATGTCAACACCGAGGTCGACCGCTACATCTCCTGGCCCGGGCAGGCGCTGGCGTACAAGATGGGGGAGCTCAAGATCCTCGAGCTCAAGGAGCGCGCGCGCCGCGAGCTCGGCGCGCAGTTCGACGTGCGCGAGTTCCACGACGTCGTGCTGCTCGACGGCGGTGTCACGCTCGACCTGCTGGAACGGCAGGTCGATGCCTGGATCCGCGCAACACGCGGCGACCCGGACCCGCGGCGGTGAACGCGCGGCGCTTGCCGCCGGCCGGGGTTCTTAGTATCGTTTCCGCAAACCCGTACGGCCGTTCAGCGTGCTCGCGCCTCCTCCGCCGTCGGTGCTCAAAGTCGGGCCTTCGACCCGTTTTCCCTAATCGATTGCAATCCGATTGCATGGTGGCATGGCCGTGGTGACCGCAGATTCCGCGTCCGACCCGCAGCGCCTGGAGCAGATCGACCTCTGGTGGCGTGCGGCCAATTACCTTTCCGTGGGGCAGATCTACCTGCTCGACAACCCGCTGCTCAGGGAGCCGCTCGCGGTCGAGCACGTGAAGCCGCGGCTGCTCGGGCACTGGGGCACGACGCCCGGCCTGAACCTCGTGTACGCGCACCTGAACCGGGTCATCCGGCAGCGGGACCTCGACATGATCTTCGTCACGGGGCCCGGCCATGGCGGGCCCGGGCCCGTCGCCAACACCTGGCTCGAAGGCACCTACAGCGAGCTGTACCCGGACGTGTCGCTGGACGAGCGCGGCATGCGCCGGCTGTTCAAGCAGTTCTCGTTTCCCGGCGGCATCCCGAGCCACTGCGCGCCCGAAACGCCGGGCTCGATCAACGAGGGCGGTGAGCTCGGCTATTCGCTGGCGCACGCCTTCGGCGCCGTGTTCGACAACCCGGACCTCGTCGCCGCCTGCGTGGTCGGGGACGGCGAGGCCGAGACGGGCCCGCTCGCCGCGAGCTGGCATTCCACCAAGTTCCTGAACCCCGTGCACGACGGCGCGGTGCTCCCCATCCTGCACCTCAACGGCTGGAAGATCGCGAACCCGGCCTTCCTGGCGCGCATGCCGCAGGGCGAGCTCGAAGACCTGTTTCGCGGCTACGGCTACGAGCCGCACTTCGTTTCCGGCGACGACAGCGAGCCGATCGAGGACATCCACGAGCGCATCGCGCTCACGCTGGACGACGTGCTCGACCGCATCGCCGAGATCCAGCGCGAGGCGCGCACCAGCGGGTTCAAGTCGCGCCCGCGGTGGCCGATGATCGTGCTCCGCACGCCGAAAGGCTGGACCGGGCCGGACGAGGTCGACGGGCTGCCGGTGGAAGGCACCTGGCGCTCACACCAGGTGCCGCTCGCGCAGATTCGCTCCAACCCCGACCATCTCAGGGCGCTCGAGGAGTGGCTGCGCCACTACCGCCCCGAGGAGCTGTTCGACGACGACGGCTGCCCGGTGCAGGCGATCCGCGACCTCGCACCGGAAGGCAACCGCCGCATGGGGGCGAATCCGCACGCGAACGGCGGGCTGCTCCTGCGCAACCTGCGCCTGCCGGACTTCCGCGATTACGCCGTGGAGGTCCCGCGTCCGGGCGGCGTCAAGGCCGAGGCCACGCGCGTGCTCGGCCAGTTCCTCCGCGACGTGGTCGAGCAGAACCGCAACGCCCGCAACTTCCGCATCTTCGGCCCGGACGAGACGGAGTCGAACCGCCTCACGGCGGTGTACGAGGCGACGAGCAAGGTGACCGCGGACGAGATCCTCGAGGTCGACCGGCACCTGGCGCACGACGGGCGGGTGATGGAGGTGCTCTCCGAGCACCTCTGCCAGGGCTGGCTCGAAGGCTACCTGCTCACCGGGCGCCACGGCTTCTTCTCGTGCTACGAGGCGTTCATCCACATCGTCGACTCGATGTTCAACCAGCACGCCAAGTGGCTCAAGACGAGCAAGGAAGTGCCGTGGCGCCGGCCGATCGCGTCCCTCAATTACCTGCTCACCTCCCACGTCTGGCGCCAGGACCACAACGGCTTCAGCCACCAGGACCCCGGGTTCATCGACCACGTCGTCAACAAGAAGGCGGACATCATCCGCGTGTACCTGCCGCCGGATGCGAACACGCTGCTGTGCGTGGCCGACAAGTGCCTGCGGTCGCAGCACTTCGTGAACGTGATCGTCGCCGGGAAGCAGTCGCAGGCGCAGTACCTCGACATGGACGCGGCGGTGAAGCACTGCAAGACGGGGATCGGCATCTGGGAATGGGCGAGCAACGACCGCGGCGGCGAGCCCGACGTGGTCATGGCCTGCGCCGGAGACGTGCCGACGCTGGAGACGCTCGCGGCCGTGTCGATACTGCGCGAGTATTTCCCCGACCTGAAGGTACGCGTAGTCAACGTCGTCGACCTGATGACGCTGCAGTCCCCCTCGGAGCACCCGCACGGCCTGCCCGACCGCGAGTTCGACGCCCTGTTCACGCGGGACAAGCCGATCATCTTCTGCTATCACGGCTACCCGTGGCTGATCCACCGCCTGACGTACCGCAGGACCAATCACCCCAACCTGCACGTGCGCGGCTACAAGGAGGAAGGCACGACGACCACGCCGTTCGACATGGCGGTGCTGAACGACATCGACCGCTTCCACCTGGTGAACGACGTCATCGACCGCGTGAAGAAACTGGAGCCGCACGCCGGCTACGCCAAGCAGCGCATTCGTGACAAGCTGGTCGAGCACAAGCAGTACATCCACGAGCACGGCGAGGACATGCCGGAGGTGCGCAACTTCGAATGGGGCCACGCCGATGACGCCCCACCCGGCTCGGCCGCCAACCCGTGAAGACGACGGCGGCACGCGTTGCGCGGGGGTGAGCCGGAAGCATGACCGCCAGGCACCTCGCCGTCGTCAACACCGGCTCCGCGACGCTCAAGCTCGCGCTGTTCGAGGCGGACGGAGGCGAAATGCGCCGGCGCTCGAGCCGCACCTTCGAGTGGGGCTCGCGCGAGGCGATGCCGGGCGCGATCGAAGAGGCGCTCTCGAACCTCGACGGTGAGCCCGACCTCATCGGTCACCGCGTGGTGCACGGGGGCCTGCGCTACACCAACCCCGTGCTCATCGACGACGACGTGGAGCGCACGCTCGCCGGGCTGGTCGAGCTCGCGCCCCTGCACAACGAGCCGGCGATCACGGCGATCCGTGCCGCCCGCCGGCATTTCCCGCGGACGCCGAGCGTCGCCGTCTTCGACACCGCCTTCCATGCCCGGCGCCCGCCCGAATCGATGCGCTACGCGCTGCCGGCGGAGTGGCACGAACGTTTCGGCTTCCGCCGCTACGGCTTCCACGGCATCGCCCACGCGAGCCTGGCCCGTTCGTGCGCGGCAGCGGAAGGCGTGGACCCGGCGGAGGTCACGGCCGTCACGCTGCAGCTCGGCGCGGGCTGCTCGGCCTGTGCCGTGCGCAAGGGGCGGTCGATCGAGACGTCGATGGGCTACACGCCGCTCGAAGGTCTCGTGATGTCGACCCGCTGCGGCAGCATCGACCCCGCCATCGTCCTCGCGCTGCTGCGCAACGGGCTGTCGCCGGACGACATCGACGAGGCGCTGAACCGGCGTTCCGGCCTGCTGGGGCTCGCCGGGACCGGCGACATGCGCGAGCTGCTCGCCGCCGACGTGCGCGGCGAGAAGGATGCCCGCCTGGCGCTGCGCCTGTTCATCCATCGCCTCGTCCTGACCGTCGGCGCCTACCTGACGCTGCTCGACGGCGAAGGCGCGATCGTGTTCGGCGGGGGCATCGGGGAAAACGCGCCGGACGTCCGCGCCGGCGTCGCCCAGGGATTGAAAGCCTGGAACGTCGCCCTGGACCCCGCCCTCAACCTCGCCAACCGCGAAGGGCGCATTTCCCGGGAGCGCAGCCGCCCCGTGTACGTCTTCGCCACCCGCGAGGAAGAGATGATCGCCCGGCAGTTGCTCGAGCTCGCTTAGGCACGCACGACGGCGCCCGTGCCGTCCTTCGTGTGCAGTGAGCGGCCGCAACCGCCCGGCAGCGAACGGCGGACATGATGCTTGCTTACCGGAGAACCTCTCGATGCGTTACCACGTTCTCGCCTGCGACTACGACGGCACCATTGCCCACCACGGGCGGGTCGACGACGACACCCTGGCCGCGCTCAGGCGCGCCAGGGAATCCGGCCGCAAGCTCGTGCTCGTCACGGGCCGCGAGCTCGACGACCTCGAGCAGCATTTCCCGGCGCTCGAGACGTTCGACCAGGTCGTCGCGGAGAACGGTGCGCTGCTCTACACGCCGGCGACGCGTGCGACGAAGCCGCTGGCCGAGCCGCCTTCTGCCGAGCTCGTGCGGGCGCTCGAGGAGCGCGGGGTTTCCCCGCTGTCGGTCGGCCGCTCCATCATTGCCACCTGGACGCCGAACGACACGATCGTGTCGCAGGCGATCCGCGAGCTGGGCCTCGAGCTGCAGGTGATCTTCAACAAGGGCGCGGTCATGGTGCTGCCGGCGGGCGTCAACAAGGCGACCGGCCTCGTGGCCGCCCTCGCGGAAATGCGCCTTTCCCCGCACAACTGCGTCGGCGTCGGCGACGCGGAGAACGATCATGCGTTCCTCACTCTCTGCGAGTGCGCCGTCGCGGTGGCGAACGCGGTGCCCGCACTCAAGGAGCGCGCCGACCTCGTGACGAAGGCCGACCACGGCGCCGGGGTGATCGAGCTCATCGAGCAGCTCGTGGACGACGACCTCTCCGCCGTCGGCCCGCGCCTCACCCGCCACGACGTGCTCCTCGGCACGGACGACGAGGAGCGCGAGATCCGGCTGCGTCCGCACCTCGATTCCGTGCTGATCGCCGGCACCTCGGGGGGCGGGAAGTCAACCCTCACCACGGGCATGCTGGAGCGTTTCATCGAGAAGGGCTACCAGGCCTGCATCATCGACCCGGAAGGCGACTACGAGCACTTCGAAGGATCGGTGCTGCTCGGCACCAGCGACAATCCGCCGGCCTGCGCCGAGGCGATCGCGGTGCTGAACGCGCCGGGCGACAGCGTGACCGTGAACCTGCTCGCCCTGCGGGTCGACGAGCGGCCGGCGTTCATCGCGGAGCTCTTCCCACAGCTCATGCGCCTGCGCTCCGCGACCGGCCGCCCGCACTGGCTGGTGCTCGACGAGGCGCACCACGTGTTCCCGACCGACTGGACACCGAGTCGCGATCTCGTCCCGGAGGAGCTCTACGGGCTCGTGCTGATCACGGTGCACCCCGACCGGATCGCCCGCCCGGTGCTGCAGGCCGTGGACACCGTGATCGCGATCGGGGCGGATCCGGACGATACGCTGCGGGAGTTCGCCGACAGCGCCGGCATCGCGGCGCCCGCGCGCACCGGCCGCCGCCTGGAGCCGGGTGAAGGGCTGTTCTGGCGCGTGCACGACGGCGGCGCACCGGCATGGTTCCGCAGCGTGCCGCCGCGCCAGCAGCTCCAGCGGCACCTGCGCAAGTACGCGGAAGGCCGCCTCGGCGAGGACCGGAGCTTCTGGTTTCGCGGCCCGGACGAGCGGCTGCGCCTGCGCGCCGCCAATCTCGTCTCCTTCGTCGAGATCGGCAATGGCGTCGACGACGAGACGTGGCTGCATCACCTCCGCCAGGGCGATTACTCCCGCTGGATCGCCGACTGCGTCAAGGACGAGGCGCTCGCCGCCGAGATCGCCGCCATCGAGGCCGAGCGCGATCTTGCCGCCGGGGAAAGCCGGGCCCGGATCGCCGCGGCGATCGAGAAGCGTTACACCCTCCCCGCCTGACCGGCAGCGCGCCGCCCTTATGCGATCTCGGCATATCGGCACGGGATTCAGGCGGCGTTCAGGAAAGCACCGGCATAAACCCCGAGGGGCGCGCGACTACCGCGAGCCGTGTACAGGCGGGGGCTAAAGAGAGGCCGTACATGATCCGCACGATGACGACGTTTGGGGCGACTGCTTCCCTGGTACTGCTCGCCGGCTGCGTAGCTCAGCGCGAGCCCATCGTTGATTTGAAGGGAATCGATCCCGAGGTGTTCCAGACGGACCTCGAGGAATGCCGGGTTTACGCCCGCCAGGTGTCGGTCGCCGAGTCCGTGGTCGTCGGCGCCGCGGTCGGCGCGGCCGTCGGTGCCCTTGCCGGCGCGATCAGCGGCGACGCCGGTGAAGGAGCCGGCTACGGCGGCATCTACGGCGGAACGGTCTCCGGGCTCGACGCGGACCGCGAGCAGCGCGCGGTGTTCGCGCGCTGCCTGGAGGGCCGCGGCTACCGGGTGCTGAACTACAGCGCGAGCGCGGCGGGATCGATGCCGCGACCGGTGGGCGGTGCCGTCTTTACCGGACTCTGACGGGGGCTCGATGCGCGCCGCGCCAGCGGCGCGCTTGCCTCACCGCAGCCGGGCATAGAGGACGGCATCGATGATCCTGCCGTCCTTCCAGACGCTCCTCTTCAGCACCGCTTCACGCTCGAATCCCGCTTTCTCCAGCACGCGCATGGAGGCGGGATTCCATTCGAACACGGCGGCCTCCAGCCGCACCAGGTCGAAACGCTCCAGCACGTAGTCGGCCGTCGCGCTCGCGGCGGCGGTGGCGATGCCCCGTCCCCACCAGGGCTCGCCCAACCAGTAACCGAAACGCGCGCACTTCGCGAAAATGCCCTCCCCGGGCTCGATGCCGATCCCGCCGACGGCAAGCCCGTCGACCTCGATCGCCCACTGCGCGCAGCCCGGCGTGCCCCGCACGTAGGCCAGCCAGGCGTCGGCATCGGCCGGCGTGTAGGGATGGGGAAAGCGATGGCCCAGGTTGCGCCAGACGTTGCGATTGTCGGCGCACCGCACGAGCGACCCGCGATCGGAGCGCCGCCAGTCCCGCACCCTGCACAAGCCCGCGTCGAGCTGCACCCCGTACCTCAGGGAGCGTAAGACCAGGTCATGACGGGAGGGTCGGAGCCGTCGGCGGAACCGTCGTCCACGACGCGGAAGCCGAGCCGGCGCGGCACCGCCGCGCTGGCGACGTTGCGGGGATCGCAGCGGATTTCGACCTGCTCGATGCCGGGCAGGCCGAGCGACAGCTCGAGCAGGGCGCGCGCCGCTTCCGTCGCGTAGCCCCTGCCGGTGGCCGCGCGATCGAGCCAGTAACCGATCTCGACCCGGTCGGCCACGGCGAACGGCACGCGGCCGCTGTACGAGCGCGGGAACAGGCTCACCTCCCCGGCGAGCGCCCCGCTTTCCCGCGGCCGGATCGACCAGCGCCAGCTCGTGCCCGCGGCGAAGCTCTCCGCGAACCCCGCCAGCCGGAGGGCGAGCTCGTGCAGGGGCGCCGGGTTCGCGACGTGGGCCGGAATCCAGGCACTCAAATGCTCGACGTTCGCCTCGAGCAGCGGCAGGAGCCGGGGCGCGTCCGCGGTGCACCACGCGCGGAGGATCAGGCGCTCGGTATCGAGCACGGAGGGCAGCCTGGCAGCTCGCATGACGCTCCCTGTGACTGCCGGCCAGTGTAATGCTTCCCGGCCGGCGGCAGTAAGGGCCGCTTGCGCCGCGCGGTGCCCGGCGCTACCGTCGGGCCATGCGTACGATGCAGGAATGGCTGGACGAGTACGGGGAAAGCCACCGGCACCCGACGAACAAGGCCGTTCACTGGGTGTGCGTGCCGGCGATCATGTTCACCGTGCTCGGCCTGCTCTGGCTCGTGCCGGTGCCGGCAGCCGCGGCGGCGCTCGGACCCTGGGCGAACTGGGCGACGCTCGTCGTCCTGCTCACGACGATCTGGTACGTGATCCTGTCGCCGCCGCTCGCGCTCGGCATGGCGCTCGTCTCGCTCGGCATGCTCGCCCTCGTGCATGCCATCGAGCAGACGCTGCCGTTCCCGTCCTGGATCCTGTACCTCGCCGTGTTCACGGTGGCCTGGATCGGCCAGTTCATCGGCCACCGCATCGAAGGCCGGAAGCCGTCCTTCTTCAAGGACGTCCAGTTCCTGCTGGTCGGCCCCGCATGGCTGCTTTCCCACCTGTACCGCCGGACGACGGACACCACGCGGGCGGCGTGAGCCCGGCGGCGAGCCGGATGCCGCGATCGGGCGTCATCGATCGTTCATGACAGGCGGCGCCACGCGGTCAGCGCCGCACCCAGCACGACGAGCAACATGCCCGCGAGCGCCGCGAACGGCAGCGCGCTCGCCGTTTGCGGCAGGCGGTCCTGGTCGAATTCCGTCGCTGCGTAGCGCTCTTCGGGCTCCGGCGCCCTGATGGGGGCCTGCTCCGCGGGGGCGGATTGCGGCTCTCCGGCGAAGAACGTCGCGACGAGCTGGTCCTGGGGCACGTAGAAATTGAGCCGGTCTCCGGGCGCCAGGTCGCGGGGTGAGCGCTGCCGCCCGTCGATGTAGAGGGACATGTCCTCCGGAGGCGTGAGCGTCAGGCGATCGCCGCCTTCGAAGTCGACGGTGACCTCGCGCCCCCTGTTCCTGACCCGTTGCACCTCCCCTTCGAAGCGCACGTAGTACCGGCCGTCGCGCTCCATCACCTCGCGGCAGGCCTGCGCGATGTTCGGATACTGCTCAAGGGTCTCGTCGGACCAGGTGACGTCCTCGCAGCTCGTGCCGGTCGCAGTGAACGCACGATCGACGGAAGTCGTCTGCGCGAACGCGCTCCCTGCACAGGCGAGGACGGCCAGCGTGACTACCAGGCTACTCTTCATCGTCCTTTCCTCTCGTGCTGGCGATCGGGTTGAGCGGGGATTCGTGCACCGCGCCGGGCGCGGCATCCTGCAGCGCGGCGCGCACGACGTATCGCCGGGGAGCATGCCCGGCGAACCAGAAGGGATAGCAGGTCACCAGCGTCACGGCGGTCTCGTCCGCCGGCGCGAGGACGCTCGTCTCGCCGGGCGGGACGATCGCGAGGTCGACCACCCGGAAGGTCCGCGCGAGGCCGCCGGCTTCGAGGACGATCTCGTCGTCGATGGCAACGTCCTGCAAGGCGCGGAAGAAGCCGTCCCTGTGCGCAGCGATGCCGATGTTGCCGCTGGCGGTGAGCCCTGCGGTGCCGCGGATGTGCGCCGCGCCACTGTCCAGGTCGGCCTCGCCGGTACCCGGCCGTACCGGCACCTCGAGCCCGAGCCGCGGGATGCGCAGCACCCCGAGCGGCGGGCCGGCCGCGGGGGCGGCGACGAGGAAGGCGGCGATGCGCTGCCTCGACCACAGCGACCGGTCGACGCCGGGAGTATCCCCGGCTGCAGCAGGCAGAGGCGGCGCGGTTTCCGGCCCGGATGCGGCGGCCTGCGCCTGCCGGTACGCCGCGATGCCGTCGGCGCGAGCGCCTTCGAACGCGGTGCGTGCGGCGACGTACCCGCCGAGCAAGGCGATGCCCGCAACCCAGAGCACGAGCTCGACGGCTCTCAGGCTCGACAAGGGACCTCTCCACCGCCTCCAGGTCCCCCCAAATCACTATAGCAGCCCGCAGGAGCGCCGTTCGGCGCGCGCCGCTGCCGGGACTACTCTTAGCGAATGGAAGCAGCGAGCGGCGCGAAGCGTGGCCTGCCGCTCCGCATCGAACGGCGGCGTGGACGGATGGAGGAGGTACTCATGCTCCAGCACAAGGTAGCGGTGGTCACCGGGGCCGGCAGCGGCATCGGCCGCGACATCGCCTTCAAGCTCGCGGCAGCCGGTGCGAGCACGGTGGTCGCGGACATCGACGAGGCCGGCGGCCGCAGGACGATGGAACAGATCGAGGCGAACGGGGGCACCGCGTCGTTCCTCCGGGTGGACGTCTCCAGGGCGGAAGACCACGCGGCGCTGGTGAACGAGGCGCAGCAGCGTTTCGGCGGGTTGCACGTCGCCGTGAACAACGCGGGGATCGGCGGCCCTTCCGCGCCCATGGGCGAGTATCCGCTGGACGGCTGGGAGCAGGTGATCGGGATCAACCTGACCGGCGTGTTCCTCGCCATGCGCCACCAGCTCCCGGCGATGCAGGCCGCCGGCGGTGGCTCGATCATCAACATGGCCTCGATCCTCGGCCAGGTCGGGTTCCGCGATTCCTGCGCCTACGTCGCGGCGAAGCACGGCGTGCTCGGGCTGACCCGCAATGCGGCACTCGAATACGCCGCCTCGGGGATACGCGTGAACGCCGTAGGACCGGGCTTCATCAGGACGCCGATGGTGGAGAACAACCTGGACGCGGACACGTTACGCGCGCTCGCGGACGCGCACCCGATCGGCCGCTTGGGCGAGCCGGCGGAAGTGGCGGAGCTGGTGCTGTGGCTCGCGTCCGACAAGGCGTCCTTCGTCACCGGGTCGTATTACCCGGTCGACGGCGGTTACCTCGCCCAGTGAGCGGGAGCCGTCCCGCGGAAGTGACTGAAAAGTGGTGGAGCGGAGGAGGATCGAACTCCCGACCTTCGCATTGCGAACGCGACGCTCTCCCAGCTGAGCTACCGCCCCACGAGGCCGGATAGTCTACCTACAGCCCTCATGGCGATTCAACGGCCGCGGACCGGGCGGTCGCGCGCGGCCCGCCCGGCCGGGCGCTGCCGGCGCGGCGCGGCCCCGGGCGCCCCGCCGCAGGCGCTCGGGCGCGCATCCTGATATCGTTCCTCGCCCGTGCCGTAGGCGCGCAGAACGAACCCTGTCCCGAAACGCCGGCGATGCTGACGAGGACCGCGACGCATACAACGAGGCCTGCCGCCAGGACGCTCCGCTCCGCTTTCCCGCTCATGCTGCTCGCGGCCCTCGCCACGGGCTGCCAGGAGCCGGTGCCCACCGGGAGCGATGAAACGGGCGCACCGGCCGCGTTCGTCGGCACCGAAACCTGCGCCGGCTGTCACGTCACCCAGCACGCGGCATGGCGGAGCTCGCATCACGCGCTCGCCATGCAGCCTGCGACCGACGACACGGTACTCGGTGATTTCGCGGGCGCCGAGATCGAGCACTTCGGCACGCGCACGCATTTCTTCCGCCGCGACGGTGCGTTCTTTGCGCGCACGGAGGACGTGCGCGGCGAGCCTGCCGACTTTCGCATCGTGTACACGTTCGGCGTGACGCCGCTGCAGCAGTACCTGGTCGAGGTGCCGCGGGGGCGCCTGCAGGCGTTGCCGTTCGCCTGGGATACGCGGCCAGCGGAGGCGGGCGGGCAACGCTGGTTCCACCTCTACCCCGACGAGCCGGTGCCGCCCGGCGATCCGCTCCACTGGACCGGCCCGAACCAGAACTGGAACTACATGTGCGCGGAGTGTCATTCGACCGACGTCAGGCTCGGTTATGACGCCACGGCGGATGCGTTCCGCACCACCTACGCCGAGGTGTCCGTCGGCTGCGAAGCCTGCCACGGTCCCGGTTCCGCGCACGTCGAGCAGGCGCGCGCGGACCGCTTCGACGAGGCGCGCGGGCTCGCGGTCGACCTGCGGGATGCCGGTATCTCGGGGTGGATCCTCGACCGTGCGACCGGCATGGCCGGCCACCCGGGCGCGACCTCGGAGCGGCCCCGCCAGCCCGAGGCCTGCGGCCGCTGCCACTCGCGCCGCGCACCGATCGCCCCGGAGTACGAGTACGGAAGGCCGCTGGCGGACACCCACATGCCGGCGCTCCTCGAGGAACACCTCTATTTCGCGGACGGGCAGATGCACGACGAGGTGTACGTCTACGGCTCGTTCGTGCAGAGCCGCATGTATCGCGCCGGCGTCACCTGCACGAGCTGCCACGAGCCGCACTCGGCGACGCTGCGGACGGGCGCGGACCCGAATGCCGTGTGCGCGCAATGCCACGCGCCGGAGACGTTCGCGACCGCGGCGCACTCCGGGCACCAGCCCGCGGCGGCAGCGTGCGTGGACTGCCATATGCCGGCGCGCACCTACATGGGCGTGGACGAACGGCGCGATCACGGCTTCCGCATACCCCGCCCCGACCTGACCGTCGCGACAGGCGCGCCGAACGCGTGCAACGGCTGCCACACCGACCGCGATGCGACGTGGGCGGCGGCCGCGCTGCGCGGGCCACTGTCCTCCGCTGCCGCCGAGCGGCCGCAGTTCGCCACCGCGCTCGCCGCCGGCCGCGCGGGAAACGCGAACCGCGAGCTGCTGGACACGGCGGTCGATCCCGCGTTCCCGCCGATCGTGCGTGCGACCGCGTTGTCGCTGCTGCGCGCGCCCGGCACCCGGGAAGCGAGCGAAGCGGTGCGCGCCGGGCTCGGCGATCCCGACCCGCTCGTGCGCATCGGCGCGCTGCGCGCCCTCGACGTGCTGCCGGTCGAAGCGCGGCTCGAGGCCGCGGCCACGCTGCTCGACGATCCCGTGCGCGGCGTGCGCATCGAGGCGGCGCTCGCGCTCGCGGGATTCCGCGACCTGCTGGCCGTCGAGGACGCGCGGCATTTCGCGCGCGCGGCACGCGAGTACCGCGAAGCCTTCGCGCACACGGCGAACCGGCCGGAATCGCACGCGGCGCTCGGCAGCTTCGAGCTCGCGAGCGGCAACGCGGCGGCGGCCGCCCGCCACTTCGAGGCTGCGCTGCGTCTCGACCCGGGATTCCTGCCCGCACGGCTGAACTATGCCGACGTGCTGCGGCGGCTGGGGGAAGATGCGCGCGCGGGCGACGTGCTGCGCGAAGGCCTGGCACGCCACCCCGACGACGCGGCGCTCCGGCACGCATACGGCCTCTACCTCGTGCGCGCGGGCGACACGGACGCGGCGCTCGCCTCACTGCGGCGTGCCGTCGAGCTCGAGCCGTCGAGCAGCCGGTACACCTACGTGCTCGCGGTCGCGCTGCACTCGCTCGGCGAGCCGCAGCAGGCGCTGTCGCTGCTCGAGCGGGCGCAGCAGGATTTCCCCTTCGACTACGACATCGGCTGGGCGCTCGCCACGATGCGGCGCGACGCGGGCGACCTCGCCGGCGCGCGCGAGGCGGCCGCCGCGCTCGCGCGTGCGTATCCCGAGGACCCCGACATCGCCGCGCTCGCCGCATCGCTGGGCGGCCGCTGAGCCGGCGCTCGCCCTTTCAGAACCGGTAGCGGAACCCGAGACGCCCGCGCCGCCCGGGGGCCGGGAAGCCGATTGCTTCCTCGTACTCCTCGTCCAGCACGTTGTCCGCGGAGAGCAGCAGGTCGAGGTCCTGCAGCGGGCGCCAGGTCAGCGCCACGTCGAGGCGCCGGTAAGCGGGAAGGAGCACTCCGCCGGTCGGCACCGAGGAATCGAAGGACTCGCCCACGAACGACCACGACGTACGCAGAAGCCAGCTTTCCCGCGGAGACCAGAGCGCGCTGAGGCTGCCGCGCCAGTCCGGCCGCTGGCGGAGCGGCTGGTCCGACTCCTCGACGTCGAGGTCGAGGTAGGTCACCTCCGCCGCGAGCTCGAGCCCGGGCACGACTGCCCAGGCCGCCTCGAGCTCCGTGCCCTGCACGGTGACCGAGCGGCGGTTCACGTGCGTGAACCGCTCGAAATCGAAGTCGATGAGGTCGTTGAGCTCGCTGCGGTACGCGGTGAGCGTCGCCGACAGCGAGTCGCCGAAGCGCCGGGTCAACCCGAGCTCCGCGCTCTCGCTGCGTTCCGACCGGAGCTCGGGATTGCCGACGAGCGGGCTGCCGAGCTCGAAGAAGCCCGGCAGCTTGAAGCCTTCGCCCCAGGTCGCATGCACGGTCGTGCGCGGGGCGATGCGCCATTGTGCGCCGAGCTTCAGCGTCGTCTCGCCGGCGTGCCCGTCGGGATCGTCCCGGCGCACGCCGGCCGACAGCACGAGCGTCCTGGCCGGACGGTACATGAGCTCCGCGAACGCTCCCTTCACCTCGCGCTCCAGCGCGAACGACATCGGCGTGAGCATGTCCGGCACGATCGCGGCGTAGCCGAGGGACGAGCCTTCCACCTGCTCAAGGTCGCCGCCCAGCGTGGCGACCACGGGGCCGATCTCACCGGTGAGGTACGCCGACAGGGAAAGCTGCTCGAGCGTGGAGCGCGCGCCGTTGGGCGGGACGCCCGCAAACACGCCGGGTGCCACGCCCGGCGACAGGTAGCCGTCGTCACGCTCGTAGCGCGACGCCCTGAGCTCGAATCGCCACCCGTCGCCGAGGCGCACGCCGCCTGCAATTCCCGCGGTGAAATCCCGCGACATCCGGTGCTCGAGCGTGCGCAGCACCGCCAGCCTGTAGCCGCCGCTGTCGGCCGGGAACGACGTGCCCTCGTTGGCGGCGTAACGGGAGAACACGGAAAAGTACGTGCCGGCGGGAGAGCCGAACGACAGCTTGCCCGCCACCGAGTCGCTCGTGTACGCGTTGCCGGGTGTCACGTCACTCTCGTCGAGAGTGGCGCCGCGCAGCCAGAAACCGCCGCTCTCACCTACCGGCCCGGCCAGCGCAAGGCCGGCGTGCTCGGTGCCGTGCTCGTCGACCTCGCCGTCCAGCGTGACCACCGGCTCGTCGGCGCGTGCCCGGGTGATGAAGTTGATCACTCCGGCGAGCGCGTCGGAACCGTAGATCGCGGACTGCGGGCCGCGCACGATCTCGATACGCTCGATGTCGTCGACGTCGATCATCGAGAAATCGAACGACCCCCCGCGCACGTCCTGCGGATCGTTCACGCGAATGCCGTCGAGCAGCACCATGGTGAACTCGGGCTCGCCGCCGCGGATGAAGACGGAGGCGACGCCGCCGCGGCCGCCGGGCTGGGTGACACGGATTCCGGGCACCGTGCGCAGCAGGTCGAGAACGCTGGTCGCATTGGCCGCCTCGATCGCGGCGCGATCGATGACCGAGATCGAGCCCGGCAGCTCGTGCCGGTCGCCGACACGCGTGCCGGTGACGGTCACGGTATCGAAGCCGTCGCCGTCGACGGGCGCCGCGTGCAGCGCGGATACACAGCCAAGCAGGAGGAGTGAAGCAGTGACCGCGGCGCGCGCGATCCGGGAGCAGGATTCCATCGCCGGCGATCTTAACGGCGATGCGCACGCGTGCCGAACTGTCTTGGTTCGGAGACGACCGGCGCGCCGCACTGTCTTCGTTCGGCGACACTTGTCTGCCCCATGGTCGCGTGCTACTTGTGGCCCCTCACTTGGGCGGGAGAACACACATGTTCGACAGGGACAGAAAGGGGGACAAAGGGTTCGACGATGCGCCGGACACGCGCGCGGCCATGCCGCCGCGCAGCACGCCGCCGCAGGGGGCCCGGTCCGGGAGCGGCGACGTCGCCGTCATCGGCCGCTCCATCCAGATCAACGGCGACGTGCGCGGCGACGAGGACCTGCGTATCGAAGGCGACATCACCGGTACCGTGCAGCTCAAGAACGCGAACCTCACGATCGGGCGCGAGGGCCGCGTGAAGGCCGACGTGTACGCGAAGTCGATCACGGTGGATGGCACGACGGAAGGCGACCTGTACGCCACGGAGCGCGTGCACGTGGCGGCCAACGCGAACGTGCGCGGCAACATCACGGCGCCGCGCGTCGGGATCGAGGAAGGCTGCCGCTTCAAGGGCTCCATCGAGATGGACCAGGAAGAGGTCGACAAGGCGCTGGCCCGGGTGAACATGTCCAAGGCGGGCGGCGCCCCGGCGAAGGCATCCGAGGCGCGCCCCGCGCAACCCGGCAGCGTGAAGGGAGCGGCCACGAATTGAGGCATCCGTCCGGAAACGGGCGACGACCATGAGTGCAAGGACGGGCCGCGCCACGGCCCGCGCGCCCCTGGACAAGCCGGGGGCGCTCAATGCACCGCTCTTCCGGACGATCGTGGAGCAACTCGAGGCGGGCGGCCGGCACGTCGTGCTCGAGCTCGGACCCGCCTCGACGCCGATGCTGGAGCTGCTCGGCCGGTTTCGCTGCCGGGTGGAGATCGCGGATCTCGCGGACGGCGGCATCGAGCGGCTGAACGCCGCGGCGGCACTGGAGGAAGGCGCCAATGCCGCGCTCGAGGCGACCGCGGAGGCGCTGCTGCCACCGCCCGATCGCGAGCCGTTCGCGCTCGTGTTCTGCTGGGATCTGCCGAACTACCTGCAACCCGCCGCGTTGTCCGCGTTGATGACGGCGGTTGCCGCGCGCACCGAGGTGCGCGGGCTCGCGCATGCGCTCATCGTGTATTCCGAGCGCTCCATGCCGCAGCACCCGGGGCGCTGGGTGCCCGACGAGGAGCTGCGGCTCGTCGATCGCCGCGATCCCACCGCCCAGGTGCCCGCGCCGCGCTACTCGCCCGAGGACCTCGGGCGCAACATGGGCGGCTTCGCCATCGACCGCGGGCGCCTGCTGGCCAACGGCATGCAGGAAATGCTGTTCCGGTTGCCGGTGTAGGAGCGCGCGGCGCGCGCTCCTGCCGGGGCCGTGCGGGCGTCATTGCAGGCGCTGGTAGACGTACTGCCCGCCCCAGGCATCCTGCAGCGTCAGCACGTCGCCGCGGAGCGCGAACCGGTACTGCTCCATGGCGCCGGTGTAGACGCTCTGCGTGGTGATCACGTCGGACTGGATCGCGAACCGCCCGGCGTCGATCGCCATGCCCCACTGGTTCACCTGGAACTCGTTGCCCTGCACGATCAGGATGACGCCGTCCTGCCGCTGCCACACCCCGTCCAGGGTCGGCGGAGCCGCGGGCGGCGTGAACGCGGGCTGCGGCTGGCCGAACCCGCCGGGCGACGGCGCCGCTCCCGGCACCCCGCCGGCCGCCGCCGGCGCCCCTCCCGCCGGCGGCCCGACCTTGGCGAATGCGTAGTTGAGCCCCGAGACGGTGTTGCGCGTCACCATGATCGTGCGGCCGCCCTGCGTGTACAGCGAGACGAGGTTCACCGAGAAATCCACGCCGAGCGGGTCGTCCGGCAGGCCCACGGTGTCGATCTTGAAGCTGCGCAGGTGCGGCAGCAGGCGCTTGTCGAGGTAGACGAGCTCGCGCGCGGCGAAATTCGGGTTGCGCTGCGGCGCCGTCATGGTGCTGATCATGAGCGCCTGCTTCTCGGGGTGCCGCTCGTATTCGACCAGGATGCCGTTCGGCACGATGGCGCCGTTGGCGAGCGCGGGCGCCTCGATCATCTCCCAGGTGCCGAGGAGGTCGGCGAGCTCGAACGCGCTCCCCTGCTTGAGGAACTGGTCGAGTGCCGGATCCTTCCCGACCCGGTACTCGAAGAACGCGTGCGCGGACTTGCCGCCGATGGCTTCCGCGGTGATGCCGATGACGTGGGTGCCGGGCTCGTGCAGGTTGAGCAGGAGCTCCGGGCCGTGTCCCCAGGCCATCCGCCGTCCGCGGGCGAAAGACAGCGTGCCGTCCTTCTTCAGGTGCTCGAGCAGCAACGTGATCTCGTCCTCGGGCGCCGGCTTGATCTGCCGGTACACGACCGAGCCGTCGGCCTGCGGCAGCTCCAGCTCGACGACCAGGGCGTACCACCACTGCGGATGGAACCAGATCGTCCCGAACAGGTCGCCGGCTTCGCGGTGGTGGAACACGATCGGCACGAGAATGTAGTCGCCGCTCTCGTCGATGGTCGCGTAGTACGCTTTCTCACCGGCGGAGACGACGTACCGGTAGCCGTCGAGCCGGGTGACGAGCGCGTTCGCACCGTCGCGGAACTGCGGGATCATGAGGTCGATGCGGTCGGCCGCCGTGTCGCGTGCGCGCACCGACCAGTTGGCGTCGACGATGCTCGCCCGGTGTGAAACGAGCAGCCCCTCGCCGTTCTCGTCCCACTGCCCCTGGAGGCCGCTCAGCCACAGGAGGTCGCGACCTTCGACCGTGTAGCGGACGCCGTGGGTGTTGAGCGGCAGCGCTTCCGCGATCGCACGGTCCGCCTCCCAGTCGACGAGCTCGAGTCCGCGGATGACGGGTGCCTCCGCCGTCGCCTGCAAACCGTGCAGCCGGCCGATGAAGTGCCGCCAGCGGCTCGCGTCGGTGATCGCGAGCTCGTCGTAGCCTTCGTTGAGCACCGCGGCCGTCACCGGCGCGTAGATCGCGATACCGTTGGAGAGCCGCCTGGCCGGGCTGGTCTTGTGCGTGACCAAAAGCTCGTTGAGCGCCTGCTCCAGCGCCCTCAGCTCGGCACGGGCCGGGAAGCCGGCGGCGTTCAGCTCCATGCGGCGGAACGCATCGACGAGGTCGATGCTCGCGAGCGCGTTGCGGCTCCGCTGGAGCTCCGTGCGCGGCGCGTAACCCTCGGCGAAGAAGATCGAGCGCGAGACGGTCGGCCATAGCTCCGGCAGCGCGGGCTCGAGCTTCGCGAGCAGCCGGTCGAAGCGCTCGCTGAACGCGGGCAGGTGGGCGAGGTCGTAGGCCGCCAGGGTGGTGATGGCCTCGTCGCGCTCGCGATAATAAGTGTCGAAGCGATCGACGATCCGGGCCGCCACCTCCGTGGTCGTCGCGCGAGCGTCCGCGAACTCGGGCAGCACGCGGTCGTACGGCCAGCCGTCGCCGGGCTCCGTGGCCTGCGAGGCGACCAGCACGTCCACGAGACCCTGCACCTCGAGCGCGACCTCGTACTGTGCCATCAGGCACATGTCGAAGCCGAGGAGATCTAGCGAGTCGCGCCCGACGCGTTCGAGCGCGCCGCGAATGGCCGCGGACAATTGCGGCAGGGTGAGCGCGTCGGTCGCGTCCGGCCGGCCGGGCACGCCGTGGTCGACCGCATGCGCCTGCCAGCCGCCGCCGTGATTCCACATGATCAGCGCCTGGCGTTTCGCCGGGAAGCTCTGCATGGTGGTGGCGAGAAAGGCTTCGAGCACCGCCGGGTCGCCCATGTTGATCTCGCCGGGGCGCGCGATCACGGAGGAACGCAGCACGTTCTTGTCGGCGTCCTGGACGATGCGGTAGACGCGGGCGTCGGTCCAGTCGCCATCCGAGTCGTCGTAGCCTTCGGCGCGGTCGATGAGCACGATCACGTTCACGTCACCCCGGATCCCGAGCTCCATCTCGTTCATGTCGATGAAACCGAAGCGCTCGAGATCGTTGTCGGCGTCGAGGTAGACGGCGATCGTCCACTCCGCCTGGTCCGTGCGCGACTCGTCGAACCGCTCGAGCCCGGGCGCCGCGAGGAGCGGCAAGGGAAAAGCCAAAAGCGCCAGTGTGGTTGCGAAGCGTTTGCGTACGGGCATCGTGGATTCCTTCTGCTGGACGGCCATGGTCATCGGCAGCGATCGCTTTGCACGCGGTACGCGCGCTCGCCGTCGACGTAGGTCGCTTCGCCCCGCACTTCCACCGCGTGCTGCGAGAACTCGCCACTGTGAGACTGCAGCGTCAGCAGCACGCGGTCGCCCATCGTCTCCACGGACCAGCGCCCGGTGTCCGCGGCGCCGCCGGCACCGTAGCCGGTGGTGCCGGCGCCGCCGTCGGCCGCCACGCTGGAGCTGGAGTAGTACGCGTACGAGCCGTCGCTGCAGAGGTGCAGGGTTTCCGAGGAGCTGCCGCCGACGTAGCTGCCGTCGTAGCTGCCGCTGTAATAGGAGTCCATGCGCTTCAGCATCATGCCGGCCAGGTAGCCCTGCCACTGGCCCACGGCCGCGCTCGCGCGCGGCGTGCCGAACGCGACGGAGTCCGCCGTGCGCGCCGCGAGCCCCACGTAGTAGTCGCGATCGCCGGCCGGACCGCCGAAGAACACGACGATGCCGTTGCCGCCGGGGCCCAGGCGGCCGATCGCGTGCCCGGCGTACATCGCGTTCGCAAAGCCGATCTCGTAGCCGCGTGCGGTCCTCTGCCCGGAGGAGCTCGGGTACAACACGACGCCGTCGCCGAGGTCCTGCGGCTGGTTCAGGAACAGCTCGATCTCCTGCCAGCTCGTCGCGCCGCGCATGATCGCGAGGCCCAGCCCCGCGCGCGTGTTCGAGCCGAACATGAACGCCGCCGCGCCCGGCGGCAGGCCGCCGAGCCACTCGTCCGGAACGACGAACGACACGCCGTCGGCGGTCGACTCGACCCGGGTGCCGGCCGCGTACTGCCGGCCGGTCTCGAGGGGCACGCCGGCAGCGGGCGGCGCGGGCGCGGCGACACCCAGGGCCGGACCGGGCGCCGGCACGGACGCCGCCGGTGCGGCATCGTCGACCGGGACGAGGCCCTTCTGGATGTCCGCGGGCTCGTCCGAGCGCGAGTCGCAGGCGACGGCGAGCAGCGATGCGGCCAGCGCGGCGGGCAACAGCGTCTTCGTTCTCATGGCAACCTCATTGGTGGTGGAACCAGCGCGTGATGACGAGATCCGCGTCGGCGACCGTCGACTGGAACAGCGTCGGGCTGACCGGTTGCCCCGCGCCGTACTCGGTCGGCACCACGGTCGGCGCGGCCGACTGGACCTGCACCAGCCCACGCTGCACGGGCACGATGGCGGGCTCGCGTACCGCGCGGTAACTCGCGGGCAGGCTCGGCCGCTGCCCAGCCAGTTGCGCCACGAGGTTCTCGATGTCGGGGCGCCGCACGCGTGAGGCGATGAAATACACCTGCTCCACGCCGCGGTACTCGTCGAGCCCCCACCATCCCGTGCCGCCGGGCACCAGGTACTTTGCGCCCGGCGTCACGAGGCTCGACGCGCCGGGGCTCTCGGGAAAGATCTGCGCGACGTAGCCGGTCGCGTCGATGCCGATCACGTACACGTGGCAGGCGCAGCTCGCGGAAAAAAAGATCTTGATCTTGTCGCCGCGAGCGGGATCGCCGCGCCCGTCGTACAGCGTTTCCCCGTCGCGCACCGGCCTGAGCGTGACCTGCCCGTCCGGCGTGCGCTGCTGCGCCAGCAGGGCGACCTCGAGCCCGATGCCGGCCGGGGCGGCCGCACCGTGGGGGCCCGCTTGCACGGCGCCCGCGTCGACGTAGCCCGGGGTGGCATAGGCGGGCTGGCCGTACGGCGGCTGCCCGTACTGCTGCGGGTCGTACGGGGCGGGCTGCCCTGGCGCGGGCTGTGCCTGCGGGTACTGCCCCTGCGCGTACGGGTCCTGCGCGTAGGGTGCCTGCGCGTAGGGCTCCGACGCGTAGGGATCCTGCGGGTACGGGTCCTGCGGGTACGGGTCCTGCGCGTAGGGAGGCTGGCCGTAGTCCGGGTAGGGCGCACCGTACTGCCCATCGGCGTAGGCCCCGTCGTAACCCGCGTTACCGTCGTAGTACCCGTCCTGCGCGTACGGGTCGGCGCCCGCCGGTGCCTGCGTGAACGGCATGCCGGTCGCGCCTTCCGCCATGGCGAAGAACAGGTCCTGCAGCGACGACGAGTATTGCGGCGCGAAGTTCTGGGCCGCGGCGGCGAGCACGTCCTGGCCGAAGCTCACCAGGGCCGTGCTCACGGCGGGCGGCAGCGTCTTGCACGCGGCGAGCGAAAGGCAGGCGGTCGCGGCGACGAGGCCCGCCCGGGCAAACCCGCGCTTCACTGCCGTATCCCCGGTCGCGGCGCGGGCTTCGGTTTCCCGTCCGGATCGGGCTCCGGGTCCGGCTTCGCGGGCAGCGGATCCCGCGGCGCCGGGACGCCGCCCGTGCCGCTGCCCGGCCTGATGGCGGGAACCTGCTGCACCGGGCCCGGCAGCGCGCCGGCCGGCCTGGCGTCGAGATTCACGTCGAGGCGCTTCTGCACCGTGTAGCGAACCTCGGCCGTCCTCGGGTTCGTGATCAGTCCCGGGCACGAGTAGCCGTCGGTCGTGAGCTCCACCGGCACCGTGAACGACGCCTGGTGGATGACCGGGCCGACCTTCTCCGCTTTCGCATCGGAGGGAAAGCCGGCCGCGAACTCGAACGTGACCTTGTTGCCGTTCGGCGGGACGGGCAGGCGCTTCGCGGCATAGCCGTTGCCGGCTTTCCACTCCGGCAGCCGGGCGCGCACGTCCTGCCCGCTCGCATTCTTGTAGACGGGCTGCCCGATCCGCACCTCGGCGGTGGAGAACGGAATGCTCCACGGCAGCGTGACCTCGATGCGCAGCCGCTCGCCGTCCGCGTACGCCGACTTCGCGGGCGCGATGACGGCCTTGCTGATCTTCTGCGGCGGATACACGCGGAACTTCCGCGTCACGCGCTTGGGCTGGCCGAGGCTCGCGACGGCGCCGACCACGGAGGTTGCCGATCCCTCCGCGGTGACGTCGACGTCCGTCGGCCGGGACGGCGCCTTGATGGTGAAAAACACCTCCGTGGGCTGGTAAGGCACACCGCCGATCGCGCCGACGGCCTGGATCTTCGGGGGCGGCTGCACGATGGACGGATGGCTGGAGGAGAAGCTCACCTGGTCCGCCAGGTCCACGGTGCGGACGATGCCCTTCGCCGTGCCGGCCGCGAGCAGCGGCACGCGGTTGTCCGGGTAGGTGCCGTCAAACAGCCAGTAAGGCGTTCTCGTGTCGGCCTGCGCGCTCACCGCGAAGCAGTTGGTCTGGATCAGGAAGTCGTACAGCCCCGAGCCCGTGAGGCCCTTGAGCTGGGCGTGTGCCGGGCCTCCGATACCCGGCGCGAGGAGCAGCAACGCCATGGCGATGCGCTTCGATTTCATCCGGCGTCGGGGACGGCGGCGCGGTTCGCTGCGTCTGTGATGGCTCATTGCGGTTTCTCCGGTTCGTATCAGAACGGCGAGATGAGGCGCCCGATGACGCAAGGTCCTTCCGCGCTCGCGCCTTGCACGCCGGTGAAGCCCAGGTACGGCGACCACGGACCGTCACCCTGGGAGTTGGTCCCGCGTACGCGCCAGCGGTACTGGTGGCCTTCGAGGAAGGGTGCCGGTGCGTGGGTGCTGGTGCCCGTCACGCGGCGGGTCGTGGTGCGGTTCCGCGTCTCGTTGCGAAACTCGACGATGTACGCGACCGCTCCCGAAACGGGTTGCCAGGAGAACGGCGGGTTGGCGGGCTCGGGGCAGAGCGCCACGTTCCAGGTGCCCGACGGACCGATCGGCACCGGCGCGCTCGTGACCGGTGGCGGCGGCGGCGGTGCGGGCCGCTGCACGGCCGGGCGCGTCGGCGGCGTGGCGCCGGGGAAATACCGGCACCCGATGTCGCCGAGGCGGTCGAGATAGATGCCGGCGCGGCCCCGCAGGCGGGAGCCGACCTTGCCGTCGAAGCACGACTCGGCCATCCAGCGGCCGCTGCCCTTCCTCTCGAAAGCGCTGAGCGCCCGCGTCGGCGTGCCGGCGGTCCGGGTGCTCGCCTCCCAGGGCGCGCAAATGACCTCGTGCACCTGGAGCACGTAGCCGTTGTCGCCGAGCGCGCCGCTGTAGCCGACCATCACCTCGTGGCGGTTGCAGTCGAAGGTGCGCTGCGTGCCGCCGCTGCCACCCCGGTAGGCCGTGGTGCGCACGGTCGATGCCAGCTCGCCGTTGGCGTTCACCTGGCGGCAGCGGGCCGCGATGCCGTCCATCCACCAGCCCTGGCGGCCGCGGATCCCGACCAGCACCTCGTTGTCGTTGCAGGAAAGGTTGAATTCCGTGCCCTGCGCCGCCGCATCGCCGGACGGCCAGAGCAGCCAGCCCAGCGTCAAGGCCAGCGCCGCCAGTATGCTTCTCAAGCCGGTCACCCCCTCGCCCGCCGGTCGCGCGTCGCGAAACCGGGGCTCGCGTTGTCGTTCGTCGGTGCCGCGACCATGCCCGCTCGCGGGCGACAGGTCCTGAAGAAGAACTGAGGAAGTGCTGAGAAATCGATGACGGGGAAAAAATGCCCGTTCCGACAGCGGGTTCACGTCGCGGCGGCGAGGTTGCATCCGGTGCCGCCGCGCCCGACACTTGCGCCCCATGGGAGAGTTGGGCGGGGGCTTCAGGATCGGCGACTGCGAGGTACGTCCGGAAGACGGCACCGTCGTGTCCCCGACCGGCCTGCGGCGGCTCGGGCCGCGCCCCATGGCCGTGCTGGTGGCGCTGGCGTCCCGGCCGGGCCGCGTGTTCAGCCGTGACGAGCTGATGGCCGAGGTGTGGGCGGGGCTCGTCGTCACCGACGAAACGCTGTCCCGCTGCATATCGGACCTGCGCCAGGCGCTCGACGACGACCCGCGCTCTCCCCGCTACATCGAGACCCTGGCGCGCCGCGGCTACCGCCTGATCGCGAGTCCCTGC
This sequence comes from Woeseiaceae bacterium, assembly GCA_035304345.1. Taxonomy (GTDB): domain Bacteria; phylum Pseudomonadota; class Gammaproteobacteria; order Steroidobacterales; family Woeseiaceae; genus IDS-8. Next base: position 42,706 of record DATGQE010000068.1, on the reverse strand, counting down.
CCGCTGGGGGGTGCCCCGCCCGAACCCGCCTCCCCGCGCGGCGACGAGGACGACGCCGCGGCGAACGCGGCATCCGCGGAAGCGGAATCGCCGCTTCCCGACCGCTCCGGCGTCACGCGCGCGCGGCGCTACGTGCCGTGGCTGCTCGCCGCGGGCGCGGCGCTCGCGCTCGGCACCTGGCTCGCGCTGCCGCGCCCCGGCCCGGTGCCCGTGGACACGCGCGAGGCGGCGCTCGCGCCGAACGGCATCGCCGTGCTGCCGTTCGCGAACCTGAGCGACGATCCCGAGCTCGAGTACTTCAGCGACGGGCTGTCGGAAGAGCTCATCCACCGCCTCGCGAGCATCGAGCCGCTCGCGGTCGTCGCCCGCACGTCGGCGTTCGCCTTCAAGGGCACGCACAAGGACGTGCGCGAGATCGGCCGCGCCCTCGGCGTCGCGTACGTCCTCGAGGGAAGCGTGCGCCGGCACGGCGACCGGGTGCGGATCGGTGCGCAGCTCATCGACGTGCAGAGCGGCTTCCGCCTGTTCAGCCGGGTGTACGAGCGCCCGTTCTCCGACGTGTTCGCGATCCAGGATCACGTGGCGATGGAGGTCGGCGCGGCGCTCGAGCCGCGGCTCGCGGCGCGCCTCGATCCGCCGTCGAGTGCCGCCGAGGAAACCACGCCGGAAGCCTTCGAAGCGTACCTCCTCGGCAAGCACCTCCAGCGCAAGGTGACGGTCGAGAGCCTCGAGCGGGCCGCCCGCGAGTTTCGCCGCGCGATCGAGCTCGACCCGCAGTTCGCGCGCGCGCACGCCGGCCTCGCCGAGACGCTGGCGCTGACGAGCCAGTACGCCGAGCAGCCGATCTCCGGGTTCCACGCCGAGATCGAGGCGCTCATCCGCACGGCCCTGCAGCTCGACCCGCGCTGCACGCTCGCCTACCACGCGCGCGGCCTGCTGGCGTTCTACGAGAACCGGTTACCGGACGCGCTCGAGGCCTTCGCCACGGTGCAGGCACTCGACCCGAACGCCATCGGCTCCATTTCGATGCAGGCCTGGACGTTGCGCGCCATGGGACGCAACCAGGAGGCACTCGCGCGCACGGCGCTGGCTCTCGCGAGGGATCCGATCAACGTGCACGCGATGAGCATCCAGGCCACGCTCCTCGCGCAGCTCGGGCGCTTCGAGGAAGCGGAACGCGCCTGGCTGCGTGCCATGGAGATCGACTCCGCTTACCTCAATGCGTGGTGGGGCATCGGCTACCTGAACTGGCTCGCGGGCCGGCACGCGGAAGCCGCTCACTGGTACCGGCAGGGCATCGAGCGCGGCATCCGCCAGGGCCATGCGTACGCCGAGCTCGGCAGGGTCTTGCTGGAGCTCGACGAGATCGAGCAGAGCCGGGAATGGATCGACGCCGCGCTCGCGCGCTCGGCGAACCCGCTCGGCCTGCTCGACGCGCTCGTCGCCTGGCACCAGTACCAAGGCGATTTCGCCGGGCTTGCGCAGGCGATCGAGGAATGGACCGCGCGCTACCCGGAGCATGCCGGCATGGCGCCCTGGCGTGCGCTGTCCGCGCTCATGAACGGCGATGCGCAGACCGCCCTGCGCGAATACGAGGGGCTGGCCGCGCGCGACCCGGACAGGTTCCACAACCACTGGGACATGGCTTCCGGCTACTGGCACGCGCTGTACTTCGCCCGCGCACGGCAACTCGCCGGCCAGGAAGACGCGGCCGAGCAAACGCTCGCGGAAGCCGAACGGCGGCTTGCGCGTTTCGAGCAGGAGACCGGCTACCCGGGCATCGCCGCCTACTACCGCGCCGCGATCGCGAGCCTGCGGAACGATCGCGTCCGGGCCCGCGACTTCCTCGAGCAGGCCCACGAGCACGGCTGGCGCCGGCACGCCCAGGTACGCACCAGCCCGCTGTTCGTGCCGATCCGCGACGATGCGGAGATCGCAATGCTGCTCGACGCCGTGCGCCGCCTGCTCGAGCGCGCCCGGACCTCGGTTTCCGCGGCGGGCGCGCCGTAAGGATTCGTCGCCTCGAGCCTCCGCGGGACGGGCGGCGGCCAGGTAACGCGGCCGCCATGCCGACCCGGCCAGTCCGGTGAGCGGTTGTGCTATATAGCGCGGATGCTTGCGTGCAACCGGCTCCGCGGCCTCTTCGCCCTCGCCCTGCCCTTCCTGCTGCTCGCTGCCGCCGCGGCGTCCGCTGAGCCGCTGCGCTTCTCGGTGTCCGAGGGGCGGGTGCACAACGAGTTCTTCCGGGATGGCCCGGTCGCCGCGCACCTCGTGCTGACGTCCGGGGCGGAACCGCGGCTGGTGATCGCCTTCCCGGCGGGCAACAGCGGCGTCGCCCTGTGGCTCGACGCGCCGCGCGAGCCGCTCACGTGGCGGACCGACGCGGACCTCCGGCCGGTCGAGCGGGCAGACGGCGCCGGCACGCTGCGGGGCGTTTCCGCGGAAATCGCCGCCGCCGGCGGGCCGGTCACCGTCGAGCACGCGATCCTGAGCAACGTCCGCGTCATCCGCCATTACGGCTACACGGGCGAGACCCCGGCCGAGGTCATGACGGTGCCCGAGGTCGACGGGAACACGGTCGTGTGGCAGCGAGAGCGGCTGGACGGTGCGCCGGGATACTACCTGTCGGTCGAGGTGCTGGCAGGCACGCTCGCCGGCGACAAGGATGCGATCGAGCTCCGGCCGGACGGCGACGGCGAGCTGCGCCTGCGCGTGACCGGGCTGACCGGCGACGACCCGCTCACGCCGATCCCCGAGCGCGAGCTGCTCAACGCGGCCGCGAACCCGGATGCGCGCCTGCGGCAGATCCTCGCGTTCCTGAGCTACGAGGAGAAGCTGCTCGCCGGATCGTGGCGCTTCAACACCTACTTCGGCCGCGACACGCTGATGTCGCTCGCGCTGCTCATGCCCGCGCTGCAGCCGCACCCGGTCGAAGCAGGGCTTTCGGCCGTGCTCGAGCGCCTCGATCCCGCGGGCGAGGTCGCGCACGAGGAGGATATCGGCGAATACGCGGTGCTGCGGCGCCTTGCGGAGAGCGGCGAAGCGAGCGCCAAGCCGATCTACGACTACAAGATGATCGACGACGATTTCCTGCTCGCGATCGTCGCCGCGGAGTACCTGCTGGACACGCCCGCCGGGCGCGAGCGGGCGGCGGCGTTCCTTGCACGCAAGACGGCATCCGGCGAGACATACGGCGCCGCGCTGGTGCGCAACTTCGAGTTCGTCGTCGCGGCCGCTTCCGCCTTCGCCCGCGACCCCGACTGGCGCCATCTCGTCGCGCTGAAGCCGGGCTGGAACGTCGGCAACTGGCGCGACAGCGAGGAAGGGCTTGGCGGCGGCCGCTACCCGTACGACGTCAACGGCGTGTTCGTGCCGGCCGCGCTCGCCGCGATCGCGCGCCTGCACGAGAGCGGCCTCATCGAGCGCCACGCCGGGACGGAGGCCGCCGAAGCGCTCGCCAACGCGGGCACGTTCGCTCGCACGTGGCAGCGCCGCGCGCCGGGTTATTTCCTCACGGAGCTGCCCGCGGATGCCGCGCGCGACGAGGTCCGGCGTTACGCGGAGCGGATCGGCGTGAAGGCGGCGCGGGCGCTCGCGGCGCTCGGTGACGGCCCGGTCCGCTTCCATGCCGTCGCGCTGGATGCGAACGGTGAGCCCGTGCCGGTGCTGAACACGGACGAGGCGTTTGCACTGTTCTTCCTCGATCCGCCCCCGGACGCGGTGGAGGGCAGCGTCACTGCGCTGCTGCGCCCGTTCCCGGCGGGGCTGATGACGGACGTCGGACCGGTGGTCGCGAACCCCGTCTACGCGGACGACGCCCTCGAGCCCGGGTTCGGCCGTTCGCGCTACCACGGCACCGTGATCTGGTCCTGGCAGCAGGCGGTGCTCGCCGCCGGCATCGCGCGCCAGCTCGCACGCGCCGATCTCACGCCAGCGGCGTGCAATGCATTGTTGAAAGCCCAGGAGCGCGTCGAGTCCGCCAAGGCGCGGGCGCACGCCGTGCGCGGCTCCGAGCTCTGGTCGTGGGCGGAGATCGACGGGCGCTACGCCGTCGCGCCCTTCGGGCAGCGCGCGGAGGACGTGACGGAGTCGAACGCCGCGCAGCTCTGGAGCACGGTGCACCTGTACTCGGCGTACGACGACCTGGCGCGCTCGGGCGAGATCGCCTGCGCCTCCGTTGCCGGGCAAGCCATGCCATCGCGCTGAACCCAAGGAAAAGAACGCCATGCCTGCACGCCCTGCCCTGCGCCGGCACGCCGCCCTGCTGCTTGCCCTGCTCGTCCCCGCCATCGCCGCGGCGGACGCGGTCGACGATTACGTCCGGTCCGTGATGGAGAAGGAGAAGATACCGGGCGTCTCGCTCGTCGTGCTGCGGGACGGCAAGGTGGTGAAGAGCGCGGGCTACGGCTTCGCGAACCTCGAGCACGAGGTGCCGGCGACACCCGGGACGATCTACCAGTCGGGGTCCGTCGGCAAGCAGTTCACCGCCGCCGGCATCCTGCTGCTCGCGCAGGACGGCAAGCTGTCCCTCGACGACCGCCTCGCGAAGCACTTCCCCGGCGCGCCCGCGAGCTGGCACCGGATCACGATCCGCCATCTCCTCACGCACACCTCCGGTCTCAAGGACTACGGCTCCGACGAGATCGACTTCCGCAGGGACTACACCGAGGACCAGTACCTCGAAATCATGCAGCGGCTGCCGCTCGAGTTCGAGCCGGGCACGCAGTGGAGCTACAGCAACAGCGGCTACCTGGTCCTCGGCCTCCTCACCTCCCGTCTCGCCGGGAAGCACTGGAGCGAGTTTCTGGCGGAGCGCGTGTTCGAGCCGCTCGGCATGAAGACCGCGCGCGTGATCTCCGAGCGCGACATCGTCATGCATCGCGCCGCCGGTTACGAGCTGGAAGACGGCAAGGTCAAGAACCAGGAATGGGTGGCACCCTCGGCGAACACCTGCGCGGACGGCGCGCTGTATTTCTCGGTGGAGGATCTCGCCGCCTGGGAGACCGCGCTGCACGCGCGCAAGCTCCTCGGACCCGCGAGCTTCGAGGCATGGTGGACGCCGGTGGCGCTCGCGAATGGCACCACCTACCCGTACGGCTTCGGCTGGTCGCTCGGGGAACAGCGGGGCCATCCGCTCATCGAGCACGGTGGCTCGTGGCAGGGCTTCCGCGCGGCGATCGCCCGCTACGTCGAACAGGGGCTGACGATCGCGGTGCTCGCGAACCTCGCGCAGGCGGACCCCGACGTGATGGCGCACGAGATCGCGGGGCTGCTCGAGCCGCCGCTGCGGCGCCCGGACCCCGCCCGCACCCGCCCCGATCCCGACCCGGCGCGCACGGAACGCCTGCTCGGCGTCCTTCGGGCGTGGGCGGACTTCCGGACCGTGCCCGACATGGCACGCGGTCTCGCGGAGACGGCGTCGGGAAGCGCCCGCGAAGGGTACTCCCGCGCGCGGGAAGGACGACGGCTCGAGGCGATGACCGGCTTCCGCTACCTCGGCGAGGACGACCTTGCCGAGCGGCCGCTCGACATGCACGGCGAACGCGTGGAGCGCATCGCGTACTACGCGCTCGACACGCAGGATGCCCGGCACGCCTACCGCTTCCGGCTCACCGGCGACGGGCGCGTCGTCAGCTTCGACAGCGAGGAGCGCTGACCGCCGCGCGCCGGCGCGACGCTACCGCGCAGCCGGGATGTGCGTCTCCAGCCAGCGCCTGATCTCGCCGAAGCGATGCAGCGCGGACGCGACGCTCACCGGGTTGTGCCCTTCGTCCACGTAGCGCAGCATGCGCGCCGGCACGCCGTACTGGCGCAGGATCGAGAACAGCACTTCCGAGGACAACGGCTCGATGGCGCCCTTGTCGGGATCGCCGACCATGATCAGCGTGGGCGTAGTGCTCCTGTAACCGTCGAACAGGAACCCGCCGGTGAAGACGTCCGGGTCGTCCGCGAGGCGCAGGCCGCCCGAGAGGTAGCCCTCGTCGAAGCCCATGCCGGTCCGCCGGCCGCTCGTGAACGCGAGCGTCATCGGCAACGCGCCCGACGGGATGGCATCGTGGATGATGCCCGCGCCGTACAGGTCGCTGCGCGTGAGGAGCCAGTTGACGCGCGCACCGCCGGCGCTGTGGCCGAACACGGCCACGCGCTCGCGATCGATGAAGCCCTGCTCGAGCAGCCAGCGCGTGCCGGTTTCCACGTCCTCGGCATCCTTGACGATGCCGCCCCAGTCCCAGTCGCGGGCGGCATAGCGGGCCGCCGCGATCTCCGGGCCGTACTCGCCTGACGACCGCATGTCCGGGACGAAGACGACGTACCCGAGGTTCGCCCACGCGTGCCACTCCAGCGGCGAGGCCGTCAGTGCGATCCCGAGCGGACCCATCAGGTACAGCCGTGCACCCGGCCCCCCGCCGTGCACGTCGACGTACAGCGGGTAACGCCGTTCCGGATCGAAGTCCGGCGGCAGGAACAGGAAGCCCCAGATGTCGAGGCCGTCCGTGCTCCGCCAGCGGACGTGCCGGAACTCGCCGAGGCGGTATTCCTGCGCCGGGTCGGACAGCACCGCGACCACCGTCTCCTCGCCGCTCGCGAGCGACCGGACGCGGATGTCCTTGCGCCCGTAGCCGTCCTCCGTCTGGTAGCTCAACCGCCTGCCGTCCGGTGACAGGCGCAGCCCGTAATGCCGCCGCTCCCCTTCCGTGATGCGCTCGACGTTGCCGTCGAGCCCGGCCAGGAACACCTGGTCCAGCCCGCCGTGGCGTGCGACGAAGTACAGCGACTCGCCGTCGGCGGACCACGCGTAAGAGCGCGGCACCACGTAGTGCTCGCGGGTCAGCCGGGTCAGCTCGCCCGAGCGCGCATCCACGACGACGAGGCTCACGAAGTCGTCCCAGCGCCGGTTGTCGACGTCGAGCGCGAGCGCGACCCGGCGCCCGTCCGGCGAAACCTTCGGCGCGGCACTCTGCATGAACGCACCCGGCATCCGGTACACCTCGGAGACCGTGAGCTCGGGGACCTGCACGCGCTTCAGCGCCGTGTACGGGGTCTCTCCTTTCCAGAACCCCTGCATCGCGACGAACCAGAGGTCGTGCCCGCGGCCCCAGTCCGCGTAGTAGGCGTGGCCCTCCTCGATGGGCACCGACCAGCTCCGGCCGGGCTCCCGGACGTCCACGATCGTGAGGACCGGGCGATCCTCGCCGGCGGTGGCCGGCCCGTCCGCGACGCGTCCGACGTCGAGCACCCGCACGCCGTCGTGCTCCTCCGGCTCGACGGCCAGCGGCGCGGGCGGCGGCCGCAACGTGCCCATCAGCGCCACGTAGCGACTGTCGCGCGACCACACCGGCGGCGCATGCACGATCGGCTCGAACGGCGCGTCCTGGCCGAGCGCCACGGCCTCGCCCGAGGGCAGCGGCTTCAGCATCCAGCGCGTGCCCTCCAGCCAGGCGAGCCACTTGCCGTCCGGCGAAACGGAAGGGCTGCGCCCGCTGCCGAGGTCACGTGCCTCGCGAGTCTCGACGTCCCAGGCGACGAGCGCTGGCGTCGACGCTCCCGGCTCCTTCCGGCTCCCGATCACGGCGGAATCGCCCAGCCAGCCGACGTCGCTGACGACGGGCATGTCGAGACCGAGCGCGGCCTCCATCGTGAGCGGCGGTCGCGCGTCGGCGTGAGCCAACGCTGCCGCGAGCGCCGGCCCGAGCGCGAGGATCAGCGTGCGCGGCACGGTCGGGCCCGCCTAAAAGCGCGCGCCGAGCTGCACGTACAGGAACCGGCCGCGAATGTCGTACTGCCGCGGGTCGAAGCCCACGGTGCCGGCCAGGAAGGAGTAATCGGGCAGCTTGTCGAACAGGTTGACCGCTCCCGCCGACAACGACACGCCTTCCATGAAGCGCGAGCCCGGCGCGAGCGCCTGGCCGATCTCGTAGCTCACGTTCGCATCGACCAGCCAGAAGTCTCCCAGCCTGCGGGTGGAGGGAGCATAATCCTCGTACGAGCCGACGTAGCGCGCTGCAACGCTGGTCCGCAAGAGCGGCAGGTCCCAGGCGAGGCTCGCGATGCCCTTCCATTCCGGCGCGAAGCCACCGCTGTTGGCCTTGCCCACCCGGTCTTCCACCGGCGCCTGCGGCACGAGCGCCGCGTCGTAGCGGTATGCCCGCGTCACGGCCAGCGAGGGCACCAGCTCTCCTGCACCGACCGGCATGCGCCAGGTGACCCCGAGATCCACGCCCGCGAGGTCGAAAGTGCCGAAGTTCACGATGACGTTGTCGACCTGCACGATCCGGCCCGGGAAGCCTGCTGCAATGTCCTCCGGCGTCGGCTCCGCGCGCACGATCTCGTTCGCGAACAGCGATTCGTTGTTGACCATGTTCTGGAACGAGATGAGGGACGTGTAGTCGTCGATCTTCACCGTCCAGTGCGTCGCGGTGAGCTCGAGACCGTCGATCGCCTCCGGTGTAAACACCACGCCGACGGTCGTGGACTCGCCGATCATCGGTTTCAGGTTGGGGTTGCCGCCCTGCCTGAGCGTCATCGTGTAGGATTCGCCGCCGCGCCGCGGATCCGTCACCGGCACGCCGGGATAGGCATCGAGCGGGGCATTGAGCTGGTGCAGGGTCGGCGGCTTGAACGCTTCGCCGTAGGTCGCGCGCAGCAGCCACGAATCGGTCGGCCGGAACTCGATGCCGAACTGTGGCGACGTGCGGCTGCCGAAGTCGCTGTAATGGTCGTAGCGTACGGCGCCCGACAGGAGCAGTCGCGCGGGCGCATCGACGCCGCGCGGCGAGGCGATGACGGGAACCCTCACCTCGCTGAACACCGCGTAGGCGCTGCGATCGGCCGCGAAACGCTGCACGTAATAATGCCAGTCGAGCTCGCTCCGGTCGTACTGCGCGCCGAGCAGCGCTTCCACCGGCCCGGAGCCGAGATCGAACAGCGTGCCGCGCACGAAGCCGTCGATGGAGCGCAGCTCGGAGCTCAGGTCGTTCACCTCCTGCGTCATGAACGGACGCAGCTCCTCGAACGTCCACGTCCGGTAGGCGAACGGGTTGAGCGCCGTCGCGGGATCGGGATCGGCGAGCGCGGCGTTCACGAGCGCCGCATCCAGCACCGGGCCTTCCGAGGAGCGATCCTTGCCGCGCGTCAGCGTGCCGGCAAGCTCCCAGTCCCAGTCGCCGAGCGTGCCGCGTGCGCCGACGAGCGGCCGGTAATACTCCTGCTCCAGGCAGAAGCACCAGCGGCCGGCGCCCTCGAACAGGTAATCGATGCCGACGGGCTCGCCGAACGGGTTGAACGGGTTCGACGGTGGCACGATGAACTGGCCGAAACGTCCGGCGAGGAAATAGGGGTAGTCGATCTCCTTCGCCTCGAACTCCGAATAGAGGAACTCGCCGAACAGCTCGACCCGCGGAGTCAGCGCGTACGTGCCGTAGACCAGCGCGCTGGCTCGGTCGGTCTCGGGAATCTGCGAGGCGAGGCCCCAGAACGACGGGTTGAGGTTCAGCACGCCGTCCGTCGCCGCGAAATCCGCCGGCGTCAGCCCCACGCCGGAGCCCTGGGGTATGCCGGCCCAGGGCGAGCTCAGCCCGGGCAGGTTGCCGCCCGTCAGCGAATAGACGTTGCCCGGGTTCGCGTAGGTCTGCCTCCCGTCGTGGCCGCCGAAGCGCGTGTAGTCGTTGTTGGCGGTGATGTCGCGTTCGAGTCCCTGCAGCTCGGAGTTGCCGCCGGCGACGGCGGTCAGGGTGACGGACCCGCGCTCCGAGCTCCACCCGGCGCTCAGGCTGAGCTGGCTTTCATCGTAGCTGTCGGCGCTCCCGTAGCGGCCGCTCAGCTCGAAGCCGGGATAGTCCTTGCGCAGCACGATGTTCACCACGCCCGCGAGCGCGTCGCCTCCGTGCAGCGCGGAAGAGCCGGCCGGCAGCACCTCGATGCGCTCCACCGCCGACAGTGGCAGCAGGTTCAGGTTGACGCCCCCGCTCGCGGCCTGGAACGGTGTGCTCGTCAGGCGCCGGCCGTTGACCAGCACGAGCGTGGTGCCGCCCGGCAGGCCGCGGAGCTGCACCGTGGAGTAGCCGCGGCTGGACTGCAGGGGCGACGTCGTGGACTGGACCGAGACCTCGGGCAGCGCGTTCAGCATCTGCGACACGCTCGCGGCACCGCTCCTGTCGATCTCGCCCCGGCTCACGATCCTCACCGGCGCCGCCTGCTGTACCTGGTACGTCAGGCGCGAGCCGACCACGACGATGTCCTCGATCAGGGAGGGTTCCGGCCGATCCGCCGCGGCATTCCCGCCGGAACGCGTCGCGGCCGCCGGCGACGGGCGCTGCTCCTGGCTCCGCGCAGCGGCCGTGAAATAAGCAGGCGCCGCGTCCCCGGCGCTCGCGGCAGTCTCCCCGCCGGCGCGGCGGTCGGCGGCAGCCGGCGCGCGCACGGCGATCATGGTGCCCTCGGCCGCGAATTCGAGCCCGGTGCCTTCGAGCAGCCGGCGCAGGACGAAGAGCCCGCTGTGGACACCCTCGATCGCCGGGCAGATGCGGCCCTCGACGAGCTCCGGCGAGAACATGATCTGCAGGCCCGCCTGGTTGGCGAACTGCTTCAACCCCTGGTCCAGGGGCTGCGGCGCGATGTCGAAGCGGCGCTCCCGGGTCAGGGCCTCCGGCCACCCGGCAGCGCCGGCGCTCGCGGGCGACTGGGCCGCAGCATCCGCGTACGGCACGAACACGATGAAAAGCATGGCCAATGCCACGAAGCGAAGCGAAGTCCGCATGCCGAAGGCTCCCCTCCCAGCGTTTTCCGGTCTGGTCTGCACTCCCGCGACCCGGTACGGCTCGCGGTCCATGCCTGTTAAACGAAGCGGAAGCCGAAACCCGCCACCCGGCGCGGAACGAGGTGGCGGGTTCGCGGTCGCCGGCTCGTTACAATGAGTGGCATGCAGACGCAGGAACGAACCGGGGATACCGTAGCGGCGTACGTCGAGGCACTGTTCCGCGAGTATCGTGCCCCCCTGTCCCGCTACCTGGCCGGCCTGCTGCCGAACGCCGAGGACGCCGACGAGCTGCTCCAGGAAACCTACCTGCGCCTGCTGCGCCAGGAGTGCCTGGGACACATCGAGGCCAACGCACGTGCCTACGTGTTCCAGGTCGCCACCAACCTGGTCCGCGACTATTTCCGGCGCCGCAAGGCGCACCGCCTGGACCAGCACGCGGCGCTCGAGAGCCACAGCGGCGAGCGGGCGCTCCAGGAGCCCGAGGAATCCGTCCACCTGGACGCCACGCTGGCCCGGCTCAAGGCGGCGCTGCTCGCGCTCGAGCCGGCGGTGTGCCGGGTGTTCCTGATGCATCGCTTCAACGACATGACCTATCCGCAGATAGCCCGCGACCTCGGGATCGGCATTCGCACGGTCGAGCGCTACATGAGCATCGCCGTGGCGAGCCTCAGGAATTCGATCGAGGGGGAATCATGAAACCGGAGCCGGCCGCCGAATGGTTTGCCCGCCGCCGCGATCCGGAGGTCGCCCGGCAGACGGAGGATCTCTTCCAGAGCTGGCTCCTCGCCGATCCGGAGAACGTCGTCAGGTACGCGCAATGCGAGCTCGCCTGGGAGCGCGCGAACGAGCTGGCGCACGACCCGGACATCCGCAGGCTGCTCGAGACGCCGGGCACGGAGGCGGGCGCGCCGGCACCGGAGCGCGTGGCGCGGCGCGCCACGCGGCGGATGCGCCGGCGCGCGCTGGCGTGGAGCGCGGCTGCCGCGGCCGTGCTCGCCGCCGTTGCCGTGACATTGAGCTTCCACTACTTCGACGCGCCGGAGTACCGGACGGCCAGGGGCGAGCAACGCGACGTCGTGTTGGCGGACGGGTCGCACGTCACGCTCAACACGGCGACGCGCATCGCCGTGAAGTACGACGACGAGGTGCGGAGGATCCTCCTCGCGGAGGGCGAAGCCTTGTTCGACGTCAGCAAGGACGCAAACCGGCCGTTCGAGGTCGTGGCCGGGCCCGGCGTCGCCCGGGCGATCGGCACGCGGTTCGCCGTGCGCCGTTCGGACGACGCGATCACCGTCTCGGTGCTCGACGGCGCCGTGGAGGTCAAGCGCGCCGGCGAGCCCGCGGGCAGCCTGGTGCCGTCGCTGGAAGTCGGACAGGCGGCGCTGCTCGACGTCAACGGCTCACTCGAGGCGGTCGTGCCGGCGAACGTGCGGCGCATCCAGGCCTGGCAGAACCGGCGCATCGAGTTCGACTCCGAGGCGCTGGCCGCCGCCATCGCGGAGGTGAATCGCTACACGGCAAAGCCGTTCAGGCTGGGTGACGACGCGCTCGCGGACATCCGCGTGAGCGGCGTGTTCAGGATCTCCGCGCTGCAGGGCTTCGAATTCGCCTTGCGCGAGTCGCTCGGCCTGCGCGTGGTCGATACCGGGCGCGAGATCGTGATCCTCGGTCACGAGCCGCGGGGAGATCCCGGGCCGGCGATCGACCGGCGGCGCTAGAGGCGGAACAGCCGGAGCAGCGCGGCCGGCTCCGGGCCCGGCAGGTGGGCACCGTGGAAGGCGGCGCACGGGCCCGAGCCCGGCAGGACCTTCTCCTCCTCGTCGTAGCCGAGCGCCCGGAACGTCCACTTGCCGCGGAGGCACTTGACGACGCCGACGTGATGACCCGTGCCGTCGAACACGGCGTGCAGGTCGGGGCGCAGCTCCAGCAGCACCGGCCGGCCGAGGTCGGGCCGCTCGCGCATCGGCAGGAACCTGAAGCTCGAAAGCGCGGGACCCTCCGGGCCGAACAGCGTCGTCAGCGGCGCGAAGCTGCGGCGATGGTGCTCCGACGGCCCCTTGCGCAGCAGCCCCAGGTAATGCCGGTCGGTGGCGTAGCCGACGTTCGTCTCCCAGCCGTAATGCGGGTGACGCGGCGCGAGCTCGTGCATCAACCGGTCGCGCACGACCTTGGCGACGACCGACGCTGCGGCGATCGAGAGCGAGCGGCGATCGCCCTTGACCAGCGTTTTCACCGTGCAGGAGACGCGCGGGCGGCCGCGGCCGTCCACGAGGGCGGCGTCCGGCGTATCGCCGAGCGCTTCCACCGCGCGCTGCATGGCGAGCATGTCGGCGTAGTAGATGTTGAGGCGATCGATCTCCTCGACGCTCGCGATGCCGACGCCGACGTTCGCGATGCGCTGGATGGTTTCATAGAAGCGCTCGCGCGCGGCGGCCGAGAGCAGCTTGGAATCCGTGAGCCCGCGCAGGCCGCGCGGCTTGGGACCGCGCGGCAGGACGACCGCGGCCGCGACTACCGGCCCGGCGATCGGCGAATACCCCGCCTCGTCCACGCCGCACACCGTCCCGGCGAGCTCCCGCTCGAAGTGCAGGGTGGGCCATTTGGGCAGCGGGGTCGCGACGGGCATTGCGGTTGCCGAGGGTAGCCGATCCGGGCTGCGATGTCTGCCGGCAGCCGCGGCCGCAGCACGCCGCCGCGGTCTCAGCAGGCAAAACCCCGGGAGCCGACGCGCACCGTCGTGCCGCTGTCCGTGGCACCGATATCGAAATGGAGGCCGGCCTGCGCGGCGCGTGCGCGCATGTTGCCGACACCGTGGCCCTGTAGCGCCGGCGCGGGCACGAAGCCCGCACCGTCGTCGTCGATCGTGAGTTGCCATTCGCCCGTCGCCGGATCGCGGACATAGCTCACCCGCAACACGCTCGGGCTGGCATGCTTCAGGCTGTTGGTCACGGCCTCCTGCACGATCCGCAGCACGTGCAGCACCTGCTCGCTCGAGAGCTCCGGCGAGCTCGCGTCCGGGCTCACCGACCACTCGAGACTCACCCCGGCGTGCGCCAGCCGCGGCTCCATCCGGTAGCGGAAATTGCCGAGCACGGCGAGGAGATCGTTGCCCGAAGGCTTCAGCGAATCGATGGCGAGGCGCAGGTCGTCCACGCATTCGCGCAGCACGTCCGCCACGCGGCGCGGGTCGAGCGATCCGCCTTCGACCAGGTGGATCGAGCTCAGGAGCTGTGAGCCCAGGCCGTCGTGGATGTCGCGCAGTATGCGCTGTCGCTCGCGGGTCTTGGCGCGTTCCGTTTCCAGCCGCAGCAGCGCCTCGTGCTGCTCCTGCAGTTGCCGCTCGCGCACCGCGAGCCGCGCATCCAGCTCCCGGTTGATCTGCTCCTGCCGAACCCGCGCGCGGGCGAAGGCGTCGACCAGCACCGCACCCATCACGAGCGAGATCAATAGCGTGCTGTACGGGAGCATGTACACGCGCCACTCGCTGTCGCGCAGGGACGTGAGCAGCGTGAAATCGAGTGCGCCGAACGCGAACGTCACGAGCAGCGCGACGAGCAGCAGGATGCGGTCGACCTTCGGCCGGTGCAGGACCTGCGCGACGGCGAAGCCGATCAGCCCGACGTTGGCGGCGACGAGCCACAGGTAACCGAGGTCGACGACGACCCGGGTGATGCGCTCGCCGGCGAGCACGATGGCCGCGCTCCAGAAGACGGCTGCCCACAGCAGCACCGATTCGACCCTCGGGAAGCGGCGCTCGCACAGCCTGAACGCGAACAGCACGAGCGCCACCGAGCCCCAGTGCAGCGGAACCGCTGCCCAGACTTCGTACCAGCGCTCCGAGAGTGGCGCGGCCACGTAGAAGTGCGCGTTACGGATTGCGGCCGTGAAGCAGGCCAGGGCGAACCACGCGAACACCGTCTCGTGCCGGCGCCTCAGCCACACGAGGAACGCGACGGCGCCGGTCAGCACGGCGATGAGGCTGGTGACCTGCGGACCTGTCACGCGCCAGAACAGGACCTGGTCGTACAACGGCTTGAGCGCGTCGTGCGGACCGACGTGCGCGTCCCGCAGGCTGCCCCATCCCCTCGAGGTCAGTCGCAGGTGCAGGTCGATCGTGTTCGACCCGGCGTGCAGGAGCGACGGCGGGATGCTGAAGAAGAGCGGGTAGTTCCAGCCGAACCGTTCGGCATCCGACAGGCTGGTGCTGCCGACTTCCACGCCGTTGACGAACGCGCGTACGCCGCGGTTCGCGGCGGAGATGTAAAGAGCGTGGACGTTGTGCGGTGCCGTATCCAGGTCGAAGCGCCCCCGCAACCAGCGGGCAGCACCGCGCTCGCTGTCCGGCACGAACACGAGGCCCTTGCTGCGCTCCGGGCCCACGGCCTCCGGCGGCGGCGGCTCGCCGGAGACGTGACCGGGGAAGTACTCGAACTCGGCGATCCCCAGCGCTTGGGCGAAGACGCCCGGGGACAGCACGACGAGCAGGACGGTGATCGCTCCCCTACAAATCGATGAGCCCGAGACGCGCCGCTTCATAGACAGCCTGCCCGCGAGAATGCACGGCAAGCTTACGATAAATGCGGTTGACGTGGGTCTTGACGGTGTTGTTGGTGATGGCCAGCAGCCTGCAGATGTCGGCGAAGCTGAAGCCCTTTGCGACCAGGGTGAGGATCTCCGCTTCCCGCTCGCTGAGCTGGACGAGGTCCGCGCCCCCCGCCTCGAACGGGGGGCGCTGGGCGGGCCTCCGCAGGCGCTCGAGCACCAGGCGGGCCACCATGGGGCTGACCGGCGAGCCGCCGTCGAGCAGGTCGCGGACGGCCGCCGTGAAGTCGGCCGGATCGGAGTCCTTGAGCAGGTAGCCGCTGGCCCCGGCTTCGATGGCGCTCACGACGTGCTCCTCGTCCCCGAACACGGTGACGACCATGACCGCGCACGCGGGTTGCCGCTCCGTCACCTCGCGGATCACTTCGATGCCGTCGCCGTCCGGCAGACCGAGATCGACGACCAGGAGATCGACCGGTGCGGCGCGCACGGCGTCGATCCCCTCCGCGACGGACCCGACCGCGGCCAGCACATCGTAACCGGCGGCGGGCGCCAGGATCTGCTCGAAGCGTGCGCGAAAAGCCGGATCGTCCTCGACGATCACGACTGCGACCCGCTCGCGCTCGGCCATCCCGCGTACCTCCCGGCGAGAAGTGTAACGCGGCGCGAGGCGGACGGTGTCGCCCGTTCGGGCGATACAGGCGCCCGCCCGGCTCTGCTAGCGTGCACCGGCGTGGCGATCGGCGAACGACAGGGAGGATCCTTCATGCCGAGGTGGAGAATCGTTCTCGCGAGCGCGAGCCTGGCGCTCGGGGCCGTGGGCACCGCCGGTGCCGGACCGGTCGAAGATCTCTTGACGTTCACGGCCGGGACGCCGGCCAAGGCCGACGAGGTGAACGCCAACTTCGCCGCGGTGGCCGAGGCGGTGAACGACAACGACGCGCGGATCGCGGCGCTCGAAGCGGAGATCGCCGAGCTGCGCCAGCAACTCACGAACGCGCTCAACATCGATCCCTACCTGTCGCTCGAAACCGTGAACGGCCAGCCCGCGATTCGCGTCACCGGTGCGAACCTGCAGCTCGTCAACGGTCTCGGAGAGACCCGGACGGCGAACGGCACCGGCAACCTGCTGATCGGCTACGACGAGGCTCGTGGAGGCGGGTCCGAGTGCTCCATCGGCTTCGATGTCTCGACCTCGGCTCCCGTCACGAACGAAGAGGAATGCAATGCCGCGGGCGGCGTCTGGGCGGTGAGCCACAAGAGCGGCTCGCATTACCTGGTCGTCGGCAGCGAGCACAACTACACGCGCTGGGGCGGCATCGTCGTCGGGTACCGGAACACCACCAACTTCGATTTCGCCAGCGTCAGCGGCGGGCGAGACAGTTCCGCAAGCGCTTTCGCCGCCAGTATCAGCGGAGGGTGGAACAACCGGGCGCGTGGCATGGCTGCCAGCGTCGGCGGTGGCGCCAACAACTCCGCGACAGGTCAGGCCTCCAGCGTCGCGGGCGGTGCCGATAGCAGTGCGAACGGCCTTAACTCCAGTGTCGCAGGCGGCCTCGGCAACCAGGCCAACGGGGCATTTTCCGCTGTCGGCGGCGGCGCCCATCGCAGCGCCGAGGGTAGCGCGGATTGGGTGGCGGGTAGCCTGTTCGAAGACCACTAGCGTGTGGCGTGCACGGAGGACGCGTGATGAAGACGGTGACGGCGATGCTCGTGGCACTGTTCCTGCTCCCGGCCCTCGCCGCCTGCGGCGGCGGTGGTGGCGGCGGCGGGGACAACGGAGGCGGCTCGACATCGCCGCCGCCCCCTCCGCCCAGCTCGAACTGGGACGAGATGATCTGGGACGAAGGACGCTGGGAGTAGCGGGTCAACGGTAAGCACGCCTGCTCCTCGCGATGCAGGCGCGGCGGCGCCCGCCAGGAACGTGCGGTAACGGTTGACGCGGGCACGCCCGTTGCGGATGCTTCGCGTTCGAGGAACGCCTCCGCGGAAAGCGGAAACGCCACGGCCCGGCTGTCGTTACATTGCCTGAGCACCGATCCAGGATCGCACCGGCGCAGGACTTCGATGCGCCGCTCGTCGCCTGCCCGTTATGCGGCTGGGATCGGCTTGCCGACTTCGACCGGGATGCATGGGGTATCGCGATCGCCCGCTGTTCGCGCTGCGACACCCGCCTCATGAACCCGCAGTACACCGACGAGGCGCTGCGCGCGTTCTATGCGCGTTACGTCCAAGACGTCGAGGGCGCGCACAGCGCCGAGCGGCAGCGGCTGCGCCGCCGGTCGAAACACCGGAACCTGGCGCTGGTCGAGCGGTTCGTCTCCCCGGGCCGCCTGCTCTCGATCGGCTCCGGGGACGGTCTCGAGATCGAAGTCGCAAAAGATCGCGGCTGGACGGTTCAGGGCTACGACGTTGACGAGGCATCCGCGCGGGCGATCTCGGCGCGCACCGGCGTCCCGGTCCTGTCGGGCAACCTGCTCGCGCTCGATTTCGGCGGAGCGCGCTTCGACTGCGTCTTCATGGACCAGGTCCTCGAGCACCTCAAGGATCCGGCGGCCTACTTGCGGCACGTCCGCACGCTCGTGCACGACCGCGGCGTCGTCTACATCGGTGTGCCCAACATCGGCTCGCTCTCGTCGCGGCTGAAGACGCTGCTCGGCCGCATCGGACTGAAGCGCAAGTCGCGCGGCAAGCATTACGACGCCTGGCATCACCTGTTCTATTTCACGGCATCGGGCCTGCGTAACGTCCTGGAGCGGCACTTCGGGTTCGAGGTGCTCCTGCACGAGGGCGCTCCCGAGGCGCCCGCGGGTGACGGTGCGCGTCCCCCGCTCGCGGACCGGTTGCGGGCACGTTTCCCGGTGCTCGAGTCGACGCAGCACGTCGTCGTGCGCCCGCGCTCCGCCGAGGGAGCGCGCATCGCGCGCGACCGACCCTCGCCGAACGCGCCCCGCAAGAGCGAGCACCGCGCGCGGCCAACGACCGTCGAACGCACCCGGTAGGCTCGTGAGGCACTTCGGCCGCGCATTGCTGTCCATCCTCCGACTGCGTTCGCGGCTCTCGCGGGGAGGACATGCACGATGACCGTCACGATCACGGCCTTCGAGCGGTCGCCGGACCTGGCCGCCTACGTCGCCCGCGGCGAAGCGCCGCCGGCCTACCAGCGAGCCTTTGCCGCGCAACTGGCGGTCAACGCCCGACCGTAGTCGACCACTGGCGCCGGTACCGTCGCAGCCGTGCGGCGAGCCAGCTCAGGGCCGGCGTCCCGTCTCCCAGCTCGCCACCTCGCCCGGTACGACCCGGAACAGCGGGTGCGGCTCCGGGAGCGCAACGTCCCTGAAGCGCGCGAGCCACTCCGCATCGCGTGCTTCCAGCTTCTTCCTGAGATGGACCCACTCGTGCTCGAGCTGGCCGTCCGTGACGGCCAGTGAGCCCGGCGCGGCGGCGCCCGGAGCGATGCGCTGCCTGTCGAAACGGTAGCCGCGGCGCGCCGCTTCCGCGTGGACGACCTCGAGATAAGCCGCCACATGAGCTTCGGGCGCCGGCGTTTCGCTGAAGCGCCGGAGCTGCGGGTGCCGCCGGTAGCCGCGCGTCCTGCCGGCGAGCACGGCCTGCGCGAGCAGGCCCTCGCGCCAGAGCGCAACCAGGCCCTTGCGGTCGAGGTAACGCGGATGCAGGGACCAGAGGCGCACGAGTGGAGCTCCGTCGGTGTCGAGCGGACAGGTGGCCGATGTCGAGGTGCGGCTGCGCGCGAGCCTGGCCGACCCCGCAGCCGTTGTCCCGGAACGATCCCGGACTACGACGGCAGCGGCTGGCCATTGTCAAGCGCACAATCCGGAGCGGTTTGCGCACCGCCGAAGCCTCACATATCGAGGAAATACTCGAGCATGCCATCGCGCTGCGCACCGATGGCACGGAGCTCCGCCAGCGTAGGTGCGCCCATCAGTTTCCCGGCATGGCACAGCCAGCAGCGGGAATTCCCGCAGCCACCGATGCGCTCTGCCTTGCGGAACCGGCCCGGCTGACCGGCGAGACGGCACTCGCCGAAGAAAGAGTTCCACGCGATATACGTGCGCCAGACGCGCAACGTCCGCTGGCGTTCGAGCGCGGCACGACGCATGACTCACCTCCATTGGTCGTTAGCCTAGGATGGTGGTCATGCGCTCCTCTCCAGCCGCCCGGTGGATACGGCCAGAATACTTTGGGCGGGTACGTGGCGCCAGTCTCCCGCGGTCAGTTCGCGCGTGCGGTCGCGGCGTCTCCCGTCCAGGCCGGGCCGCGCAGCGCCCTGCCGGGCCTCGCGCCGGTGTGCTCGTAGCCGTCGATCACCACCACGCCGTTGACGACGACGTACGGCACGCCCGTCGGGTACGACTTCGGCGACTCGAACGAGTTCGTCGCTCCCACCGTCTCCGGGTCGAAAACGACGAGATCCGCCACGAATCCTTCCCGCACCTGCCCGCGATCGCGCAGCCGCAAGATCTGCGCCGGCAGCGACGTCATCTTCCGGATCGCGTCCTCGAGGGTGAGCACGCCTTCCTCGCGCACGTAGTGCCCCAGCACGCGAACGTTGGTGGCGAAGTTGCGCGGATGCGGCACGCCGGGCGCGTCGAGGTTCAAGGCGGACCCGTCACTGGCGTGCGAAACCCAGGGCTGGCGCATCATCTCTCGCGTGTCCTCCTCCGACATCGCGTGGTAGATCCCGCCGACCCGGCCATCGGCCTGCGCCATGAGCTCCATGAGCGTGATGAAGGGGTCGCTCTCTTCGCGCGCCGCGGCGATCTCGGACAGCCGCATTCCCTGGTACTGCTGCTGCTCCGGGTGGAAGGCGCGCGACATCACGATGCCCTCCCACCAGCCGTGCTCCTTGGCCCAGCGGATGAAGGACTCGTCGTTCCTGACCTTCTCCCAGTTGCTCCGGTCCCGGAGGCGCTCGGCAAACGCTTCCGGCCCGCCTTCGCGGATCCACAGCGGGAAGAAGTTCGCCCACGGGTGCGACATCGCCGTGTACGGGTACTGGTTCGCGGTGATCTCGAGGCCCCGGGCACGAGCCGCCTCGACCGCCTCGATGTACTTGCCGATCGTGCCCCAGTTCTCCTGCGCGCGAATCTTGAAATGGAAGATGTGCACGGGGAGGCCCGCCTCCTCCGCGACGCGGATCGCCCAGTCCAGCTCCTTGTCCTGCTCGAAGCCCTCGCTTCCCAGGTGCGTCGCGTAGATTCCGCCCTTCTCCGCGGCGACCTTCGCCATCGCCATGATCTCGTCGGGGAACTGCGGGCCACCGCTCTCGAACCGCGCGATGAGGCCGAAAGCGCCGTTGTCCATCTCGCGGGCGACGAGCTCCCGCATGCGCTCCAGCTCCTGCCGCGTCGCCGGCCGCGTCTCGTAGCCCTTGACGACGAGCTGCACCTGCTGGGCGGACACCCAGCTCACGATGTTGATGGACGTGCCACCCGACTCGAGCCGCTCGAAGTATTCAGCCAGGGTGGTCCAGTCGACGACGACGCCCGCGTGGCGCTCGCTTTCCTCGACCGGCAGCCCGTCGCGCGGCGCCACCGTCGAGCCCTCGCCGATCACGTCCAGCGTCACGCCCTGGCGAACCTTGCTCTCGGCGTTGCCGTCTTCCAGCACGGACAGGTCGGAATGCGTGTGCAGGTCGATGAAACCCGGGGCGACCACGTGACCGGTCGCATCGATGACCCTTTTCGCGCGTGCGCCTCGCAGGTCGCCGACCGCGACGATCCTGTCGCCCTGCACCCCGACGTCCGCACGAAACCACGGATTGCCGGTGCCGTCGAGGACCCGGCCGTTGACGATCAGCAAGTCGTAGTCGTCGACGCCGGTCGAGCTCTCCGCCGAGCAACCGGCAGACAACGCCAGGCAAGCGACGATCGCGGCCAGTGTGCACCCGTTTCGGATCCTGCGCATTCCCCTTCCCCCTTTCTCGACGAGAACCCGCCTGCGGCCCCTTCGGCCCCAGTCAGCTCTCCACCACGTAGTACGAGCCCGTCAGCCCGTCCACCAGCACCCGCAGGCGCTGCTGCCCCAGCATGCCCGTGAGCAGCCAGTTGGGCTTCCAGAGGAGCTCGTGGCTCTCCAGCTCTTCGAGCGCGTGACGGCGCGCCAGCCGGTAGCGGCGCAAGGCCGCGACCCGGATGACCTGCAGCGACCGCTCCCTGGCTTGCTCGAACGTGATCGTGTTCCAGCCCGGATCGGACACGCTCGAGCCTTGCGACGCCTCGTCGACCTCCACGAGCTCCGACCACGGCTCGCTGATGAAGGCCTTGCCCGTCAGCCTGTCGACCAGCGTATGCACCCGCGCCGGCGCCGAGGCGCCGTGGACAGGATGGTAGAAGCGATGGACGAAGCCCGAGAACGGGTGGTGCCGAAGCTCCGCCCGGATCCGGGAGATACGCGGCGCCCTGGCCTGGATCGCCTGCCAGGCCTGCTCTTCCGTGACCGAGGCTTTGAAGGCGAGCTGTCCCATGCCGCTATTCCCGCCCTGCTATCGCCGCCTGCGCGGCCAGTTGCGAATCCTGTCCCGCCAGCAGCGAAGCCGGGATCCGCCCCACCTTCGCCGTCTCCTCGATCGCCCGCCGGATCCGCTCCGGCACCGGGTGGCTGCGCTGCGTGGCGAGGCTGACGCCGACGATCGCGAGCGTGGAGCAGACCATCCCCACGAGCATCGGGCCCAGGCCCGTGCGCGACGACAGGTCCGCGAGCTCCCACCCCACGGAAACGACTGCACCGACGAGCATCGAGGCGATCGCGCCCGGCACGTTCGCCTTCTTCCACCAGACCGCGCAGACGTACACGGGAACGAACGCGCTGCCGAGCACCGTGGTCGCGAAGATGACGACGGCAGCCACGCCCGGAGGGTCCACGGCCGCCACCGCGTAGCCGATCACCGCGAGCGCCAGGATGATCAGGCGCGACACCCAGACCATCTGCCCGTCCGACATGCCACGGTTGATGAAGCGGGCGTAAATGTCCTGGCTGGCAATGGTGCCGGCCTGGAGCAGCAACGCATCGGCGGTCGACATAATGGCCGCCATGATCGCGGCCATGACGATACCGACCGCGAACGGCGGCAGGATCGTTTCCGCCACCTTGAAAACGGCGAGCTCAGGGTCGGCCAGCGTCGGCACCAGCAGCAGGGCAAACAGGCCGATCAGGTAGGGGCCGGGTATGAACAGGATGTTGAACCCGAGCGCATACACGCCGGCGCTGCGCGCCACGCTCGGTCGTTTCATGGCCATGTGGCTGACCACGACGTGCGGCCAGCCCATGTAGCCCACCGAGAACACCAGCAGGGCACCGACGATGATGCCCCACTCGCCCTGGAAGGCGAGATCCTTCCCCCACATCGTGAGCAGGTTCGGATCCAGCTCGGCGACCGCCCGGTTGCCCTCGCCGAGCCCGCCCACCGCCCACAGCGTGGCGATGAGTATCCACAGCATGCCGAGGAGCATCACGATCGCCTGCACGAAATCCGTGTAAGCGACCGCGAGATACCCGCCGAGGTAGGTGTAGAGGACGATCACCCCGACGGCCACCGCCAGCGCGACCGGGTAGGACACGCCCGAGACCATCTCCAGCCCCCGGCCGCCGGCGATGAACTGCGCGAGGACGTAGAACAGGATGCACGCGAGCGCGATCGGCGCAGCCACCAGCCGGGTCCACTTCGACGGATAGCGGTGCTCCAGGTACTCGATCGAGGTGATCGAGCCGAGTATCTGCGACAGCTTCCGCATGCGCCGCCCCAGGATCGACAGGTTGATGATGCCGCCGCCGATGTCGCCCAAGGCATACCACATGCCGAAGTAGCCCTGCGTGTACCCCAGGGAGCCGGCACCGAGGAACATGTAGCCCGACATGGACGAGCTTTGCAGGCGCAGCGCGGTAACCGCCGGGCCGAGGCTCCTGCCGCCGAGGAGGTAGTCCTCCGGCCCGGCGCCGCTGCGCCGCATCACCCAGACGCCGATGACCACCATCGCCGCGAAGTAGACGAGGAGGAACGTGAGCTGGATGCTCATTCGTCCGCCTCGTCGTAGTTACGGGACAGGTAGAGAAACACGGCGGCATACACCACCCAGAAGGCCGGGACTCCCAGGATCATCGCGACCGTGAACGGCGGCAGGTTGAACACGTATTGCACTCCTCTCAGTTGGCGACCTTCACGGACCCATGCCGGCCGCTCGCGGCCACGTGAGCTTCTTCGACACGAACGACCACGCTAGAACTGCAGCCTCAGCGACAGCCGGAAGGTCCGGCCCAGGACGTCGTAGTAGTCCCTCGTCACCTGCGGGAATGCGGGCGTGCTCCTCCCCGAAGGACCGTTGGCCACGAGCACGGGATCCTTGTTCAGCAGGTTGTAGACCGAGAACTGGACCTCCGCGGCGTCCTGGAACCGCCCCAGGTCGAACGCGTAGCTGATCGACGTGTCTACGTAGAACGCACCGTCGATGTGATTGCGGTTGATCGTGATGGCCTCCGGCGTCGACGGCGGGCAGTTCGACGAGCACTCGATGAACGAGTTGTCGTTGTAGCGCCCGGAGCTGACGCCCCGTCCCACGACGCTGAACGCCCACCGGTCGACCGCGTAGAACGCGGAGAGCCGGTAGAGCCAGCTCGGCGGGCCGAAGTCCGCGGCATAGGCGCCGTTGGTGCCGGCCGTCTTCAGCGGCAGCCCGATGCCCGTGTCCACCGTGTTCTCGATGTAGTGCGTGAACATGCCGCGCAGCGACAGGTCGCCGGCATTGGCGAACCAGTTGTCCAGCGGAACCGTGTAGCTGGCCTCGATGTCCATGCCCCTCGACCGGTGCTTCGCGAAGTTGAACGGCGAGACGAGGATCGTGTCGATCTGCTCGACGCCGTTGACCACCGACGTGATGATGTTATCGCACTGCTGCTGCACGTTCTGGATGTAGCAGAGGTCGACGACCTGCTGCTGGTGCAGCGTCCCGATCGCGTCCTTGATGCGGATGTCGTAATAGTCCACCGCCAGGCTCAGGTCGGGCAGGAAATCCGGCGTGAACACCGCCCCGACGCTCCAGTTGTCCGCGATCTCCGGCTTGACGTTCGGGTTGCCGCTGATGTTCAGGAAGAACGCGTCGGGCTGGCCGTTCACGATCACGGAGTTGCTGCGCGAGGTGCCCGCCTGGAACAGCTCGCCCAGGTTCGCCGCCCGGATGTCGCGGCTGACCGTGCCCCGGAACTTGATGTCGTCCACCGGCGAGAAGGTCGCGCCGAACTTCCACGTCTGCACGGAGCCCGAGGTGCTGTAGTCGGTCGCCCGCCCGGCGAGGTTGATGTCCAGGCTGTCCGTCAGCGGGATGGCGAACTCCGTGAACAGTTCCCGCACCGTGTAGCTGCCCCGGTTGGCCTGGTAATTGCCGTACAGCCATCCGGAGTTGTAGCGGGGATCGACGTAGCCGTCGATCGCCTCCTTGCGCCACTCGAAGCCGAACGCGGCGGACACCGGCCCGGCGGGCATGTCGAGCAGGTCGCCGCTGAAGTTCAGCGCGGCGACTTCCTGCGTGATCTCCTGGTCGCGGGCCGGCTGGCCGTCCGTGAAGATGTAGTCGAGCGCCTCCTGGGTCATCCCGCCGATGCCGATGCGATTGAGCGGCACGCAGCCGTTGTCGGGATCGGTCAGCGTCGAGCGGCAGACGATCGAGCCGTCAGGCGCGAACACCGCGTCCGTCGCGAGCGCGACCCGCTCGTTGTTCCAGGTGGCGAACAGCTCTTCGTGGGGCTTCGAGACGCCTTTCTGGTAGTAGGCCTCCCACGTCCAGAACTCGTCGAACAGCTCGAGTTCGCCGATCGCGCCGAGCACGTAACGCAGCACCTCGCGCGTGTTGTGCGCGCCGCTGACCGGCATGCCGGCGTTCGTGGTGCCCATGCGGAACGACGTCTCGCCGGCCTCCGCGAGGGCGTCGCGGATGGACTGTGGCAGGAAGGCGTTGTCGGCCTGGATCGTCACGTCGCCGATGTTCGCCGGCTGCATGTACCAGTTGCGGCTATCGTTGCGGTTGAACGAGAGCTGGCCGAAGAGCTCGATGTCCGGCGTGATGTCGAAGCCCACGCGCGTGAAGTAGCCTTCGCGCTCCGCGGCCGGCAGCAACGAGGTCGTGCCTTCGTAGTTGCTCAGGGTGTACTGCCAGTCTCCGCCGATCATCCACGGCCCGGAGACGTCGCCGTAGACGAGCTGGTGCACGGTGGCTTCGCCGGTCGCCGGGTCGATGAGGCCGAAGTAGGTGCCCCTGAGCGAGCCGCTGGTGATCAGCCCGCCGGGCGTGACCTGCGAGGGGCCGATGCCGTGCCCGATGTACCGCTCCGGCTGCCCGTTCGTGGGCGTGTAGTAGGGATTGTCGATCTGGAAGAAGCCGGTCTTGTTCCAGTCGCGCGGCACCGTCGGAATGCCGGGCGTATCGGAGTATTCGGCGTTGAACAGGACGTGCAGGCGGTCGTCCATCAGCGACAGGCCCGCGGTCGCGGTGAACTTGCGGTTCTCCCCGTCGCCGTAAGTGGTCTCGCCGTACTCGGCCGTGAATTCGAACCCCTCGAAATCCTTGTTCAGGATGAAGTTCACCACGCCGCTGACGGCGTCAGAGCCGTAGGCCGCGGAGGCGCCGCCGTTCACGACCTCTACCCGCTGCACCAGCGCCTGCGGGAAGGTGTTGATGTCGATCGCGCCGCTGTCGGTGGAGCCGACCGAGCGCCGGCCGTCGAGCAGCACCAGCGTGCGGGAAACGCCGAGGCTCCTCAGGTTGAGCGCGTTGATCCCGGCACCGCCGCCGCTGAGCGAAACGGTGCTGTTCGCCGCCGTCGTGCTGTTCGAGATCGACGGCAGCGTGTTCACGAAGTCCGCGAGGTTCTCGGGCGCGGCCGCCGCGATGTCGGTCCCTCCCAGCACGCTGACCGGCGTCGGCGCGTCGTAACCCGTGTGCGCGATGCGCGTGCCGCTGACGACGACCTCTTCCACCTCCGGATCGGGAGACCCTGCTCCCGGCGCGCCGTCCTGCTGCGCTACTGCCGTGCCTGCACCGAGAAGCGCCAGGAAACCGGTTACGTGAATCGCATTCAATCGGCCTGAGCCGGTATCGGAATCGGGTCCTTTACCGCCAACGGACAATCCTTTTCGTGTTGCCATCTCCCAACCCCCATTTTGAGGTACGACCGGGCCCCGGGCCGCGGGGGAAAGCCCCGCAGCCTGTCCTCCCGGCCGGTTGTTTCAATCGTGGAAAAACGCCCAAACGAACATCGCGATCACCGGCAGCTTGCCCCGTCGGCCGCGTAGACGGTCTGGCCGCCGATGATCGTGCATTGCACCTTAAGCTCCGGGATCCGTTCCGGCTCGATCGACAGCGGATCGCGATCGAGCACGACGAAATCGGCGACCTTGCCCGGCTCGATGGAGCCGCGTTCCTTCTCATCGAAGGTGAACCACGCCGGCTCGAGCGTGTGCATCGCGATCGCCTCCCGGATCGACACGGCCTCCCCCGGGCCGTGAACCACGCTGTTCCAGCCGGTACGGGTCACCGCGGCGAAGATCACCGCGAGCGGCCCGTACGGGCCCGCATCGGAGCCGTACGACACGCGGATGCCGTGATCCAGCAGCGAGCGCGACGGGTTCTGCGTCTCTTCGCGTTCTCCCGCGAGCGCCTCATCCGCGTAGGACCCGAGCGACAGCAGGAATCCCGGTTGGCTCGCGACACCGATCCCGTACTTCCCCATGTCGACCAGCGTGCCGTCCGGCGGCCGTACGGCAACGTGATGGAGGTAATGGCGGTGATCCTCGCGCGGCAGCGCGTCGAGAATCCTCTTCATCTGCTCGACGACCATGATGACGGCCGCGTCGCCCATTGTGTGAATGCCGAGCTGCCAGCCGAGCTCGTGGGCACGGCGCGCCACCGTGAAGAACGTCTCGTCGGGAATGCGCTGCACGCCGTAGAAGCCGGGCCGGTTCTCGTACTCTTCCGTCGACCAGAAGACGGGCGCGCTGAGACCGCCGTCGATGCTCATCTTGACGGCGCCCATCTTCAGCTTCGGATGCTTGAAGAACTTCGAGGGATCGCCGATCGCTTCGATCTCCCCGATCGATTCGCGCGCGCCCGCTTCGACGTCGTCATGGGTGTCGTAGCCGGGGCTGACGCGAAGCTGCACCGTCATGCGCGGCAGCTCGTCACCCCAGCGCTCGTACAGCGTCTCCACGAGCTCGAGCCCGTCGGGACGCACGCCGGCGACGTTGACGCTCGTCACGCCCAGGCCGACGAGCTGGCCCAGGAAGGTGCGCCAGTCCGCGAGCGTCGCCTCCTTCGAGTCCCCGACGCTGCCATGCGCGTGCGAGCTGCCGGGCATCACGGCCTGGATGACCTTCTTGGCCGATTCGAGGATCTTCCCGTTCGGCTCACCGTCCTCGCCGAGCACGATCTGGCCGCCCGGCACGCGAGTGTCCCGCGTCACGCCGGCCAGCTCGAGCGTCCGGGAGTTCACGAGGTAGGTGTGCGGCCCGCGCGCGATGACCACCGGATGATCCGGTGACACCTCGTCGAGATCCCACCTCGTGGGGAGCGCGCTGTTCGGCCAGTCCTCGCGCGGGACTTCCCCGATGATCCACTCGCCCTTCGGTGTCTTCCTGGCCTGGCCGGCGATCGCTTCCTTGAGCTCCGGCACGGTGTCCACCCCCTGCAGCCAGTCCGGCACCTTGTCGATCATGCCGGCCCACTTCCAGGGCTGGAGCGGGCCTCCCAAGTGGATGTGATTGTCGTAGAACCCCGGGAGCAGTGCCCCGCCCTTCAGGTCGACGAGCGTCGTTTGCGGCGTGGCGAGGGCCTTTACCTCCTCGGTGCTGCCGACGGCCACGATCCTGCCGCCTGCAACCGCCACCGCTTCTGCAACCTCGAACTCGGAGTTGACGGTGACGATGCTTCCGCCGTGATAGATCGTGTCCGGTTGTCGTGCGGCACCGAGTCCCGGCCACAGCAGCATCGCCGCCGACGACACGACCATCGCCTTGCGAAAACATTCAAGGTTGTACATCTGCACCTCCCCCGGTGGTCGATCATTGTGGAACTTGCCGGCTTTCCCCCGGATCAGCGCCGGCGGGCCAGCGCTGGCCGGCCCACGGGCAGGTACCCGTCACGCGACTTGCGCGAACGGGATGAGTGGAAACTGGAAAATGACGAGTGACGGCACGTGACGCGTGGCCGCCGTTCCTGTTCGAAGCGGCTTGCGTCAGCCGCGAAGCCCCGAACACCACGACCTCTTGGTCCTGCTCGACAGCCGCGATGCGAATGCAATCGTCATGGCTGCCAGGTCGCGTTGCTCTTTCCCGTGTCGCAACGAAAAGCACGCCGTGTGCGTGTGAAGTTGCGAAGCTGAAAGGAATTGCCGTGTGGAGCCGCGCATGACCTGTAGCCTACTATCGGGTTCACGCGCTAACAATATTTAAATAAATGTTTTTAAACGATTGTTTTGCTTTGATGAAGGGCGCAGTTTGTTTTGGAAATTTAACAATTCAACAGAATGTCTCCGACGGGCGCCAAGCGAGTATGCGCTGTATCCGTTCAGCGACGCATCACGCGGTCGACGTGCGCGCGAGAAGAGCACTCGCGCGCACGCCGCTTGTGAAATTCGAGAGGAGATGCGACCGCGTTGCGGTCGTGATCGATGCCGCTCGCTTCGCGTGAGGACGACGGCCTGCCGACGAAGCGGCTCGTGGTACCGCCGGCGGCCGGCCTCGGTGCGACCGGCCGCAAGAGATTGTTACCCTGCCCCGCCCGCGCTGCCCTACAATGTACGCAGAGCCCCCCGCACGGCCTGCCAACGCCCGCCGTGCCTCGTCACAATCGCGGGAACCATGGACGTCACGACCGAAACCTTTCAACGCGAGGTGCTGGACGCCTCGAAAGACCTGCCCGTGGTGGTGGATTTCTGGGCACCCTGGTGCGGACCCTGCCGCACGCTGACCCCCGTGATCGAGCGCGTGGCCGAAGCGTTTGCCGGCCGGATCAAGGTCGTGAAGATCAACGTGGACGAAAACCAGGATCTCGCCGCCGCCTTCGGCGTGCGCTCGATCCCCTACGTCGTCGCGATCAGGGACGGCCGGCCGGTGGCGCAGTTCCTGGGGGCGCAGCCGGAAGGCCAGGTGCGCGCGTTCATGGAGCAGCTCCTGCCGTCGGAGGCCGAGGTGGCGCTCGCGCGGGCCGAGGCGGCCTGCGCGGAAGGCCGGCTGGACGACGCCGAGCGCGAGCTGGCCGCCATCGACCCGGAGCCCGCGCTCGAGCTCCGCATGCAGGAGCTCAAGAAAGCGATCGCGTTCGCGCGCGAAGCGGCGCAGGCGCCGGGCGCGGACGAGCTCGAAGCGAAGCTCGCCGCGAACCCGGACGACCACGAAGCGCGGCTGGCGCTGGCGAAGCGCCATGCTGCCGAGCGACGTTACCGCGACGCCATGGAGGCACTGCTCGAGATCGTGCGGCGCGACCGGAACTGGCGCGAAGGCGAAGCGCGCAAGCAGCTAGTCGCGCTGTTCGAGCTCGCCGCCGGCGAGCCGGGGCTCGTCGGCGAGTACCGGCGCAAGCTCGCCAGCATGCTGCACTGATCAATCAAGGAGTCCTGGCGGCGGCCGGCGGGATTACCACCGGCCGCCCGCCGCCTTTCGGCTTACGCGGCGCCGGCCGCGCTGTTCTCCACGTAGCGCGCGAAGTTGTCCAGGATGGCCTGCCAGCCCTGGCGCTGCATCTCCGGATCGTTTTCCGACTCGGCGTCGAACGTCTCGCGCACGAGAACGCCGTCCGCGACGCGGCTGAAGCGGACGCTGACCTCGCGGCCGTCGTCCATCGTGTACTCGATCAGCTCCTGCGGCGCGACGCGCGTGTACGTTCCCGTGAAATCGAACCCCGCGCTGCCGTCCTTCGCCTCCATTCGTGCCGTGAACTTTCCACCCTCGCGCAGATCGACGGAGCTGCTGGTCGTGTGCCAGTCGTCGGAGGCGGCATTCCATTGCTTGATGGCCTCCGGGTCGTTCCAGGCGTCCCACACGGTGTGCAGGTCTGCCTTGACGGTCGTCTCGACGGTGATCTTCATGAAACCTCCTCCCTGGCTGAGTTTGAAGCTGGTCGAACGGCAGAATGCAAAATCGACAGCGGTCTCCTACATCACGGCGCCGGCCTGCCACGGAACGAACTCGAGGTCGCCGAAGCCGCTTCGCTCGCTCGCGCTCCTCTGCCCGCTCGCCGTCTCGAGGATCAGCTCGAAAATCCGGTCGCCGCATTCCGCCAGCGGCTCGCCCTTCTCCAGCACGCCGCCGCAATCGAGGTCGATGTCGTCCTCCATCCGTGACGCCATGGCGGAGTTGGTCGCGAGCTTGAGGCTAGGCACCGGTTTCGCGCCGTACACCGATCCGCGGCCCGTCGTGAAGCAGATGATGTTGGCGCCGGACGCGATTTCGCCGGTCGCCGAGCACGGGTCGTAGCCCGGGCTGTCCATGAACAGGAAGC
The DNA here is from genome assembly GCA_035304345.1 of Woeseiaceae bacterium. Taxonomy (GTDB): domain Bacteria; phylum Pseudomonadota; class Gammaproteobacteria; order Steroidobacterales; family Woeseiaceae; genus IDS-8. The sequence continues at coordinate 11,905 of DATGQE010000068.1, read as the reverse complement.
CGCGGCGGTCGATGCGCTCGCCGTAGCGGCACATGCCGCGCAGCGGCGATGAACCGGACTTCGCCACGGCGCCCAGCGATTTCTCCAGGATCGTCGTGATGCCGCCCGCGATGTTCCCTGGCGAGGGATTGTTGTCCAGGCTCGCGCCGTGCTGCGCCGTGTACTCCTCCCACCACTCGATCGTGCGTTGCAGGTCTTCGCGGACCTGCGGCGTCTCGGCGCGCGCGTAGAGCAGCGACTCCGCCCCGTAGATCTCCGGCGTCTCCGCGAGGATGACGGTGCCGCCGGCCCGCACCAGCCGGTCCGCCGCGTAGCCGAGCGCCGGATTGGCGGTGATGCCGGAGAAGGCGTCCGAGCCGCCGCACTGGAGACCGAGCACCAGCTCGGCCGCGGAGATCGTCTCGCGGCGGGCAGCGTCGGCGTCGTCCAGCAGCTCGCGCACGATCGCGGTCGCCTGCTCCACGGTCTTCATCGTGCCGCCGGCTTGCTGGATCGTGAGCGTGCGCAGGCGCGGGCCGGTCTCGAGGTCTTGCGATGCGAGCAGGCTCTCCACGTCGTTCACCTCGCAGCCCAGGCCAACGACCAGCACGCCGGCGAAGTTCGGGTGTGCGATGAACCCGCCCAACGTGCGCTGCAGGATCTCGATTCCCAACCCTTTCGACGGCATGCCGCAGCCGGTCGTGTGCGTGATCGGGACGACGCCGTCGACGTGCGGCCACGCCCGCATCGCCTCACCCGCGAAGCGCTCGGTGATCTTGCGGACGACGGTGGCGGAGCAGTTCACGGTCGAGATCACGCCGACGTAGTTGCGGGTGGCGGCGCGACCGTCGGGGCGGCGGAAGCCTTCGAAGAAGTGTTCCTCGGGTTCGCCGGTCCAGGCCGGTTTGGGCACCGGCGTACCCGTGCCCGGCCTGGCGAAGCCGAGGTTGTGGGTATGGACGTGGTCGCCGGGCGCTATGGCCTCGGTGGCGACGCCGATGAACTGGCCGTACTTGAGGACCGGGGAGCCCTTCGCGATGGCAACCGTGGCGAGCTTGTGACCGGCCGGGATCGGCGCGCGGAGCGTGAGATCCAGGTCGGGCAGGGGCATGCCGGACGGCAGGTCGGCGCGGGCGACAACCACGTTGTCGGCTTCGTGCAGGCGCAGGTACGGGGCGTGCATGGCGCCATTGTACCGGGCCCGTCACCGCCACGCCCGGGACGCTATGCGGGAGCGCGCACCGCACGCGATCGACTATCGTAATGGTAATGGCCTTCTCGACTTCAACGACTCGTGCCGTGCTACGGACGAAGCACGCGCTGCTCAGGATTCACCGGCCGCTCGCGCCGCCGCCACGATGGCATCGAGCCTCTCCCGGTGCGACCCGGCCCAGTAGACGCGCCCGCAAGTGTCGCACTTCGCAAACGCGCGGTGACGCTCCAGCACCCCCGCCGGTACTTCGCCCGTAACCTCCTCCGGCCCGGCGTCGCGGAGCTCGCCGTTGCATTGCATGCAACGCGTATACGGCTGCAACCGCCCGGCGAGGTCGAGCGCACGTACCACCTCCCCGAGCTGCTGCCGCGGATCCGTGTTGCGCAGCCAGTAACCGTGGGTGACCCGCCCGTCCTTGAGCAGGCCGCGGTCGCGCGTCAGGACGATGCGCCGCTCGGCGAGCGCGCGCCGGATGATGTCCTCGTCCGCGAGATCCCGCTCCCATACCGTGTCGAAGCCGACCAGGCGCAGGTGGCGCGCCAGCGCCCCGAGGTGCACGTCGGCGATGAAACGGGTGACGCGCAACGGCGCGGGACGCAGCCGCGTGACCTCCGCCACGTCGAAGCGCTCGAACACGGGATAGACGGCCACGCGCTCGCCGCCCTGCAGCCGGTACGCGAAATCGACCGAGCGGCCGTCCACCAGGATGACGTCGACCTCGGTGTGCGGCACCCCGATGGCCTCGATCGTGTCCTTGACCGCCGGCGTGCCCTCGAACGCATACCGGAACGCCACCTGCCGCCGCTCCGCCGGCAGGAAATCATTGAGCTCCGCGTAGAACCGAACCTCGATATCCTTCACGCCCCGGGTGTCCTGTGCAGGAGCACGCATCGCGTGCGACCGGAACTGGCCACCGCCCTCTCACTCTGCCCCGGCAACGCATCCGGCGGAAGCCTTTCCCGCTTCCGCGGGGCCGGGCACCTCCGCGGAAACGCTTGCTGAATGAGACTCATTCTCGACTGGGCCGCCATCCTCCGCCTAAGCCACTATCCGGCGGGCAGTTTTCGACGCAGAATACGGAGCGGACAATCCCGCGACGGCTGCCCTTGGGCCGCTCGCTCTTCTTGTTTCGAGGTGAGGTGCGACATGGCTGGGGAGAAGACCCACGAGGGCCGCTGTTTCTGCGGCCAGGTTCAGTTGACAGTGACCGGCGACCCGGTGGGGATGGGCTACTGCCACTGCGAGTCCTGTCGTCACTGGTCGGCGGGTCCGGTCAATGCCTTCACCCTCTGGAAGCCCGAGTCCGTGAAGATCACGCAGGGCGAAAGCAACCTGGGCTCCTGGTCGAAGACGCCGGCCAGCATCCGCAAGTGGTGCAAGACCTGCGGAGGCCACGTCCTGACCGAGCATCCGACCATGGGCGTAACGGACGTGTATGCCGCGATCATTCCGGATCTCCCGTTCGAGCCGGGCATCCACGTGCACTACCAGGAGACGCGGCTCCCGATGCGGGACGGCTTGCCGAAGATGAAGGACCTGCCGGCGGAGATGGGCGGAAGCGGCGTCACGCTGCCGGAGTAGGGCTATAGATATCGGAGTGCCGCCCGCGTAGCTCCGGAATCCGCGGCGTCCGGAGCGACCTGTCGCGCGCGGTGCGCGCTCCTACAAACCGGCGCCCGCTCGTTTCGGCACGATCGCGGGGAGGTCGGCAGCGCTGTCGAGCGTGTAGGGGTACGGAACCGAGCAGGCCGAGGACGAGCTCGAATCGACCTCCACCACGTACTCGTCGGCGCTCCCGATGAACGACACGACGTTGTCGTCGGCGAAGACCGCGTCGTTGCCGCCGTAAGCCTTGACGACCCGGAGCTCGTCCTTGCCGGTGAGGATGTAGTTGGCTTCTGCGAGAATACAGGAGCCGGTGCCTGCGCCGATGAAATACGAGCGCGGCCGCTCGACGTAGTTGTTGAAGACGTGGGCGTGGCCGAACCGCACGCGCGGGTGGCGCTGCACCGTGTTCTCGAACCAGTTGTGGTGATAGGTGACGCGCAGCCGGCCGGCATCCTGCTCACCGTTGTCGTCGTCGTGACCGAGGATCATCGTCTTGTCGGTGCCGACGAAGTGATTCCAGGACACGGTCACCCAGTCCGCGCCGCGCTTCACGTCCACGGAGCCGTCCCTGCCCGGGAAAAACGTGTTGTGGTCGATCCACACGTGATGTGAGTAGCAGCGCACGCTGATACTGTCGTCCGCCGATTCGACGAACGCCAAGTTGCGCACGATCACGTTCTGCACGTGCACGAAATCGTCTGCGTGTTCCGGCTCGCAACCGCCGGTGTGCCGCTTCGCCACCTCGCCGGTCCAGCCGTTGATGTCGAAGCCGAAGCCGTGGATCACGGCGTCGCTGCCCAGGCCGAGGACCGTCTTGTTCGAGCCGACCTTCAGCATCGGTCTGCCGTCGCCGCGGATCGTGCCGGCGACGTGCACGACGCGCGGCTCGGGTCCGGCGACGGCCGCCGCCAGCGCCGCGAAGTCGCGCACGACTACCACCTCGCCGCCCTCGCCCCCAGTCGTGCCGCCGCTCAGCGAGGCGAAACCGATCGGTTGGGCCGCCGCACCGGTCGCCGCGAGCAGAAAGACCGTGCCCGGCAGGACGCCGCCAAACGAACGAGCCGGTGAGTGCAGTTTCAGACCACCTCCGCGCCCGCCACGAGGCGCCGGCCGTCCACCGGCCGGCCTGCCACCGTGACGTTGTCCGTGCGGAAGCCGACCACGTTCTCCACCACGCCGTCCTGCTCCACCGCGTCGACCTGCACGTCGACGAGCCGCAGGTCCCGGATCGGTGAGCGCTCGTAGCCCCGCACGTGGAAGGCGCGCTCCGCTTGCCGGCAGCGCAAGCTCTCGATCGTGACATCCCGCACCACCGGGTCGAACTCGCCGACGTCGCCCTCCTCGTAGTAGAAGTTGATCACCAGCATGTCGCCCACGTCGCCGATCGTGACGTCGCGGATGTGTACGCCCTCGACGGTCCCGCCGCGGCGCGAATTCGTCTTGATGCGGATGCCGCGGAGCAGGTTCGGGCTGCTCATCGCGCACTTCTCGGCGAAAATGTTGGCGGCACCGCCGGAGATCTCGCTGCCGACGACGATGCCGCCGTGACCGGCCCGCATCGTGCAGCCCGCGATCACGACGTTGCGGCACGGCACGCCGACACGGCGGCCGTCGGCGTTGCGGCCGGACTTGATGGCGATACAGTCGTCGCCCGTGTCGAACACGCAATCCTCGATCAGGACGTGATCGCAGGATTCCGGGTCGCAGCCGTCGGAGTTGGGCCCGTGACTGTCGACCGTCACTCTGCGCACCGTGACGCTTTCGCAGAGAACCGGGTGAATGACCCAGAACGGCGAGTTGCGGATGGTGACGCCTTCGATGAGCACTTTCCGGCATTCGTAGGGCTGGAGGAAAGGCGGGCGCAGGTAATTGCCGCCTGCGAACACCCGCCCGGCCACCGGCACCCCGTCTTCCGCCGCCTGGAAGAGCTTCGCGCGGGCATGCTTCTGGTTGACGACCTCGTCGACCTCCCACTGCCTGCGGCTCCACTCGCCCTTCCACGGCCACCACGTCGTGTTGTCCGCGCTGCCGTCCAGCGTACCGGCGCCCGTGACGGCGACGTTCTCCTGACGGTGCGCGTAAATGAGCGGCGAATAGCCGAGCAGCTCCACGCCTTCCCAGCGGGTGAAGACGGGCGGCAGGTAGCGTTCCGGTTCAGGGATGAACGAGACCGTCGCACCCGCGGCGACGTGCAGGTTCACGTTGGAGCGCAGGTGGATCGGTCCCGTGCGATAGGTTCCCTCGCTGACCAGGACACGACCGCCCCCGGCTTCCGCGCACGCCGCCACCGCCTGGCGGAACGCGTCGGTGCAATCCATCGCGCCGTCACCGGCGGCCCCGTAATCGCGGATGTCGAAGGTACGGTCGGGGAACGTGGGCACCACGACGTAGTCGCGAATCCGACGTGCCACACGCCACGGGTCCTCGGCGGCCGCACCGCACCCCCAGAGCGGTAGCGCCGCGGCACCTGCTCCCGTGGCGGCCAGTTGCAGAAACCTCCTGCGGTCGATCGACACCCTTGCGCCCTCCCCTGGCCTGGCGAACGGCCTACAGGAAATCCATGGTCAGGCCGAGCTGGTAGGTGGAGCCGTAGTCCTCCGCCCGGAACAGCATGTTGCCGCCCGTGAGCTCGTTGCCCTGGAAATACCCATAGGCCGCCTCGCCGGTGATGTTGGTCGCGTCGAAGAACAGCTTGATGCCGTCCGAGACGCGGTAGCTCGCGCGGAAGTCGACCAGGGTCGACTCGTCCTGGTAGAGATCCGCCCAGTCGGTGCAGTTTACCGGCAAGCCCGCCTGTGCGTCCGCCGTGATGTCTGCCGTGGTGCAGGCCCCGATGCGCTTCAGGATCTTGTCCTGATAGTTGGCGATGAGGCGAAGCGACAGGACGTCGTTCTCCCAGCCGACTGTCACGTTCGCCGTCCAGTCCGCCTGCTCTGGCAGGCGGATCTTGCCGGCCCGCACGGTGGCGCCCACGTCGGCCTCGCTGTGCAGCCAGGTCACGTTCGACTGGACGAGGAAGTGGTTCAGCCAGCCGTGCCGCTCCGTGAAGTAGTGGCTGTAGCTCAGCTCCGCCCCGTAGACCTTCGCCGACTCGCCGTTCAGGAACGTGTTGACGTCCGTGAGCAGCAGGTCTTCGGGAATGACGAACCTGTTCACCTGGTCCACCGGCACGGTAAACGGGATGGCATCGAGCGCCATATCCACGCCGCTTGCCTGGACGATGAAGTCGTCGATGTCCTTGTAGAAGAGTGCCGCCTGGAAGAACAGGTCGTCGCTCGCGTACCAGCTCAGCGAGACGTCGAGGTTCTTCGACGTCATCGGTTCCAGCCTGGGGTTGCCGATCGTGATGCTGTTGTGCGGTGCCATCTCCAGGTTGGCCGCCTTGTACTCGTCCGTGTAGACGTCGTCGGGCAGATCGCCCTGAAGGTTCGCGGGCTGGTCGGAGCAGTTGTCGTCACCGAGGTTCGCGGCCGGATCGTTGTTGCAGAACACGACGCGGTCGACGACCTCGAAGCGCGCCCGCGCCTGGTCGAAGTCCGGCCTGGCGAAGCTGGTCCAGATCGAGGCTCGCAGGAGCAGCGTGTCCGAGAGCTCGCTGCGGTAGTGCAGGCTCGGGAAGAAGCCGTCGTAGGAGTGCCGCGTATCGGTAAGCGGCAGGGCGATGTCGAAGGACTCGAGCTGGTCGGCGCTCTCCTCGCGATCGTTGCGGATCGACAGGAAGCCGGTGGAGCTGAAGTCCGTCCGCTCATACCGCACACCCGCGATGAGCGCGGATTTCTCGCCGAGTGGGAACTCCGCCATCAGGTAGGCGGCCTCGGCGTCTTCCTGCAGCCGGTAATCGCGCCGCGTGCTCTCGACCTCGGCGTTGTCCGGGTCGTAGTTGTCGGCGATGGCGTGCGTCGCCCGCAGCAACTGCTCCGCCGCATCGACCGTGATCAGCGCGTGGTCGAACGCCGGGTGGTCCGGCATCGCGGTGGGGAAATCCCCGAGCAGCGAACCGGCAGCGGCTACGCACTCGAGGTCGCCCGCGCATCCCGCGATCGCCTTGTCGCCGGGCACGATGCTCGCCCGGTCCTTGTCCCTGTCGCGCTCCCGCTGCTTGATCTTCGCACCCACCTTGACGTAGTTCAGGCGCGTGCCCTCGAAGTCGCGCCGCAGGTCGACGGAGAACTGGTCGATCGTGTCCTTGCGGAAGCTGTCCTCGACGAACAGGTTGTCGTACAGCATGAACGGCTGGGTGACCTGCCCCGGCTGGTAACCGGAAGGGCCGAAACCGCCGGTACCGGGGACCGCGTCGAGCCCGGCGAGCGCGCCGAGCTGCGCGGGCTGCACGATCTGCCCGTTGACGAACTCCTTGCCATAGCTGCCGAGCATCGTGATGTCCCGGTTGCGGAACTGCACGCGGCGGCCATCTGGTTTGTCGAGGCCGGATTCCGAACGCGCGAGCTCGTAGCTCAGCGTCCAGCGCTCCCCGAACAGGTTCTCGCCGCCGAGCGAGAAGACTTCCGTGGTGCTCGTGCCTTCCTGGATGAACACCTGGTGCTGGAGCTCGCCGCCGCCGAGGCCGAAGATGTTGCTCGCCGGGTCGAGGTAGACCACCTCGCCCTCGCTCGCTTGGGCGAAGCGGTAGTACTCGCGGAAGGCGACGTCGTAGTCGGTGAACTCGGTGCGGCTGTAGCGTGCGTAGTAGCTCGCGAACTGGCTCGGGCGGTACTCGAAATCGAGGTTGGCGCCGATGCGCTCGCGCTCGGCGTCCTCCTGGCGGTTCTGGAGCTCCCACGGAATGATCATCGCCGTGTCGTCCGCCCCGGTGATGAGGCGCGGCAGGCTGCTGTCGTGGGTGAACGTCTCGTAGCCGCGGCTCTTGCGGTTCTCCCAGGAAACCGAGTACGCGAGGCCGACGGTGCGATCGGCGAAGGTGTTGGTGCCCTGCAGGGTGAGCTTCGGCGAGGTATCGCCAAGGAGGTCCTGGTAGATGCCCTGCGCCTTGAACTTCAGGTCGTTCTTGCCGCGATCGAGGGCGGACACGGTCCTGACGTTGACGCTGCCGCCGATCGAGTTGAGGTCCATGTCCGGCGTCAGTGTCTTGTTCACCTCGATCGACTGGAGCACGTCCGCGGTGAGGGAGTCGAGCGAAAAGCCGCGTCCCTCCTCGTCGTTCGCACCGCCGGAGCCGTTCGCGATCTCGGCGCCGTTCATGTGCACGGCCGTGAAGCCGGGGCCGAGCCCGCGCAGGTTGATGAAGCGGCCCTCACCCTCGCTCTGCTGAAGGGTGATGCCCGGCAGGCGGCGCAGCGATTCCGCGACGTTCTGGTCGGCGAAGTTGCCGGCATCGTCGGTCGTGATGATGGAGCTGAAGATGTCCTTCCTGCGCTCCGCCTCACGCGCGTTGAGCTCGGCGCTGCGCACGCCGTGCACGATGATCTCCTCAATCGCCCCGTCGCCGGCCTGCCCGCCTTCCTGGCCGAACGCTCCCGTGCAGGCAAAGGCCACGGCCAGCGGCAGCAGCTTTCTGCTTTGCGATGTCATGGCCGTTCTCCCGTCCCCTGTTTCGTTGTGACGCCGCCCCTTCATGGTGCGGAACCGTAGGCGCCCAGCTCGCCGATGCCTTCCGGCAGCTCGTCGACCAGCTCTGCCGGCGTGAGGCCGGCCACGGCGGCGTCGTTGCTCCACACGATCCAGTCCACCCGCGCGAGGTAGCCGCTGCTCGAATCCTCGCCGACGCGCAGGCGGTTCGCGCTGCCCCCGTCGCGGCCGGTGCCGCCGTCCACGATGGGCGGGTCGAAGAGCGCGGTGATGTCGGTGCCGTCGCGATAGACCGTGGCGTCGATGTTGGCGGGCCCGTTCATCGTGAAGGCGATGTGGTAGATGTGGTAGCCGTCGTCCATGGCGACGTCGGCCTGCGGCGTCGTGTTGCCGTCGTCCAGGAAGCGCTCTAGCTGGATGCGGCCGCCGCTGCTGTCCGGGCGCAGGATCGTCTTCACCCGCCTCTCGTCCAGGTCGCCGAACGAGACCTCGATCTCGAGGCCGCGGGCGGTGTCCGCCGGCGTATCGACGCGCGCGATCAGCGTGAAGTGCTTGGGATACTCGTCGGGCAGGCCCGCGATGATGTCGGCGAGATCCGCCTTGGCGCGGAGGTTGGCGTCCGCGGTGGTGTCGAGCGTTGCCGTGCCGTCCTGGTTGGCGGTGAAGAAGCCCGCCTCGGCCGGATCCATCTCGAAGCCCGTGACCACGCTGCCGTCCAAGACCACCGAGCCGAAATCGCCGGGCGCCAGGCAGCCGTCGTACACGTTCCAGACGATCCCGTGCACCGGCGAAGGCAGCACCTGCTGGGTCGGCGCGCAACCGACCGGCGCGACGGGCGTGCCGGTGGCGGCGGGGCTCCAGTCGCCCACGCCCGCGGAATTGACGGCGCGCACGAACACGAAGTACTGCGTGCCGTTCGTGAGGTTGTTGATGAGGTGCTGGGTGTCCGTGATGCCCGTCTCGAGCTCCGCGCCGTCGGCAGCCTCCGGCGATTCCGCGGTGTTCCACGCGAGGTCGTAGCTCGAGGCACCCAGCACGTCGGCCCAGCTCACCGCGAGCGTGCCGTCCTGTGCCGTGACGCTCGGCGCTTCCATCGCGTCGGGCGGCGTCGCGGGCGTAAACGGGGTGCAGGGCGGCACCGCGGTGCTCCCTGCGTCGTCCTGGTACTCGATCAGAAGGTCGTCGATGATGACGGAGCCGCCGCTCGAAACCCGGAACTGGAGGAAGGACTGGCCGGTGCCCACGAGTACCGGCCGCGTGGCCGTCACCGGGCCACCCGGCTCCAGTGTGATGTCGCCCGGCACGTTGATCTCCACGCGCGCGCCGGCAACCAGGCTGGCCGTGGGCACGTTGAAGAGGCGCGAGCCCGAGGAGCCGCCGCCGTGGATGGAGCTGGCCTCGCTCGTGGTGTTGTTGTCGACGTAGATCTGCGTGCTGCTGTTGGAGCTGCCGGAGGCGGCCTTGACGCAGAAGGAAACTTTGTACGGCTGGGTGAGATCCAGCTCGCCCCAGCCGTCGCCGGTGTCGTTGCCGGGGGTGGAGTCTTTCTTCGGATCCGCGCCGGCGGTGGCCAGCGGCGAGAGCGTCTGGGCGATGCTGAACCGCGCGTTGCTCACCAGCAGTGCCGAGTTGCCGCTGTCGCTGACGATGCCGAGGCGGGTCTCGTGATCCACGGTAATGTCCCCCTCGGGATCGTCGCCGTCGAAAAAGCAACAGGTCGGGTAGTAGAAAGCGGGGCGCGGGTCGTCCGGGTTGTCGGTCGCCAGCGCCTTGTAGTCCGGGCTGAAGAAGAAGATGGTGTCGGCCTGGTCGAAGGCGGCAAACGACCCGAAATCCTCCAGCACGGGCAACGGCGTGTTGGTGATGTCGCCCTCTTCCACGACCGGGGGCGGCGGAGGGGGCGGCAGGTCGAGGATGTCGCCGCTGCCCTGCCGGTTGGCGTTGCCGCCGCTGTCGGGACAGCCGGCGAGGCCTGCCAGCAGGAACAGGCCGAGCACTGCGGTGAGCGGGTATCTCTTGAGCTGGCTATTCATCGCTTTCTCGCTGGTGGCGAACGCAGTGAGGCGGCGTCGGTGATGACACCGGTAACAATCCGTGGGCTCACGGTGGTCACGGGGCTGGCTCCTCAGGAGGGCGAGGCCGGGATGGGCCGGAACGACATGGTCGGGGTGGCACTCCCCGGGGCTTCATCCCTCCGGCGGGTCGGGGGTGTCCCGGGAAAGGGATCGCGGGTCGTGCGAGCCGAGGCCGTGAGTCGTGCAGACCCCATCGGTAAGCGCAGGCGACGCCGCAGCGCCGCGCCGGGCGGGCGTCCTGCCTCGGGTCCGTGGTACCCTGGAGATCGCTCCAAGCCGCCGTCCTCCCCCTGGTTTGTTGTTTACGCGCGGCTCCGTGGGATCGGGCACGGAGCGCGGGGCCGGGATGACACCGGTATCAATACGCTACCAGAAAATTCTGCCGGGGCCAATTCCTGCAGGGTATGAGGCATTGGATCGGCCGGGTCACCGAGCCTAAGCGGTTGGCGAGGCGCGTTTAACTACATCCGGACTGACCGTTCGGTCCGTAAGTCGTCCTTCCCCTTCCCTTCCCGAAGACATGCTCCCGCGTGTGCCTCAGGAGCAAAAAGATGTCTCAACTCAGCCGGCCGCGGGCAGCCAACCACGGACCTGATGGACGTGCGAACTCCCAACGTGACTCCAACAGTATACTGGTCGATCACGTCAGGTCGCTGAAGAATGCACCATTGATTCCCTGACCAGGCACCCGCGACCCAATGCTCCCCAATGAGGCTGCAAAGCGCTAGACATCCTTGGAGCGAACAGTATGGAAATTTATCGAGAGTTCCGGTTTGAAGCTGCCCATTCGCTACCGCATCTCCCCGAGGGACACAAGTGCCGCCAAGTGCATGGGCACTCGTATCGCCTCATCGTCTACGTCGGTGGCGAGATCGATCCGAGAACCGGCTGGATAATGGACTATGCTGACATTAAGAGAGCGGTCGATCCGATAATCGAGCGGTTAGACCATCAGAATCTCAACGCCATCGATGACATTGGCTATACCACCGTGGAGAACCTCGCACGTTGGATCTGGAAGCAACTTTACGCAGCCTTGCCTGGGTTATCGCGAATTGAAGTCAAGGAAACAGACACCACCGGCTGTATCTATGCAGGAGAATGAGACACATCGCTCCCCCGAATTCGTCATACACAGCTCGTAGCCGCTTCCGGTCGCACGTAGCTCCAATCGGCCTTGTCGGAAGCCCGTATCCCTCACGAATGTGAAGTTCAATCGCCCGTCATGTCGAAGAGCAGGAGCTCGGAATCCCCCGATCCGCGAAGCTCTATTGCCGGTTCGTCGGTGATGCCGGCGCCGTCCCCCGCTTCGAGGCGCTCCCCGTTGACCGCCACTGACCCGCGTGCGACCTGGATCCAGACCTTTCGGCCGGCCGCGGGCCGGTGTTCGATAACCTGCCCCTCCCACAGCAACGACGAGTAGAGATCGACATCCTGCTGGATGGTCACCGATCCCTCCCGACCGTCACGCGAGCCGATCAGGCGCAGGCGGCCGCGTCTCTCG
>DATGQE010000067.1:0-66896 GCA_035304345.1 Woeseiaceae bacterium | reverse complement strand
TAACCGCGTACCTCGCCCCCGTGCCTCTCCGCCATCACCTTCGTCAACGCCGCCGTCAGCGTCGTCTTCCCGTGGTCCACGTGCCCAATCGTCCCCACGTTCACGTGCGGCTTCGTACGCTCAAACTTTCCTTTCGCCATTGCGCTTCTCTCGTGGCCCTGTCTCGACGTTACGTTCCGGTCGGTAGGGTTCGACTGGAGCCCACACCGGGATTTGAACCCGGGACCTCTTCCTTACCAAGGAAGTGCTCTACCCCTGAGCTATGTGGGCGTAGCCCCGACTTCGACCTTCCTGACTGGAGCGGGTGATGGGAATCGAACCCACATCATCAGCTTGGAAGGCTGAGGTTCTACCATTGAACTACACCCGCCTGCTCGTTCGCGCCGGCCCGCCGGCGCGTCCCGACACGGGCACGGCGCAGCCGACAGTCCCGGTGCCTTGCTGTCCGAATTCGAACGACTCTTTAAATTGTCCACCCCTGGCGGCATCCGGGCCTCCGCACAGCCCGGTCCCGACCGGCTCCGAACCCTCGCCGGTGGAGTGACGGCCCCAAGGCGCACCGGTCCGCGGGCCAGACCCCGTCTGCCGACCTTGCCGCCGTGGCACCCCGATGTGGTGGAGGGGGTAGGATTCGAACCTACGTAGGCTAAGCCAGCAGATTTACAGTCTGCCCTCGTTGACCGCTTGAGTACCCCTCCGCCGACGCAAGCCGGGCATTGTCTAACCCTGTCTCGCGCGTGTCAACCGCTGGCCAGCCTTGCCGAAACCGGGTGCCGCGGAACGCGCCCGCGAGGCCCCGGGCGTCCTCAGAGCGACCAGTGCCAGGGCTCGTAAATGAAGCCCCAGGGGTTGTCCCGCGGGTAGGTCATCGTGAAGCCGAAGTCGCTGGCGTGGGCCGTCAGCCAGCGGAAGGCGTCCGAGTGCTCGAAATCCTCCGTGAGCGGGCGGCTGCCCGGCGTGGCGACATCCACGGCGAGGCCCGTGTGGTGCTGGCTGAAACCCGGCGCCGCGTTGACCTTCAGGATGTCCGCGATCGCCTCGCCCCGGTCGAGCTTCTTGCGGATCAGCTCCGCCTGGTAGTCGAAGCTGCGGAACCCGGAGACGAGCAGGAGGCGGACCCCGTCGCGCTCGGCGCGAGCCGTCATCTCCCGCCAGCGGGCAGCCGCGCGCGGCGCGAGCCGCTGCATGCGGCCGACGAGGTTGGGCCCGACGTCCACCAGCTCGGAGGCTTCCGGGAAAAACGGCAGCCCGCGGCCGGCCGCGTATTCCACCGGGATGCCGAGCTGCCGGTGCAGGTTCTGGCAGGTTTCGGTCAGCATCGCGGCAGCCGAGATTGTCACAGTGGCCGCGGACGCGGCAAGCGGCGGGCGGGGTGCCCCGCCCCGCCGGCGCGGCCTTGTTCCGGCCGCACGGCGGCTTTTCGCCGGTGGGCGAGGCCCGGCGGGCCCGGAACGCGGGCCGGACTTGACTTTCCGGTCGCCGGGGCCATCAATTTCGGTATCGACAGAAACGGATGAAATCGATGAAGCTCACGCCGGCCGTCGAGCGTTACGTGCTCCACTGGGGCGAGATGGGCACCCGCTGGGGCACCAACCGCACCGTGGCGCAGATCCAGGCCCTGCTCTACCTGTCGCCCCGGCCCCTCAGGGCCGACGAGATCGTCGACCTGCTGTCGGTGGCCCGCTCCAACGTCAGCACCAGCATCCGCGAGCTCCAGGCCTACGGGCTGGTCAAGATGACCCACGTGCTGGGCGACCGGCGCGACTACTTCGAGTCGCTGCACGACGTCTGGGAGCTGTTCCGGGTCATCATCGCGCAGCGCAAGCAGCGGGAGCTGAACCCCACCCTCTCCATGCTGCGCAAGTGCGCGGAGGACGTGGAACACGAGGATCAGACGGACCCGGTCACCAAGGAGCGGATCCGCAACATGCTGGAGTTCGTGGAGACGACCAGCGAGTGGTACGAGAAGATCCAGTCCGTGCCCACGTCGACCCTGAAGAAGCTCATGCGGCTCGGCGCCGGTATCACGAAGTTCGTGAAATAACCCGGCGCGCGAACCAGGTCACCAGCAGCGCAAACGCGACCAGGCCGGCGAGCTCGACGGCCCACACGGGCCCGAGCCAGTCGGTCCCGATGCCCTCCGCGCGCCGCCCCTGCACGAAGGCCAGGGCCGCGATGCCCACGCCGAGAAGGCCCTCGCCGCCGACGAAGCCGCTGCCGAGCAGGATGCCGCGCTCGCGGCGGTCCGCCGCTTCCCCGGGCGTGCGCGCCCGGCGCTCGAACCACAGGCGCAGCAGCCCGCCGACGAAGATCGGGGTCATGGTCGACACCGGCAGGTAGACGCCGACGGCGAAGGGCAGCGACGGGATCCTGAGCGCCTCGCACACGAGCGCGATGCCAATGCCGATCGCGACGAAGCCCCACGGGAGCTGCTGGTCGAGCACGCCGTCGATCACGAGCTTCATCAACGTGGCCTGCGGCGCCGGCAGCTCGCGGGTGCCGAAGCCGAAGGTCTCCGCGAGCAGCAGGACGGACAGGCACACGAAGGTCGCGGAAGTGAGCACGCCGATGAGCTCACCGGTCTGCTGCCGGCGCGGCGTCGCCCCCAGCAGGTAGCCGGTCTTCAGGTCCTGCGACATGTCGCCCGCGATCGAGGCGGCGATCGCGACCACGCAGCCGACCGTGAGGGCCGCCACCTTGCCGGACAGGTCGGTCCAGCCGAGCAGCAGGAACACGCCGGCGGTCCCGAGCAGCGACGCGATCGTCATGCCGCTGGTCGGGTTGCTGGTCACGCCGACCAGGCCGACGATGCGCGACGCCACGGTGACGAAGAAGAACGCGAAGACCACGACGCACACGGACGCGACCAGCCGCACGAGCGGCCCGCCGACGTCGCCGAAGATCGGCGGTGCGAGCACCATGAGGAGCACGATCGCCGCGAGCCCGGCGCCGACGACCTTGAGCGGCAGGTCCCGGTCGGTGCGCGGCTCCACGACCGGCGCCGCGGCCTCGCCGCCCACGCGCTCGCGCAACCCGGCCGCGCCGATGCGAAAGCTCTGGAGCATGACGGGAATGCTGCGGATCAGCGTCGCGATGCCGGCGGTCGCGACCGCGCCGGCGCCGATGTAGCGCACGTAGCGCGACCAGATCTCGCCCGGCGCCATGTCCCGGATGAGCGCCTGCGTCTCGGGGAATACCGGCGCGCCGAAGCCCCTGCCCCACCAGTCGATCGCCGGGATGATCACGACCCACGCGAGCAGTGCGCCTCCGACCATCACGGCCGCGATGCGCGGGCCGAGGATGTAGCCGACCCCGAAGAGCGCCGGCGACAGGTCCATGCCGACCTCGGCCTTGCGGATGAACGGCAGCCGCGTCGCGAACTCGTCCGGCAGGACCCGGATCCAGGACGTCAGCGCCTTGAACAGCGCGCCCATGCCGAGCCCGTAAAACACGTAGCGCGCGCTGCGGCCGCCGACCTCGCTCGCGACCAGCACCTCCGCGCAGGCGGTGCCCTCCGGATACGGCAGGCGCCCGTGCTCTCCCCGGATGAGCAGGCGCCGCAGCGGGATCATGAACAGCACGCCGATGAGCCCGCCGCACATGGCGAGCAGGGTCATCTGCAGCAGTCCCGGCGCGACACCCCAGAGGAACAGTGCGGGCAGCGTGAAGATGACGCCGCTCGCGAGCGAGCTCGAGGCCGAGCCGATGGTCTGCGACATGTTGGCCTCGAGCAGCGTCCCCGGACGCCCGATCGCCTGCAGCGCGCGAAACGCCGCGACCGTCATGACGGCAATCGGGATCGAGGTGCTGATCGTGAGACCCGCGCGCAGCCCCAGGTAGGCGTTCGCCGCGCCGAACACGATCCCGAAGGCGATGCCGAAGAGGGCTGCCTTCAGCGTGAACTCGGCCGGCGCCTCGGAAGCCGGCACGTACGGCGGGTATTCCTGTCCCGGCGGTATCTCGACGTAGGCCAGGGGCGACAGCCCGCCGGCGGGCTCGTTGTGGTTCCTCGGCATCGGGCTGCTCCCGTCCGGCTGCGCGGAGAGCGACGGCCCGTCCCCGCGGGCGAAAAGGCCGCCCGGGAGACCCGGGCGGCATGTCATGATGCCGGTCAACAGACCGGAGCATCTCTCCGTGCGTACCCGGTGTCGTCCATTACCCGCGCCTTACGTCCTGGAACCGAGGGTGCGCGCGCAACGGGTACGGCGTGATGCTACTACATCTTGTAGCCGGGAGGGAATCACGTACAACATATACGCCCCGTCCCGGTCCCGAGCACGAATTGGAGCAGTTTCGTGAGTGACCGCTACCCGCTTTCGCCCGCCAACACGGTCCGCCAGCTCAGGGACAAGGCCCGCTACGACCGGGCGACGGTCGCCGGGATCCTGGCCGCCGGGCAGGTCGCCGCGGTGGGCTTCGTGCAGGACGGCGCCCCGGTCGTGGTGCCCATGATGTACGGGGTCGACGGCGACACGCTCTACCTGCACGGCGCCCGCAAGGCGCGCGTCATCCGGCTGCTCGAGCAGACCGGGCGGGCCTGCGTGAACGTCACGCTCGTCGACGCGCTGGTGCTCGCGCGATCCGCGTTCAATTCCTCGATGAACTACCGCTCCGTGACGCTGTTCGGGGCGCCGCGCCTCGTCGAATCCCTCGAGGAGAAGCGCGCCGCCCTCAGGGTCATCAGCGAGCACGTGATGCCGGGGCGCTGGGACGAGCTCCGCGAGCCCCACGAGCGCGAGCTGAAGATGACCGGCGTGATCGCGCTGCCCATCGAGACCGCGTCCGCGAAGGTCTCGTCCGGCATGCCCGACGACGACCCGGCGGACTACGAGATCCCGGTCTGGGCCGGCATCCTGCCGCTCACCTCCGTTTTCGGTACGCTGCAGGACGACGGCCGGCTGCTCGAGGGCGTACGGCCGTCGCCGGCGGTGCTCGCGCTCGAGGGCAGGAGGCTTTGATGACGGCCACGAATCGCCAGGTCCGGCTGGCGTCGCGCCCGGCGGGACCCGTGACGCCGGAGCTCTTCAGCCTGACGGAAGCGCCCGTCCCGGAGCCCGGTCCCGGCGAAGTGCTGGTCCGGAACGTCTACCTGTCGGTCGACCCGTACATGCGCGGCCGCATGAACGACGCGAAGTCGTACGTGCCGCCGTTCGCGGTCGGGGAGGTGCTGACCGGCGGCGTGGTGGGCCGGGTGGCCGCGAGCCGCAACCCGGCGTTTCGCGAGGGGGAGTGGGTCAACGGCCTGCTCGGCTGGGAGACCTACAGCCTGACGAGCGGCCAGGGGCTCTACAAGCTGCCGGACGCCAACGTGCCGAAGTCCTGGTGGCTCGGGGTTCTCGGCACGCCCGGCATGACGGCGTACGTGGGGCTGTTCGAGATCGGCCGGGCGCAGGCCGGGGAGACCGTGTTCATCTCCGCCGCGGCCGGCGCGGTCGGCAGCGTCGCCGGGCAGCTTGCCAAAATCCACGGCTGCCGGGTCGCGGGCTGCGCGGGCTCCGACGAGAAAGTCGCCCTGCTCCTCAACGAGCTCGGCTTCGACGCGGCGTTCAATTACCGGACCAGCGAGTCGCTGCGCGAGAGCTTGCGCAAGGTGTGCCCGGGCGGCATCGACGTCGATTTCGAGAACGTGGGCGGCGATCTGCTCGAGGCAGCGCTGCGCCACATGCGCCCGTTCGGGCGGATCGTGCTCTGCGGCATGATCGCCCAGTACGACGACACCGAGCCGCGCCCCGGGCCGCGCGGCCTGATCGGCATGATCGGCAAGCGCCTGACCATGCGCGGCTTCATCGTCACCGACCACCCGGAGACCTGCCGCGAGTACGTGCCCAAGGCGCTGCGCTGGCTCGAGGAGGGGCGGCTCGAGTACCGCGAGACGATCGCCGAGGGCATCGAGAACGCGCCGGCCGCGTTCATCGACATGCTGCAGGGGAACAAGATCGGCAAGCAGATCGTCCGCCTCGCCGCGGAAGACTGAGCGGACCCTGCCCGCACCGAACCCGCCCCTGAGCATCGTTCATGCCCGGCCCCCGGCCGAGACGCGGAACCGTGGCCGGGGGGTGTCCCCGGGGGAGATAAAGCGGACCCAGGACACGGCGGAGCAGCGCGGCGCGGAGCGCACCGCCCACGCCGATGTCCGCGCTGCTCCGCCGTGTCCGCACGGGAGCCATTCCCCCGGGGACACCACCCGGTCGCGGCGGAGCTCAAGCTCAAATCACAACCGGGCATGAACGATGCGGCGGCAGGGATCGGCGCCACCAAACCGGGAACTGGCGCCGCTAGATCACGCGCAGGCAAACGCGCGAAAAGAAAACCCCGGCGCGAAGCCGGGGTTCTCGTCAACGACGGGGAGCCCGTGTCACTCGATGCGGTAGATCAGCTCCACGCCCCACACGCGGCCCTTGTTGAGCGGCGAGAACGTCGCGTTGTCGCCCGTCAGGTCCACCCCGAGCAGGGCCGCGGGGATCGGGAACGCGGGACCGCCCGGGAAGTTGGGCGGAAGCTGGGTGTCGCCGCCGATCGTGACCTCGTTCTTCAGGTTCTTGCCGAATGCCGAGATCACCAGGCGATCGTCCATCAGGCCGAGGCTCACGTTCACGTCGAACATGTCGGCGGCGCGCAGCCGGCCCTCGTTGTTGTCCGTGTAGAACGAGGAGTCGCGACGGTAACCGCTGCCCTGGATCATCAGTGAGCCGAACGGCAGCTCTGTGCGGTACGTGAGCTGTGCGCCGTACGACCACGGTGCGAGGCGCGGAATCTCGAGGTTCTCGTCCCGGGCGTCCACCACCCCGTCACCGGAGATGTCGAACCTGACCTCGTCGTACTCGCCGTCCACGTAGCCCACGTTCGCCTGCAGGAACAGCGAATCGGTCAGCGCGGCGCCGAGCTCGAGGTCGAAGCCGGTGATGGTCGCGTCGGCCGTGTTGCGGATGAGCTGCACGACACCGACGACGGGATCCTCGAGGTTCACCTCGCGCTGCATGTCGTCGATCGTGTTGTGATAGGCGGCGGCATTCACGCGCATCCGGCCTTCGGCGAAGTCCTTCTTGAGGCCGATCTCGTAGGACGTCAGCTCCTCCTGGTCGAACGCCTCGTTCGGGATCAGCACCGCGGTATGGCGCATGTTGTAGCCGCCGCTGCGGAAGCCCTTCGTCCAGAACGCGTACATCAGCGTCGACTCGTCCGGCTGCACCTGGATACCGATCTTCGGCGTGAAGGCATTCCACTCACGCGAATCGTTCAGGTCGAAGAGAGCGCAGCTCACCTCTTCGAAATTGCAGGCGCCGAACGGAATGGCGGCAATGCGCGCCTCCTTCTCCTCGTGGTCGTAACGCGCACCGAGCTGCAACGTGATCTCGTCCGTCAGCACGATGTCGGCCTGCGTGAAGATCCCGAGCGAATCCATCTCCTGGAAGCCGCCGCCGGTCGCATCGAGGTTGGCCGGGGGAATCATCCGCCGCTCGAGGTAGGTGAGGTCCTGCGTCAGGAAGAAGAGACCGCTCGTCAGGTACACGTTGCCGAAGGACCCGGAATAGCGGAGCTCGTTGCTCCACTGGCGCTGGTCGGTGATCGACATGGCATGGAAGAAGAAAGGCGGCAGCCCCGGACGGTCCGGGACGTCCGACGCGTCGATGTCACCGAGCGTGCGGTTGCTGTACTCGCGCCAGCCCAGGATGTTGACGATCTCGCCGTCGCCGAAATCGACGTTCCACGTGGTCTCCAGGATGGCCTGGTCCCACTTGGCGTCGTAGAAGCCGGGCTCGTCAATGGCGAAGTCGAAGCTGTCCTCGGAGAACAGGCCGCCGTTCTGCGAGGCCGGGCCGTCGCCGTCGGACTCGCCGTGGTCGTAGCGCAGGATCGCATTGAACCGGTCGCTCTTCCGGTACTCGTAGGCGCCGCGGAATATGGTGGTGTCGGCGGCGCCGTGATCCGAGCCGTCGGCAAGGTTCGTGTGCCAGCCGTCGTCGCTGTTGTGATAGACGGCGAGCTTGCCGCCGTGGCCGTCGGCGAGCGGTCCCGAGACCACGGCCTGGTAGAACTGGTTCAGGCCGGTCTCCGCGGCGACCTTCGCCTTGACGGAGAGCTGCTCCGTCGGGCGCGAGGTCCGCAGGAGGACGGCGCCGCCGGTCACGTTGCGCCCGAACAGCAGGCCCTGCGGGCCGCGCAGCACCTCGACGCCTTCGAGATCGAACACGTCGAGGACCACCCCGCCGTTGATGCCGAGGTACATGCCGTCGACGAACACGCCGACCGCCGGATCGATCGAGGGAATCGAGCTGTTGATGCCGGTGCCGCGGATCGAGAAGTTCGCCGTGCCGCGGGTCGTACCGATGTCCTCGAGCTGCACGCTGGGCGCGACGAAGCCGAGCGAGGACAGGTCGCGCAGGTGCATCGCATCGAGCTGGTTCTCGCCATAGGCGCTGATCGCGACCGGCGCGTCCTGGACGTCGATCCCCCCCGCGCGCTTGGTGCCGGTCACGATGATCTCGTCGAGGAAATCGTCGGCCAGCCCCTGCGCCTGAACGAGCGCCGGAACGGCGAACGCCGCCACCGCCGTGCCCAGCGCGGCGAGCGACGCAGCGCCCCGCTTCACCATGGAAAATTGCATCGTCAGATCTCCGTCAAGGACGTGAAATGTCGTTGTGGCTCGCCTTGTTGCGATCACAACAACCCCCCGGCGTTCGTGATGTGACGCCATTGTCGTTTCAGATAACCGTATGGTACTGAACGTATTTGAATAATGGAACGCGCGCCGCGGCGCGTCCGCCGCCCGCGGCCGGTTTGTGGCGATGAAACAACGCCGGCGGAACGCCGGCTTACGGCAGCACGTGCGGGAAGGCGCTGTGCTCCATCTCCAGGCGCAGCAGCGCCTCCTTGACCGGCAGGCCGCCGCCGAAGCCCGTGAGGTCGCCGCTCGCGCCGATGACGCGATGGCAGGGAATGATGATGGGGATCGGGTTGCGGCCGTTCGCCGCGCCCACGGCGCGCACCGCCTTCGGACGGCCGATGCGGCGCGCGATCTCGCCGTAGGACACCGTCGTGCCGTAGGGGATCTTCCTGAGCTCGTCGAGCACCGCGAGCTGGAACGGCGTGCCGCTCGGCGCGAGCGGCAGGTCGAAGGTCTTGAGCCGCCCGGCGAAGTAAGCCTCGAGCTGCTCGCAGGCGGCCACGAACGGCAACGGCTTCTCCGACCAGATCCAGTCGGGCTCCGGCTCGCGCCGGCGCTTGCCCTTGGGGAAGGCGACGACCCTGAGCGCATCCTCGTCGCCTGCGAGCAAAAGCTCTCCGATGGGCGTGTGCAGGTAGCGGTAGTACACGGTCAGCCTCCGCCTCCGGGCAGGGAACTCCACAACAGCATGGCAGCATACGCACGCCAGGGGCGCCACTGCTCCGCGCGGGCCGCAAGCTCCGCCGCGGGCACCCGGCGCGGCGGGTCCAGCGCCTTCTGCAGGCCGAGGTCGCCGGCCGGCCAGGCGTCCGGGTAGCGCAGCGCGCGCATGGCCACGTACTGGGCCGTCCAGTCGCCGATGCCGCGAATGCTGCACAGCGCCCGGCACAGCGTATCCGCGTCCTGCGTGCCGTCGAAACGCAGGTCGCCCGCGAGCACCGCGGCGGCGACCCGCCGGATCGTGTCCGCGCGGCTCTGCACCATGCCGATGCCGTTGAAGCGCGCGCGCCGGAGGCGCTCCGGCGAGGGAAACGCGTGCGTGAGCCCCTGCGCGGCCGGCACGTCGGCCGCGAGCGCGAGCGGCTCGCCGTAGCGCGCGGCCACCCGCCCGGCGAGCGTGGTCGCCGCCTTGACGGAAACCTGCTGGCCGAGCACGGCGCGCACGGTGAGCTCGAACCCGCTCCAGGCGCCCGGCACGCGGATGCCCGGGTGGGCGTCGAGGGCGCGCCGCAGCACGGGGTCTCGCGAAAGAACGTCCATGATTTCGGCGACCGGTGCGTCGAGATCGAAGACGTCGCGCGTCCGCTGGATCAGCTCGAACAGCGACTCCGTGCGGGCGCCGTGCAGCGTGAGCACGAGGAAGCCGGCTTTCTCCGCCGGGGCGACCTCGAGCACGCCATGGCGACCGTCGACGCTCACGACCCGGCGGTAGCTGTTGCCGTCGACGTGCTCGACCCCCGGCGTCGCGCGCGGACGGAAGAACGCGAGCAATGCGTGCCAGTCGAACGGCTCGCGAAACGGCAGCCTGAACGTCAGCGCCGCACCGTTGCCGGCGGGCCGCGCACCGTTCGAGCGGCGGGCGCGGCGCAGTTCCCGGGGCGAGCGCCCGTACGTCTTCAGGAACGCGTCGTTGAAGCGGCGCACGCTGCCGTACCCGGCGGCGATCGCGATGTGGCTCATGGGCAGGTGCGTGTCGTCGATCAGGCGCTTCGCGAAATGCAGCCTCTGCGTGTGCGCGACGGCGAGCGGCGATGCCCCGAGGTGCTTGTGGAACAGGCGGCGCAGGTGCCGGCTGGTGACGCCGAGCCGTTCGGCGAGCATCTCGACGCCACCCTCGTCCAGCGCTCCCGACGCGATGAGGCGCAGGCCGCGGCGCACGGTCGTCGAGGTGCCGTTCCACGCCGGCGTGCCCGGCGCGCATTCGGGGCGGCAGCGCAGGCACGGGCGGAAACCGGCTTCGGCCGCCGCGGCGGCGGTCGGGAAATAGCGGACGTTCTGGCGCTTCGGCGGGACCACCGGGCAGATCGGCCGGCAGTAGATCCCGGTGCTGGTGACACCGATGAAGAACTGGCCGTCGAAGCGGGCGTCGCGTGCCAGCCGCGCGCGATCGCAGATGTCAGGATTCAGCATCGTGAACCGATTCTCCCGGCAGGCAGTATACGCCCGCGCCGGGCGCCGATTGGCCGGAATCGGACCTGGTCGTGGGGAGCGCCGGGCGCGCTCCCGCGGGAGATTCGGGGCGGACTCTAGCGGTCGAGCCCGCCGAGGCAGAGGTACTTGATGTCGACGTAGTCGTCGAGGCCGTACTTCGAGCCCTCGCGCCCGTGACCGGATTCCTTGATGCCGCCGAACGGCGCCATCGGGTTCGAGATGATGCCCTCGTTGATGCCGACGATGCCGTACTCCAACCCCTCCGCGACGCGCCAGATGCGGCCGACGTCGCGCGCGTAGAAATAGCTCGCGAGGCCGAACGGCGTGTCGTTGGCGAGGCGGATCGCCTCCTCCTCGGTTTTGAACCTGAACAGCGGCGCCACCGGCCCGAAGATCTCCTCGTTGAACACGCGCATGTCCGTGCCGACGTTCGTCAGCACCGTCGGGTTCACGAAGTGGCTGCCGAGGTCCGAGCGGCCGCCGCCGTACGCCACGGTGGCGCCCCGGCTCACGGCGTCGTCGATGAACGCGCACACGTCGTTCGCGGCCTCGGCGCTGATGAGCGGGCCGATCTTCACGCCCTCGTCCATGCCGTTGCCGACCTTGAGCTCGGCCGTCGCCGCCATGAGCTTTTCGGTGAACTCGTCGTAGACGCTCTCCTGCACGAGGAACCGGTTCGCGCAGACACAGGTCTGCCCGGCATTGCGGAACTTGCAGATGATCGCGCCCTTCACCGCTTCGTCGAGATCGGCGTCGTCGAACACGATGAACGGCGCGTTGCCGCCGAGCTCCATGGAGGTGCGCTTCATCGTCTTCGAGCACGCGGCGACCAGCATCTTGCCCACCTCGGTGGAGCCCGTGAACGTGAGCTTGCGCACGATCGGGTTCGAGGTGAGCTCGTTGCCGATCTCGGCGGTCTTGCCGGAGACGACGTTGATCAATCCCGGCGGCAACCCGGCGCGCGCACCGAGCTCCGCGAAGGCGAGTGCGGAAAGCGGGGTGTAGTTCGCGGGCTTGCAGACGACCGCGCAGCCGACGGCGAGCGCCGGGGCGACCTTGCGCGCCAGCATTGCCGTCGGGAAGTTCCAGGGCGTGATGCAGGCGACGACGCCGACCGGCTGCTTGATGACGAGCAGGCGCTTGTCCCCGGACGGCGCGGGAATCGTGTCTCCGTAGAGGCGCTTGCCCTCCTCCGCGAACCACTCGACGTAGCCGGCCGCGTAGGCGATCTCGCCGCGAGATTCGGCCAGCGGCTTGCCTTGCTCCGCGGTCATCAGGCGCGCGAGGTCTTCCAGGTTCTCCATCAACAGGTCGTACCACTTGCGCAGGATGGCCGCCCGGCCGGTGGCCGACACGGCCCGCCAGGACCGCATCGCCCGTTCGGCCGCCTCGATCGCGCGACGTGTCTCCGCGGCGCCACAGCGGGCGACGTGCGCGATCACGCTGCCGTCGGCGGGGTTGGTGACCTCGTAGGTTTCACCGCTGTCGCTGTCCACCCACTCGCCGTCGATGAACGCGCGCGTTTTGACGAGGCCCTGGTCCGATAACTCGATGCTCACGGCTGGCTCCGATGTCCGGCTGGATGAGGTCAGGAAGCGGACAGAACGTCCGTCAGCCGATGATACCGCATCGGCACCGGGACCGAGCGGACGGAGCCGGCGCGGCCCGGCGGCCGCGCGCGAACCGGCCGCGCGGGCGACCTGCGAGGTCGCCCGCGCGGCGCGTTTACCCGGACGGCCGTCAGGCGGCGGAGCGCCGGCGGCCGGCCAACCAGGCCTCGAGCTCTTCCGAGCCGCCGATGTGCTGGCCGTTGATGAACACCTGCGGGAACGTCGCCTTGCCCGTCACGGCGCGCAGGGTGCGGTCCGTGTAGGCGCGGTTCAGCACCAGTTCCTCGAAGTCGATGCCGGCGTCGCGCAGCAGGCCGCGGGCCTTCGCGCAGAACGGGCAGCCCTGGCGCGCGAAGATCGTCACGTCGAGCGGAACCGCCGCTTGCGGCGCCAGGTACTTCAGCATGGTATCGGCATCGGATACCTCGAACGGGTCACCCGGCTGCTGGGGCTCGATGAACATCTTTTCGATCACGCCGTCGCGCACCAGCATCGAGTAGCGCCACGAGCGCTTCCCGAAACCGAGATCCTCCTTGCCGACCAGCATCCCCATGCCTTCGGTGAACTCGCCGTTACCGTCCGGGAGAAACCGGATGTTGTCGGCCTGTTGCGCTTCCTTCCATTCGTTCATGACGAACGCGTCGTTGACCGAGATGCACACGATCTCGTCGACTCCGTGCGCCTTCAGGACGGGCGCGAGCTGGTTGAAGCGCGGCACGTGCGAAGAAGAGCACGTCGGCGTGAACGCACCGGGCAGCGAGAACACGACCACGGTCTTGCCGGCGAAGATCTCGTCGCTCGACACGTCCACCCATTCGTGCTCGCCGCGCGTGCGGAACGTCACCCGCGGCACTCGTTGTCCTTCACGGTTCTCAAGCATTGTCATCTCCCTGGACGATTTCTCGATTGATTTCGCCGGCAGGCCGGCGCGACACTTGCCGCAGCCCCCCTTTCGGCCCGGCGGAAAACCGGGGTCCGCGCCGCGGCTCCTCCCGACATGCCGCTGCCGGGGCAACCGGCACGCGCACTTTATGGCTTCGGCATCTACTTGAAAAATGGATTGATCCGATCGAAACTATCTATTTTTTAGAAGATTGAGATACCCGACCGTCAAGCAGCTTCGCTACTTCGTCGCGCTCTGCGACCACCGCCATTTCGGGCGGGCGGCGCAGGCGTGCTTCGTATCGCAATCGGCATTCAGCACGGCGATCCAGGAGCTGGAGCGCCTGCTCGGGACGGCGCTCGTGGACCGCACGAACCGGCGCGTGACCATCACCGCGGCCGGCCAGGAAGTCTGCGCCCGCGCGCGCCGCACCCTCACCGACCTCGAGGACCTGGTCGAGGTGGCCGGGCAGTGCCGCGACCCGCTGTGCGGCAGCATCCGGCTCGGCGTCATCCCGACGATCGCGCCGTTCCTGCTGCCGCGGGTCCTGCCGAAGCTGCGCAAGAGCTACCCGCTGCTCAGGCTGTACCTGACCGAGGACCGCACCGAGCGCCTGCACGAGCGGCTGCTGGACGGCGAGCTCGACGTGCTGCTGCTCGCGCTGCCTTACGAGCTGCGCCGGGTGGAAGAGCTGAAGCTCTTCCGGGACCGCTTCCTGCTCGCCTACCGCGAGGGGACCTCGCGCGTCGACCCCGGCCAGTACCAGTTCACCCGGCTCGATCCCAACAGCATCCTGCTCCTGGAGGACGGGCACTGCCTGCGTGACCACACGCTGGCGGCGTGCAAGATTCGTGACAGCGACAAGATCAGCCGCTACGCCGCGACCAGCATCCTGACGCTCGTGGAGATGGTGGACGCGGACCTCGGGATCACGTATCTCCCGGAAATGGCCCGCGGCTCCGCGCTGATGCGCAACACGAAGGTGAAGCTCGCGCCCATCGGCGACTCGGCCTCGCGCACGATCGGGCTCGCGTGGCGCAAGGGCAGCGCTCGGGCGGAGGAGTTCCGCCTCCTGGGGCGGTTCCTGAAGCAGCACGCCGCCCCGCCTTCGTAAGGCGGCGCGGCCCGACGTATGGCGGGCGGCTCCTAGGGCGTCGTCGCGGCGGCGCGGGCCGGCGCGAGCGAATCCGGATCCTGGAACGCGTCGCCCTGCCACGGCCCGGCCGGCGAGAACCAGGCGAGCTCCGCGGCGAGCGCGGCGGTCGGGCCGACGATCATCAGCGCGGGCGAGCCGATGCCCGCCGCCCTCGCCCGCTCGGCGACGTCCGCGAGCGTGGCGACGAGCACCCGCTGGCGGCTGGTCGTGCCGTTCTCCACGATCGCGGCCGGGGTATCGGCGGCGGCGCCGTGCGCCACGAGGGCCGAGGCGGTCGCCTCCACCGACCCGGCGCTCATGTAGAGCACCAGCGTGTGCCGGGCGCGCACCAGCGCCGACCAGTCCGGGCTCGCGCCGGCGTCGAGCCTGGCGGTCGCGAACGTCACCGCGCCGCTCATTCCGCGCATCGTGAGCGGAATGCCCGCGTAAGCCGCGCAGCCGAGCGCGGCGGTGACACCGGGGACGACCTCGTACGGCAGGCCCGCCTCGGCCAGCGCCCGTGCTTCCTCTCCGCCGCGGCCGAACACGAACGGGTCGCCGCCCTTCAGGCGGCACACCCGCTTGCCGGCGCGGACGTAGTGGACGAGCAGCGCGTTGATTGCCTCCTGCGTGGCGAGCTGCCGCCCGGCGGCCTTGCCGACCGGAACCAGCTCCGCTTCCTTGCGCGCGAAATCGAGCACGGCCCGCGAGACCAGCCGGTCGTACAGCACGACGTCCGCGGTGCCGATGAGCTGCCGCGCCCGCAGCGTGAGGAGACCGGGATCGCCGGGCCCCGCGCCCACGATCCACGCCTCCCCGGCGGGCTCCGCCGGCTGCCCGCCGCCGTCGACGAGCTCGCGGCGCACCATCCGCTCCGCCTCGGTCTCGCGGCCGGCGAGCAGGTGCCGGGCCGCGGGGCCGTCGAAAAAGCGTTGCCAGAAGCGCCGACGCTCGTCGACCGTCGCGAAGCGCTTCGCGACCAGCGCGCGCCAGCGACCCGCCCGCTCGGCGAGCACGCCGATGCGGGCCGGCAGCCAGGCTTCGAGCGCGGTCTTGAGCCGCTGCGCGAGCACCGGCGCCCGCCCGCCCGTGCCGATCGCGACGATCACCGGCGAGCGATCCACGATCGCGGGCAGGATGAAGCCGGAAGCCTCGCCGTCGTCGACCACGTTGCAGAACACGCCGCGGCGCTCGGCCGCGCGGGCGACCGCGGCATTGACGGCCGGGTCGTCCGTGGCCGCGATCACGAGGCGCTGGGAGGCAAGCAGCCGCTCGTGCCAGTCCTCCGCGAGATGCCGTATCCGCCGGGCGTCCGCGAGCGCCCGGAGCCCGGGCGTGAGCCCGGGCGCGGCCACCGTGACGCGGGCGCCGGCACGCGCGAGCAGGGCCGCCTTGCGCTCGGCGACCGCGCCGCCGCCCACCACGAGGCACGGCTTGCCCTCGAGCTTGAGGAATACGGGGAGATGCTGCATGAGCGGACGGTAGCCTTCCGCGCCCGCGCCGAAAAATAGAAAAAGGCTTTGCGCCCATAACACCCCGGCATACCGTGCGGCACCGGCGGGGCGAGCGGCCGCCCCCGCGGCCCCGGAGCCGGTGCGTTTGACATCGGTTCCACGACCGGGCATATAGGAAAGCCTCCATGAGAAAGCCTGGCTCCATGATGCTGGTCACCTGTTGCCGCCACGCGCGAGGGCGGCACGGGACGGCGCGCGTCTGATCCCTCGACACAGACGGCGCGAAGAAGAACCGAAAGCCGCTCGGATCACCCGCCGGGCGGCTTTTTCGTTTACGGCAGGCGACAGGGCGGAAGCGGACGGAGAGCTCGATGACGCTGAAACAACTGAAGTACCTGCTGGGCGTGGTGGATCACGGCCTGAACATCACCACCGCCGCCGAACGCCTGTACACGAGCCAGCCGGGCATCAGCAAGCAGCTCCGGCAGCTCGAGCAGGAGGTGGGCGTGCAGCTCTTCTCGCGCAAGGGCAAGAACCTGGTGGGGCTCACCCCCGCCGGCGCCCAGGTGGTCGAGTACGCGCGCAGGATCCTCCGCGACGTGGACAACATCCGCAATCTCGGCCGCGAGCTGGTCGCGGAGGACGAGGGCACGCTGGCCATCGCGACCACCCATACCCAGGCCCGCTACGTGCTGCCCGACGTCATCACCGCCTTCCACGAGCGCTACCCGCGGGTACAGCTCGAGCTGCACCAGGGCACGTCCGAGCAGATCGCGGCGCTGGTGGCCGACAACCGCGTGGATTTCGCGATCGCGACGGAATCGCGCAACGCGTTCCCCGAGCTCAACCTGCTGCCGATCTATAGCTGGGACCGCATCGTGCTGACGCCGCGCGACCACCCGCTCGCGCGTGACCCGGAGCCGCTCACGATCGAGAAGCTCGCGCAGCACCCGCTCATCACGTACGTGTTCAGCTCGCGCGGCGAATCGTCTTTCCTGCAGGCGTTCGCGAAGAAGAACCTGGAGCCCAAGGTCGTGTTCACGGCGCGCGACGCCGACGTGATCAAGACCTACGTGAAGATGGGGATGGGCGCGGGCGTGCTCGCGCCCATGGCGCTGCAGTGCGACGAGCTGAAGGAGCTCGCCGCCATCGACGCGAAAGGGCTGTTCCCGCGCGTGACGACCTGGCTCGGCGTGCCGCGCCACCGCGTCTTCCGGCGCTTCATGGCGGATTTCGTGGCGTTGTTCGCGCCGCACTGGCCGCTCGAGCTGATCGAGCGGGCGGCGACGGCGGAATCGCAGGAGGAGGTCGACCGCCTCGCGGCGGGCATCGACCTGCCGCTGCGGAGCGGCTGCACCGAAGGGCTGTCGAAAGCCGCGTAGCCGGTTGACGACCGCCGTGCGAGGGCCGCGGAACGATCCTTCTCTGCTGCCCGCGTAGACTGCCCGGTTCGCACCGGTCCGGAGCCGAACATGGTCCGGGCGACCGCCGGCGCATGCGCAACCGGCGCGTCAGCGTAGCGGGGCGAACGCGGCCCGCAACTCCCCTGCGAACAGCTCCGGCTCCTCCCAGGCGGCGAAGTGGCCGCCCCTCTCGACCTCGTTGAAGTAAGCGAGACCGGGGTAGACGGTCTCGACCCAGCTCCGCGGCGCCGCCCAGAGCTCGCCCGGGAACGTCGTGAAACCGACGGGAACCGAGACGGGCGGAGGCGCCACATCGCCCGCGGACGCGGCGGCGAGAACCTGGCCGAACTCCCAGTACCATCGCGCGGCCGAAGCGCCGGTGCCCGTCAGCCAGTACAGGGTGATGTCGTCGATGATGCTCTCCCGGGTGAACTGGCCCACGGGCGTGCCCTCGATGAACACCCGCGAGAACTTGTAGTAGCTGTCCGTGTCGTGGTCGAGCAACCAGGCCGCAAGCCCGACCGGTGAATCCAGCAGGGAGTAGCCGATCGTTTGCGGACGGGTCGACTGCTCCAGGAAGTAGCCGAAGCCGTTCGTCATGAAAGTCATCACCGCGCCGAAAGCCGCGCGCTCCTCCCCGGATTCCGCCGGCAGCCGGTCGACGATGCCCAGCGCTGCCGTGAGCAGGTTGAGATGTATGCCGAGCAGCCCTTCGGGCGACTGCCGCCCCATCGCGTCCGTGACATCGGCGCCCACGTCGCCGCCCTGGGCGACGTAACGCGTGTAGCCGAGTCGCTCCATCAGCTTGGCCCACGCGCGTGCGATGCGGCCCGACTCCCAGCCCAGCTCGTCCGGCTCGCCCGAGAAGCCGTAGCCGGGCAGGGACGGCAGCACCAGGTGGAATGCATCGTCGGCACTGCCGCCGTGAGAAGTCGGATCGGTGAGGGGGCCGATGGTGCCGAGCAGCTCGATCACCGAGCCCGGCCAGCCATGCGTCATGATCAGCGGCAACGCGTTTTCGTGCCGGGACCTGGCGTGAATGAAATGGATGTCGATCCCGTCAATCCTGGTCACGAACTGCGGCAGCGCGTTCAGCCGAGCCTCGCACGTGCGCCAGTTGTACTCGGTCGTCCAGTAGTGGACGAGGTTCCTCAGCACCGCGAGCTGCACGCCCTGCGACCGGTCCCCGACGAGCTCCCTGCTCGGCCAGCGGGTGGCCAGCAGCCGTCGGTGCAGGTCGGCAAGCGCGGCCTCGTGGATGTTGATCGGAAACGGGCGGATCGATGCGTCGCCCGACGCGGTGCTTTCGTGGGAGGGATTCATGGCGGCTCGCCTTCGTGTGCATGGTCCTGGACAGGGACGATGGCATCAGAAGCGAACCGGCAAGACGATTGGACCAAGGTGCCGGTCGGGGCACCTCGTCCGCGTTACACCTCCGAGAGGTCGATCTCGTGCAGGCCGCACTCGCGCTGCAGACCGAAGAAGCGCAGGTCCTGCTCGCGCGCCACCTCGTGGATCGAGCGTGTCGTGTGCCAGTCGCCGATGCTGAGGTAGCCCTTTTCCCACAGCGGGTGATAGGGAAGACCGTTCCGCTTGAGGTAGCGGTAGACGTCGCGGTCCGACCAGTCGGCGATCGGGTGCACCTTGAAGCGCTCGCCGGCCCAGTCGAGGAACGGCGTGTTCGCCCGCCCGGCGGACTGCGCGCGCCTCAGGCCCGCGAACCAAGTGCCGACCTCGAGCTCGCGCAGCGCCCTCTTCATCGGCGCCACCTTCACTTCCTCGTTGTAGGCGGCGATGCCGGCGGCCCCCTGCTCCCAGCGCCTGCCGTACCGCGCCTCCTGCCACGCGGGCGAGAGGTCGGCACGATACACGTGCAGGTTGAGATCGAGCTTTGCCGTGAGCTCGTCGACGAAGCGGTAGGTCTCGGGGAAGAGATACCCGGTATCGATCAGCACGACCGGGATGTCCGGCTTCGCGCGCGTGACGAGGTGCAGCGCGACGGCGGCCTGTGCGCCGAAACTCGAGCTCAGGATGTGCCGTGCCGGCAGGTTCTTCAGCGCCCACTCGACCCGTTGCGCGGCATTCAGCGACTCGAGCTTGCGGTTGCAGCACTCGAGCGTGGCCTGCCGGCTCGCCTCCTCGTCCAGCGCGAAGCCCTCCGTGCCGTCGCAGGACGGGAATGCACCTTTGAGCGCGGCGTGCGTCGTCATCAGGCGGCCTCCTCGTGGAAAACCGTGCGCCGGGCGAAATCGCCGAACGACTCGCCCGGCGCGCGCCCTGCGGCGAACTCGGCGAACAACCGGTCGAGCACGGCGAGGATGCGTGCCTCGTCCACGTTCTCCTCGGCCAGCCGGTTCATGCGGTGCCCGAGCGCATCGCCGCCAAGGAACAGGTTATACCGGCCCACCGCCTTGCCCACCAGCGCTATCTCGGCGAGGTACGGGCGCGAGCAGCCGTTCGGGCAGCCGCTGACGCGCAGCGAGATCGGCTCGTCGCGCAGGCCGTGCCGCTCGAGCAGCGCATCGAGCTTGTCGGTGAGGGTCGGCAGGTAGCGCTCGGCTTCGGCCATGGCCAGGCCGCAGGTCGGCAGGGCGACACAGGCGAGCGCCTGTAGCTTCAGCGGCGAGCCGCTCTGCAGCCGCTGCACCCCGTGCTCGTCCAGCAGCCGCTCGACACGGGCGCGCTCCCGGTCCGGGATGTTCGCGACGATGAGATTCTGGTTGGGCGTGAGCCGGAAATCGCCCTCGTGGATGCGGGCGAGCTCGCGCAGGCCCGTGAGCACGCGATGCTCCCCGGTGTCCTGTACGCGGCCGGCCGGCACGAACAGCGTCAGGTGCCAGCGCCCGTCGCGGGTCTGCTGCCAGCCGAAGCGGTCGCCGCGGCTGGTGAACTCGTACGGCTTCGCCGGCGCGAGCGGGAAGCCGAGCCGCCGGTGCAGCTCGTCCTTGAACCAGTCGAGGCCGCGGTCGTCGATCGTGTACTTGAGCCGCGCGTGCTTGCGATCGGAGCGGTCCCCGAAATCGCGCTGCACGCCGACGACGTGCTCGGCGACGGCGAGCGTCTGCTCGACGGTGCAGAAGCCGATGACGTCGCCGACGCGCGGGTAGGTCGCGGGCTCGCCGTGGGTCGCGCCCATGCCGCCGCCGACCACCACGTTGAAGCCGGCCAGCCGGCCTTCCTTCTCGATCGCGATGAAGCCGAGATCGTGCGCGAAGACGTCGACGTCGTTGGACGGCGGGATCGCGATCGTGATCTTGAACTTGCGCGGCATGTACGTATCGCCGTAGATCGGCTCGTGATCCTCGCCCTCGATCTTCTCGCCGTCGAGCCAGATTTCGTGATAGGCGCGGGTCTTCGGCGCGAGATAGCGGCTGATGGCGGTGGCGATGCCGTACGCCGCCTCGTGCACCTCGGAGAGCTCGGCGAGCGGCGCACACATGACGTTGCGGGTCACGTCGCCGCAGGCCGCGATGGTGGACAG
Source organism: Woeseiaceae bacterium (assembly GCA_035304345.1). Lineage (GTDB taxonomy): Bacteria > Pseudomonadota > Gammaproteobacteria > Steroidobacterales > Woeseiaceae > IDS-8. The sequence continues at coordinate 46,114 of DATGQE010000067.1, read as the reverse complement.
GAGGGCGTCGTTGATGGAGCGAATGACGGGCTTCAGGTTGCGCTTCAGCACGCCGTGGAACTGGAACGCCTGGCGCGTGGTGAGCCGGAGCGTGCCGTTGCCGTGGGTGGTGGCGAGCCGGTCGAGCGTGAGCCACTGCTTCGGCGTCGCGATGCCGCCGGGAATGCGCACCCGCACCATGAACTGGTACGCGGGCTCGAGCTTGCGGCGCGTGCGCTCGGCGCGCACGTCGCGGTCGTCCTGCTGGTAGAAGCCGTGAAACTTGCCGAGCTTCACGTCGTCCTCGTGCAGCGACCCGGTGAGCGGATCGGCGAGGCTCTGCTCGATCGTGCCGCGGAGGTAATTGCTGCGCTTCTTGAGCGCCTCGAGGTCCGACAGCGGTTTGGCGCTCATTGCACGCCCCTGCGGGAGCGCGCATCGCGCGCGACGATGAGCCTCACGACACCGGGGAATGCCCGGTGGCGCGCGGCGCGCGCCCCTGCACGGTCCGTTTCGCGTTCGACCGCCATCTCAATACACGTCCCGCTGGTACCGCTTCTGCGCCTTGAGCTCGGCCACGTACTCCTGCGCCCGCTCCTCGCTCATGCCGCCCTCCTGGCGGACGACGTCGAGCAGCGCCTGGTGCACGTCCCCGGCCATGCGCTCGGCATCGCCGCAGACGTAGAAGTGCGCGCCCCGCTCCAGCCACTCGTACAGCCGCCGCGACTGCTCCCGCAGCCGGTGCTGGACGTACACCTTCTCCGCGCCGTCGCGCGAGAACGCGACGTCCATGCGCGTGAGCACGCCTTCCTTGCGCCAGCGCAGCCATTCGAGCTGGTAGAGGAAATCGGTGGCGAAGCAGCGGTCGCCGTACACGAGCCAGTTATCGCCCCTGTGGCCGTGCTCGGCGCGGTGCTCGACGAAGGCGCGGAACGGCGCGACGCCGGTGCCGGCACCGACCATGACGATGGGCACGTCGCCATCCGTGGGCAGGCGGAAGCGATCGTTGGGCTCGAGGTACACGGGCACGGACGGCGCGTCGATCAGGAAGTTGGAAGCGGCGCCCCAGTGCTCGCGGCCGTACAGCTCGTAGCGCACGACGCTGACGGTGAGGTGCGCCTCGCCCTCGTTGGCGTCGGGGCTGGAGGCGATGGAATAGAGCCTGGGCGTGAGCCGGCGGAGCGCGTCCACGAGCTCCTGCGGCTGCCACTCCTTCGGGTAGTCGGCGAAGAGGTCGATGACCTGGCGCGTGGCGAAGAAGCGGGTGAGGCGCTCGCGCTCGGCGAGCACGTCGCGGAGCTCCTCGTGGTGCTGTGCGACGTGCTCCAGGAGCGGCCGGCTCACGACGGTGATCTCCTTGTGCTCCGCGAGCGCGGTCGCGAGCGGCATCGTCGTGCCGTTCACGGTGACTTCCGTAGCGCCGTCGAGCTTCACCGTCGCGAGGAGCGCCGCGACCAGCGGCTCGGGGTTCTGCGGCACGATGCCGAGCGAATCGCCGGGCGCGTAGGCGATGCCGGAGCCTTCGAGGTCCAGCTCGATGTGGCGCACGTCCTTCGTGGAACCGAGGCCGGTGATCGGCTGGTTGACCGTGACCTCGGCCTGGAACGGCCGTTCGCGCGTGGGGGCGGCGACCTTCGGGACGGCGTGCAGGTGCGCGGGGCGGGCGGCCGGCGTCGCGAGCGCCTGGGCCGTTTCGGCAGCGTGCCGGACGACCTTGTCGGTCCACTCGGCGGCCGGCGCTTCGAAATCGACGTCGCAGTCGATGCGCTCGACGACCGGCGTGGCGCCGAGCGCGCGCAGGCGCTCGTCGAGGCGCTGGCCCATGACGCAGAAATCCGCGTAGCTGGAATCGCCGAGCGCGAGCACGGAATAGCGGAGCTGCTCGAGCCGCGGCGCGCGCTCGCCGAGCCAGAACTCGAAGAAGAGCTCGCTGCCGTCGGGCGGCTCGCCGATGCCGTGGGTCGGGACCACGAACACGGCGTTCGCGACCTTGGAGAGCGCTTTCGGCTTGTAGTCGGCGAGGTCCTGGACCTCGACGGCAAGGCCGGCGGCCCGGGCCTTCTCGGCCAGGTCCTGGGCGACCCGCCGGGCGTTGCCGGTCTCGGTCGCGTAGAACACGGTCCAGGTGTCGGCGCCCGCGGCGACGGCGGGCGCCGGGGCGGCCGCCGCGGCGGCAACGCCGGCCCGCGCGAGCCCGGCGAGGTAGCCGCTCGCCCAGAGGAGCTGGTCGTAATCGAAGTCGGCTACGACCTCGCGCAGCGCCTGCAACCCGGCGTTCGGCAAGGGCGGCTCGACTTTTGCATTGGGGACGGCGGCCAAGGCTCCACTCCGCTCGACTTCGACGCCATGACCCTACTGACGGCCCCCGTCCACGTGAACGACCTTTTTCTAATCCCGAAATAACCTCCGGCAATACTGCCGGCTGCCTCGGACCTCCTCGTGGGGCGCGCACCGCGCGCGACGCCCTGTCGGCGCACCCCGCCCTTCCCCTTGCCTCCACCCCCCATCCCCCCTACCTTCCAGCGAGAGCCCCACCCAAAGGATTCCCCATGAACAACAAGACCTTCTGGCTCGGCTTCCTCGCCATCTACGTCGTCTGGCAGATCCTCGCCTACCTGACCCACAACGTCCTGCTGGCGGAGCACTACGAGGTGCAGTCGAGTGTCTTCCGCCCGGCCGCCGAGAGGCGGGACATGGCGTGGATGCTCTACGCGAGCTCCGCCGCGTTCCTCTTCCTCTTCTGCCAGGTCTTCGCCCTGGCCAACGAAACGAGGAGTGTCGCGGAAGGCATGCGCTTCGGGCTGCTGCTGGGGCTCTTCTTCTCGATCCCGGCGGTGGTCGACAACTACGTCCTGTACCCCATCACCCCCGCGATCGCGGGGCTGTGGTTCATGGCCGGGGTGATCAGCTTCGTAATCGCAGGCGGGATCTTCGCGACGATCTGGCGGCCGTCGAGGGTGTGAGCCGCGCTGCGGCGCTGGCGATGTCGTTCCGGAGCCTCGCAGGGTTGGTCCGCGCTCTTGCCGTCAGTCCTTCGCCTGCTCGCCCGACTCAACCGGGGTGTGGTCCGGAACAATGCGGCTCGACAGCCACTGATAGGCACCCAGCGCCAGCAGCGCGAACATCGCGGCCAGGAAGAGCCCTGCCGGGTAAAGCGCGAACTCGATGCCCTTGCGGCTCGTCTGGAACACCATCACCAGCGCCTCGAGGCTGGCCGCGATAACGATGATGGTGATGAACTTGGTGATGGACCTGCGCGATTCGGTCGAGGACCGGAGCTCTCGCTCACGCAGGATCTCCTCTTTAGCAGAGGACCGGAGTGTTCTTTGCTCCGGCGCTTGTATATCGCCACCACAGCTGGAACATGATCCCCCTCGGTTCAGCTATTGCGACAACCGACCAATCGAAATGAAGCTGGTGCGTGAGCCGGCTCGAAGAAAGCGAAGAGTACCTGGCTCAGTGGCGTTGGTGCCCTCGAATAGGGTACGAAGGGCGTCGTGGATATCGGGCAACCGGCAAAACCGAGAACGAGGTGTTCGGAGTTCTTGGTGCCGGCACCAGGAATCGAACCCGGGACCCACTGATTACAAATCAGTTGCTCTACCTACTGAGCTATGCCGGCTTTGTTCTTGCAACGACTGGACTACCATTATTGGCCACCCAGCCCCCCGTAAACAACCGATCAGCGCGCAAAAACTGCCCGGTTTCAGCCCGTCGGGCAGGACGCCCGCTCCCGCAGCAGCACCTTCTCCTCCCCGAAGCGCTCGATCATCTCGGCGGCGCCGCGGCCCGGTGGCAGCTCGAGATCGACGTAGAACACCATCGCGTCGCGCATGCGCGGCTGGATCTCGGCGGGGATGTTCAGCGCCTCGGCCTGCTGCTCGGTGCGCTCGGCGCGCTCGCGATCGCCGAACAGGCCGAGTGATATCTTCAGGCCGTCGTCGCCGGGGATGAGATAGGCGTCGCTCAAGCCGCCGGCGACGAGGCGCTTCAGCATCTCGTCGCCGATCTCGCGGCTCGGGATGTTCACGATCTGCACCCAGTGGCCGACGAAGAGCCGGCCCTGCGTCGAGCGCACGATGCCACGCATGCCGCCGCCGCGATAGCTCGCGAGCACGCGCTCGGCCTCGGCGCTGTTGGAGAACGGGCCGATGCTGACGCACGCGTTGCCGACCCGCATCGGCACCGTCGTGACGGTGGGCGGTTCCGCCGTCTCGTTCTGCGTTTCCCTCGGCGCCTCCGCGGCCGCCGCCGCACGCATCGCCGCGACCGTGCGGCTGTCCGCGAGCGGAAGCGGCTCTCCGAGCTTCGACGAATCGACGATCTCGACGCCGTCATCCTGCGACGGATCTTCCGTCGCGAGCTGCCAGACGAAGTACAGGATGTTCGCGAGCAGCAGGAGCAGCAGCAGGTTTCTCATCGTCTCTCGTCACCCTGTACCATGCGCGCGAGTCCCTGGAGCACCAGGTTCGGCCGATGCAGCACTTCCCCCTCGAGCTGGCGGACAATGCGGGATGCATCGCCGCCGGTCAAGACGAGCTTCGGCCGGTGCCCGGCGGCGCGCATGCGCGCGACCGCACGTTCGATCGCGCCGCACACGGCGGCCATGGCGCCCTTGTCCAGGGCGGCATCCGTGGTCGTCGCGAACAGCTCCATGCCATCCGTCGAGCCGCCGCCGATCCGTTTCGCCGGCGGCAGGTCGCTCGTGTTCACGTGCAGCGCCTCGCGCATCAGCCGCAGCCCCGGGAGAATCAGCCCGCCGAGGTGCAGGCCGTCCCGGTCGAGCGCGTCGATCGTCACGGCGGTGCCGGCGTCTACCACGCACAAGGCGCCGCCGAACTCGGCCTTCGCACCGACCATCGCCACCCAACGGTCCACCCCCATGCGGCGCGGATTCCGGTAACCGTTCGTCACGCCGAAACCCCGCCGCTCCGCGCGCGCGAAATGCACCTCGCGGTCGCAATGGATGCCGATGATGCCCGACAACCGGGTCGCGAACGTCTGCCCGGCCGTGTTGCTCGCGAGCACCGTGTCCACGTCGCGCGGCAGGTGCGCAGTCAGCGCACCGAAACCGGATTCACGGAGCTGCTCGTGCCCGATGCTGCCGACCTTGCCCAGGCGGCCGCGGTCCAGCACGGCCCACTTGACGCGCGTATTGCCGATGTCGAAGAGCAGCGCACGCATGGCGCTCATGCCGGGCCGCCGATCGTTTCGATCGAGCCCGTGACTACGCGGTGCATCCCCCGCTCAGTTTGCAGGCAGAGCGCGCCGTCTGAGTCGATGCCGGACACCAGTCCCTCGAGCTCGGTGTCGTCGGAGGTGACGCGCACCTGCCGCCCCCGCAGCCAGTCGTACTCCTGCCAGGATTCGAAGAACGGCCCGAAGCCGTCGCGATCGAAGCGCTCGAACGTGGCAATCATGCACTGGAGCAGCCCCGCCGCGAGTTGCGCGCTCGACGGCAGTGCACCGACGCATTCCTTCAGGTCCGTGATCTTCGACGTCCAGCGATCGAGCGGCAGGTTCTTCATCGCCGCCGGCACGTCCACGTTCACGCCGAGGCCGACCACCACCGTGCAGCCGGAGCCGCGGGCGGATGCTTCCGTGAGGATGCCGCCCAGCTTGCCGTCGCGCGCCACGAGGTCGTTCGGCCACTTCAGGCGCACGTCCTCGACCCCGAGCGTGCGCAGCGTTGCCGCCGCACCCACTCCCATCGCCAGCGTCAGGCTCGGCAGGTTCGTCGGCAGGCGGCCGAACGTACCGGACAGCGACAGGCAGATCGCCGCGCCGGGCGGCGCGATCCAGCGCCGCCCGCGCCGGCCGCGGCCCTGCGTCTGGTAGTCGGCGAGCGCCGCGCGGAAGCGCCCGGGCTCGGGCGCCGCCCGCCACAACAGGTAGGTGTTGGTGGACTCGATGCTCTCGAAGGTCTCGAGGTCGTCGAGGCACGCGCGCGCGTCGTCACCCAGCAGCTCTTGTATGTCGCCGGCACTCAGCGCCATCGGTCAGTCGTCGTCGAGCGTCTGCCGGCGCGCCCGCCCGAACAGCATCAGCGAGCGGTTGCGCGATTCGGTGCCGTCCAGCATGCGCCGGATGTTGGAGCGGTGCGTGTACAGGAGGAACAGCGCCACCCCGGTGGTGTACACGAGCAGCGGCCGCTCCTCCGGCCCGCCGGTGATCGCGAGCCACAGCGGCGCCGCCAGCCCGGCGATCATGGTGGACAGCCCGACGAACCCCGAGAGCACCAGTGCCCAGGCCCAGACAAACAGCACCGGTAGGATGAGCGACGGTGCCAGCACCGTGAGGGTCCCAATCAGCGTCGCCGCGCCCTTGCCGCCGCGGAAGTGGTGCCACATCGGCCACACGTGGCCCAGCACCGCCCCGGCGGCGCAGGCATACGCCAGCCATTGCCGGGAGACGGCCGGATCGGTGCCGATCAGCGGCAGCTCGAGCGCCGGGATCAGCCCGGCCGCGAGCGCCCCCTTGCCGACGTCGATCACCATCACGCCCAGCGCGAAGACCCAGCCCTGGGTGCGCAGCGCGTTCGTGCCTCCGGCATTGCCGCTGCCCATGGTGCGGATGTCGACGCCACCACGCAGCCGCCCCACAATCATTGAGCCGAGGAACGAGCCGACGAAGTAGCTCAGGAGAAATTTGACGCCGAGCTCGAGCATTCAAAAGCCGGATGCTTTGTAAATGTCCGCGAGCATTGTAGCATCCGGCCCACATCCGGGATGGCGCACGCGACGATGCCGATTCCCCTGTTCCTGAACCCGGCGGCGGGCCGCGGTCGCGCGCGCCGCCTCCGTGCCTCGCTCAGCGAGCTGCTGAACGACAACGACATCGCGCACCAGGTGCTGGAAAGCGAAGGCCCCGGGGACCTCGAGAAGAAGGTGAAGGAGACCGTCGCCGGGGGCGCGCAGCAGCTCCTCGTCGCCGGCGGCGACGGCAGCATCCACGAGGCGATCAACGGCATGCTGGAGAGCGGCCGGATCGCCGAGATCGGCGTCATCCCGCTCGGGCGGGCCAACGATTTCGCCAAGGCGTGTGCGATCCCCCCGCACTGGGAAGACGCGGCGCTGCTGCTTGCCGACCGGCTGAAGAACGAGATGCCGGCGCGGCCGGTGGACGTCGGCTGGATGAACGGGCGGTGGTTCGCGAACGGCGCGGGGATCGGGTTCGACGCCAAGGCGTCCGCGATCGCCCGCAGCATGGAGCTCCCGATCGGCGACCTCGTGTACCTCGTCGCCGTGCTGCGCGGCCTGTGGTCCGGTGTCAGGACGCACCGGGTGCACGTCGAGAGCCGCGAGGTGACCTACGACGGCGGCGCGACGGTGGTCCACGTCAGCAACGGGCCCTGGGTCGCGGGGCTGTTCCAGATCGCGCCGCCGGCGGTGAACGACGACGGCGCGCTCGACCTGCTGATCGTGCGGCCGGTGAGCCGGTGGCGCGTCGCCACCCTGCTGCCGCGGATGATCGGCGGCAAGCACATCGGCCAACCCGAGATCCGGCATGCGCGCATCGAGCGCTGCGAGGTCGTGGCCGACGCGCCCATGCCGTCGCACCTCGACGGCGAGGTCCAGCCGCTGCAGACGCGCTTCCGCATCGAGATGCGCGCGGGGGCGGTGCCGCTGTTGTAGGAGGCGCGCCGGGCGCGCTGCGCTCTCAGGCGAGCCAGGCGCGCTGGCGGGCTTCGGCTTCCGCGGAGGCGTCGCGGTCCGGCTCGAGCCAGCAGGTGTCTTCCGGCGGATCCGTGAGGCGCGCCCGGCAGCGCAGGAGCTCGTCGTTGCGGAATGCCGTGAGAGTCACGCGGTCGCCGGCGTGGTACTCGCGCAGGCGGCTGTCGAGGTTGGCGGCGACGACCCGCACGTCGTTCACGGCGAGCAGCTCGTCGCCGGGGGCAAGGCCGGCGGCCTCGGCGGGGCTGTCGGAGTGGACCAGCGTCACGATGTGCCTTCCTTCGCGCATGGCGGTGACGATGCCGAGCCACGGCGGCGGCGGCTGGTCCGAGGAGCCCGGCTTGCCGCCGATGTCTTCCGCTCCCTCCGACGGGCGCAGGTGCATGCGGATGCCGAAATCGCGGAGCAGCTTCGCGAGCGGCAGCTCGCTCGTGCCGCGCACGTAACGTTCGAAGAACTCCTGCAGGTCGAGCCCGGTGACTGACTGCGCAACGGACTCCAGCCCCCGCTCCGGCATCCCCTCCCCGGTCTCGCCGAAGCGCGCCCAGCAGGCCCGCATCACCGAGTCGAGCGAATGCCTCGAATCGGTCTCGCGCCTGATCGTGAGATCGAGCGCGAGCGCGACGAGCGAGCCCTTCGTGTAGTAGCTGATCGTCGCGTTGCTCGCGTTCGCGTCCGGCTTGTAGAACTTGATCCACGCGTCGAAGCTCGATTCCTCCAGGCTCTGGCGGAAGCGGCCGCGTGCGCGCAGGACGCGGGTGATCGTGTGCGAGAGCATCTCGAGCCAGCTCTCGCGGGTGATCAGCCCCGATCGGTGCAGGGTGAGCCCGTCGTAGTAAGACGTGATGCCCTCGAACACCCACAAGAGCCCCGTGTGCGCTTCCGCCCGCAGGTCGTAGGGCTTGAAGCGCGCCGGCTTCATGCGCTTCACGTTCCAGAGATGGAAGTACTCGTGGCTGCAAAGGCGCAGGAACCGGCGGTACGCGGTCTTCGTCCCGGATTCGCCGCGCACCGGGAGATCGCCCCGGCTGCACACGAGGCTCGAGGACCAGCGGTGCTCGAGGCCGCCGTAGCCCTCCGGCAGCACGAGGAGCTGGAACACGTATCGATCGAGGTCCTTCGGCGGCCCGAGCAGCGCGCAATGCCGCTCGCACAACGTCGCGAGGTCGTGGCAGATGCGCGCCATGTCGGCCCGCGGATGGCCGCGGATCGCGATCGCGTGCGGAATGCCGCGAACCTCGAACTCGCCGATGCTGAGCTCCCCGATCTCGACCGGGTGGTCGATCAGCTCGTCGTAGTCCGCCGCCTCGTAGGTGCCGTAGCCGTAGCGCTCCGCGTCCTTCGGCCGCATCGACGTCGCTACGCGCCATTCGGCACCGAGGCCGCCGGGCGGCGGCTCGATCGCGACCTCGCAGGGCACGTGCTCCTGGCCGACGACGGCAAGGAACACGCAGGCGCCGTTGAAGTACGCGTGCGTCGTGTCGAGGTGTGCGCCGCGCACGCTGAGGTCCCAGGCATGGATTTCCGCGACGATCGTCAGCGGACCCTGGACGGGAGCGGCCTGCCAGGTGCTCTTGTCGAGCTTCGTGAGCTCGACCGGGTAGCCGTCGCTCTCGGCGCGAATCGTGACGACGTGCTTCGCGAAATCGCGGATCAGGTAGCTGCCCGGAACCCACGCCGGCATCGTGACGGCCTGCCCGTGCGGGTGCGGCGCGGCGATCGTGAGCGTCACCTCGAACAGGTGCGCGCCGGGCTTTTTCGGGACGATACGATACTGGTGGGGAGCCGGCATGTCGTCGTGGTTCAGCGCGGCACGTCGGTCGAGCGCGTCACGGCGCGGGATACGGGGGTTCGTTCAGCTTGAGCGTCAGGCACTTGGCCGAACCCCCGGCCTTCAGGAACTCCGACAGGTCGATCTCCTGCACCGAGAATCCCGCCAGCATCAGCCGGGCTTTCAGAGGTTCCGACGCCTTGTGCAGGAACACCTTGTCGCCGATGTTGACGGCATTGCAGGCGAAGTTTCCGGCGTCCATCGTGTCCACCACGATGCGCTTGTGGGACGGGATGCGGCTCTCGATGGCGATCCGCGAGTCGTAGTCGAACGCCGGCGGGTGATACATCAGGAAGCCGCCGGTGAGCGGGCAGAAGCACGTATCGATGTGGTAGAAGCGCGAGTCGGTCAGCCTGATCGACACCACCTCGATGCCGAAGAACTTCTGGATCTCGGCATGCGCCTCGATTTCGGTACGGAAACCGTAGCCCGTCCAGAAGCGCGGCGCGCCGCGATCCAGCAGGCAGTCGCCTGCGCCCTCGAAGCCGATCTTCTCGTCGAGGTCGAGGAGCTCGAAACCGTTCTCCCGGAACCACTTCTTGAAGTGCGGCTCCTCGGGACGCCGCTCGTGCGGCATGAAATGGCTGGCGATCGCCTTGTTGCCGTACACGACGCCCGCGTTCGCGGTGAACACCATGTCCGGCAGGTCGGGCTGGGGATCGATCGTGACGATGTCGGCGTACTCGGCGAGCGTGTCGCGCAGGGTCTGCCACTGCTGCCGTGCGAGATCCTTGTCCAGGGAACCCTCGTGCCCCGCCATCCACGGGTTGATGACGTACTCCACCTCGAAGTAATCGGGCGGGCACATCAGTATCCTGTCCCTGAACTGTTGCATCGTGAGCTCGCCTATGCAGTCGGTAGGTGAATTTCCGCGAGCATGCAGCGCACGCTGCCGCCGGCCGAGGCCTCGATCACGTCGATCGGCACCGCCACGACGTCGCCGTTCGCGTGCAGCCGGTCCTTCTGCTCCTTGCCCAGGGAGTCGAGCGCCTGCTGCGACAGGGCGACCACCCTCCCGCCCGAGCTCGAGCGCAGCTCCAGCATGTTGCCGGCAAACGCTTCGAGCTGGTCGTACGAAAGCTCCATCACCTCGTGGCCGGTCTCCTCGAGGCGGCGCAGCACGGCGGTACGCTGGTCCTCGCGGCGGATCGATTCGGCGCAGATGACGGCGAGCGCCTCACCGACGTTCATAAGCACGTTCGTGTGATAGATCGGCGCACCGTTCCGGTCGACGGCGTCGAACGTGAGCGCCTCGTAGCCCATGCGCTGCGTGAACTCGCCGAGCGGCGCGAGGTGGGTGCGCGACGACAGGCACGCATAAGCGATGCGGTTGACCCGGTCGAGCACCATGCTGCCCGTGCCTTCGAGAAAATGGCCGTCCGACTCGTGATGCGAAAGGTCGATGACCTCGCGCACGACGAACCCGTACCGGCTCGCCAGCGCTTCGACGATGTCCGCTCGTCGCTCGAGCCTGCGGTTCTCGGCTTCCATCGGGTACAGCACGACCGTGCCGTCGGCGTGGAAGCTGACCCAGTTGTTCGGGAAGACGGCATCCGGCGTGTGCGGCTCCGGCGTGTCGTCGAACACCACGACGCGCACGCCGGCGGCCACCAGCGCTTCGCGCAGCCGCTCGAACTCGGCCAGCGCCGCCTCCTGCTGCTCCTCGGCCGTGCGCCCCGTCCCCACCTGGAACCGGTTGGACGCCGCGGTCTGCGGATTGCTCTCGAAACGGACCGGCCGGACCATCAGGACGGCCGAGGCGAGTTGCGATTCCGACCTCATGTCGACGGCCTGCCTCGATCGAATCGGTTGCATCGAGCAAGCATTATGCCTGCGCGCCACCGCCGCATGAAGGTCCGGTGGCCTAAGCTTTTGAAATGATTGGTCGCCTACGTCTCCGGCTGTGCGACCGTTTCCCGCAGCCGCGAGATCACGGAGACGGCCTCCAGGATCACCATGACGCTGGTCACGAGCACGACCGAATCGATCGCGACCAGCAACCAGTTGCCGTCACGCCAGAACTCGACCAGCTTGACGGCGCCGGCCCAGAACGAAATGGCAAGGACGAACACCATCGGTAGCAGCGTGTAGCGGGCCGGCCTGCCGAGCCTGATCAGCATCACCGTCACGACCAGCAGGGTGAGGCCGGCGAGGATCTGGTTCGTCGAGCCGAACAGGGGCCAGATGACGAGCCCGCCTGCGCCGCCGCCCCCGCCCGCGCCGAAGGCCAGCGCCAGGCAGCACCCGACCGCGACGAGCGTGGCGACGATTCCGTTTTCGAGGGGCGGAATCCGGTAGATCGCACCCCACTCCTGGATGATGTAGCGCTGCAGGCGCACGCCGGTGTCCATGGTCGTGGCCGCGAACAGGACGAGCATGGTGGCGAGCATCGTCTGCGCGAACTCCGTCGGCAGCCCCCAGCCGTGCGTCAGCAGTGCCGCACCGCCCGCGATGAACTCTCCACCGCCCGCGGTCCCGAACCGCTCGTAGATCGCATGCCACGCCTCGGGCGTCGCCGCCAGTGCCGCGCTGGTCACGGCGACGATCGTGATCAGCGCCAGCGACCCCTCGCCCACCGCGCCGAGATAGCCGACGAAACGGGCATCGGTCTCCTTGTCGAGCTGCTTCGAGCTGGTGCCGGAAGCGACGATGCCATGGAAGCCCGACACGGCACCGCAGGCGACCGTCACGAAGAGCAGCGGAACGATCGACGGTGCGTCCGCGGCCGTCCGGGTATTGAACGGCGGTGCGGAGATCTCCGGCCCGAACAGCAGCACGGCGCCGTACAGCAGGATGAGGCCGATGAAGAGCTGGATGCCGTTGATGTAATCGCGCGGCTGCAACAGCATCCAGACGGGCAGCATGGACGCGAGCGCGGCGTACACGAACAGGATGAGGATCCAGCTCGTTTGCGGCGCCACCCCGAGCAGCTCGGGCAGCTCCAGCGGCACGACGCTGCCGAACCACACCGAGCCATACAACAGGACGACCCCGAGGAACGTCACCAGCAGCAGGCTCAACTTCCGCCTGATCGCCACGCCGACGAGCAGCGCAATGGCGATGGCGGCCCACGCCGGGAGAACGGCACCGGGCGTACCGATGAACGCGTTGGCGATGACCACGCCGAACACGGCGTTGACCATCAGCAGCACCAGGAACACGACCACCATGTACAGCGCCCGGGTGCGCTTGCCGATGACGGTCTCCGACAGCGCGCCGATGGAGCGGCCCTTGTGGCGATTGCTGGCCCACAGCGCGCCGGCGTCGTGAACGCCGGCGAAGAAAATGGTCCCGAGCACGACCCAGAGCAGCGCCGGCACCCAGCCCCAGTACACGGCGATCGCCGGGCCGACGATCGGCGCCGCACCGGCCACCGACGTGAAGTGATGCCCCCAGAGGACGTAACGGTTCGTCGGCACGTAGTCGACGCCGTCGTTCAGCTCGTGGGCGGGCGTGACGAAATCGGGGTCCAGCCGGAAAACCTTCTCGGCGATCAGGCGCGAATACACGAACCAGCCGAATGCCATCCCGGCAATGCCCATCAGGACGATCGTCACCGATTGCATCGAGTCCTCCGTGCGGATCGCGTGCCTGCCCGGGCGGTACCCGGCCGCCTGCCGGATACGGCCGCCGGGCGCCCCGTTGTCATCGCTTCAGCGCTGCGCAACGTCAGCGCCGTTCCGCTTCACCGTAACGCGGCCAGCGCTCGCGCACCACCCGGGCGACGGCCTCGAGCTCGGCCGCCGGCAACGCCAGGAGCGGCGGCGCGACGAACGGCTGGCAGACGCCGAGGGCGGCCAGCATCGCCTTCAGGACCGGCAGCGACCGGCCGAGCGAACGGCCCTGCTGGTAGACGGCACCGATCTCGTCGGTGAGGGCCTGGAGACGCGCCGCTTCCGCGGCGTCGCCGCGGGCGGCCGCATCGTAGAGCCGCCGGTAGAGCCCGGGGACGAGATTGGCGGAGCTCGGCACGATGCCGTCGAACCCGTTTCCCACGCCCCAGGCCGACCTCGCCGCCCAGCCGACGTGCAGCGTGAAATCCTCCCGCGCGCGCCACCGTGCCGCGCTTTCGCGCATCCGCTCCTCGTCGCGCTCCGAATCCTTCATGCCAACGACGTTCTCGTGGCGGCTGAGCTCCTCGACGAGCGGCAACGGTATCGACAGCGAGGTGGTCGCCGGGATGTTGTAGAGCATGAGCGGCAACGGGCATGCATCCGCCAGCCGCAGGTACCAGGCCCGCATCTGCTCCTCGTCGAGCGGGTAATAAGCCGGCAGGTGGCAGACCGCGACGTCCGCGCCGAGCCGGGCGTAGCGCCGCGCCCGCTCCAGGCAGTTCTCCAGGCAATTGCCGGCGATGCCGGCGTAGACGAGCTCGGCTCCCGCGGCAGCCGCGACCGCGATCTCGACGAGCCCGGTCCTGGTGTCCTCTGCCAGCGATGCGGCTTCGCCGGTCGTGCCGCCCACAAAAGGCGCGCATCCGGCGGCGACCACGCGCTCGACGAGCTTCGTGGCCCCGCCCGCATCGAGGCGGCCCCTGGCATCCAGCGGGGTGACCAGGGGCACGATCACCCCGCGGCAGGCCGGCTTCGTCTGGTGCTGCTCCATCGTCCCGCTAGAAAGCCGCGCGGTAGATGGCTTTCGCGTCCTCCAGCGTGACGTGCCGGGGATTGTTCCTGAGGAGCCGTTGCACCTTGAGCGCCCCCTCGGCCAGCCGCTCGATCGCGGCCTCCGGTATGCCGGCTTCCGACAGGCGCGACGGCAGCCCGCAGTCGCGTATCAGCTCGCGGACCTTCTGTATGCCGTTGACTGCGGTTTCGCGTTCGGAGGCACCGGCCGCTGCCCCCATCGCCCGGGCGGCGGCCGCGTACCGGGCCTCCGCTTCCGGCAGGTTGAACTCCATGACGTACGGCAGAAGCAGCGCGTTGGAAAGCCCGTGCGGCACGTGGAACTGCGTGCCGAGCGGATAGGCGAGCGCGTGCACGGCACCGGTGTTCACGGGACCGAGGCACATGCCGCCGTAGACGCTGCCCAAGGCGACGTTCGTACGGGCTTCGAGGTTGGAGCCGTCCCGGCAGGCAACCGGCAGGTCCTTCGCGATCAGCCGGATGCCTTCGATGGCCAGCACGTCGACCATCGGGTGGGCGAAGTTGTTCGCGTATGCCTCCAGGCAATGCGTGAGCGCGTCGATGCCGGTCGCAGCGGTGACGGCGGGCGGCACGGAAACGGTCAGCTCGGGACAGACGTAAGCCGCATCCGGCACGAGGTGGCGGCTGATCACGCCGACCTTGCTGCCGTCGTCGCTGGTGAACAGCGCGTTCGGCGACACCTCGCTGCCCGTTCCCGAGGTGGTGGGCAGGCAGATCAGCGCGGTCGCGCGCCCGGCCAGGTTGTCGATGCCGACGATCTCGGGAACCGACTGGGTGTTCGTAAGCTGCGCGGCGAGCAGCTTGGCCACGTCCATCACGCTGCCGCCGCCGATGCCCACGACGCAGTCGGCGCGGAATCGCCTGGCGCGCTCGAGCAGGCGCTCGAACTCGGCGAACGTGGGCTCGTTGACGATGGAGAAGTCGAACTCGCAGGCGATGTCCGCCTCGTGGAGCTCGGCGTTGAGCTCCTCCAGCCGCGGCGACAGCGCGTCGATGGACACGACGAACAGCCGGCGGAAGCCGGCCTCCTTCACGTCCTGCCTGAACGCGTCGTAGGCCTCCGGCCCGAATGCCAGCTTGCGCGGATTGAAGAACGCGATCGTCCTCATCTCTCGTCGCCTCCGTGCTCGTCGACGAAGCGCCAGTCGGCGCGCTCCGGCTCGTAGCCGGGGTTCACCGTCATCTCCTGCGCGCCGATTCGCTTGCGCCACGCCTGCAGCTCGTCCGCCAGTTGCCGGACGAGCTCCGGGTGCTCGCCGGCGAGGTCCGTGGTCTCGCCGGGATCCTGCGCCAGGTCGAACAGGCTGTAGGGCTCGCCCACGCCGGCGATCGAGCCCTCGAACCATTCGATCAGCTTGTAATTGCCCTTCCGGATCGCGCCCGCGGGCTTGTCGCCCAGGTGATGGTAGTGCGGATAGTGAAAGTAGAGCGTGTCCCGGTTCGTGCCGCCGGCCTGCTTCAGCACCGGGACGAGGCTGACGCCGTCGATGCCCTCGGGCAGGTTCCGCTCGCCGACGATCTCGGCCAGCGTCGGGAAGAAGTCGTCCGAGATGACGAGCTCGTCGCTGACGCTGCCCGGCTCGACGACCCCCGGCCAGCGGACGGCGAGCGGCACGCGCAGACCGCCTTCCCAGATCGTCGCCTTGCCGCCGCGGAATGGCGCCTGGTCCTGCAGCCGCTCCAGCCCGCCGTTGTCCGAATAGAAGATCACGATCGTGCGATCGGTGAGCCCGTGTTGGTCGAGGCGGTCGAGGATCCGGCCGATGCCCCTGTCCATGGTCTCGATCATCGCGCCCATCACCGGGTTGTTCACCGGGTCGTCCGCGCCGGGCTTCGCTTCGTACTTCGCGACGAGCTCAGGCGCCTCCATGAGCGGCCTGTGGACCACGTGGTGAGCGACGTACAGGAAGAACGGCTCGTCCCGGTGCCGGTCGATGAAGTCGAGCGATCGCCGGGTGATCTCCTCGGCGCTGTGCGCATCGGCAGCCGGATCCGCGTCGTCCTCCGGCTTCACGGTCGCCAGCACCTCGTCGAAACCCTGCGATTCCGGATCGCCCGGGCGACCCGGGGCATAGTCCTTGTCCACGTTCAGGTGCCATTTGCCGAAATGGCCGGTCACGTACCCGTTCGACTTCATGAGCTCGGCGAGCGTGACCTCCTCGAGCGGCAGCCCCGGCACCTCGCCCGGCCGGCTCAGCCTGGCGTAGGGATACGGGCTGCCGGGGATGTAGTCCGTCACCCCGAGCCGGGCCGGGTTCTTGCCGGTCATCAGGCTGGCGCGGGTCGGCGAGCAGACCGCATTCGCCGCGTAGGCATTCGTGAAGTGCATGCCCTGGCGGGCGATGCCGTCGATGTTGGGCGTCTCGTAGTAGTCGCTGCCGTGGTAGCCCACCTGGTTCCAGCCGAGGTCGTCCGCGAGGATGAGCACGACGTTCCACGGTCGCTCCGGCGGGCCTGCGCGTTCGCCGGTATCGGACACCGCCGGTTCGGGTTGCGGCTCGCTTCCGCGGCCGCATCCGGCGACGGCGGCCAGCAGCGCGAGCGTGAGACTGAGCGCGAAAGTCGACCTCTGCATCGTTATCCCCTCTGTTCCGACAGGGTGTAGCGACGTGCCCGCTTCCAGCCTGCATAGGTGAGGTTGTCGGCGACGTCGGGAGCGGGAAAGAAGTAGCTCGCTGCCCACCCGACCACGAACAGCACGATGTGACTGTACACACCGAGCATGTACTTGTGATGCGTGTAGTTCAGCGGACCCAAATCCAGCAGGAGGCGCGGCTCTCCGCCGAAGCCGAAGCGCGTCGAGGTGAGCATGGCGACGCCCGTGAACACCACGCAGGCCCCGATGCCGACGTACAGGCCCTGCTTGTTGGCGCGGGGCACGAAGATGCCCAGCAGGAAGATTCCGGCGATGCCGCCGGAGAAAATCGCGTAGAGCGCGAAGACCGTGCCCAGCACCCCGGCCTCGCCGGCGGTCACGTACAGGGAAGCCACGATCATGGCGCCGAGCCCGGAGACCGCCACGATGATCTTGCCCATCCTGACGCGCTCTGCATCCGTGCTGTCGGGCCTCAGGCGCTTGTAGTAGTCGTCCACGCCCACCGCGGCGAGGCAGTTGAGGTCGGAGTCCAGCGACGAGATCGCCGCCGCCATCAGCGCGGCGATGATCAACCCTACGACACCGACGGGAAGCTCGGTCATGATGAAGTGCGGAAAGACGGCATCGGAACGCAGCCCTTCCGGGAGCGCCGTGCCTCCCTGGTAGAACACGTACAGCGCGGTGCCGATGAACATGAACAGCGTCCAGACCGGCACCGTCACGAGCACGCCCGCAACCGATGCCCTGATCGCTTCCCGGTCCGAGCGGGCCGTGAGGTACCGCTGCACGATCGTCTGGTCGGTCCCGTACTTCTGGATGGCGTAGAAGATGCCGTTGATTGCCATCACCCAGAACGTCAGGTTGACGAAGTCCCAGTCGAGCGACCCGAGGCTCATCTTCCTGTCGGCGGCGGCGACGGTGAACACGGTGACGAGGCCCCCGTCGACGTTCAGGACGATCACCAGCAGGGCAATCAGCCCGCCCACGATCAGCAGGAATCCCTGGATGACGTCCAGCCAGATCACCGCTTCCATGCCGCCCACCAGGGTCAGCAGCACGATCGCGGCGCCGAGCACCCAGATCACCGTGTACGTATCGACGCCGGTCATGCCGGTCAGGGCAAGCGCCAGCAGGAAGAACACGGACCCCATCTTCGAGAAGTGCGCCAGCACGAAGCCGAGCGAGCTGTAGAGGCGCGCGAAGTAACCGAAGCGCTTTTCAAAGTACTCGTAGGCGCTGAGCCCGATCACCTTGCGGTACAGCGGCACGATGAAACCGATACCGGCGAGCACGACGATCGGCACCATCAGTCCCTGCACCAGCCTCACCCAGTCGTTGGCGAAGCCGTCGCCGGGATAGGCCAGGAACGTGACGCTGCTGACCAGCGTGGCGAAGATCGACATGCCGATCGCCCAGGAGGGCACGTTGCCGCCGGCGGAGAAATACCGGGAGGTGGTCGACTGCCGGCGCGCGAAGCGCAAACCGACCGCAACGGAAACGACGAGGCTCGCCACGATGATGAAGTAATCGACGAAATGCAGCGTTACGTTGCTCATGTTCCCCCCGTTTTCCCCGGCTGCCCGGCCGAATGCCAGAGCAGGTCCGGCCAACCGTAGCTGCCCGGTTTCATTGTGACATGGAGGTCGGGACAGCCATCCGCCTTCATGCGCGTGACGCCCGGCCCGAGCAGCTCCAGCGGATGGAGGCGGCTGACGTCCAGGGCGTTGAGCACCGCCTGTGCCGTCGCGCCGCCCTCGATCATCAGCTCGTCGACGAGGTGGTCGGCCACGACGTGACGCGCCACCTCGGCGAGTGCTTCGGAGACTTTCCGGCCTTCGAGGCTGTCCGGGCCCGGCGCCTGCGGCGCCGTAATGACGGCCTTGCGGCCCCGCTGCAGCGCGTCCGCCACGCGCTCCGCCCACGCCGCGATCAGCGCCGGGTCGATCTCGCTCCTGAAATAGATCTCGTCCGGCATGCCGAGCACGCGGAAGCCGCCGGCCTGCGCCTGCTGCACGGCGCCGCGGCTGGACGGGAAGCTGCTGCCGCAGATGAGCAGGGTTCGAGCGTCGCCGTCGTACCCGTGCGCGGTTCCGGCCGGGGCAGGCACGCCGAGCCGCGCTTCGAGCACGGCCGCGAAGAAGTCCGCCCCGCCGCCCGGCAGAATGCCGTCGGCGACCCGTTCGGCCCACGCACGGAGGTCATCGGCATTTCGCGCGTCGCCGACGTGCACGCCCGGGGCATCCAGCGGCTGACCGGGCGACACCGAGAAGATGTCGCAGGCGCCGCCCGCGCGCAGCGTGTCGACGACCCGGGAAGTGCGCGCCCAGAAAGGATAGGCACGGGCAAAGGCCGACTCCGCGATCGGGCTGCCCTCGACGTAATACGTTCCGCGGTCGACGATGCGTCCCCGCGAGGGATTGGCGGGCACGAGGAGCGCCCGGGACTTGCCCTCCACCCGCATCTGCGCGACGAGCTCCGGGACGATGTTGCCGCGCAGCACCGAGTCGACCTTCTTGAAGATCAGCTCCGGGCCGAGCTCGAGGAGCCTTTCCGTGAGTCGGCGCGACTTGGCGCGTGCGCTTTCGGGGTCCAGCGAGCGCATGTCGGAGGCGATGACGAGCACGTCGGTGTCGCGGCAGCTCACGTCCCGGGTCTCGATGACCGCGCGCAGGCCCCTGGCCAGCGCGGTGCCGCCGATCTCGGAGGCGCCGGTGAAATCGTCGGTGATGACCGCGAGCATCGTCAGGCGCGCCCGGCGTTGCGGGAGCGGTGCAGCTCGACCGCGTACTCGATCGCCAATACCATCGCATCGGCGCTGGCGATGTTGCGTCCGGCGATCTCCATGGCCGTGCCGTGATCGACCGACGTGCGAATGATCGGCAGGCCGAGCGTGATGTTGACGCCCCTGACGCTGCTCATCTTCCGGGCCGCCCGATCCCATCGAAAGCCGACGATCTTGAACGGGATGTGGCCCTGGTCGTGGTACATGGCCACGCAGCCGTCGTACAGGCCGCCGATTGCCTTCGGGTACAGCGTATCGGCCGGGAGCGGCCCGTCGACGCACAGCCCCCGGCTGCGCGCTTCCTCGATCGCCGGCAGGATCTCGCTCGCTTCTTCGTCGCCGAACAGGCCGCCGTCGCTGGCGTGCGGATTCAGGCCGGCGACCCCGATGCGCGGGCGCTCGATGCCGAGGCGCCGGCAGGCCTCGTCCATCAGCTCAATCGCCTCCAGGACTCTCTCCTTCGTGACGAGATCGCAGGCCTTGCGCAGGGAGACGTGAGTCGAGACGTGGATGACCCGCAGCCCGTCCTCGACCAGCAGCATGGCGTACCGATTGCTGCCGGTGTACTCGGCGTAGATCTCCGTGTGGCCCCCGTAGCGGTGGCCGGCCAGGTTGATCGACTCCTTGTTGATCGGGCCGGTGACGGTCGCGTCGATCTGCCCGTCCATCGCCAGGCGGATCACCTCGACGACGTACTCGAATGCAGCCTGCCCGCACATGGCCGAGATCTCGCCCGGCCTGAATTCCGGCATGTCGACGTTGCCGAGGTCGTATACGTCGATGGTGCCCGGCTCGAACCGGGCTTCCGGCACCGCTGCGATCCTGTGGATGCGCAGGTCGCTGCCCGTGAGCTCGATGACCTGCTGGAGGACCTGCGCGTCGCCCACGACCACGGGCCTGCACTGGCTCCTCACCGCCGCATCGGCCAGGGCTTTCACGGTGACTTCGGGCCCGATTCCGGCAGGATCGCCCATCGAGATTCCAATCGTCGGTAAGGTCATTCCTTCAACCTGTGCAGCGACACCGGGGCGTGCCGCGACAGGCGCCGGAGGCACCTGCCGCGGACGGGCTCGTGAACGGCACGTCCTTCCGCTTCTAAAGGACGAAGCGCATGCCGAGATTGAACGACCGGCCGGTGAGCGTGTACTCCGTCGAGCGGGTCGGCACCCCGTAGTACACGTACTTGACCTCGTCGGTCAGGTTGTTCGCCTGGAAGAAGAGCTCGAGCCCGTTCTGGAACATGTAGGCGAACGAGAAATCGACCGTCGTGGCCGCATCGATCCAGTTGTCGGAGTCGGCATCGTCGCCCACTTCCTCGATCCACTTGCTGCTGTAGTTCATGGCGAGGCGCGAGATGATGCCGGCCTTCTCGTAACTGACGGCGAAGTTGGCCACGTGCTTCATCTGCTCGGGCAACGCCGCGATGTCGACGCGGTCGGTGTCGGGTCCCAGGTCGATGTTGCTGGAGTCGGTGTAGGTGTAGTTGGCGAAGATGCCGAAGCCCGACAGCCAGCCCGGCAGGAACGTGAGCTGCTGCTGCCAGCTCAGCTCCGCCCCGTACACGTCGGCGCCGCCGCCGTTGACGTAGGTCTCGACCTCGTAGCCGTCCCACGGGCCACCGACCTCGATGCTGGAGGACTGGAAGTTGAAGTCCTTGAGCTGCTTATAGAACACGCCGCCCGAGATCAGGCCGATGCCCTTGAAGAAGTGCTCGCCGAGAACGTCGAAGTTGTGCGAGATGGCGGGCCTCAGGTTCGGATTGCCGCGCGTGATCTGCTCGTCGTCCATCTGGGTGAAGGAGTACGGCATCGAGTCGAAGAAATCCGGCCGGGACAGGCCCTTGCTGTAGGCTATCCGGAAGTTCGTGTCCGGCGTGATCCGGTAGCGGAACTGCAGGTTCGGGAACAGGTAGTCGTAGGAGCGCTTGACGTTCTCCTTCGTGTTGCTGATGAACACGTCGTCGTCCATGACGAGGTTCGACGCCGTGTAGTCGAGCTCCGTGAACTCGGCCCGTACCCCGGCCAGCACCAGGAGATTGCCGTAGTTCTGCGTGGTCATGACGTAGACGCTGGAAATGTCCTCTTTCGCGTCATACGGCTCGCCGAGGTTGACGTCGTCCCTGGCTTCGGACACCAGGCCATTCGGGTTCTGGTTGCCGAAGAAGAACTGCCGGAAGGCCCCCCGGTCGTATTCGGGGCCGAGAAAATAGCCGTTGTCCAGCATGTTGGTCGCGCCGCTCTCGAACTGGCTGAGCAGGACGTCGTCCGAACCCTCCCAGCGCCACTGGGTGCGGACGTCCTGCCGATCCTTCTCCAGCGCGCGGAACTTCACGCCGGCCTTGAGCTCGCCGCTGTCGCTGCCGAGCAGGAACGGGTAGGTCACGTTCGCCATGATCGAGTCGATGTCGCTCGTCGTCGTCTGGTAGCGGAAATCGATGACGTCCAGCACGTACTGGCTGCTGTCGTGGATATCGACGTTGGTCGGCGACATCCACTTCGGCGCGACCGAATCGATGTCCACGACGTTCAGGTCGATGCCCCTGCGCTCGAACTCCGGCTGAAGCTGCCCGTCGGGCTTCTTGGTCGAAGCGGAGCTGCGCGCCAGGCTGAAGTCGAACAGCGCCCTGCCGAGCTGGTGGGTGCCGCCGAGGGTGAAGGTCGTGATCTTCTGCTCCTCGACGCGATCGTGCAGGGACTTGACGATTCTCAGGCCCTCCACCTCCGTCCTCGAAATGTAGTCGCCGCGATCCCAGCGCACGCGAGTGATCTGGCGGTCCTGGTCGTCCTCCCGGTAGTTGTAGACGCCGCTGAGGTAGAGCTGGTGATCGTCGTTGATCCGGTATTCGAGGCGGGCGTTCAGGCCGTACCGGTCGCGGACGTTCTCCGAGAACTGGACTTCCGTGTTGGTCAGGGCGAACGGGATCTCGTTGCCGTCCTGGTCCTCCTCGTCGCCCCAACGCTGCTCGTTGTTGTGCCGCTCGTTCGACGTGCGGGCGAAGTTTGCACCGACGGCCAGGCCCAGCTTACGGGAAGGCCCGATGACGTCGGCGTAGTTGACGGCGGCGCGCGAATGCGTGCCGTCCGCTATCGAATGCGAGCCGATGCCGAGCGTCGCATTGAAGATGCGCCCCTCCTCGTCGAATGCGCTCCGCGTTTTCAGGTTGATGGCACCGCCTACCGCGTCGGCGTCCATGTCCGGGGTGAGCACCTTCGTGACCTCGATGCCCGTGAGCTGGGCGGCCGAGACGACGTCCAGCTCCACCGACCGGTTCGACTCGTTGGAGAACGCCACCTGCTGGCCGTTGATGGTCACGCTCGTCATCGTCGACGGGGTGCCGCGCATCGAGACGAAGCGCCCTTCGCCCATCGTGCGTTGAATGCTGACGCCCGGGACGCGCTGCAGGACTTCCGCCGTGTTCAGGTCGGGGAAGCTCTGGATCATCTCCTCGGAGATGATGTTCTTGATGTTGACGGCTTCTTTCTGGTCGTTGAGAGCCTTGCTCTGGCCGAAGCGCGCCCCCTGCACGATGATCTCGTCGGCGACCCGCCAGGCCCTCACGAGCGCGATCGGGTGGCTGACGACGCCGGCCTCGGCGACCGTGATCTCGTGGGAATAGTCCTCGTAGCCGACGTAGGAGACGGTCAGCATGTAGGTGCCCGGGGGCACGGCCTCGATCCGGTAGCGCCCGTCGCTGCCGGAACGGCCGCGGTACGGCGTGCCCTCCAGCACGATCTCGGCGCCGGGCAGGAACTGGCTCGTGTTCTCGTCGAGCACCACGCCCCGGATCGACGCCGCCGACTGCCCCCAGGCCATCCCCGGTGCGATGGCCGCCAGGCCGACCAGCACCAGGATGCCGCACGCGCTCGTCACATGCCGTTTCATTGTTTCCCCCCTTGCCCGCTGCTCGGGCCCGCCGCTGCGGCGGCCGCGGACGTGTTGTCGTTTCCATGGGAACGTTCCCATCCCATACCCGGATGAGAACGTTCCCAGTACTGTGCCAAAAGAAATGGGAACGTTTTCACGGACCCGGTTCCAAGGTAACTCCGTCTACCGCGGTTTGCAAGACTGGCGCACGATGAGCTCGGTATCGAGGACCAGGCTGACCGCCGGGCGGTGCGGGTCGGCGAGCCGCTTCAGGAGCAGCTCCGCGGCTTTCCTGCCGATCTCGTAGCCGGACTGGCGGACCGCGGTCAACGGCGGATTCAGGGACATCGACCAGTACATGTCGTCGAAGCCGACGACGGAAATGTCGTCGGGGATGGTGCGCTCCGACTCGTGGATCGTCTTGAGGGCACCCAGCGTCAGCAGGTTGTTGGCCGTGAACACCGCCGTCGGCGGGTTCGGCAACTCGAGAAGCTCCCGCATCAGCGACGCCCCGCTCTGGTAATCCGAGTTGCTGCTCTTGATCAGCTCGGGATCGACCTCGACCCCGTACTTCGCCATTGCGCGCTCGTAGCCCGCGACACGCTCGGCCGTCGTAGGGATGTCCGGGTGGCCGGTGATGTGCGCGATCCGCGTGTGGCCGAGGCCGATCAGGTATTCGATGGCGCCGAAAGCCCCTGCCTCGTTGTTGACCTTGACGATGTCGACTTCCATGCCGATGAGGCCGCGGTCTATGCAGACGACCGTGTAGCCGTTCTCCATGACGCGCGCGATGTGCTGGTCCCTGCCGTGCGACGGGGCCACGATCAGGCCGTCGACCGACTCGGACTGCAGCACGTCGAGGTACATCTTTTCCTTGCGCTCGTCCTGGGCGAAGTTCCCGATCATGACGGCGAAGTTGTACTCGTACGCGCACTCCTCGACGCCGCGGACCACGTCCACGTAGAACGGGTTCTGGATGTCGGGCAGCACGAGGCCGATCAGCTTGTTCTTCGCATTCAGGCTGCGCAGGCGCTGCGCCGTCCGGTTCGGCAGGTAACTGAGCTCCAGGATCGCGGCCTCGACCTTCTCCCGCGTCTTCTTCCTGACCCTGGGTTCGTTGTTGATGACCCGTGATACGGTGGAGACGGACACCTTGGCGCGAAGCGCCACGTCCCTCAGCGTTGCCATTGGAGCCTGTCGGAACCCTTCATTGCAGTTGACGGAGAACTGACCAGATCGGGGGCACGGCCTCGTAGCCGATGCCCGGAGCGTCGGGCAGGCTGACCTCGCCGTTCTCGAGCTTCGCCTCGGGCGAGAACTGCCCGAAAGGCTCGAACACGCCAGGGTACGCCTCGTTGCCGCCCAGCCCGAGGCCCGCCGCCAGGTGCAGCCCGAACTGGTGCCCGCCGTGTGGAATGCAGCGCCGCGCGGACCAGCCGGAATCGTCGAGCATCTCGAGGATCCGCAGGTATTCCACCAGGCCGTAGCCCAGGACCGGGTCCACCTGCAGGATGTCCCGCTCGGGGTCCAGCCCCCCGTAGCGCACCAGGTTGCGCGTGTCCTCGAAGGAGAACAGGTTCTCGCCGGTCGCGATGGGTGTCGTCGTCGCGGCCCTGACCCGGCTCAAGCCTTCGAAATCGAGGACCCCCACCGGCTCTTCGTACCAGCGCAGGCCATAAGGCTCGAGCGCGCGCGCATACTCGATGCCGGTCTCCACGTCGAACCTGGCGTTGGCGTCCACGGCGAGGCGGCTGCCGTCGCCGACGACCTCTAGCGCCGCCTCGATGCGGTCGAGATCTTCGCGGATGGCGGCGCCCCCGATCTTCATCTTGACCGACGTAAACCCCATCTCCAGGTAGCCGCGAAACTCGTCCTGCAGGCGTTGCAGGTCGTCTCGCGGGTAATAATAACCTCCGGCGGCGTAGACCGGGACACGGTCGTCCGGTTCTCCCTTGCCGTAGCGCTCGGCCAGCAGGCGGCACAGCGGCTTTTCCTCGATCTTCGCGACCGCGTCCCACAGCGCCATGTCGATGACGCCGACGGCCGCGCTTCTTTCGCCGTGCCCCCCGGGCTTCTCGTTGGTCATCATCACGTCCCGGCAGCGGAACGGATCGATGTTCTCCCCGTCTCCGGTGGCCAGCTCGCCGGCCGGCGCCACCAGGAGACGGGGAATCATGCGCTCGCGAAGTATACCGGACTGCGCGTAGCGCCCGTTCGACGTGAACCCGTAGCCGATGACGGGACGCCCGGACCGCACGACGTCGGTCACGACGGCGACCACGGAGATCGTCATCTGCGAGAAGTCGATGACGGCGTTGCGTATCGGCGCCGCGATCGACGCGGTCGTCTCACGGATGTCGAGAATCCTCACCGTGCGCTCGCGACTGCAACACATCCGCCTTCGGGTCCCGGTCCTACCACGGCATCTCCCGCTTCGTGTACGCGCGACCTACCTCGGCCGCGGCTTTCACGCTGCCCGCCCCGATCATGACGCCGCGGTCGATCTGCGCCTCGACGTTGTCGGGCAGCACGTTGTCCAGGAAATGAATGCCGCGGCGCCGGGCCAGCTCGAGGACGCGGTCGCCGGCCGCCACCACCTCGGGCGGCAGCGGCGGGTCCGCTCGCCCTTCCAGGTAACCGAACGACAGCCCGAGGTCGCGCGGGCCGTGCTCCGCGAAGGCGATGCCCGGCACGGCGAGCGTCGCCTCCGCGTTCGCCAGGGCCTGCTGGTCTTCGAGCTTCACGCCCAGCATGATCTCGCCGTCCGGGTTCAGCGGCCACACGTCCGCGCGCCGCAGGTACTCCTCCCGGTCCAGCCCCCAGACCTGCGAGGCGAACAGGTGGCTGCCCCAGCCCCGCAAGCCCTCGCCGAGCTCGTCGGCCGCCTGCTCGTGGATCGAGTAGCGCGCGGCCTGCACGAAGCGCCGGACCGCTGCCGGGTCCTGCGCCTTCGCGAGATGGACGCCGTGGACACCCTGCGCCAGCGCCTGCTGAATCATCCACGAGCCGTCCAGCACCGTCCCTTCGTCGATGCCGAGCAACGGCAACACCACGATGACGGCCGGCGTGCGGTGCCCGCTCGGTGTCGGCCCGGCATCGACGAGCCCCTGCATGAACTCCCGCAGCAGGGCGAAATCCAGCGGGTTGTGCTCCATGTTGTAGACGATGTAATCGGCCCAGGTGTCCGCCAGCGCGAGGCCTTCGCGATAGCCGCCGTAGGCGGACTGGTAGTACACGGGCTGGCCCTGCTCCAAGAGCTCGATCGCCTTGTTCACGCGGCGCGGCTCGTAGGCCGGCCGGCGCGCATCCGCGCCGAGCCCGAAGCCCGGCGACGACGGCTTCTGCCGGTACGTCGGCAGGACGTCGACCTCTGCGGCGTCGGACAGGTCTCCCCAGACCGTAATCGTGGTACCGGCGGCCGCGTGCACGACACCCCAGCGATCTCCGCTCCTCACGACCCTGTTCTCGAGGGCCGCGGGTGCGACCGGCTCCGCCACCGTCAACGTCGTCTGGTAATCCTGCCGCGACCAGCTCGCCGCCAGCACGCGCAGCGCCATCCCGTCGTCGATGAACTCCGGCACGCCCTTCCGGTTGCCGTCGCCCGGAAACCCGTCGCGGAACAGGGAGCTCGTCACCACGGGATCGGCATCGAGCTCGAACGCGCCGAGCACGATGTTGTCGCTGAAGCGGCCCGGTCCGAGGCCCGCCTTCGTCTCGATGAAGCGGGTGTCCTCCAGGATCGTGTTGTTGACGGCTTCGATCTCGCTGCGCTGGACGTAGAAGCCGTGGTTCAGCGCGGCAATGTTGCGCGCGACGCGGCCGCGGGTTTCCATCGTGATCCGCGTGGCGCCGGAGTTGCGCGACGAGTTGCGATTCCCGAAGAAGCGGTTGCCCGTGACCTCGACGTAGAAGTCTTGCGCGTCCGGCAGCGGGTCCAGCGGCGCGTCGTAGCGGTGTTCCTGCCCGCCGACGAACAGGCCGCCGGCGTCGTCGCCGGCTTCGTTGTCCACGACCAGGTTGTCGCGCACCTTCGCGGACGACCAGAGCGCGACGAAAATGCCGCCGCCGTCGTTCCTGTTGACCGCAGCGTTGCCGAGCACGACGTTGCCGGAGATCGTCGGCGACGACCAGCGAAACACCGAGATCGCGCCGCCGTCGCTGCTCCGCATGGGATCGTCCGTGCCCGCCACGTTGCCGACGAAGACGTTGTCGCTGATCTCGCCGCCGCAGCGGCCGTCGTAGGCGATGGCCGCACCGCGGCCGTTCTCCGTGCGGTTGCCGTGGAACACGTTCTGCACGATCCGCGGGTTGCCCCCGTTCCGGCAGTACACGGCACCGCCGTCGTGCGCCGTCTCGTGCAGGTATTGCGGCGCCCAGTCTTCGGGCCCGAGCGTCCTGTTGCCGGTGAAGAAGTTGTTCGACAGGACGGGCGAAACGCCGTCCACCAGGATCCCCGCACCCTTGCCGCGGACCACGCCGCCCGTGACCTCGAACCCGTCGAGCCGCGACCGGTCGGCGGCGACGAGCACACGGCCGCGTTCACCTCCGTCCAGGATCGTGCGGTGTTTCCACACGTCGCGCGCCCAGGTCTCCGGGTCGTACCCGCCGTAGAGATCCACCTGCTCGGCCATCTCGATCCCGTGCTCCTCGTACAGGCCGGCGGCGACCAGGACGGCCACGGGGCGCGCGCTGCGGTCGATTCGGTCGAGCGCGTAGCCGATCGAGGCCCAGGGCCGCTCTTTCGTGCCGCCGCGCGCGGCATCGCGACCGCCGGATGCCGACACGTAGACGATGGTGCGGTAGCGCTCGAGATCCACGTCGTCCGTGGCGGGACCCGGCTGCGCCGGCGCGATCCCCGCCGCGAGCATGCCGAGGCAGGCCAGCACGGCCAGCAGGCGGCGTATTTTCCCGGTGATGATCATTCGCGGTTCCCATTCTCCGTAAACTGCATGGCGTAAAGCTTGCTGCCGCGCATGCGGAACACGAGCTGCACGGTCCTGCCGGCGAGCGCCGAAACGTCCTTGCCCCCCAGCCATTCCACGTCCGTGGCGATGAAATCGCCGTTGATGTAGATGCAGTCGTCGACGGAAAAGCCCTCGATGGGCCGGCCCTGCTCGTCCAGGAACCCGACCTGCGCATACCCCAGCGCGTCCGTATCGATGTTGAGCTCGAGGGTGTCCCCTGCGAACACGAGCGGCTTCGTGACGACCGTCACTTCGCGGTCGTAGGGGCTGTCGAGCGAGACGAAGCCGTCGAGCCGCTGCACCAGGCGGTAGACGCCGCGCCCGTCCGGGTCATGGGTGTGGGCGGAGTGATACTGCGTTTCGCCGAAGTAGTACTGCCAGATCTCCGGCCCGCGGCGAATCATGCCGTGCGCGATGTACGCCGTCTTCACGTCGCGGCCCGCGTGCAGGCCGATACCCACGTAAGCCGGCCGCGGATGGCGTTGCCAGTCGAGCCCGTTCCGGCTTACCGCGAGCTGGGTTTCCAGCGGCCCGGAGCCGCGCCCGCGCTCCGGCATGCCGAGAATCCTGCGCGTCGGCGGACCGTCGTTCTCGTAATGGAAATAACCCACCGGGAACGCGAGGTAGGTATCCGGCGCCCACGGGTACTTCATCGCTTTCGTGAGATAGAAGTCCACGCCGACCGGGTCCTCGGGGGCCGGGTCGAAGCGGTGCGGAAACTCCATGCCGAAGCCGCCGGGCGTGAGCGGGCCGTTGTCGGTGAACCAGGGCAGCGGCTCCCGGAGCGGATAACGCTTTGCGAGCTCGCGGTACTCCCGCTGGCCGATCGGCTCGAACGGCAGCGGGCGGCGCAGGTCCGCGTGCTCCGTGACGACGGAGCTCCGCTGCGTGTCCCCGGCCGGGGTGTGGAAGATGCCCGACCGGTGGTAGGAGACGTAGAGCCGGCGCTGGTCGTCGTAGAAAGTGCTGGACTGCGTCCCCGAGCGGAACGGCAGCACCGCCGTGGGGTGGCGCTTCCACTCGAAGCCGTCCGGCGACGTGAACAGGTAAATGCCGCGGCGCTTGTAATCGCTGAAGTACTTCCAGCGCTCGGGCGGGGGTGCCTGCGGATCCCAGAACGGGTTGCCGAGGCCGCCGACGTTCTCCGCGATGACGATGTTGCGGCGCCCGTTGACGACGCCCCGCCCGAGATCCGGGTGCTCGAAATGGATGCCGTCGAGCGACGTGTAGACGGCGAGGTGATCGTCTTCCACGGAGTTGTAGATGCGAATGACGCCGTCGTCACCCTCGACGACGGTCAGGTGCTTGCGGAACGCACCTTCGATGTCACCCATCACGAGCTCCGCCTTGCGCGGCGGATTCACGACGAACTGGGCACCGTCGTTGCGCGCCAGGATCGCGCCGTCGATGAACAGGTGCTTGCGCGAGCCGAGCGGCAGCGGCCGCCCGGTATCCCCGCCCTCCCCGAACAGGAGCGGCGGGCCGGCCTGCAGCACCACGGGCTCCGGCTGCGGCGCGAAGCTCGCGGGCGGCTCGAACTCGCCTGCGTAGACGATGCCGCGGCTGAAGCGCAGCTCGTCGAGCATGCCGCGCAGCGGATGACTCCAGGTGCCGTCACGGCCGACGGTGAACCAGGCCTCGTCCCCCTGCGGCAAGGCGGCGAGGCTCGCCTGCGCGGGCAGCGGCTGCCGCGTGCCGTCCACGTAATGCCGGAGCTGCCGCTCGCCGGCGTCGTAGGTGAACGCGTAATGCCGCCAGCCGTCGGCGACGAGCGTCGGGATGCGCAGCACCGTGCCGGATGCGGCGTTGGCCAGCACGAACGCGTCGCGTTCCCAGCGGAGCTGGGTGACGAGATCGCTGTCGCCGCGCGGCCCCGCGCCGATCTCGAAGACCACGCCTTCGCGAGCGCCGGCCTCGCCGGCGGGTGCATACCAGAACTCGACGGTCCAGTCGAAAGCGCCGAGGTTGAGACCGGTCCCCGTCGGGTCGACGAACTCGACCTCCTTGCGCAGGTGCTTCTCGCCCGAGGTCATCAGCGCGGCGAAGTCGGCGTTGTGCCAGCTCAGGGGCGCCGTCGTCCGTCCCTCCGGCGGCGCCATCTGCACGAACCCGAACTCCTCGAACTTCTCCTCGCCGCGCGGCACCTCGAGCGGCTCGCGATCGGCGAGCAGGAGCGCGTTGCCGTAGTGCCCGGCGACGATCTGCCCCCCTAAGCCGATGGCCAGCGGCAGGTCGTGGCCGGAGCTGTCGTCGAGCGTGCTGCTCGGGTAGAGGCCCGCGGGCTCGTCGAACAGCCACAGCGCGACGGTCTCCGGCTCTTCCGCAGCGGCGGACGTGCACGCCACCGCCCAGCCGAGAGCGCAGGCGAGCAGGCCGCGCGGGAAGAGAGGTCGGAGGCGTCTCGATGAAAACGTTCCCATGCGAACGGGCCCTCGCGCTTTCATGGTCCGGCCTAGCGATCCACGTACGCGCCGTCGGCGGTGCGCAGCGTGCTCCAGTGCTTCGGCTCGTAGGGATAGCGGGCGGCGATCTTCTCGTCGAGGTCGATGCCGAGACCCGGCCGCGAAGGCGGGTGTGCGTACCCGCGCTCGTAGGCGAAATGGCCGCCGTGGAAGAGATCCTGCCAGAACGGATCCTGGCCGCTGCCGATCTCCAGGATCGTGCAGTTCGGGGTCGACATGCACACGTGCAGCGATGCCAGCGTGCTCACCTCGCTCTGCGGGTTGTGCGGCGACACGTCGACGCGAAAGGCCTCCGCGAGAATGGCGATCTTGCGCAGCTCCGAGATGCCGCCGACGTGCACCACGTCCGGCATGACGACGTCGACCAGGCGCTCGGCGCACAGGGGCGCGAAATGCCAGCGCGACGTGAGGCGCTCGCCGGTCGCGAGCGGAACGCGCGTCTGCGCCCTGACCTGCCGCAGCTCCCCCGGCACCTCGTCCTCGAGCTGCGTGACCTCCTCGACCCAGAACGGGCGGAATTCCTCCACCCGGTTGCAGAACTCGACGGCGGTGAGCGGGGTGGCTTTTCCGTGCACCTCGACGATGATGTCGAAGTCGGGCCCCACGGCCTCGCGGACCTTCGCGAGGTGCTCGACGCCCTCGCGAATCGCCTTGCGGTGATCGGCCGGATTGCCGGTCGGGTAGAAACCTCCCTTCACGCAGGTCCATCCCTGCTCTTTCTTCTGCCGCCAGAGGTCGATCTCCTCCTCCGGCGACCTCGCGCGGCGCTTCTTCCGGTGACTGATGCGCTCGAGGTAGCCCTCGTGGCAGTAGAGACGAACCTTGTCGCGTGCCTTGCCCCCGAGGAGCTGCCAGATCGGCTGTCCGAGCGCCTGCCCGAGGATGTCCCACAACGCGATCTCGACGGCGCTCAACGCGGACATCAGCACCGGTCCGCCGCGATAGCGCGGGCCGATGAACATGCCGCGCCAGAGGCGCTCGATCTCCGTCGGATCGCGACCGACGAGATAACGCTTGTGCTCCTCGATGGCGGCGGCGACGGTCGCGCCCTTGTTCGCGAGCGTCCCCTCACCGAGGCCGGTGATGCCCTGGTTGGTGTAGAGCTTGACGAAGACGAAATTCTCGTCGTTGCCGGCGTCGACCAGGAAGGTCTTGAGGTCCGTGATCCGGAGGTCCAGCGGGCGCGCGTCCTCGAACGTCCGCTCGAGCGGTCCGGCCGCGGCGGCCGGCGGTCCCCAGGCGACTGCCCCCCACCCGGCCGCGCCGAGGCTCGTCGTCAGGAATCGTCGTCGGTCCATCCCCGTCTCCCCCGTCCCTGGACGGCAGGGCCGCCCGGTTGTGAGAACGTTACCATTTCTCAGATGGCGAATCCATAACCGAGCTTCACGAACCAGCGCCGGTCGGTGACGGCGGGCTCGGCGCGGTCCCCGACCCGCTCGGTGGCATCCGCGTAGCCGAGGAACACCACCGTCTGCGGATTCAGCTTCCACGAGTACAGGACCTGGTGCGCGAGGTCCTTCGAGCGCGCCACGACGGGCCCGGCATAGGCCTCGGGGTTGCGCTCGATGTCCTTCTGCCGCACGGTCAGCCGCAGGTAGGAGCGCGGGTTGAAGTGCCACATCACGCGCGCGTCGACGGCGACCGCGTCGAGGATCGGCTGGCCCGCCGGCGTCTCCAGCGCCAGCCTCGAGCTCTCGATGCTCAGGAACAGGTTGCGGCTGACGCTCCAGCTCACGTACGGCTCGAACCGGAACTGCTCGCCCAAGCGCAGGTTGTCGTAGTCGACCTCGTCGCCGAGGCGCATGTTGAAACCTACCCGCAGCCCGCCGAAGGGCTCGAGCTGGGTCGAGAGGTCCATGCGCTCGACGTCGAAGTACCGGCCGCCCTCGAGCTCGCGGCTGCTGCGCAGGCGCAGGTCGATCTCCGACTGGAACGGACCGGCGAGGTCGACGCCCACGACCCGTGTCTCTTCGAGAACCCGGCCGTCCTCCCGGTCCTTGAGCTCGTAATAGCCGCGCACGCGCACGCGGTGCCACCAGCTCGCCTCGTCGCCGTACCACTTGCGGCCGATCTCGGTCTTGCGGAAGGCGCTCCCGGCCTGCGGCATGAACCCCGCGTCCGCGCGGAACGTCCCGTCGATCCGCCACAGATTCAGGTTCGCGAACCAGGTGCGGGAGTCGTAGCCGTGCTGCAGCAGGAGCGCGCGGCCGCTGAATGCGCCGCGCGGCTGGTCGAACGCGGCCGCAACGGCTTCCGGGTAGGTCGTGTCCGACTCGAGAAGCTGTGCGCTCCCCTCGTGCCGGTCGCCGATGCGCCACAGCGTATCGAAGCCGGCGACCGTGTTCCGGTAACCGTCGCCGTCGCGCACCGTCGCCAGCGCGCCCAGCGAGGAACCGCCCGGGCTGGTGCGGTTGTAGCGCCCGACGGCGACCGTGTTCGGCTGCCCGAGCACGGTCGTGGAGGAACCCGAGGGTCCCGGGAACAGCAGGCTCGTCACCTCGTCATGCGCGACGAACCCGGCGAACACGTGGCCGCCGCGCTTACCCGTCAGCTTGGCGGCGGCTTCTGGACTGGCGATCGTGCGGGTGAACACCGCCTCGTGAGGCGTGCGGAAGTACTCGGCGCCCTCGAGGAACAGCGGACGTCGTTCCGGCAGCGACGGCGTGAACCGGCTGTTGACGTCGAGCTCGACGCTGTCCGCCTCGACGTGCGAGAAATCGGGATTGAGCGCCACGTTCACCGTCACTTCCGGGGTGACGCGGTAGCGCGCGCTCAGGCCCGCGTCCGTCACGGTTTGCCGGCCATTTCTTGCGGTCCGGAAACGGGAGGCCGTCAACGTGGGCACGATCTCGAGGTGTTTCCCGGGCGTGGCGCCGGCGAAACCCGCAAGCTTCGGGTACTGGCAGATGGTGCAGTTGCGGTTCCGGTCCTTGCGCATGTTCGACACGAGCACCCGGGAGTCCCGTGGCCAGGAACGGACGAGCCGGAACCGCCACACCTGGGCCTCGCGCGTGTCCTGGAAGCGGAGCTGGCTCAGCGGTATCCGCATTTCCACGGCGTAGCCGTCGCCTCGTATCCTGCCGGCCGATTCCCACACCGCGTCCCAGGATTCGTCGTTCTCGCCCGTGACGTCGTCGAACAGGCTGTCGAGCTGCACGCCCAGCGGGTTCGCCATGAACTCGAACGCCAGCCGGCCTTCGTCGTAGGTGTCCACGCTGATGCCGACGTAGTCGTTCGACTCCAGGGAGTCCCGGTCGCGGAGCCAGGCACGGATGCGGGAGGGATCGGGATCGTGCGCTTCGAAGGCGACGTACAGGTTCCTGCCGTCCTCGAGCAGGCGCGCGACCGTCTTGACCGGCGCCGCGGTGTTCTCGGCCGGATCGTTCTCGAAGCCGAGCACGACTTCGAGCGCGGCGGACCAGGCCGCCTCCTCGAGCTCGCCGTCGATGCGGATGTCGCCGGCGGCACGCGGCAGCGTCGCGAGCGACGCGGCATGTGCCTGCGCGGCGGCGAGCAGCAGGCACAACAAGGCCGGCCTGGACGTCATGGGCTTCCCCCCGGGACAAAACGGCCGCATCCTACCGGCAATCGCGCCGACGCACCAAAACCGGGTCGTCAGAATCCTTCCGGGAGGTAGTACTCGCCGCCGGCTTTCCAGGACTCGTACCGCCGCAACGAGATCTCATCGATGTGCGTGCGCCAGGACGTCGTCCCGTTGACGAGCTCGGAGGCCTTCAGCGTGACCGGCCGCCACCAGACCTCGCGGCCCGTGGTATCGCGCAGCGTCAGCGTGACGGTGGGATCGTCGGCCGCGAGGTCGAACTCGAGCAGGCCGAAATTGTTGCTGCGCGCATAGACCTGCCGGATGCGCATCTCGGGGCGCAGCGCCGTCCAGGCTCCTTTCTCGGGCAACTGGGCCAGCGGGGAGCTGACGAGCTCGTAGAGGTCGTAGCCGCCGCGCTCGCTCCAGGGGATGCAGTTGAGCTCGCCGACGTGCGTGTCGCCCGAGAGCAGGATGACGCCGCCGATCCCCTCCTCGACGAGGAAATCGAAGATCCGGTTGCGCTCCGCGAGATGCGACGACCAGGCATCCCCCGACGGTCCCTTGGCGGCGCTCCAGCCGCTGCCCGAGGCGAGCACCTTGAACGGCGCCTTGCTGGCGCGCAGCCCGGCCTTCAGCCATTCGAGCTGCACGGGTCCGAGCATGGTCTTGCTGCCGTCGTCCGGTGCGTCGTTCGGGGCACGGTAGTAGCGCACGTCGAGGAAGAAGAAATCGACGCCGCCGTAGTGATAGCGGAAGTAGGTGCCCGGGTTTCCCGGTTCGCCGTAGGCGGGATTCGCCCAGTAGCGCCGGAAGACGGCGAGCGCCTGCTCCTTCGCGGGATTGCGGCGGTCCTGGTCGTTCAGGCAGTAGTCGTGATCGTCCCACGTCGCGAGCTGCGGGATCTTCCGCAGCACCGGGACGGCCGAGAGCACGTTCCGCTGCCGCCGGTAGCATTCCGCCATCACGCTCTCGTGGGTACTGTCGATGTAGACGTTGTCGCCCAGCCAGAGGAACAGCGCCGGGTTCACGGCCTCCACCCCGGCCCACACCGCCTGCACGGGATCGTCGCGGTACTGCGCGCAGGAGCCGAAGGCGACGCTGAAGCGGGCCGGTCCTTCCGGCGCCGATCGCAGGTAGAGCGGCGGGAGATCCTTGAGGTAATCGTCTTCCCGCCCGTCGATGAGAATCCGGTAGCGGTAGCGCGTATCCGGCTCGAGCGGCGGGCTCCGGAGCACGACGCAATGATCGTGCCCGGCCGCGGATCGCTCGGGCTCTCCCCTGCGCGCGCGGCCGTCTTCGCCGATCACCTCGAGCTGCACTTCGTGCTCGCCGCCGACGCGCGCCCACACCGTCGCGCGATCCGGGTACACGGCACCGAGCATGGGTCCCTCCATCACCCGGAGCTTGCCCTGCCATTTCACCGCCGCGTCGATGCCGGCGGGCCCGAAGATGCCGAGAGTTCCCAGTGCGCCGAGAAACCTGCGTCTCGTCGTGCTCATGTTTCCCCCCCTTTCACGACGGCGGCGATGCGGACGCGAAATCGACATCGCCGGCACACGAAAGGCGGGGATCGTAGAATACGTGCCGCGAGCCGGGCAAATCCGGGCCGGTGAGAAGCGCTTCCAGCGGGGATCGCGACGCCACCGGATCGGCCGCCGGCAGGCACGATCCTCGCGGCAGAAGCACGGGTGAGACAGGTGGAAAATCCGCAGAACGGCAGCTCGAGCGAAGGTCCCGTGAAGCGTGCGGTCCTGAAGGACCTCGCTCACAAGGTGTTGAATCCGTCCTGGGTGGCGTTTGCCTGGTTCGGGCTGACAGCGGGAATTTCGCTGCTCGAGGCGCCGGTCAAGTTCACGGCGCCGCTGCTCACCCGCCCGGTCGCGCTCGACGTCGGCCGGGTCGTGTTCCAGGCGCTGAACCGGGTGGAGCTGGTGCTCCTCGTCGTCGTGCTCGTACTGGTGCGCGTGTCGCGGCGGAGCCGGGAGCTGTTCGCGCCCTGCGCGGGACTCGCGCTCATCCTCGTCCTCCAGTCGGTGTGGCTGCTGCCCGAGCTGGCACGGCGCGCGCAGGCGATCGCGAGCGGTTTCGAGCCGGAAGCGTCGATCGTGCACGGCGCGTACGGCGTGCTCGAGCTCGCCAAGCTCCTGCTGCTCCTGTACGTCGGCTTCCGCGCGTGGACGCCGCGCGCGTGAGAGGCCGGTAGCGCAGCGCGCGCGGACCGGATCCCGCCGCCCGCGCGGCGCGCGCTCAAGGGGAGCGGCTGCCGAAGCTGTACGCGATGTCGAGGCCCGCGTAGGCGTTGCGGCCCGGCGCGGGCTCGAAGTAGCGGCCGGCGAACGCGTTCGCCCGCACGTGGCTGGGATAACGCTCGTCGAAGACGTTGTTCACGCCGACGTAGGGCCTTACGCGCCACGGCCCGTAATCGAGCTCGCGGCTGGCGCGGAAGCTCGTCACCGTGTAGCTGTCGACCTCGACGGCGTTGGCGTTGTCCGCGTGGAACTCGCCGGAGTAGCGCGCCTCCAGCCGTGCATGGATGCCCGCCGGCGACTCCCAGGAGAGCCCGAGAAAACCGAAATGCCGGGGCACGCCGGGCAGGCGTTTGCCGTCGAACGCCGTCCCGGATGCGTCCGTGAACCGCTCGAACGTGAAGTCCGACCAGGTCCAGGACGCCTCCACCCCCAGGCCGGACGGACCGCGCCACGACAGCGCCGATTCCAGCCCCTTCCGTTGCGACTCGCCCGCGTTCGCGAAGAAAGTACGGCCGGGGAACCCCGGCAGCTCGAAGGGCACCAGCTCGTCGGTGAGCTCGATGTAGAAAGCGGCGAGCTCGTAGTAAAGCCCCCCGCGCTCTCCCTTGAGGCCGAGCTCGAAGTTGTCCGCCCGCTGCGGCTCGAGCGCCGGGTTGAAGCCCCCGGCGCCGGACGGGTTGGCGAGCTCGGTCGTCGTCGGCGTCTCGAAGGAGCTCGCGAGCGACGCGAACAGGACGTGATTGCCGAGCTCCAGGCTCGCACCCACCGACGGGCTGACCTGGTCGAACTCGATCCGGCCCGAGTCGTTCCCGTCCACCAGGAAGCGATCGCCGATGTCGAACGTCACGCGGTCGTACCGCAGCCCCGCGGAAAGCTGCCAGGGAGCGTCCGGCTCGTAGCGGGCGATCGCGTACACCCCGGTGGCAGCCACGCGCTCCGCCTGGTCGAACACGAGGGCGCCCTGCGCACCCTGCTCGTTGTCGAAGCGCCGCCGGTCGTCGTCCTGGCGGTCGTGGTCGAGCCCGATCGTGAGCCCGAACCCGTCCGGCAGCGGCGCCGTGAGCGTGTACTGGAGGCCGGCACCCCAGAAGAAGCGGTCGAGGTGGACGGCGCCGCCGGCGACGAACGGGAGCCGGTTCTCGAAGTCGCGCCACACGTAGTAGTTGCGCAGCAGGAGCTCGCCCGAGGCGAGCTGGCGCTGGTAGACCGCGCCGAGGCGCTGCTGCGACAGTCCTTCGCCCGCATCGAACAGCACGTTGGGGGCGTGCGCGGCGCGCGGGTTGGCGGCCGCGGTCGCCGCATCGAGCGCGCCCGGATCCTGCGCGAGCGGCTGGTCCGTATGGTTGAAAGCGAACGTGAGCCGGTCGTTCGCGCCCAGCGGCACCGCGACCCGTGCATTCACGAGCGTGCCCTCGGCGTAGGAATGGTCGCGGTAACCGTCGATCTCCTGCCGCGACACGTTGACGAGATAATCCGCCGTCCCGAGCATCCCGCCCGCCTTCACCCCGTAGCGGCGGAACCCGAGCTCGCCCGTCGCGATCCCGGCTTCGGCGAACGGCGGCCGCTGCCCGCTTTCGGTCTCGATCGCGATGACGCCTCCGGAGGCGTTGCCGTACAGCGTGGATGCCGGCCCGCGCAGCACCTCGATGCGCTCGGCGGAGCCCAAGTCGATGCTGTCGACCTGCGCCTGCCCGTCCGGCAGCGTTTCCGGGATCCCGTCGACGAACACCCGGATGCCGCGGATGCCGAAGCTCGACCGCGCGCCGAAGCCGCGCATGGAGATGCTGAGGTCCTGCGAGAAATTGTACCGGTTCTGCATGTACAGGCCCGGAACGCCGGCCAGCACCTCGTCGATGCCGAGCTGTTGCGTCGCGTTCTGGATGCGCTCGCGATCGATGAGCGAGATGGAACGGGCGACGTCGCGTACGCTCGCCTCGCTCCGGGTCGCGGTCACGACGATCTCGTCCAGCCGGCCGCCGTCTTCCGCGCCCGCATGGCCGGTGACGAGCAGTGCCGGTCCGATGAGCAGCACCAGGGCGCTGTTACGGCCCGTGATGCGGAAAAGAGAAGCCGGAATCGTCGCATTCATGCGGCCCATGCCACCCTGTGTCGTCCCTGAAAGACAAATGCGACATCGTACCGGCTTCCGGCGGACGCGCAAGACGCCGGATGGACGGCGGATCGGACCGGCCCAGCGCGCCCGTGGCGAGTCGCGTGCCGTCCGACCTCCCCGATCGGCACCGACGGCACGAAGGCATCCGGAATCCCGGCGATCCGCTACAATCGGGGAAACGGCCAGGGAACAGGCCTTAAAACAAGGGGGTACAACAATGAACGTCGCACTGTCAGCGTTGTGGCTGCCGATCCTGCTGTCGGCGGTCGCCGTGTTCATCGCGAGCGCCCTGATCTGGGCCGTGCTGCAATGGCACACGAGCGACTGGCGCAAGCTGCCGGACGAGGAGGCGGCGCGACGGGCGCTCAAGGGAGTGCCGCCCGGCGATTACATGATGCCGCACGCGGCCAGCGGGAAAGAGCGCCAGAGTCCCGAATGGCAGCAGAAGTACCGCGAGGGGCCGGCCGCGATGTTGACGGTGCTGCCGCACGGCTCGATGGCGATGGGCAAGCAGTTCGCGCAGTGGATCACCTACTGCATCGCGATCTCGCTGCTCGTCGCGTACGTCGCCGCCGCCGCCCTGCCCCCCGGCACGGAATACCTGAAGGTGTTCCAGGTCACCGGCACGACCGCGTTCCTCGGTTACTCCGGCGCGGCCGC
Organism: Woeseiaceae bacterium; assembly: GCA_035304345.1. GTDB lineage: Bacteria > Pseudomonadota > Gammaproteobacteria > Steroidobacterales > Woeseiaceae > IDS-8. The sequence goes on along the minus strand of DATGQE010000067.1, from coordinate 6,751 downwards.
GGCAGGCTCGATCTGGTTCGGGCAGGGCTGGGGCCGGACCGTGAAGGACATGGTCGACGGTCTCATCTACGGCCTGCTCACCGCCGGCTTCTTCGGCTGGCTGTGGCCCTGAGCCGGGACGGCGGCTTGCGCCGCCCGTCCCGGAGAGGGAGCGTCCCTACCGCTGCCGGACCTGCTGCAGGTAGCGGAAGAAATCGGAATCGGCATCGACCACGATGGTCGCGTTCCGGTCCAGCGCCCGGTAGCTCTCGAGCGTCTTGAAGAACGCGTAGAACTCGGGATCCGCGCTGAACGCCTCACCGTAGATGCGGGTCGCTTCGGCGTCGGCGGCACCGCGGATCTCCGCCGCACGGCGCTCGGCTTCCGAGCGTATCCGGCGCAGGTCCCGCTCCATCCCGCCGAGGATCGCCTGGCTGCGCCCCTCGCCTTCCGAGCGGAAGCGCGCGGCGATGCTCTGCCGCTCCGAGATCATCCGCGTTTCGACCTGCGCGCGGACGGAATCGATGTAGTTGATCCTCTTGATGCGCACGTCGATCAGCTCGATCCCCAGCTCCGGCATCGCCTGCGACGCCGCGGCGAGCATGTCGCGCTCGAGCTGCGCGCGGCCCTTTTTCGGCCGCTCGAGATCCGTCTGCTCGAGGGCCTCGACCTCCTCCTGCGCGAGGCCGCTCATGTCCACCTCCCAGTCGGCGGAGCGCACGATCTCCTCGAGCTCGGTGCCGGAGACGATGTCGCGCACGACCGAGTCGAGGATGTCGTCGAGGCGCGCCCGCGCCCCCGCCTCGTCGCGCACCGAGCGCAGGAAGCGCAACGGGTCGGCGATGCGCCAGCGTGCCGTCGTGTCGACGATGATGAACTCGCGGCCCAGCGTCGGGATCTGGCTCACGTCGCCGTCCCAGGGCAGCAGGCGCTTGTCGAAGCGACGCACTTCCTGGACGAACGGCACGCGCCAATGCAGCCCGGGTTCCGAGATGACCCCGCCGATCGGCTCGCCGAACTGCACGATGATTCCCTGCTCGGCCTCGTCAATGATGAACGCCGAGCTGCCGATGCCGACGATCGCCAGTCCCGCCACGACCGCCGCAATCACCAGCTTCGTGCTCATCGCTGTTCCTCCTGTTGCAGCATTCGGCGCAACTGGCCCTGGTCCATGTTCAGCAGCGGCAGCACCTGCCCCTCCTTCATCACCACGACCGAGCCGATCCGCGGCAGCACGTCCCGCAGGGTTTCGATGTAGAGTCGCGAGCGCGTCACCTCGGGCGCGTTACGGTACTCGGCGAGCACCGCGTTGAAACGGGCGACCTCGCCGAGCGCCTGGTTCACGCGCTCGGTGGCGTAGCCTTCCGCCTCGGCGATGATGCGCGTCGCCGTTCCCTCGGCCCGCGGGATCTGCTCGTTCACCTGGCGGTTGGCCTCGTTGATCATGCGCTCGAGCTCCTGGCGTGCTTCGTTGACCTCGTTGAAGGCCGGTTGCACCCGCGGCGGCGGCACCACGTCCTGGAGCTCCACCGTGATGACGTGCAGGCCGTTGTCGAAGGCATCCATCGCCTCCTGGATCTCCCGCTTGGCGTCATTGGCGATCTCGACGCGCGCGGTCGTCAGCACCTCACTGCCGATACGGTTGCCGACCACCCGGCGCATCACCGATTCGGAGAGGTCGCGCAGCGTCTGCGTCGGCTCGCGCATGGAGTAGAGGTACTTGATGGGATCGGCGATGCGGTACTGCACCACCCACTCCACCTGGATGATGTTGAGATCGCCGCTCAGCATCAGCGATTCGTCGGGAAAATCCCGATCGGCGAAGCGCGACCGTTCGCCCCGGGTGTCGATCGTGCGGAAGCCGAACTCCTGTTTGAGAACCCGCTCGGTCGCGACCTTCTGGATCGTGTCGATGCCGAACGGCAGCTTGAAGTGCAGTCCGGGATCGGTGATTCCCTGCACGGCGCCGAAGCGCTTGACGACTGCGCGCTCCTCCGGTTGCACGGTATAGACGGACGTGTAGGCGGCGAGCAGGAAGAGCAGCACGAGCGCACCGATCGCCATCTGGCGGCCGCTCGGGCCGTCGGGCGGCGAGCGCCGGGAACGGCGCCTGGGCGGCGCGCCGCCCAGGATTTCCTGCAGCACGTTGCGTTCCTGTTTCATCGTTCTCGATCCCGATTGTTGTTGTCGAGGCGGAAGTGCGAGACCCGCGCACGCGGGTGCCCGGGAGTGACCGGCGACACTCTAACCCACGGAGCGGCACGGGTCGATGCGCCGGTCGGCGAGCAGCCGTCCGGCGTCATCCGCCCGGTCGATCCGCGGGAACACCACCATGTGCGCGGTCTCGAGCCGGATGCCGATCGATTCGCCGATCGCGTGATCGTGATGACTCGGGACCGACGACAGCAGCATCGATCCGCTCGGCAGGCGCAGCTCGTACAGGAACTCGGATCCCCTGAACTGCTTGCCCACGACTTCCGCGGTGAGCTCGCTGTCGTCGTCGTGCACGACGTCGTCGGGGCGCAGCAGCAGGTCGACTTCGGTGCCGACCGGCAGCTCCGCGGTCATGCTCCCCGTCGCTCGGCCGGTCTCGATGTCGACGGAATCGGCGGCACTCACGATGCCGCGCATCCACACGCCCTTGCCGACGAACTCGGCGACGAAGCGGTCGGCCGGCCGGTGGTAGAGCCGGTACGCGGTATCCCACTGCAGCAGGCGGCCGTCACGCAGCACGCCGACGTCGTCCGCCAGGGAGAACGCATCGTCGTGGTCGTGCGTGGCGATCAGCACGGTTGCGCCGAGCGACTTCAGCAGGCTGCGGATCTCCCGCCCGAGCGACTGGCGCAGGCCCGCGTCGAGGTTCGAGAAGGGCTCGTCCATCAGCAACAGGTCGGGTTGCGGCGCCATGGCGCGCGCAATGGCGACCCGCTGCTGCTGGCCGCCCGAGAGCTCGTGCGGAAAGCGTTCCGCGAAAGCGCCCAGGCCCACCTGCTCGAGCCAGCGCATTGCCCGTGCCCTGCGGTCGGCGGCATGCATCCCCCGCAGCCCGAACTCCACGTTCTGCAGCGCGGTCAGGTGCGGCATCAGCGCGTAGTCCTGGAACACCATGCCGATCCGCCGCCCTTCCGGCGGGACGTGGCGGCCGGGCCCGGACAGGAGCACGCCCGCCGATACGATCTCCCCGGCGCTGATGCGCTCGAACCCGGCGATGCATCGGAGCAGCGTCGTCTTGCCGCAGCCGCTCGGGCCGAGGATGCAGCCGATGTGGCCCCGCTCCAGCCTGAACGACACCTCGTGCAGGACGGGAGTACGCCCGTAGCGGCTGCAGATCCCTTGCGACGTCAGCATCGGCGCCGTTGCCTGTTCAGGAGCAGCACGGGAAGCAGCCCGACGACGACGATCGCGAGGGCCGGCAATGCCGCCCGCTGCCATTCGCCTTCCGTCGTGAGCTGGAATACCCGCACCGCGAGCGTGTCCCAGCCGAACGGCCTCGTCATCAGCGTGATCGGCAGCTCCTTCATGATATCGACGAAGACCAGCAGCAGGGCGGTGAAAATCGCGGGACGCAGGATAGGGAGGTGGACCCGCGCGAGCAAGCGGAACCCCGACACGCCCATGCCCCGCGCCGCCTCCTCGATCGAAGGACGGATCCGCTGCAGCGCGCTCTCGACCGGGCCGTGGGCGACCGCGAGATAACGCGCGAGGTACGCGAGGAAGATCACCGCAAGGCCGCTCTGCAGGGCGATCACGGCACCGCCCTCGCCGCCCTCGAGCAGGCGGGTCAGCACGCGGCTGAGCCAGGCCACCGGGACGAAGAAGCCGACCGCCAGCACGGTTCCCGGAATGGCGTACCCGAGCGTCGCGATGCGTGCGAGACCGCGGTTGAGGGCATTCGGGCTGCGGCGCACGGTGACGCCGAGAACGATGGCGACCGCCGTGATCAGCGCTGCCGCGCCGGCGGACAGGGTCATGGTGTTCGCGGCGAGCTGCCAGTAGGCGGCATCGAACTCCACGGCGAAGGTCTCGACGCTCCAGTACACGATCATCGCCATCGGCAGGCCGAATGCGACGAGCAGCACGGCCGAGCAGCAGATCGTGACGGCGGCAGCCTTGCCGGGTGTCAGCGCGATGCGCCGCTGCCGGCCGGTGCCGGGGGACGTGTACCGCGACCGCCCGCGCAGCCGGCGCTCGACGAGCAAGGCGATGAGCACCAGGGTGACCAGCACCAGCGAGAGCTGCAGGGCGGATTCGAGCGAGAACAGCCCGTACCACGCGCGATAGATGGCCGTGGTGAACGTGGTGTAGTTGAAGAGCTTGACGGTCCCGAAGTCCGCGAGGGCCTCCATGACGGCAAGGCTCACGCCGGCGACCAGCCACGGCCGCGCCATCGGCAGCGTCGCCTTGAAGAACGCCTGCAGCGGTGAGTAGCCGAGGCCGCGCGCGACTTCCATCCCGCGGATCCCCTGCGACCGGAACGCTTCGCGAACGATGAGAAACACGTACGGGTAGAGGACGAGCGTGAGCGTTGCGATCGATGCGCCTCGTGCCCCGATGTCGGGGAACCAGGCCGAAGGGCCGAACAGTCCGCGCCACGTCCCCTGAACCGGGCCGCTGAACTCGAACAGCGCCGCAAAGGCAAAGCCGAGCACGTAGCCCGGCATCGCCATCGGCAGCAGCAGGGCCCAGTCGAAGAAGCGGCGCCCCGGAAACTCGCAGGAGGCGACGAACCACGCCAGCGGAACGCCGAGGGCGGCGGTGCCGAGCGCCACGCCGGCCGCGAGCCACAGCGTGTTGACCAGCGCCTCGGGCAGCACGTAACGCGCAAGGTGCGGCCACGCGCCCTCCGTGGCGGACAGGAACGAGAGCAGCGCCACGAGCAACGGCAGCGCGGCGAGGAACGCGGCCAGCCAGATGACGAGCTGCGGCAGCGCCTCCGCCGTGCGGCTCATGGATCCGGGTCGCAGTACCCCGGCCACATGCATGATCGCCTCGGGCTACGACATCAGGTGGCGGCAGCGGCTTCCGGCGTCATCGGTAGCCGGCCCTGTCCATGAGTCGCACCGCGGCCGCCTGGTAGGCGCCCGCCTGCGCCACGTTGTGCGGGCTGGGGTCGAACGTTCCCCATGCCGCGACCAGTGGATGCGGCTCGACCGCGGGATTGGCGGGATACTCCATGTTCTCGCCGCCGAGCAGTCGCTGCGCCGTCTCGGAGGACATCCACTCGAGCAACGCCTGTGCGCCCTCCGGGTTCTTCGCGTGCCGGGTGACGCCCGCGCCGGAGACGTTCACGTGCACTCCGCCGGTGTCGGCCGCCGGCCAGAAAATGGCCACCGGGATGTCGGGTTGCTCCTTCTGCAGTCGGCCGAAGTAGTAGGTGTTGACGATGCCGACGTCGCATTGGCCCGCCACGATCGCCTGGATCAGGCTGGTGTCGTTGGAGAAAACGTCGGTCGCCAGGTTCTGCACCCAGCCGCGCACGATCCGCTCCGTCTCCTCCTCGCCCTTGTCGGCGATCAGCATGGCGACCAGCGACTGGTTGTACACCTTCTCCGACGTCCTCAGGCACAGCCTGCCGCGCCACTTCTCGTCGCCGAGGCCGGCGTAGTCCACGAGCTCGTCCGGATCGACATCACGCGTGTCGTACACGATCGTGCGCGCGCGCACCGACAGGGCGAACCACCGGTCTTCCGGGTCGCGCAGGTGTGCCGGAATGTTCCGGCGCAGCACCTCCGAATCCGTCGGACGCAGCGCACCGCGCTCGGCGGCATACCACAGGTTGCCCGCATCCACGGTGATCAGGAGATCCGCCGGTGTCGTGTTGCCTTCGGCAAGCAGCTTCTGGATGAGCGGCTGCTCGCTGTCCGTCGTGTAGCGGATCGGCACACCCGTTTCCGCGGTGTACGCGTCGAAGATGGGCTTGATCAGCTGTTCGGCGCGCGACGAGTACACCACCACCGGCCGGACGGCAGCGTCGTTCCCCGTCGCCGTAGCCGGTGCGGAATCCTCGCCCCCGCAGCCGGCGAGCAGCAGCACCGCGAGGGCGCCGACCAATCGCCGCTGCAGCACGCCTGGTATTCCTGGCATTTCGGGTTCCCCAGCTCAAATGATAATGGTTCTCATTATCACATATGCGGACGGTGCGCGGAACCATCCGGCGGGAGTCCTGAAGACGACGTGCCCGGGGGCGGGGCCGGATACGAAAAAAGGCCGCGCCCTCGACGGACGCGGCCTTCTCGAATCAAGAGCCTGGCGATGACCTACTCTCGCATGGGGAGGCCCCACACTACCATCGGCGCTGAGCGTTTTCACTTCCGAGTTCGGGATGGGATCGGGTGGTTCCCGCTCGCTATAGCCGCCAGGCAAACCGGTTCACAACCTGGAAAATTTCTGACGTTCAAGTGTCGCACACGCGCCGCACGGACAAGTGCTTTGGTGTTATATGGTCAAGCCTCACGAGCAATTAGTACTGGTTAGCTTCACGCATTGCTGCGCTTCCACACCCAGCCTATCAACCTCGTAGTCTTCGAGGGCTCTTCAGGGACCTCGAGGGTCCGGGGAAATCTGATCTTGAAGGGGGCTTCCCGCTTAGATGCTTTCAGCGGTTATCCCGTCCGTACATAGCTACCCGGCAGTGCCACTGGCGTGACAACCGGAACACCAGAGGTACGTCCACTCCGGTCCTCTCGTACTAGGAGCAGCTCTTCTCAAATTTCCAACGCCCACGGCAGATAGGGACCGAACTGTCTCACGACGTTCTAAACCCAGCTCGCGT
>DATGQE010000066.1:0-217076 GCA_035304345.1 Woeseiaceae bacterium | reverse complement strand
TCGCGCAGTCGATCGGGGGCGGCGGCGGCAACGGCACGTCGAAACTCGCGGCGGGCATCGCCTCGGGCTCGCAGGGCTTCGGTCTCGGCTTCGGCATCGGCGGCACCGGCGGCAGCGGCGGTGTCGGCGGCAACGTGACCGTCGGCAACGCCGGGCTGATCGAAACGCTGGGCGACGGCTCGCACGGCGTCTTCGCGCAGTCGATCGGAGGCGGGGGCGGCAACGGCGAGATGCACCTCGTCGCGAACATCGACCTTTCGAGCCTGCCCACCGCCACCGGGGTCACGCCGATCCTCGGCATCGGCGGTTTCGGCGGCGACGGCAACGATGCCGGCAGCGTCAGCGTGACGAACGACGGGGCGATCGTGACGCACGGCGTCGCCGCGCACGCCATCGTCGCGCAGTCGATCGGGGGCGGCGGCGGCAACGCGACGTTCGCCATCGGCGCAGCGCTGACGCTCGGCCTGCCGGAGACGGGCTTCGAGCCGGATCCGCTGACGGAGCCCGCGAGCGCCGAGCTCGCGATCGCGGCGCCGCTGCTCAACCGCCTCGGCGGCACGGCCGGCGAGGGCGGGCAGGGCGGCCAGGTGACCGTCGTGCACACGGGCGACATCGTGCTGTTCGGCGAGGACTCGCAGGCGATCGTCGCGCAGTCGGTGAACGGCGGCGGCGGCAGCCTGCGCTTCGGCCTCACCGGTGCCACCGACCTCACGGAAGAGGCAGGCGTCTACCTTGCGCTGGGCGCCGAGGACACGCAGGACTCGGTGGCGAGCCGCGTCAGCGTCACCAGCACCGGCAACGTGATCATGATGGCCGACGACAGCGTCGGGCACGCGCTGCAATCGATCGGTGGCGGCGGCGGCCTGCTCGATTTCGATCTCGACCTCGGCAAGGTCGCATCCGCTTTCGATCTCCCGTTCGAGGCCGTGCTCGGCGGCAGCGGCGGGCAGCGCAACGCGGGCGGCGACATCGCGACGGCCCACACCGGGGACATCGGCAGCGCCGGCCGCCACTCCCACGCGATGCTCGTGCAGTCGATCGGCGGCGGCGGCGGTCGCGCGACGCTGGCGCTCACCCAGGCGGAAACCGGGTCGCTCGACCTGGACCTGGCGCTCGGCGGCAGCAACGGAACGGAAGAGGCCGGCGGCGCCGTCGAGCTCGCGCGCACCGGCGTGGTGGAGACGCTCGGCGAACGCGCGTTCGGCACCGCCGTGCAGTCGATCGGCGGTGGCGGCGGCCTGCTGGCCATCGATGTCGGCGGCGCGCCGGCGCCGGCGTCCGCCGCCGGCGGGCCGGCCAAGCCCTCTTTCGCCCCGGGCGCGGCCGGACAGGCCGACGTCACGCTGGGCGCGGCGGCCGGCGGCGTGCTCGACGGCGGCGATCTCGACCTTGCGCTGGCCGGCGACGTCGCGACGGCGGGCCGCCAGTCTCACGGCCTGTTCCTGCAGAGCGTCGGTGCGGGCGGCGGTCTCGCGCTCGTCTCGGGCACCACCACGAGCGTCGCCCTGGGCGCCGCCGGCGCTGCGGCGGGCGACGGCGGCGCGATCCGGCTCGTGAACGAGGGCAACGTCCGGACCGCCGGTTTCATGGCTCACGGCGTGTTCCTGCAGTCGGTCGGCGGCGGGGGCGGCGCGGTGTTCACGGGCGGCGGCGACGCCGTGCCGGACGTTGCGCGAAGGGCGGGCAACAGCGGCAACGGCGGCGACATCGGCTTCCTGCAGAGCGGCAACATCGAGGTCGCGGGCGCAGCGTCCGTCGGCATCTTCGCGCAGAGCCTGGGCGGCGGCGGCGGCGTGGTCGACGACGTCTTCGCGGGCACCGCGGGTGGGCAGGGCTCCGGCGGCGCCATCGACATCGGGGTGACCGGCAGCGTGCTCGCCACGGGCGAGCGCGGCACCGCCATCTTCGCACAGAGCGAAGGCGCGGACGGCGCCGGCGACATCACGATCGCCATCGCCCCTGCGCATTCGGTGGCCGGCGGCGCCGGCGGTGCGGGCATCGAGATCCGCGGCGGCGCCGACAACCTCGTTTCCAATCGCGGTTTCGTCGGCACCGTGGACGGAGCGGCCGGCACGGCGCTGGTCGCGACCGACGGGGTGTCGACGGGCAACGACACGTTCGTCAATTTCGGCACGGTGGTCGGCTCGGTCCGACTCGGCAACGGCGAGAACCTGTTCCGCAACGAGGCCGACGCCGTTTTCGTCATGGGTGCGGACGTGGATCTCGCGGGAGACGACCCGGCGAGCCGCGGCACGCTGGAGAACTTCGGCGTCCTCGCGCCCGGCGGCACCGGCGGCCTGCAGCAGGTGGCGCTCGACGGCGACCTGTGGCTGGGCCGGCCGACGCTGCTCCTCTCCGAGTACGACCTCGCGCGGGGCGGTGCAACGGTGCAGGCGGACCGCATCGACGTGAGCGGCGCCGCGGTGGTGGACGGCACCGTCGAGCTCGCGTTGTGGAACCCGGGCTTCGCGCGTCCCGGGCACTACGAGGACGTGCTGATCGGCGCCGCCGGCGGCGTCAGGGGCCCGGAGGGCGCTCCGGAGCTCACGCTCACCGGCGCGCCCGTGTCGGCCGTCGCGGATTTCGCGCTCGCTTACCGGAACGCCCGGGACGTCCTCCTCGTGACCGACATCGATTTCGGCCCGCAGGGCCTGAACGGCAACCAGTCGGCGCTGGGAGATTACGTGAACCGGGTCCAGCTCGCGGGCGGGTCCGGCGCGTTCGCGCCGCTTGCCGCAAGCCTGTTCTTCACGGAGACGCTCGCGGAGCTCGGCGCCACGTACGACGAGCTCAGCCCGGTCGTGCACGCCGAGTCACTGGCGCACACGCTGTTGTCGAGCGCGCGATTCGGCGACCAGATCATGGACTGCCGCCGTCGCGACGGCGAGTTCCGCTTCGTCGGCGAAGGCGCGTGCCGCTGGTTCCGGTTCGGCCATCGCTCGCTGCGTCGCGACGCAGGCTCGGAGCACTTCGCCTACGAGCTGAACGGGCTCGAGCTCTCCGCCGGGTTCCAGGGCGAGATCGCGCCGCGGCGGCACCTCGGTTTCGGCGTCTCGTTCTCGCGCAGCGATTCGCTGACGGGAACGCGGGCGCGCGGCGAAGCCGACATCGCGCAGGTGGGCCTGACGCTGAAGCAGGGGATCGGCGATCTCATGCTGACGGGCGCGCTTTCCGGCGGCCACGGCTGGCTCGATACGAGCCGCTACGTCGGAGTCACGGGCGTGCTCGCCGGGCGCGCGGAAAGCAATCCCGGCGTCAATTTCGCTTCCCTTCGCGGGCGCATCAGTCACGATCTCCAGCGGGACAACTGGTACCTGCGCACGATCATGGACGCGGGCCTCAATTACGTGCACCTCGACGGTTTCACCGAGCGCGGGCTGCCCGTGGTGGGGGTGAACGTGTCGGAGCAGAACCGTACCTGGCTTTCGCTGCAGCCGGCGCTCGAGATCGGCGGCGAGATCAGCCTGCCTTCGGGCCTCATGCTGCGGCCGTACGGGCGGGCCGGGCTGCTGTACTTCGGGGGAGAGGACGAGCCGGGCGTCGCGGCGAGCTTCCACGGCGCGCCGGGCGGGGTGGCGCCGTTCAGGGTCACGTCCGGAATGGACGATTTCTTCACGGATCTCGCGCTCGGATTGGATATCCTCACCGGTGACGGCAGCGTGATCAGGATCGAGGGCGACGGGCAGTTCGGTAGCGACACGCGTGGCTTTGGCGTCGAGATCAACTGGACGATTGGATTCGAATGATGCTCAACGAGAAGAAGAACGGGATCGCCGCGCTGGCGCTGCTCGCGCTGGCGTGCGGAGGGATTCCCGGTCAGGCAATGGCGCAGGAAGACGATGCCGCGGCGGAAGCGGAGGCTCCGCAAGGCATTCCGTGGGACACGAGCTGCACGCAGCTCGCGCGCGCCGACGAGCCCGACTGCGAGATGAGCCAGATCGTCATCGTGCCGCAGTCACGCCAGGTGCTGTTGCGGATCGAGATCGAAGTGCCGGGTGACGGATCCGGCACGCGCATGGTGCTCAGGCTGCCGCACGGCCTGTACCTCCCGGACGGCGTCACGCTCGACGTGGACGAGAGCGCCTGGCGCGACACCGAGGTGCAGACCTGCGACGGGCAGGGCTGCTATGCGTTCTTCCCGCTCGATGAGGACGGCCTGCGCCGGCTGCGGCGCGGCAACGAGCTCGGCGTTTCGTTCCGTTCCCTGTCGCGGGAGCCGATGAGGATCCCGGTGAACCTCGAGGGATTCACGGAGGCGTACGGGAAGATTCGCTGAGCGGCCGCGGGTCGGCGCCGCGGGGCGGGAGCCTTACAGCTCGACCCGCATGCTGAAGTCGATGGCGCGCACGTGCTTCGTGAGGGCGCCGATCGAGATGTAGTGCACGCCCGTCGCCGCGATCTCCGCGACCTGCTCCAGCGTGATGCCGCCCGAAGCCTCCAGCTCGGCGGCGCTGCCCTCGTCGCGGGTGATCTGCACGGCGAGACGCAACTCGTCGAGCGAGAAGTTGTCGAGCAGCAGGCGGTCAGCCCCGGCGGCCAGCGCCTCGCGCAGCTCGTCGATCGTCTCGACCTCGATCTCGACGGGCAGGCCGGGATGCGCCGACCGCGCCCGGGCGATGGCGGCGCCGATGCCGCCCGCGCTCAGGATGTGATTCTCCTTGATGAGGATCGCATCGTAGAGCCCGAGCCGGTGGTTGGTGCCGCCCCCGCAACGCACGGCGTACTTCTGCGCGAGCCTCAACCCCGGCAGCGTCTTGCGCGTGTCGAGGATGCGCGTGCCGCTCTTCCCGGCGCGGGCGACGTAGCGGGACGTGACCGTGGCCGTGCCCGACAGGAGCTGCAGGAAGTTGAGCGCGGTGCGCTCACCGGAGAGCAGGGCGCGCGCCGGCCCCTGCAGGCGGCACAGGGTCGCCCCGGCGGCGACGCGCTCGCCGTCCGCCGCGTACCAGTCGATGCGCACGGCCGGGTCGAGCTGGCGATAGACCTCGTCGACCCAGGGACGGCCGGCGAGCGTCAGGTCCTCGCGGGCGACGATCGTCGCGCTCGCGACCGCGTCCGCGGGCAGCAGCGCGGCGGTCACGTCGCCGCTGCCCACGTCCTCGGAGAGCGCGTCGCGGACGTTCTTGCGTATCGCCCGCGTGAGTTCGGTGGAAGTGACGGATGCCTCCTACATGAAAAAGCCGTGTCCCGCGCCGACCATGCACATGACCATGGGGATCGACAGCATGGTGTTGGTGCGGGATGCGAGGAAAGCGGTTCGCTTCGCGCGGGCGATCTGGTCAGCGCTCGCCTCGACGAGCCCCAGTATCTTCTTCTGGTTGGGCCAGATCAGCACCCACACGTTGAACAGCATGATCGTGCCGAGCCACGCACCGATGCCGATCGTCAGCGCGTAGCGGTTCGTCGTTTCCGTGAGCTGGCCGAGCGCAAAGGCGTCGTCGAGCTGTCCCGTGTGGAACAGGAAACCGGCGCCGGTCAGCCAGGTCACGACGGCGCCCCAGCGAAACCAGGCGAGTGCCCGGGGCGCGACGTACCTGGAGATCCCGGCGCCCCCGGGCCCGCCCTGGTCGGCCGCCGCTTCGGCCATGGCGGGCACCTGTACGAAGTTGAAGTAGTAGAGCAGCCCGATCCAGGTGATGCCCGCCAGCACGTGCAGCCAGATCACGATCGAATTGACGGGTATCGGGCCGACGATGTGGGCGTCGAGCGTGGCGAGCACGATGATCACGGCCAGCACGACCCCCGCGACGATCGTGCCGACGATGGAATTCAACGGGTTCATGGACTTCCTCCCGGCGTTTCTTCGGATTCTTCTCGTGTGGTGCCCGGCGGCCGTCCTTCGCCTTTTCCGGATCAACGGCTTATTATAGGGAACCCGATTTCAAATACCTATCGCAAACCATGCGGCTCCTGGCGCTCCCCCTGTACCTGCTGCTCGCCGGCTGCACGGCGATGCTGCTGGGCTCCGGCGAGGCGCCGACGCCCGAGGAACGCAGCGCCGTGGCGCACGCGGCGGACGTCGAGATCACGACGGAGGTCCGCCAGCGCCTGCGCACCGACCCGGCCTTCGCGGCCGCCGGCATCGGCGTCTCCACCTACCGCGGCAGGGTGACGCTCACCGGGTCGGTGCGGAGCTATGCGGCGCGCCAGCGGGCGGCCGAGCTCGCCCGCGGCGTGGATGGCGTGGTGAGCGTGGACAACCGTCTCCAGGTCAGTGTGGATTGAAGGACGGGCGTCCGGAACCCTGTGGAAAGGATTCGATATCCCGGAGGAATCATCGCAATGGACGTGAACGAACGCATCCGGCAGCAGCTTGCCGAGCACAAGGTGCTGCTGTACATGAAAGGCACTCCCGATTTCCCGCAGTGCGGCTTCTCGGGCCAGGCGGTGGCCGCGCTGAAGGCGGTCGGCAAGCCGTTCGCCTACGTGAACGTGTTCGAGGACCCGGAGATCCGCGAGGGCCTGAAGAAGTACTCGAACTGGCCCACCTTCCCCCAGCTCTACGTCAACGGCGAGCTGATCGGCGGCGCGGACATCGTGGTGGAGATGTACCACTCCGGCGAGCTCGGGGAGCTCCTCGAGGGCGCGACGGCCGCGTAGCGGCCCCCCGGCGGGGTGCCGGCCGGCGTCACCCCCGTGCCGCCGGCGGCGCCTAGCGCTCGCAGAGTCCCGGCGCGGGCCCGAGGTGCAGCTCGGCGCCGGTGCCCTCCTGTTCCTCGGCTTCCGCGGGCTCCGGCTCGGCCGGCTGCAACGACTCGTAGATCGGCCGGAACCGGTTGACGACGTCGCAGAAGAGGTCGGCGGCGAGCTCGGCGTCGTACGCCGCCGAATGGGCCGAGCTCTCGTCCCATGACAGCCCCGCCGCCTTCGCCGCCCGCGCGAGCACGGTCTGCCCGTAGGCGACGCCGCACAGGGTGGCGGTGTCGAAGCTCGAGAACGGGTGGAACGGGTTGCGCTTGATGCCCGTGCGCGCGACCGCTTCGTTCAGGAACGCGAGGTCGAAAGCGGCGTTGTGTCCTACCAGGATGGCGCGCGTGCAGCCGTGCGCGCGCAGCGCACGCCGCACTTCGCGGAACACGCGGTGCAGCGCGTCGCGCTCGTCGATCGCGGGGCGCAGCGGATGGTGCGGGTCGATGCCCGTCACCGCGAGCGAGGCCGGATCCATGTTCGCGCCCTCGAACGGCTTGACGTGATAGCGCACGGTGTCGCCGCGCCTGAGCGAACCGTCCGGTCCCGGCTCGATGAGCACGGCGGCGATTTCCAGCAACGCGTCGGTGCGCGGATTGAAGCCGCCGCTTTCGATGTCGACGGCAACCGGCAGGAAGCCGCGGAACCGTCGGGACATGCAGAACGTGACTGTCACACGCGCACCATAACAGATCGCGACGGGCCAGGAGCACGTGCGGCGCACGTGCCGGCACGTGACGGGCGTCGGATCGCCGCTGCGGCCGCGGTCACACGCTGCATACCGGACCCGGTAGCGCGCGCTGCCGGCCTACACGAGCGCGTGAATGCCGGCGTCGAGCAACAGGTGCAGCGTGTAGCGGACACCGAAGCCCGTGACATCGGTCGGAATGTGCGCCAGCCCGCCCTTGCGCTTGGCCGCGGCGAGGTCGAGGTGAATCCAGGGGATCTCCTCCGGCACGAACTCGTTCAGGAACGTCGCCGCGAGGATGTGGTCGCCGCCCGAGTCGGGCGTGCACTGGCTGATGTCGGCCGTGTCGCTCTCCAGTTCCTCGCGGAACTCCTTGCCGGCAGGGAAGGGCCAGACGCGCTCGCCGCTGTCGCGCCCGGCCCGCTTCAGGACCGGGTGCAGGTCCGGCCGGTTGGTGAAGATGCCGGAATAGCGGCTCGTCACGGCGGTGATGCACGCGCCGGTGAGCGTGGCATAGTCGATGATCAGTCGCGGCTTCTCGCGCCCGGCGAGCACCAGCGTGTCGGCGAGCACCATCCTGCCTTCGGCATCCGTGTGGATCGCCTGCACGGTCTTGCCGTTGAGCGCGGTCACGACGTCCTGCGACTTGTACGCCGTCGGCCCCGTGCGGTTCTCTGTGATGGCCAGCCAGCAGTCCACCGCGTGCGGCCAGCGCAGCTCGCTGAGCGCGAGCAGCGTGCCGACGGCCACCGCGCTGCCGCCCATGTCGATGTGCATGTCGGACATCGCGGTGAAGGGTTTCAGGTTCGTGCCGCCGGTGTCGAAGATGATCCCCTTGCCGACCAGGCCGAGCCGGGGCCGCTCGGATTTTGCGTTGGGCCGGTAGCGGAGGCGCACGATCGCGGCGTTCTCGTCGGCGTTCCCCTGCGCCACCGCGAGAAACGCGCCGGCGCCGAGCTTCTCGAGCTCGCGCACCCCGTATTTGCGGAATTGCCACCCGTGGCGCCCGGCGCGCTCCTCGAGGAGCTCGACGTAGGCGCGCGCGTCCAGCTTGTTCGCCGGCAGCGCGGTCAGCCAGCGCGCCAGGTTGTTGCCGCGCGCCTCGGCAAGCACACGGTCGAGATCCAGGCGCTGCTCGAGCCCCACGAGGCGCAGGCTGCGGATGGGCGCGGGCTTCGGCTTCGACTTGAAATCGGCGAGCGTGAAGCCGTGCGCCAGCGCCGCGGCCACGAGGCGGGCGGCGACGGCGTTCGCTTCCTCCGGCGCAAAGCCGAGCACGCCGACACCGAGCGCAACAGCCTTCTCGCCGAGCGCCGCGCCGATCAGCTTGCGCGCGAAGGTGAGCTGCTGGAACGGGTCGGCATCTTTCGCGAGCAGCCCGATCGACACGGCCGTCTGCCGGTCGTTCGCGAGGCGCGTCGTGGCGGCGGGCACGGCACCTTCCCGGCGCCGCTTCAGCAGGGCCTTGAGGCGCGTGCCCTGTGGCAGCCGGCGCCAGGCACCTTCCGGCGGCTTCTCGGGCAGGCACACGACGAGGTGATCGAGCATCGCGAGCGTGCGCACATCGGGCGCGCCGGTCACCTGGGTGACCCGGCTCACACCTTCTACGTATTTTTCGCTGAGCCTGGCTGCCATTGGCACCTCTCCCCGGGCCCGGGCTAACCTTCCTGTGCCCTTTCGTCCATAATACCCACCTCGAAACCGATCTCGCCGAGTCGAATACCGGTAACTCGTTGAAAAAGTTTCTGATTTCTCTTTTTCAGCACACTGTTCCGGCGCCTTGACGGGCCGCCCCTCGCGGTGCCGTCCGGCCGGCGAGGACGAGCCCGGAACCCTATGCGGATCCGATCCAGCGGCACGCGGTATTGCCTGCGAGACGGCGCCCGAGCGTAGCATGCCTGCGGCCGCGAGAATGGTAATGAGCGATTCCTGGACGAGCCATGACTGAATACAGACGATTTGACGACATCGACCCGACCGAGACGCGCGAGTGGCTCGAGTCCATCGATTCCGTGCTGCAGACGCACGGACCGGAGCGGGCGCATTACCTGCTCAACCAGATGATCGATTTCGCGCGTCGGTCCGGCGCGTACCTGCCGTACAGCCCGAACACGGCGTACCTCAACACCATCTCCCCCGGCCGGCAGCCGGAGTACCCGGGTGACCGCTCGCTCGAGCGGCGCATCGAATCCTACATTCGCTGGAACGCGATGGCGATGGTCGTGCAGGCGAACAAGCTGAGCTCCGGCATCGGCGGCCACATCTCGTCGTACGCATCGTCCGCGACGCTGTACGAGGTGGGATTCAATCACTTCTGGCGTGCACCGAACGAGAAGCACGGCGGCGACCTCATCTACATCCAGGGGCATTCGTCGCCCGGGATCTATGCGCGCGCATACCTCGAGGGGCGGCTCGACGAGTCGCAGCTCAACCGCTTCCGCCGCGAGGTGGCGGGCGGCGGCCTGTCGTCGTACCCGCACCCGTGGCTCATGCCGGACTTCTGGCAGTTCCCGACCGTGTCGATGGGCCTCGGCCCGCTCGCCGCGATCTACCAGGCGCGCTTCATGCGCTACATGGAAAGTCGCGGGCTGATCGAGCCCAGCGATCGCAAGGTCTGGTGCTTCCTCGGCGACGGCGAGATGGACGAGCCGGAATCCATGGGCGCGATCACGCTGCCCGTGCGCGAGGAGCTCGACAACCTCATCTTCGTCGTCAACTGCAACCTGCAGCGCCTCGACGGCCCGGTACGCGGCAACGGCAAGATCATCCAGGAGCTCGAAGCCGCGTTCGGCGGTGCGGGCTGGAACGTCATCAAGGTCATCTGGGGCTCGCGCTGGGACCCCCTGCTCGCGCGTGACTATCACGGCTACCTCCGGCGCAGGATGGAGGAGTGCGTCGACGGCGAGTACCAGAATTTCAAGTCGAAGGGCGGCGCGTACACGCGCGAGCATTTCTTCGGCCGCTACCCGGAGACGAAGGCGATGGTGGCCGACATGTCGGACGACGACATCTGGCACCTGAACCGGGGCGGCCACGACCCGATCAAGGTGCACGCGGCCTACCACGCGGCGGTGCGCCACAAGGGCCGGCCGACGATCATCCTCGCGAAGACGGTCAAGGGCTTCGGCATGGGCGCGGCAGGCGAGGGCCAGAACATCGCCCACCAGCAGAAGAAGCTGGACGTCGACGCGCTCAAGGAGTTCCGGGACCGCTTCCACATCCCGGTTTCCGACAAGGAGATCGAGGACGTGCCGTTCTGCAAGCTGCCGCCGGACAGCCC
This sequence comes from Woeseiaceae bacterium, assembly GCA_035304345.1. Classification (GTDB taxonomy): domain Bacteria; phylum Pseudomonadota; class Gammaproteobacteria; order Steroidobacterales; family Woeseiaceae; genus IDS-8. The sequence goes on along the minus strand of DATGQE010000066.1, from coordinate 206,421 downwards.
GGAGCTCGAGTATCTCCATGCACGCCGGAAGGCGCTGGGCGGGTACCTGCCGCAGCGGCGCTCGCGCCCGAAGCCGCTGGCCCTGCCGCCGATGGACGCGTTCAAGACCCAGCTCGAGGGCACGGGCGATCGCGAGGTGTCCACGACGATGGCGTTCGTGCGGCTCCTGACGGCCCTGCTGCGCGACAAGGAGTTCGGCCCCCACATCGTCCCGATCGTGCCGGACGAGGCTCGCACCTTCGGCATGGAAGGCATGTTCCGCCAGGTCGGCATCTACTCGCCCAAGGGGCAGCTCTACACGCCGCAGGACGCGGAGCAGCTCATGTTCTACAAGGAGGACAAGAAAGGCCAGATCCTCGAGGAAGGCATCACCGAGGCGGGCTCGGTCTGCTCCTGGCTGGCCGCCGGCACGGCGTACAGCAATCACGGCATCCAGATGGTGCCGTTCTACATCTACTACTCGATGTTCGGCTACCAGCGTGTCGGGGATTTCATCTGGGCCGGTGGCGACCAGCGCACGCGCGGCTTCCTCATCGGCGGCACCGCCGGCCGGACGACGCTCGCGGGCGAAGGCCTGCAGCACCAGGACGGGCACAGCCATCTGCTGTTCTCGGTCGTGCCGAACTGCGTGGCCTACGATCCGACCTACGGCTACGAGATCGCGGTGATCGTCCGCGAGGGCCTGCGGCGCATGATCGAGGAGCAGGAAAGCATCTTCTATTACATCACCGTGATGAACGAGAACTACCCGCACCCGCCGATGCCGGAGGGCGTGGAGGAGGGCATTCTCAAGGGGATGTACCTGCTCAAGGAGGGCCGGAAAGGGCAGCCGCGGGTGCAGCTCATGGGTTCCGGCACGATCCTCCGCGAGGTCCTCGCCGCGGCCGAGCTCTTGGAGCAGGATTTCGGGATCGCCTCGGACGTCTGGTCCGTCACGAGCTTCAACCAGCTCCGCCGGGAAGCGCTGGAGGTGACGCGCTGGAACCGCCTGCATCCGGCGTCCGAGCCCAGGAGGAGCCACGTCGAGCAGTGCCTGGCGGAGCGGGACGGCCCGTTCGTCGCCGCCACGGACTACATGAAGGCGGTGGCGGACCAGATCCGCGAATGGGTGCCAGGGCGCTACATCGCGCTCGGCACCGACGGCTACGGTCGCAGCGACACGCGCGAGGCGCTGCGGCGCTTCTTCGAGGTGGACCGTACGTACGTCGCGCTGAACGCCATCGCCGCGCTCGCGGAGGATGGGGTGGTCGACAAGGGCCTGGTGACGGAGGCGATGCAGAAGTACTCCATCGACCCCGAGAAGCCGGCTCCGGTGCGGGTCTGAGCGGAGCGTTCGCGTGGCGAAGAGCATCGAGATCAGGGTTCCCGACCTCGGCGATTTCTCCGAGGTCGAGGTCATCGAGGTGCTGGTGAAAGCCGGAGACCGGGTGCAGCCGGAGGACGGCCTCATCACGCTCGAGACGGAGAAAGCCTCCATGGACGTGCCGGCCACCGATGCCGGCGTGATCGAGGAGATGACCGTCTCGGTCGGCGACCGCGTGTCGGCCGGGGACGTCATCGGCCGCTTGCGGGTCGAGGAGGAGCAGGCCGCCGAATCCGCGGGGGGCGCGGCGGCCGAGGCGGCGCCGAAGCCCGCCGAAACGGAATCGGGCGGCGAGGCTGAGCCGCGGGTCGAGCAGCGTGCGGGCTCCCGGGACACGAAGCAGCGGCAGCCGCTCGTCGTGCCCGACATCGGCGATTTCACGGACGTCGAAGTCATCGAGGTCCACGTCAAGCCGGGCGACCGGGTCAGCGTCGACGACCCGCTCATCACGCTCGAGACCGAGAAGGCCGCGATGGACGTGCCGGCCACGGCCGCAGGCCGTATCGAGTCGGTCGAGGTCTCCGTGGGCGACCGGGTCTCCGAGGGCTCGCGCATCGCGCTCATCGAGACGGACGTGACCGCGCCGGAGGCGGACAAGCCGGCACCGGCGCCGGAGGGGGCGCAGGCGGAGCCGGGCCAGCCGGCGCCGGAAGCGGCCCCGGCGGCTGCGCCGGCCGCGGAGCGTCCCGCACCGGCCGTCGAGCGCCGCGCGTTGCCGCCGATCGACGAGGCCGGTTTCGCCAAGGCGCACGCGAGTCCCTCCGTGCGCAAGCTCGCGCGCGAGCTCGGCGTGGATCTCGCGCGCGTGAAGGGCACCGGGCACAAGAACCGGATCCTGCATTCGGACGTCAAGGCGTGGGTGAAGTCCATACTCACCGGGGAGCCCCGCGCAGCGGCGCTGCCGAACGTGCCGCGCGTCGACTTCCGCAAGTTCGGCGAGGTCGAGCTCCAGCCCCTCACGCGGATCCAGAAGATCGCGGGACCCCGGCTGCAGGCGAGCTGGCTCAACCTGCCGCACGTCACCCAGCACGATCTCGCGGACATCACGGAGCTTGAAGCGAAGCGCCAGGAGCTCAAGCCCGAGGCGAAGGAGAGGGGCATCAACCTGACGCCGCTCGCGTTCGTCATGAAGGCCTGCGTAGCGGCGCTGAAGGAATTCCCGCGCGCCAATGCATCGCTGGGGGACGACGGGCAGACGCTCGTCATGAAGCACTACTGCCACCTCGGCTTCGCCGTCGATACCGAGCAGGGACTCGTGGTGCCGGTGATCCGGGACGCCGACCAGAAGGACGTGTACGAGATCGCCGAGGAGCTCGGCACGCTGTCGCAGGCTGCGCGCGAAGGCAAGCTCAAGGTGGAGCAGATGCAGGGCGCAAGCTTCACGATCACGAGCCTGGGCAGCATCGGCGGCACGTTCTTCACGCCGATCGTGAATGCGCCGGAGGTGGCCATCCTCGGCGTGTCGCGCTCGACGATGCAGCCGGTCTGGAACGGCTCGGAGTTCGTGCCGCGGCTGATGCTGCCGTTGTCGCTGTCCTACGATCACCGCGTCATCGACGGTGCCTACGCCGTGCGCTTCACGACTTTCCTGGCGCAACAGCTCGGCAAGGTGGACGAGCTGCTCGAGGCGGTGCCCTGATGGCGGCCCGCGAGCTCACCGTCCCCGACCTCGGGGACTTCGCCGAGGTCGAGGTCATCGAGGTGCTGGTCAAGGCAGGCGACACGGTTGATGTCGAGGACCCGCTCATCACGCTGGAGACCGAGAAAGCGTCCATGGATGTCCCGGCGACGGAAGCCGGCAGGATCGTGTCGGTCGCGGTGTCGGTCGGCGACCGCGTCTCGGCCGGTGACGTGATCGCGACCCTCGAACCGGCCGCGGGCGAGCAGGCGGCGGCTGCCCCGGAGCGCGAGGCCGGGGCCGATGCCGAGGAGGCGCCTGCGCGGGAGCAGCGACCGGAAGCGCAGGCTGCCCCGCACGAGTCGGCACGGCCCGCCGCGGACGCGACCCACAGCGCCGACGTCGTCGTCATCGGCGCCGGGCCGGGCGGCTACACCGCCGCGTTCCGCGCCGCCGACCTGGGCCTGAAGGTGATCCTCGTCGAGCGCTGGCCGACGCTCGGCGGCGTGTGCCTGAACGTCGGCTGCATCCCGTCGAAGGCGCTGCTGCACGCGGCGAAGGTCGTCGACGACGCCGCGGCCATGGCCGAGCACGGCATCCATTTCGGCAAGCCGCGGATCGACGCCGCGAAGCTCGGTGCGTGGAAGAACGGCGTCGTCGGCAAGCTTACCGGCGGGCTCGTGCAGCTCGCCCGCCAGCGCAAGGTGACGGTGCTCCAGGCGACGGCGAAGTTCGAGTCGGCGCACCGGCTCGTGCTTGACAACGGCGAGACCGTGCATTTCGAGCACTGCATCATCGCCGCGGGCTCGGAGAGCGCGCGGCTGCCCGACACGCCGGACGACCCGCGCATCGTCGATTCCACCGGTGCGCTCGAGCTCGATCCGCTGCCGAAACGCCTGCTGGTCGTCGGCGGCGGCATCATCGGGCTCGAGATGGCCTGCGTGTACAACGCGCTCGGGACGAAGGTGAGCGTAGTCGAGCTCACGGACAGCCTGATGCCGGGGACGGATGCCGATCTCGTGCGGCCGTTCCGGAAGTTCATCGAGTCGCGCTACGAGGCGATCATGCTGAACACGAAGGTCACCGCCATGCGGCCCACGGTGCCCGGCATCGAGGTGACGTTCGAGGGCGAGAACGCACCGGAGAAGGAGATCTACGATCGCGTGCTGGTGGCGATCGGCCGACGCGCCAACGGGGACCGGCTGGATGCGGAGAAGGCCGGCGTGAAGGTCGGCCGGAACGGCATCATCGAGGTCGACAAGCAGCAGCGCACGAACGTGCCGCACATCTTCGCCATCGGCGACCTGGCCGGCGGCCCGATGCTCGCGCACAAGGCCAGCCACGAAGGCAAGATCGCGGCCGAGGTGGCGGCGGGAAAGAAGAGTGCGTTCGACGCTCGGGCCATACCGTCCGTCGCCTACACGGACCCGGAGATCGCCTGGACCGGGTTGACGGAAACCCGGGCGAAGGCCGAGGGCATCGCGTACGAGAAGAAGCAGATTCCGTGGAGCGCGAGCGGGCGCGCGCTGTCGCTCGGCCGGCCGGAGGGCTTCACGAAGCTCCTGTTCGACCCGGAGACCGGCCGCATACTGGGCGGTGGCATCGTCGGTCCCTCCGCGGGCGACCTGATCTCGGAGGTCTCGCTGGCCGTCGAGATGGGCGCCGATGCGGCGGACGTGGCGCTCACGATCCACCCGCACCCGACGCTCTCCGAGACCGTCATGTTCGCCGCCGAGGCGTACGAAGGCACGCTCACGGACCTTTACATGCCCCGCAAGCGGTAGGGCAGGCATCGCGCGGGACGCGATGGCGACACGCGATGTCGGCCGGGCGAAGCGGTGGCGGCCGCTGACTGCCGGCGAGAAAGCCGCGCTCGCGTCGTGCATCCCCGAGCCGGATCTCGAAGCCGCCGTCCTCCGCCTCGACCGCGTCCCGTGGTACCTGCCGCGACGCTTCAACGCGGTCACGCGCGGGAATCGCATCTATGTCCGCCCCGGCGCCTGCCGCACGGACACGCCGGAAGGCCTCGCTCTCCTGGCGCACGAGCTGGCACACGTCGGCCAGTACCGGCGGGGCGCGACGTGGCTGACCTTCCTCCTTTCGTACCTGCGCCACGGCTACTGGAACAGCCCGCTCGAGGTCGAGGCGCGCCAGGCGGCCGAGCGGATCCGGCGGGCGCGACCCGCGCCGGCGACTACGCGATCGGCGCGCGGCTCCGGCGACGAGTGAGGCGGGAGGTCCTCGCGAATCCCGGACGCGACCGGGTGCTGCGTCACGGGCTCTTCGCGGCCTTCCTCGTGCCGCTCCGCGATGTCCGAAAACGGCTGGTGATCCTTCCCGATCAACCCGGCACGCGCGTCCACGCGCCGATGACGGGAGGCAGCATCATGCACGCGTCGTTCGCCAACGACTCCCGCCGCAGGCGCTCCGCGAGCGTGTCGACATCGACCTCGGCCGCGGTGGCGATGCCGGCGCGTTCGATCGTGGGCAGCAAACTGCGGAGCGTCTCGGCGATGCAGGCATAGACCGGCGAATCCGGCCCGCCTTCCACGCGACCCGCTGCCGTCATGCGGGGTGCAGGGAGACCCGCGGCCGTGAACGTGGCGAACAGCTTGTCCCCCATCCGCACGTCGCAGCCGGCGCACTGGAGCGCGCCGATGATCCAGCTCCGGCAGCGCGCGAAGAGCTCACCGCCGGGATGGCACCTGAACGGCGGCAGGCTCGTCTCGTGAAACGCCAGGATGCCGCCGGGAACCAGGCGAATCGCGAGGCGTCGCAGCACGGCCGCGGGATCCGCCAGGTACATGAGAATCTCGCGGCCGATGATCGCGTCGAAACGATCGTCGGGGACGAACTGCTCGAGGTCGGCGGTCGTGAAGCGTATCCGTTCCGACCGGCCGGCAGCTGCGGCGCGGCACTCCGCGAGCGCCAGCGATTGCGCCGAGCGGTCGACGCCGAGCACGAATCCCGACGGACCGACGAGCCAGCTCGCGAGCAGGGTGAGGTCGCCACTGCCGCAGCCGACATCGAGCACGCGCATGCCGCGGCGCAGTCCGGCACGCCGCAGGACTTCCTCGGTGAAGTCACCCGCGAGCGCGCCCGGCGTGGGCACGGGACCGTCTTCCCCGAGCGCGGGCTTGCGAGCTGCGGCCGTCATCGGCGTCGCGGCTGCCGGGGCGTCATGACGATGTGCGCTGTCGCCGGCTCCGTGCCCGGCGGCACGAACGCGGGGACACGCCTGTCGTCGGGGGGCAGCGAGCGGACATAACGGTGAATGGCACGCAGATCCCGCTCCGTCATGGCGCGCAGGTTGAACCACGGCATGGGCGGCCGGCTTTGCGCGTGGCGCGCGAAGCGCACCCATTCCTCTTCGCTCATGGTGCCGAGGAGCCGGCGCAGGTTGACCGGGTAGGTCGTGCCCCATGGCCCGCTGAACCCGAGCGTGTCGCCGGTGAGCCAGCGATCCTCCGGCACGTCGCCGGCCTTCGCCGCGTAACCGGGCGTATGGCAGTCGTTGCAGCCGCCGATCGTCACCAGGTACCGGCCACGGTCGACCAGCGGGTCCGCATGCATCGTGCCGTCTCCCCCGGCTACCATCTCGAAAAAGCAGGCCACGCCGAACGCCGCCGTGGCCGCTCCGATCAGGATCCAGTGCATCATCCGTCCCTCCGTTCAGGCCGGCGAGACATGACGCAACGGGCGGAAACGCCCGGGGCGCCTCCCTCGGCCGCCTCGAAGCAAAGGAGATGATCGCCGCGGGATGCTGCGAGACGGTTTCAGCGGGCGGCTGAACGATTACGGATGAAACACGAAGGCTCACGTGCCGCCTGCCGGCCTCAACGGGCAGGCAAGTGCCGGGCGAGGCAGTCCGCCAGGGCGCGCGAGAGCAACGGTTTCTTCAGGACCTCGCGAATGCCGCTCGCGCGCAGCCGCTCAGCTCGCAGCGGCTGCGCGTAGCCGGTCATCAGCACGATCGGGATGTCCGGTCGAATCTCGTGGATGGCTCCCGCGAGCTCGGTTCCGCGCATGCCGGGCATGATGTCGTCGGTCAGCACGACGTCGAAGCGCCGGGGCTCGGCGTCGAAGGCCGCCAGCGCGGCATCGGCGTGGTCGAAACCCACCGGTTCGTAGCCGAGCGCGGCCAGCATCTCTTCGCCCAGCAGCACGAGCGGGACGTCGTCATCGACGAGCAGCACCGTCTCCCCGCGTCCCGTTCGCACCGGTGTCGGCCGCGGCCCGGCCTGCCGCGACGCGGAACCCGGCGCGCGCGGGAGCCAGATGGCGAACGTCGTGCCTGCGCCGCTGCGGCTTGCAACGTCGATGCTTCCGCCGTGACCGGCGACGATACCGTGAACGGTGGACAGGCCGAGGCCGGTGCCGCGCCCGGCCGGCCGCGTCGTGAAGAACGGCTCGAACAGGCGCTCCATCGCGGCCGGCTCGATGCCGTGGCCCGTGTCCGCGACGAGCAGGCGCACCCAGCGCCCGGGTTGTACCGTGCCGTGCGAGAGCTTCGTGGCACCGGCGATCTCCACCGTGTCGACGACGACGGTGAGCACACCGCGCCCGTCCATCGCCTGGGCAGCGTTCTTGCAGAGATTCATCACGACCTGCTGGATCTCGGTATCGTCGCCGAGCACGGCAGCGTCACCGGCACCGAAGCGTGTGCGCCATTCCAGCGTGGACGGGAGCGACGCACGGGCGAGACCGAGCGCTTCCTGTACCACGGTTTCGATCGCGAGCGCCCGAAGCTGCCGCTCGCGCCGTCGCCCGAAGGCGAGCACCTGCTCGACGACGTTCTGCGCGCGCTCGCCGGCTTTCATGATCTGCTCGACGTAGCGGCGCGGGCGCGGCTGGTCACGCAGGATCCCGAGCGCCATCTCGCCGTAGCCACGTATGGCCCCGAGTATGTTGTTGAACTCGTGGGCGATGCCACCCGCGAGCGTGCCGATGGCTTCCAGGCGCTGCGACCGGTTCAGGCGCGACTGCAGCTCCTCGCGAGCGAGCTCGGCGCGCTCCCGCGCCATGGCATTCGCGAAGATCCCGGCGGCGGTCCGGTAGAGCGCGACGTCGTCGTCCCGCCAGTGCCTCTCTTCGCGCACGGCATCCAGGGCCAGCACCCCGAGCTCCTCGCCGGCCACCTGCAGGGGAAGGCGCAGCCAGGAGCGTACCCGCCGCGCTTCCAGCGATCGCTTTTCCGGACCGTCGGCAAGCAGCCGGACGGCGGGAACACAGGTGCAGCCCTGCCGGTCGAGCGCAGCGGGATGCCAGCGGGACACGAATGCCGCCACCTCCGCGCGCGGCAAGTCCGGCGCTGCCGCGGGCCGCTGGACGAAGAAGCTCGCGGCGACGTCCGGCTCGCCGTCGCGCGCCATGACGATCTGCGCGCGGTCGAGCCCGGCGTACCGAACCAGGCGCGCCAGCGAGTCCTCTATGCCCTCGCGGATGCGGTCCGGCGGCAGGTTGATGAAGGCCGTGGAGATGGAGGCGACCAGCGACTCGAGCTCGAGCCGTTGCTCGAGGAGCCCGGCGTTCGCCCGCAGGCGGAGGAACAGGTGGACCGCGTACGCGACGAGGCACAGCGCGGCGGCATACAGGAGCGCCAGGAACAGGTCGCTGCGTGCCGCCCGTCGCGACTGGATCTCGGCGAAGGTGTCGAGGAGCGCCCGGGCCTGCACGGCTACCGGGGCGGCCTGCAGGCGGGCGACGAGGGCATCGACCGCCGGCAGCGTCGCCAGCACCAGGCGACCGTGAAGGACCAGCGCGCGCACGTCCCCCGCCAGCGGCCCGGATACCGGCGCCGCGGCGAGGCGATCGAGCGAGCGGCCGACCTGCCGCGCCGAGTCGGGCAGCGGCGCGTTCGCGAACCGCAGCATGGCCGCCGCCAGCGTTCCCGCCTCGTCGGCAATCCCCGCCTGCCGGCTGTCCTCACCCGCCGCGAGCCGGGCGCCCAGGCGATTGAAATAGGCGAGCGAGTTGCGGAGCAGGGCGTTTTCCGACTTGAACGCTTCCACGGCCGCTTCCTGGTCGCGCACCGTCGCGGCGAGGGCGCGGATGCGCCGATCGACGTCCAGTTGCACGTCGCCGCCGGCGACGTCGCCGGCGTGCTCGAGGGCGGCGGTCGCCTCGAGCAACCCGTTCATCGACCGGACGATCGGGTCGTAGTGGCGGAGCAGGCCCGCGCGCGCCTGCAGCACGTCGCGCTGCAGCGCGGCGTTGTGAAACACGATCGCCTGCAGGGCGTCCGTCCTCTCGCGGCCCGGCCGGTCGGGTCCCGTACCCTGGACGAGCAGCCAGGTCAGCACGGCGACGAGGCCGGTGGCGAGCAATGCGACGGTGAGACGCGATTTCATGGCGTGCGGCCCGCGCCCTCGGCAAGCGGGTGGCCGCGATGCTCGCCGGTGAGCGTGTGCAGGAACTCGACGATCAGCTCGATGTCGCGCGCGCCGAGCTCGCGCCCGAGCTGGTTTCGCGCCATGACGTCCACCGCTTCCTCGAGCGAGGTCGCGCGGCCGTCGTGGAAATACGGCGCCGTCACCGCGACGTTGCGCAGGCTCGGTACCCGGAAGACGCGCCTGTCGCGGTTGCGTCCGGTCACGGTAAAGCGGCCCAGGTCGGCCTCCGGCGACGATTCCGCGTGCGCGAGCGGCGTCGCGAACACGCCGAACTTCTGGAACAGGTTGCCGCCGGCGTTCGTTCCCTGGTGACAGGCCGCGCAGCCGTACTCCTTGAACAGGCGATAGCCCTGCGCCGCTTCGGCGCTGATGGCAGCGGTGTCGCCCCGGAGGTAACGATCGAAAGGCGCATCGGGTGTCAGGAGCGAACGCTGGTAGCACGCCAGGGCATCGAGAACGTCCGTGCGTTCCGGAGGCCTGCCGTAGATCGCCGCGAACGCGCGCGCGTAATCCGGATCGGCCCGCAGCTTCGGCAAGAGCACGTTCCAGCGTGCGTTCATCAGCGTGGCATCGAGGAGCACCGCCTCGTTGTGCTCCTCCAGCGTGCGGAAATTGCCGCGCCAGTTGAAACGGAAGTTCAGCGCCGCGTTGAAGACCGTGGGCGTGTTGAAGGGCAGCACCTCGCCGTCGGGGGAAACGGCGCGCGCGAGCCCGTCGTCGCCGCCTCGCGCGAGGTCGTGGCAGGAAGCGCAGGCGACCCGGTTGCCCCCCGACAGGCGCGGATCGTGGAACAGGCGTTCACCCAGGGCGACGCAGGCAGGATCGGCGGTTCCGGCGCTCGACGGGAGCGGCGCGATCGGCTCGCCCGCGGGCGGTGCGGTCCAGGCCGTGCCGATCGTGACGGCCACGAGTGCGAGCGGCGCAACGGCGCGGTGCAGGCGGAGCGACTGGCGAATGCGGGCGGTCCATCGCGGCATGCGGAAAGCCTCCGCTCAAGAGACGCCTCGATTGCCCGCGAGGTTCAATGAAATTGCCGTGCTTGGGGGCGACCCGCAGGTGACGAGGCCCTAGAATGACCGCGGTCAGGTCGTTCGCCCGCAAGCATCGGAGGTTGGGCCGTCCGTATGCCGGCTGGTCAGCACAACCGGGTTCCCGGCCGGAGCTCCCGGTCCGCGCGCCCCTCCGCCCGGCACATTCTCGTCGTCGACGACGACGCCGCGATGCGTGACCTGGTGTCGGACTATCTCGGCAGCCACCATTTCAGGGTCAGTGCGGTGCCGGACGGCGACGGCATGATGCGCGTGCTGCGCGACGCGGACGTCGATCTCGTCATTCTCGACATGAAGCTCGCCCACGAGGACGGGCTCGATCTCATGCGCCGGCTGGGGACGCCGCCCGAGGCGCCGGTCATCATCGTCACCGGGCACCGGCGCGACGAGGCGGATCGCATCGTCGGCCTGGAGCTGGGCGCGGACGACTACGTGACGAAGCCGTTCAGCCCGCGGGAGCTCCTCGCGCGGGTGCGCGCCGTGCTGCGGCGCGCGGAAGCCGCCGACCGGCGCGCGCGTACCCGCGAGAAAAAGGCCCGTTACCGCTTTTCAGGCTGGGAGCTCGACATGCAGACGAGGCGCCTGACTTCCCCGGACGGGGAGGAGCTGCCGCTGACGAGCGGCGAGTGCAACCTGCTCGTGGCGTTCCTGAAGGCGCCGCAGCGGGTGCAGAGCCGTGAGCAACTCCTGGCCGCGAGCCGCGTCCACGACCACGAGGTCTTCGATCGCAGCATCGACGTGCAGATCCTCAGGTTGCGCCGCAAGCTGGAGCGGGACCCGAGCCGGCCGACGCTGATCAGGACCGAACGGGGCTCGGGCTACGTCTTCACGGCGCAGGTGGAGAAAGTATGAGGCGCGCCGATCGAGCGAGGCGGATAGCGGGGACATCATGACCCGTACGCGCATGGCGTCGTTGCACGACATCGAAGGGGGCGGATTCCCGTATGCCGGTGCCCGACGGCTGTGAGCGCCGCGGTGCCCGGGCGCGTGCCTACCCTGTCCGCCGCGTACCGAGCAGGATGCCCCTGGCGCGCAGCTCGGCGAGCGCGCTGCGGCCGTGCCCGACGAGCGCCGCCGGGTCCGCGTAGCCGAGGTCCGCGGCGAGCGCGAGCAGGAGCTCGCGGCCGCTCGCGCCTCCCGGGTTGTCCGCGATGCGCTCGAGCAGGGCCGCCGTCGCCGGGTTCAGCTCCAGGAACGCGGTCTCGTCGTCCGGGTTCCGGTGGATGACGAGGCAGGTGGGCTGCGGAGGCGCCTGGGTGGGCCGGAAGTCGTTCGAGATCCGGTGCACCGGGAAGCGGTAGGACAGCGACCACGCGAGCACTGACTTGACCGGCACGCCCGAGAGCAGGTCGCCGTCGGGGTCGATCGCCGCGAGGTCGTCGCTCGCCGGGGAGACGGACAGGGCCAGCTCCGCCCATTCGTAATGCGCGAGCTCGGCCAGGAAGGGCAGCGCAGGGTCCTCGGCGCGCGCGGCGAGAAACCCGACCAGCTCGCGCGGCACCTCGAGGAACCAGGGCGTATGCGCCCGGTGGCGGATCATGAACTCGCGCACGAGCGCACGCCACCCGCCGTCGCCGAGCACCGCGCGCAGCACCGGGAACGTCCTGCGGAGCAGCGCGTCGAGGTTGTTGAAGAACAGCTCGCGGTACACCGCGAGGCGGCGGTCCTCGATGCCGGCCGGAGGCGGATTCCGCTCCGGGTCGCGGATGTGCGCCGCGAGCTCGCGTTGTTTCTCCTGGAACGCGAGGGCTTCAGGCACCGGCGGATGCCTCCGGCACAGGCTGGCGGGCACGCGCCTGCAGCGCACGGATCTGCCGCACCTCGGCGAGCAGCTCGCCGAGCGGCGGGAAATTGAAATCGCGCTCGAGCAGCGTGGGCAGCGGCCCGAAGCGCTCGTAGGCATGCGCGAGCAGCGACCACGCGGCGTCACCGACGGCGCTGCCGTGGGTGTCGATGCGCAGGTCCTCGGCCTCGACGTGGTGGCCGGCGATGTGCAGGTAGCGCACGCGCCCGGCCGGCATCGCGTCGATGAACGCGCGCGCGTCGTAGCGGTGGTTGATCGCGTTGACGACCACGTTGTTGACGTCGAGCAGCAGGTCGCAGTCGGCTTCGTCGAGCACGGCCAGCGTGAAATCGATCTCGGACAGCGCGGTGTCGAGCGGCGCGTAGTAGGAGACGTTCTCGATCGCGAGGCGGCGCTCCAGGATGTCCTGCGCACGCCGGATCCGCCCGGCGACCCAGCCCACGGCTTCCGCGGTGAACGGGATCGGCATGAGGTCGTAGAGGTGGCCGTCGTCGGAGCAGGCGCTCAGGTGCTCGGAGTAGGACTCGATGCCGTGCTCGTCCATGAACGCCTTGATGTCGCGCAGCAGGTTCTCGTCCAGCGGCGAGGGGCCGCCGAGGCTGAGCGACAGGCCGTGCAGCATGAACGGGTAGCGCTCGGTGAAGAAACGCAGCTTGCGACCGAGCCTGCCCCCGACGCGGATCCAGTTCTCCGGGGCGATTTCCATGAAATCGACCTCCGCGGGCGCATCCGCCATCAGCGCGTCCATCAGCCCGCGGCGCAGGCCGAGGCCCGCGCCGGCGACACGGCGCGACGTGGAATCGCTCGCGGCAGCGGTGGCGGTGCGGTCGTCGGCGGTAGCGGACACGATGCGGAGCCCAGGACCTTCCTGAACCGGCATGTTACCGCAGCGGCCCCCGTCTCACCGGCGCCGCATCGGCCGACCCCGCCGGTGCGGCGGTCACTTCTTCCGGAAGCGGTACATCACCTGGTCCGTCCGGTAGCGGATCGCATCGTCGAACACCGGGGTGGCGTGATCGTCGTCGGGATTGCGGAAGACCGGGCTTTCGGCATCGAACACGAAGCCCGCGGCCTCGAAATCGCGCCGGATGACCGCCGGGTCGATGCGGTGCGCGGCGTCGACCGTCTCCACCGGGTCGCTGCCCGCGGGCGCGACGTGGTCGACAACCACCACGACGGCGCCGGGCTTCAGCGCGGGGACCAGCTTTGCCAGCGCCTGCTCCGGGTCGATCACCGGCCAGCCCGCCTGGCTCCTCTCGTCCTTCGGCTGCCAGTACAGGTCGTGGTAGGTCCACACGAACAGCGCCGCGTCCAGGCTCCCGGGCTCGAGCGCCAGCTCCTCCGGCGCCGTCGTCACCTGCACGACGTTCGGGAGGCGCTCGTTCGCGTAGCGCTGCGCGGGCGTATCCCCGGAGAACCCGAGGTACGGCGCGTTGTTGTACGCGACGACCCGCCCTTCGGGGCCGACCACGTACGACATCAGCTCGCTGTAGTAGCCGTCGGCCGCGAAATAGTCGATGACGTGCATGCCGGGATGCAGCCCGAGGAACTCGAGCACCTCGTCGGCCTTGCGCCAGCCGTCCTGCTCGCGATCCTCGGCAGGCCGGTCGGGATTGGCGAGCGCGGCGTCGATAGCGCCCGGGTCGGCTTCCGGGGCGGCGGACAGGGCCGGTGCGCCGGCCAGGAACGAGAGCGGGATGGCGAGAACGAGGCGGCTCAGGTGCATGGGTCGGTCCTCCCGGCGGACAGGCTTCGGTGGACAGTGAGACCGGGGACGGACGGGGAATATTACGCGCCCGGGAACCTGGCAGCGGTACTCCCGACGCGACGGAATTCGCCATGGCGCCGTGCAGGACCGCGCGGCGCCGGCGACCGGTCAGCGGCTCCAGCCTCGACCCCGGCGGGGCCGCGATCGGAGCGTGTTCGGTCGCGAACGCTGCCCGCACCTACAGGAGGCGTTTCAGCTTCTCGAGGTAGGCCTGCTCGTCGGGGGCGGTGTTCGCGCGCTGCGCCTCCCACAGCGTCTCGGCGAGGCACTCGATCGCGCGGTGCTCCGCAGCGAGCCGGTCGCCGGTCCGGGCGGCGAGCTTGCGGAAGGTCTCGCGGATGCCGGGAGGCCGATCGGTCGCGACCTGGTCCCGCAACGCGAGGTGCAGGCCCATGTGGAGGAACGGGTTGGTGCGGCCTTCCTCGACCGTGTACGAGCGCCCGAGATCGGGATCGAGCACGTCCCCGTGGTACTCGGGATGGTCTTCGATCACCTGCACGATCTGCGCTTCCAGCGGGCTCAAGACCTCGCCCGCCTGTGCCTTGCGCCAGGCCTCCCCGTACATCGCCCGGAGCTCGCGCCGGTCACGACCGAAAATCACGTGACGGCGCGCCTCCGTCGCGTCTTCGATGTCGCACGCCGCGTCGCCTTTTCCGGCTTCGCCGACTTTTCCGGGGGCGGCGTCTTGTCCGGATACTCGCACAGGTCGGCGATCAGGCAGCGCCAGCATTCCGGCCGCCGCGCCTTGCACACGTAACGCCCGTGCAGGATCAGCCAGTGATGGGCGTTCTTGCGGTATTCCGGGGGCGTGGTCTCGAGCAGGCGCTGCTCGACTTCGCGCGGGGTCCTGCCCGGCGCGAGCCCGGTACGGTTCGCCACCCGGAAGATGTGCGTGTCCACGGCAATCGTCGGTTCGCCGAACGCGGTGTTCAGGATCACGTTGGCCGTCTTGCGCCCGACGCCCGGCAGCGCCTCGAGCGCTTCGCGCGTGCGCGGCACCTCGCCGCCGTGCTTCTCGACCAGGATGCGGGCGGTCTTCACGAGGTTCTCGGCCTTGCTGTTGAACAGCCCGATCGTGCGGATGTACTCCTTCAGTCCCTCGACCCCGAGCTCGAGGATCGCCTCGGGGGTGTTCGCGACCGGGAACAGCTTCGCGGTGGCCTTGTTCACGCCGACGTCCGTGGCCTGGGCGGAGAGCACGACCGCGACCAAAAGCTCGAACGGCGTCCGGTACTCGAGCTCGGTATCGGGATGCGGGTTCGCCTTCTGGAAGCGGCGGAAGATCGCGTTGCGGGTGCGGGCGTTCAACGGGCAGGGCTCGCTCGCTTGCTGCGCCTAGGGCATCGACTGGCGCGCGATCGCGCCGACGTGCTGGCGCCGCCGGTGATCGAGCGCATTCTTGGCCGCCACGGCGAGGGCCAGGCTGAAAAAGGCACCGGGCGGCAACAGCGCCAGCAGGAAGCCGCCGTCCGCGATCATGAGCCCGCGGAACGGCTCGCCGCCGAACAGCATGTCGAGGTGCGCGAAGACGGTGCCGCCCCCGAGCAGCTCGCGGAACGTGCCGATCGCGGTGAGGAGCAGGGCGAAGCCGAGCCCCATCGAAAGGCCGTCCACGACGCTCGGGACGACGGGATTGCGCGACGCGAAGACCTCGGCACGCGCCACCACCGTGCAGTTCGTCACGATGAGCGGGATGAAGATTCCGAGCGAACGGTCCAGCGCCGGGAAGTACGCCTTGAACACGAGCTCGACGCAGGTGACGAGACTCGCGATGATGAGGACGTACATCGGGATGCGGATCTCGCTCCGGATCCAGCGCCGGCTTGCGGAGACGAGCAGGTTCGACATGCCGAGCACCATCATGGTCGCGAGCCCGAGGCTCAGCCCGTTCACGAGCGTGGTGGTGACCGCGAGCAGGGGGCACAGGCCGAGGAGCTGCACGAGCCCCGGGTTGTCGTCCCAGACACCGGACGCGAAGATGTGCGTCGTGTGGCTTCCGTTCGTCACTCGGCGGCTTCCCGGTTCGGTTCCGCGGCGAAGATCTCGTCGCGATGAGCCTCGAAGTATAGCAAGGTCAGGCGCACCGCCCGGACGACGGCCCGGGTGGTGACCGTCGCGCCGGTGATCTGGTCGAAGGAGCCCCCGTCGCGCCGTACGCGCCAGCGCTCGCGGGGAGGGTCGGAGAGCGAGGCGTCGACGAACTGCTGCAGCCAGTCGGATTTCGCGGGCTCGATCTGGTCCCCGAGGCCCGGCGTCTCGCGGTGCGCGAGCACCTGCACGCCGGTCAGCTCGCCGGAGTACCGCACGGCGACGAGCAGCCGGATCGGGCCCGCGTAGCCGCCCGGCTCCTCCACGATGAACACGGCCGCCACCGGCTGCTCGCCGGACCAGACCCGGTACACGCGCACCGGCTCTTTGCCCGGCAGCTCGTGCGGCGGCGGGATCACGATCTCGGATTCCGTCAGGTTGTTGTCGTAGAGCAGGTCCTCGAGCGTGGGAGTGAGGCTGCGCTCGAGCGCGGCCTGCTCGTTCTCGGCGATACGCGGTGCGGTCAGGTGCCAGGTGAGCGCGACGAGCGCAGTGCACACCGCGGCGAGCAGGGCGAGCGTGACTCCGCTCTTCCAGGCCGAAGGCTCCGTCATCGGGCCTCGTCCTTCTCGCGCTTCGAATGGCCGATGATCCGCGGCCGCGTCAGGTGATCGATCGCGGGCACCGCCATGTTCATGAGCAGCACGGCGAACGCCACGCCGTCCGCGTAGCTGCCCCAGCGCCGGATGGCGTAGATGAGCAGCCCGATGCCGAACCCGTACAGCAGCCGCCCGCGCGGGCTGGTCGCGGCCGTGATCGGGTCCGTGGCGATGAAGAACGCGCACAGGATCGTCCCGCCGCTGAACAGGTGGAAGCCGGGACTGGCGTGCAGGCCGCTGCCGAACACGTACATGAAGCCGGACGGCAGCAGCACGCCGGCGAGCACGCCCGCGGGAATGTGCCAGCGGATGACCTTGCGCAGCAGCAGCCAGCCGCCGCCGATGGCGAGGAAGTTGCCGATCCACTCCCAGCCACGGCCGCCGAAGTCTCCCATGAGGGGATTGTTGTGGATCTCCCGGAAGGTCTGCATGTTCTCGAAGCCCGACTTCAGCGCGTCGAGGGGCGTTGCCCGCGTGATCGCATCGATCGTCAGGTAATCGGGGAGCGAGCCGGTGAACGCATAGCGCGCCGTCTCGTAGAACGTCATGTAGTGGTAGTCGATGTCGCCGATGCGCGGCGCCGGCCAGAACGCCATGTACGCCGGAAAGGCCACCAGGGCCGCGACATAGCCGGCCATCGCCGGGTTGAAGACGTTGTAGCCGAGCCCGCCGTACAGGTGCTTCGCGACGACGATCGCAAACAACGCCGCCGTGGCCGTTACCCACCAGGGCGTGAGCGGCGGCAGGGAGAAGGTGAGCAGGGCGGCGGTCACGAGGGCGCTGAAGTCGAGCAGCGCCTCTTCGACCGGTTTGCCGCGCACGCGGCGCATGAACGCCTCCCCGGCCACGCAGAACAGCGCCGCGAAGAACAGGTTCAGGATGAACCCGGTGCCGAAATACCACACGTACGCGAGCGCCGCCGGCACCAGCGCGTAGAGCACCTGGCGCATCGTGGCGCCGACGTCCGTGGGCGGCCTGCCGTAAGGCGATTCGCGGCGTTCGAATTCCAAGGCTACTCGCCCGGGTCCTTCCTGCCGCGCGCGCGCTCGACCATGCGGCGGATCTCCTCCGGGCCCGCCTTGATCGCGGAGAGCTTCTGCTGGGCGAGGTCCTCGCGGCGCTTGCGTTCCTCGAGCTCCAGGCGCTCGCTGCGTGCCTCGAAGCGTCGCCGGGCGCGCTCCGCGCGCTCCTTTTCCGCCGCCAGCTCGAGGATGCGTGCCTTTGCCTTGCGGAAATACGAGACGAGCGGAATGTGGCTGGGACAGACGAGGTCGCAGCAGCCGCATTCGATGCAGTCCCGCAGCCCCAGCTCGCGAAGCCGCTGGTGGTTGTCGGCGATCGTGTACCAGTAGAGCTCCTGCGGCTGGAGCACGACGGGACAGACGACCGCGCACTCGCCGCAGCGAATACACGGCTTCTCGTCCCCGGTCGGCAAAAGCTCCGACAGCACGAGGATGCAGTTGGTGGCTTTCACCACCGGGACGCGGTCCGTGGTGACGGACTTGCCGGTCATCGGGCCGCCGATGACCAGGTGGCTGGCGCGCTCCGAGTAGCCGCCGGCGAAGGCGATCACGTCCGCGACCGGCGTGCCCAGGCGCACCCGGACGTTCATGGGATTCACGACGCCGTCGCCGGTGACGGTGGTCACGCGTGAGATGAGCGGCTCACCGTGGCGGATCCAGTGCCAGACGGCCGCGACCGTGCCCACGTTCTGGACGACGCAGCCGACGTCCGTGGGAAGTCCGCCGCTCGGGACTTCCTTGCGGGTGACGAGCTGGACGACCTGGTCCTCTCCGCCCGACGGGTAGATCGTCGGCACCTGCTTCAGGGAGATGCGATCGTCGCCGAGCTCGGCGAGCGCGTCCGCCATCGCGTGCCACGCGTGCGGCTTGTCGCTCTCGAGCACGACGACGCACTTGTCGATGCCGAGCGCATGCAGCAGGACACGCGCGCCCTGCAGCACGTCCCCGGGCGCCTCCCGCATCAGCATGTCATCGCAGCTGATGTAGGGCTCGCACTCGACCCCGTTGACGAGCAGCGTGTGCAACGGCTGCGTACGCGCCTGCATCAGCTTCTGCGCGGTCGGGAACACCGCGCCCCCGAGCCCCACGATGCCGCCCTCGAGGATCCGCTCGAGCAGCGCGGCCGGCTCCATGCGCTCGAAGTCGACGGCCTCCGCGGCCATGTCGATCGCGCGGTCCTCGCCGTCGCATTCGATGACGATGCACGGCGCGTTCTCGCCGAAGCGCCGCGACACCGGCCACGGCTGGAACGCGGCGACGGTGCCCGACGACGAGGCGTGAACCGGGGCGCTCAGGATGCCGTCGGCGGCGGCGACGAGCTGGCCTTTCAGGACGCGATCGCCGACGTCCACGACGGGTTGCGCCGGATCGCCGGAATGCTGCGCGAGCGGCAGGACGAGCCGCTCCGGCACCGGCACTTCGCGAATCGGCTGGGCGGTGGACCGCGCCTTCTCGGGCGGCAGGCGCAGGCCGCCGTACCATTTTCCCAAGTCCCAGGTGGCGGCGCCGTTCATGCCGGGGAGGTCATGGTGATGCAATCCACCGGGCAGCGCGGCACGCACAGCGCGCAGCCCGTGCATTCGCCCGCAATGACCGTGTGCATGTAATGCCGCGCCCCCGTGATCGCATCGACGGGGCACGCCTCGCGGCACCAGGTGCAGCCGATGCAGGCGGATTCGTCGATGATCGCGACCGTGCCGGGGGCGACCGGCGCGGGCGCTTCCGGCGGCGCCGGCTCGCGGTCGAGCAGGCGCGCCAGCCGCTCGACCGTCTCCTTGCCGCCGGGCGGGCACAGGTTGATCGGTGCGCCTTCGTCCACGATCGCGGCGGCGTACGGGCGGCACCCGGGATAGCCGCACTGCGCGCATTGCGTCTGCGGCAGCAGCTCGTTCACCTGCTCGACGAGCGAATCGGTGCTGCCGGGAAGGCGGCGCGACGTGTAGCCGAGCAGCAGGCCCGCCGCGAGCGCGATTCCGCTCATCAGGAGGGCAGCGGTGAGAACGCCGGTCAGCATCTGCGGCTCAGGGGCGGGCCATCCCGGAGAAGCCCATGAAGGCCAGGGACATGATGCCGGCGGTCAGGAGCGCGATGGCGGTGCCGCGGAACGGCGCGGGAATGTCCGCGACGACGAGCTTTTCGCGCACGGAGGCGAAGAGCACGAGCACCAGCGCGAAGCCGAGCGAGGCGCCGAGCCCGAACACGACCGATTCGACGAAGGTGTGCGCCTCCTGCACGTTGAGGAGCGCGACGCCCAGCACCGCGCAGTTGGTGGCGATCAACGGGATGTAGATGCCCAACACCTGGTGCAGCAGCGGGCTCAGCCGGCGCACCATGGTCTCCGTGAACTGCACGCTCGCCGCGATCACGAGGATGAAAGACAGGGTCCGGAGATAGCCGATGTCGAAAGGCTCGAGCACGAAGCGATGCACGAGGAAGCTCATCGCCGAGGACAAGGTCAGCACGAAGCCGGTCGCGAGGGCCATGCCGACGGCCGCGTCGAGATTGCGCGAGACGCCCATGAAAGGGCACAACCCGAGGAAACGGGTGAGCACGAAATTGTTGACCAGCACGGTCGCGACGAGAATCAGGAAGAGATCGGACATCGCTGGATCCGTAAGGCCTGCGGCGCAGGCGGCACGAAGCGGAACCGACTCCGCTCACGGGGCTTATTGTAGTGCCAACGGCCGCGACCGTCGCCGGGTCAGGACGCCTCCTGCCGCGTCTGCTCGACGACTCGTTCCACCTGCTCGGGCCGCAGGCGCGTGAGGAGCGGCTGGTACGGGGCGATCGGGGATCCGAGCCTGGGCGTCGTCGCCGAGTCCCACTCCCAGGCCGGTTCGCCGAACAGCGTGCGCGTGTCGCGGGCGACGCCGGGCAACACGGGATCCAGCCAGACCATGAGGGTGCGGAAGAGGTTGAGCCCCTGGGTGCAGACCGCCTGGACCTCGGGCAGCCGGCCGTCCTCCTTCGCCAGCACCCACGGCTTCTTCTCCTCGATGTAGCGGTTCGCCCGGTCGGCGAGGGCCATGATCGCGCGCATCGCCCGCGAGTATTCCCGTTGCTCATAGCCCTGGGCGATGTCGCCGGCAGCCGCCGCGAACTCCGCGAACAGCGCCTCGTCGTCGAGGCGGTCGGCGAGGCGGCCCTCGAAGTGCCGCGTGATGAAGCCGGCACAGCGGCTCGCGATGTTCACGAGCTTGCCCACCAGGTCCGCGTTCACGCGGGCGACGAAATCCTCGAGGTTGAGGTCGATGTCGTCCATCCCGGGCCCGAGTTTCGCGGCGTAGTAGTAGCGCAGGAAGCTCGGGTCGAGGTGGTCGAGATACGTCCGCGCCTTGATGAACGTGCCGCGCGACTTGGACATCTTCGTGCCGTTGACGGTGAGGAAACCGTGTGCGAACACGCTGTCGGGCTGCTTGAAGCCCGCACCTTCCAGCACCGCCGGCCAGAACAGCGTGTGGAAATACACGATGTCCTTGCCGATGAAGTGATAGAGCTCGGTGCCGTGACCGGGCCGCCAGTATTCGTCGAAATCGAGATCGTCCCGGCGCCGGGTGAGGTGCAGGAAGCTCGCCATGTAACCCACCGGGGCGTCGAGCCACACGTAGAAGTACTTGTCCGTGGTGCCGGGAATGAGGAATCCGAAGTAGGGCGCGTCGCGGGAGATGTCCCAGTCCTCGAGCCCGGCCGTGAACCACTCTTCGAGCTTGCTCGTGATGTTGCGGTGCAGGTTCGCGCGCTCCATCCAGGCCCGCAGGCGGTCGCCGAAGGCGCTCAGGCGGAAGAAGTAGTGCTCGGATTCCCGCCATACGGGCGGCGTGCCGGACAGCACGGAGACGGGGTCCACGAGGTCGCGCGGCGTGTAGGTGGCGCCGCAGCTCTCGCAGGCGTCGCCGTACTGGTCGGGCGTGCCGCAGCGGGGGCAGGTGCCGCGCACGAAGCGGTCCGGCAGGAACATCCCCTCGCGCTCGTCGTAGGCCTGCTCGATCATGCGGGTGTAGATGTGGCCCGCATCCTTGAGCGCGTGGTAGATGCGGCCGACGAGCTCCTCGTTCTCCGGCGAATGCGTCGTGTGGAAGTTGTCGAACGCGACGCCGAACGCTTCGAGGTCGGCGAGCTGCTCCTTCGCCATCCGCGCGATCAGCTCTTCCGGGGTGATGTTCTCCTGCCGCGCCCGGATCATGATCGGCGTGCCGTGCGCGTCGCTCGCGCACACATAGGTGCAGAGGTGGCCGCGGAGCTTCTGGAAGCGCGCCCAGATGTCGGACTGCAGGTATTCCACCATGTGGCCCAGGTGGATGGACCCGTTGGCGTAGGGGAGGGCGCTGGTGACCAGGATTTTGCGGCGATTCTCGGGCATGTGCGGCGCGCGGCTCAAAGGCGGCAATTATGCCACGACCGCCGCGGCGAGCGTCCGGCGGGCGCACGCGAGGCGCACGCTGCCCGAGGGCCGTGCATCGCGGATACGCTGCAGTGTTCGTTCGACATCGCCGTCGCGCCCAATGCGCCACTGCAGGCCGCGAGATGCCCCTCAGCATCGTTCATGCCCGGCCACCGGCCGAATCGCGGAGCAAGCATCGTTCATGCCCGGCCGAGAACCCACCGCGGAGCCGTGGCCGGGGGGTGTCCCTGGGGGAAATAAAGCGGACCGAGGACACGGCGGACCAGCGCGGCGCGGGACGTACCCTCTGCGCCGATGCCCGCGCTGCTCCGCCGTGTCCGCATGGGAGCCATTCCCCCAGGGACACCCCCCGGTCGCGGCGGAGCTTGAGCCCCGATCGCCAGCGGGCATGAACGATGCGGAGGCAGAGGTCGGCGCCACTCAGGCCCGAATGAGCCTCGTTCGGCCGCGCGCGGCGCGTGCTGCTACAGGGGCCGAGGCGCCCGGGTCAGTTCTGGTCCTTGAACTGCTGGAACTTGGCCTTGTTGTTGGCCTGCTGGTACGCCTCCCTGCCGGAGATGAAGCGCCGCTCGAACAGGTCCATGAGCGCCGAATCCATGGTCTGCATGCCGACGGCACCCCCGGACTGCATCGCGGTCTCGAGCTGGTCCAGTCGCCCCTGCCGGATGAGGTTCGAAACGGCGGAGGTGTTGACGAGGATCTCGAGCGCGGCGATGCGCCCCGGCTTGTGCTTGGTCGGCAGGAGCTGCTGCGAGATGACGCCGCGCAGCGAGGTCGACAGCATCGTGCGGATGTGGCTCTGCTTGTCCGCGGGGAACGAGTTGATGATGCGGTCCACGGTCTGGGCAGCCCCGTTCGTGTGCAGCGTGCCCATGACCAGGATGCCCATTTCCGCCGCGGTGACGGCGATGCTCATGGTTTCGAGGTCGCGCAGCTCGCCGACGAGGATGACGTCCGGATCCTCACGCAGGGCGGAGTGCAGCGCGTCCGCGAACGTGGGGCTGTGCCGGCCGACTTCGCGCTGGCTCACGAGGCAGTTCTGCCGCTGGTGCACGAACTCGATCGGATCCTCGATCGTCAGGATGTGACCGCGAATGCGCTTGTTGATCGCATCGATCATCGCCGCCAGCGTGGTCGACTTGCCGGAGCCGGTCTTGCCCGTGACCAGGATCATGCCGGAGGTCTGCTTGCAAAGGTTGTGCACGACCTCCGGCATCTTCAGCTCCTCGAGGGTGAGCGCCTTGGACGGAATGGCGCGGAAGACGGCGCCGATGCCGTTCAGGTGCCGCATGACGTTCACCCGGAAGCGCGACACGCCGGGCATCTCGTAGGCGAAATCCACGGCATCGTTGGTCTCGAAGTCGCGCTGGACGGTTCCCGGCATGATCTCGTAGAGCGCCGCCCGCACGCCGTCGATCGTGAGCACCTCGTCGTTCATCAGCATGAGCTGCCCGTGAACGCGTATGCGGGGCGGGTCGCCGGAGATGAAGTGCAGGTCGGAGGCGCTCTTCGTGAGCGCTTCCTTGAGGTACTCGTCGATCCGGTTCACGGCGCGCCCCGGCTCATTCCTCGACGTCCAGCGACGGGAGAATGCCGGTGTCGGTCACGTACCGCTTGAACTTGCGGCGGTCGCTGGCGTAGCGGAAAGCGTCGTCGGGATCGACCTCGCCGGCTTCGATGGCGGCGAGCAGCGCCTGGTCCATGAGCTGCATGCCCGAATCCCGGCCGGTCTGGAGCTGTGCCGGGATCTGGTGGGTCTGGTCGCTCATGATGAGCTTCGCGATGGCGCGGTTGTTCACCAGGATTTCCAGCACTGCCCGCCGGCCGCGCCCGTCCGGCGTCTTGACGAGCACCTGGGTCACCACCGCTTTCAGGCTGTGCGCGAGGAAGCTCTTGGTCTGCTCCCTGAGCTCGCCGGGCAGCGCGTCGATGATGCGGTCGATCGTCTTCACGGCGCTGGTCGTGTGCAGGGTCCCGAGCACCAGGTGCCCGGTTTCCGCCGCGGTCATCGCCATGGAGATCGTGTCGGCGTCGCGCAGCTCGCCGACGAGGATCACGTCGGGGTCCTCGCGCATCGCCGAGCGCACCCCGTCCGCGAAGCTCTTCAGGTGCGTCCCGAGCTCGCGCTGGATGACCTGGCACTTCTTGCTCGGGTGCACGAACTCGATCGGGTCCTCGAGGCTGATGATGTTCAGGCTGCGCGTCTTGTTCAGGTGATCGATCATCGCAGCGAGCGTGGTGGACTTGCCCGTGCCGGTCGATCCCGTCACCAGCACCATGCCCTGGTGGTAGTCGCAGAAATCGCGGATGACGGGAGGAACCTTGAGCTTCTCGAGCGTCGGTACCTCGTTGGGGATGTGGCGGAAGACGGCTCCGACGCCGGTGTCCTTGCGGAACAGATTGACGCGGAAGCGCCCGCCGTCCTCGGTCACGTAGGAGAAATCGAGGTCGCGTCCCGAGTCGAACCTCGCTTTCTGCGAGTCGGTGAGGATCTCGTTGACGTAGCCCTCGAGCTCGGTATCCGACAGGTCGCGGAACTTGATCGGCATGAGATCGCCGTTCATGCGCAGCATCGGCGGGACGCCGACCGCGAGGTGGACGTCCGAGCAGCCCTGGGCGAGGCCGAGCTTCAGGAACGAGTCGATCCGCGGCATTTACAGCTTCACCGATTCCAAAGCATCGAGGAGCTCGTCCATCGAGCGGTAGCGTTTCGTCTTGTCCACCGACATCGCCTTGGCGATCACCGCGGCGTAGTCGTCCGGCACGTTCGGGTTCAGCTCCTTGACCGGCTTGGCCTTGCCCTGCACGTGCTGGTACATCACCGACATGTGGTCGCCGCGCGTGTAGGGCGGCTGTCCCGTGACCATCTCGTACATGATGACGCCGACGCTGTAGATGTCGGCCGCCTCGTCCACCTTCTTGCCGAGAATCTGCTCCGGCGCCATGTACTTCGGCGAGCCGATCACGTACCCGGTCTTCGTGAGCTGCGTGTCGCCGCTGCTGGCGGCCGCGGCCACCCCGAAGTCCACGATCTTCAGCAGGCCCTCGTCGTTCACGAGGATGTTGGCGGGCTTCAGGTCGCGGTGGATGACGCCGGCCTGGTGCGCCACGGCCATGCCGGTCGCGATGTCGCAGGAGTACTTGAGCGCCTTGTCGAACGCCATCGGCTTGCCGTCCGGGATCTCGGCCGACAAGGTGTGCGAAGGGAAGTATTCCATCGAGATCGCGTAGCAGCCCTGCAGCCGCAGGAAGTCGTAGATGCGGATGACGTTGCGGTGCGTGATCTTGCGCGAGTACCGCAGCTCGTGGACGAAGCGCTTCATCATCTCCTCGTCGGAGGAGACGTTGGGATTCAGGAACTTGAGGATCAGCCGCTCGTCGACGACCTCGTCCTCCATCAGGAGCACCGTGCCGAACGCGCCCTTGCCGATCTTCTCGATGAAGCGGTAACGCCCGTCGATGAGGTCGCCGGGCTGCAGCTTGGAAATGTCGAGGACCTCGTCCTGCTTCGCGGCGATGAGCTGGTCGATGTCCTCGTTCTCGATCAGCAGGGTGCGCGTGTGCTCGCCGCTCTTCTCGGCGCGGATCTTCTCGGCGCGGGCATTCTCCTCGAGCACCGTGGCGGAGAACTTCGCGTCGAGCTCCTTGATCGCCTTGTCGGCGATGTTGATGATGGTCGAATCGCCGGTGCTCGACAGCTTGATCTTGTTGAGAAGCTGCCGGACCGACTCCGCACGCTTCTGGTCGACGAGGTGGGCGAGGGCCTTGATCGCCTCGACCTGGATCTCGCGCTCGGGCCGCTTGAGCAGCGGCAGGATCTTGTCGACGATCTTGTGGTCGCCGAGCTTGCCGAGCGCGCGGACGACCACGCTGTCGGTCTTCGGGTTCTGGCCCAGCATGCTGACGAGCTTCGGCACGGCCTTGGGGCTGCCGATCTGCGACAGCGCGTCCACCGCGCGTTCGCGTACCCACCAGTCCGTGTCGTCGGTGGCCTTGATCAGCTCGTCGACCGCGCGCTCGTCGCGGGTCGCGTTCAGGATCTCGATCGCCGTGCGGCGGATGTCCTCGTCCTCGTCGCGGATGAGCTGGAGCACCGAGTCCACGACCTTCGGTCCCCCGATCTCCGCCAGCGCGTCGCCGGCGCGCGCGCGCACCCACCAGTCGTCGTCCTTGATCGCTTCCAGCAGGTACTTGACGGAATCCACGGTGCCGATCTCGTTCAGCACCTCGACGGCGGCGCGGCGCGTGTACTCGGACTCGTCCTTCAGCGCCGGCACGAGGTGCCGGATCGTCTCCGGGTGGTTCATCCGGATCAGGACGTCGACGGCCTTGTTCTGCACGTCGAGGTCGGGATCGAGCAGGCATTTCGCGACCTTCGCCACGTTGGCCCCGCCGCCGCGCTGCGCCAGGGCGCCGAGCGCCGCGCTCCGCACGAGCTTGTTCGGGTCGCCGAGCTGCATCTCGAGCGCCGCGTCGATCTCGCGATTGTCGAACCGGGCCAGCAGGTTGATGAGGTGGATCTTGACCGCGGGATCTTTGCCGCCCATCCGGGCGATCAGGTCGGGCACCATGTCCTCGGTGACGATCTCCTCGATGATCTTGAAGAGGGCGGCTTTTTCCTTCGTGTCGAGCTCGTAGGCCCGGCGCAGGAGGTCGTGCACGCTCAGGTTGTGCTTGTGGACCTTGAGGATCTCGATCACCGCCGGCTTCGAGACGTCCGGCTCATCCAGGAAATCGAGCAGCGCGTTGGCGTTGTAGTTGTTGCTGGACGAGAGCGCCCACGCGGTGCCGGAGACGACGCGATCGCCGCCGTCGGCCAGCCCCTCCTTGTAGAACTTGAGCGTCTTGTCGCTGACCTGGCTCGCCAGGATGTCGACGAACAGCATCTGGTGCGTCCGATCGCTGATCGCCAGGGCCTCGATCGCCTTCGGGATCACCTTGGGCCCGAGTTTCTTCAGCCGCTCCGTGAGCTTCTGCGCGTTAGGCGAGGTCGTATCGGTTTCGCTGATGAGCTGGCTGATCAGTTGATCGGCGCGGAAACCGCCTAGTATGGCCATAAGCCCCCGCGGCACCATGCCGATGTGCACTCCCGGACCGCCGGAGTGCAGCACACTCCGTCACCGGAAATCGCCAGTCGCTCGATCGTTTTCGCAGTCAATTGGTGTTCTTGCTCAAGTCGTTGCCGACATGAGGTCTTGTCCTGACGTTGGAATCCGCCCGCAGCCGCTCCCGCCACCCGCCGGAATTATGCCATGAACCCCGCGTCGGGGCCGGCAGGCCCGTCCGAGGTTCGCCGCGGGTCCATGTCCGATACAATGTGCGCCCGTCCCCTGGCGGCGCGCCCGGCCGGCTCGTGCCGGCATGCGGAAAACTTAACCTAACGCAATTGGCGGAAATGTGACAGCGTCATCAAATTCCGAACTGAAACAGGCTCTTGAAGCCGCGACCCCGGGGGAGGTCGGCTATCCGGTCGGCGCGGTGGGCAAAGTCCGCCGCGCAGACGTCGAAGGGCAGGTCGTGCGGGTCGCGATCGAGCTCGGGTTCCCGTTCGAAACCGTGCGCGGCGCGCTGGAAGCGGAGCTCGCCGAGCTCGCGCGGCGCGTCGCCGGCGTGGAAAACGTCGAGGTCGAGCTGGCGAGCCGCATCGCCGTGCATGGCGTGCAGCCGACGCTCAAGCCGCTGCCCGACGTCAGCAACGTCATCGCCGTCGCGTCGGGCAAGGGCGGCGTGGGCAAATCGACCACGGCCGTGAACCTCGCGGCCGCGCTCGCCCGCGACGGGGCCGCGGTGGGCGTGCTCGATGCCGACATTTACGGTCCCAGCCAGCCGATGATGCTCGGGCTCACCGGGCGGCGGCCGACGAGCCCGGACGGCAAGACCATGACGCCGCTCGAAGCCCATGGCCTGAAGGTCATGTCGATCGGCTTCCTGATCGACGCCGACCAGCCGATGGCCTGGCGCGGGCCGATGGTCACCCAGGCGCTGACGCAGCTCATCCAGCAGACGGCCTGGGGGAGCCTCGATTACCTGTTCGTGGACATGCCGCCCGGCACCGGGGACATCCAGCTCACGTTGTCGCAGCGGGTGCCCGTGAGCGGCGCCGTGATCGTCACCACGCCGCAGGACATCGCGCTGCTCGACGCCCGCAAGGGCCTGCAGATGTTCCGCAAGGTCTCGGTTCCGGTGCTCGGCATCGTCGAGAACATGAGCACGCACGTCTGCAGCAACTGCGGGTTCGAGGAACCGGTATTCGGCAGCGGGGGAGGCGAGCGCATGGCGGCGGAGTACGACGTCGAGCTGCTCGGGCAGCTCCCGCTGGACCGGCGCATCCGCGAGCAGACCGACGGCGGCACGCCGAGCGTGATCGCCGAGCCGGGTGGCTCCGTCGCGCTGGCCTACCAGCGCACCGCCCGGCGCATGGCTGCGCGGCTGGCCATGCAGGGCCGGGACTACAGCCGTCGCTTCCCCGACATCGTGGTCGAGGACAGCTAGACAAGCGTGGGCCGGAGACAACGAGAATGAGCATCAAATCGGATCGCTGGATCCGCCGGATGGCGCTCGAGCACGGCATGATCGACCCCTTCGAGCCCGCGCAGGTGCGCGAGAACGAGCACGGGCGGATCGTGTCCTACGGCACGTCGAGCTACGGCTACGACGTGCGCTGCTCGAACGAGTTCAAGATCTTCACGAACATCGATTCGGCGATCGTGGACCCCAAGAATTTCGACGAGAGCAGCTTCGTCGACAAGGTCAGCGACGTCTGCATCATTCCGCCGAATTCGTTCGCGCTCGCCCGCACCGTCGAGTATTTCCGGATCCCGCGCAACATCCTGACGATCTGCCTCGGCAAGTCCACGTACGCGCGCTGCGGCATCATCGTCAACGTCACGCCGCTCGAGCCCGAGTGGGAAGGCCACGTCACGCTCGAGTTCTCGAACACGACGCCGCTGCCGGCGAAGATCTACGCGAACGAGGGGATCGCGCAGATGGTGTTCCTCGAGGCGGACGAGGAGTGCGAGGTCTCGTACAAGGACCGGGGCGGCAAGTACCAGGGCCAGCGCGGCGTCACGCTGCCCAAGGCCTAGCGGCGCGCCGCGCCCGCCGGCTCATCCGGGAGCTGCAGCGGCTCGTCCAGCGCGCGACCGTCGAAGAACAGGGTGCCGTCCCGGTACTCGAGGCGGCCGGCCGCAAACAGCCCCGCCACCCAAGGGTACAGGCGGTGCTCCTTCTCGAGCACGCGCGCCTGCAGCCGCTCCGGCGTGTCGCCGGGCAGCACGGGTACGCGCGCCTGCGCGATGACGGGACCTCCGTCGAGCTCCTCCGTGACGAGATGCACGGTGCAGCCGTGCCAGGGATCGCCGGCTTCCAGCACGCGGCGATGGGTGGACAGCCCCGGGAAACGGGGCAGCAGCGAAGGATGGATGTTGAGCATGCGGCCCTCGAAGCGTGCCACGATCTCCGGTCCGAGGATGCGCATGAAGCCCGCGAGCAGCACGAGGTCCGGCCGATACGCGGCGATGCGTTCAGCGAGCGCCGCCTCGAAGGCCGCGCGGTCCGGGTAGGCGCTGCGGTCGATGCATTCGGCCGCGATGCGCGCGCGCCGCGCGCGCTCGAGGGCATAGGCATCGGGTTTGTCGCTGAGCACGGCGGCGATCTCGAGGTCGAGACGGCCTTCGCGGACGGCGTCGATGAACGCCTGCAGGTTGGTGCCGCCACCGGAGACGAGGATCACGGCCCGTGCGGGCGCAGGCTTCAACGGTAGCGCACTCCGCCGGCCCCCGCGACGACCTCGCCGATCGCGAAGACCGTTTCTCCGAGCGACGTGAGCGTCTCGAGCGCGCGCGGGGCTTCGTCGCGCCCGACGATGACGGTCATGCCGATCCCGCAGTTGAAGGTGCGGCGCATCTCGTCGGGGTCGATGCGGCCCTTCTCGGCCAGCCAGTCGAACAGCGCACCCTGCTGCCACGCGTTGACGTCGACCGCCGCGTGCACCCCTTCGGGCAGGACCCGCGGCAGGTTCTCGGTGATGCCGCCGCCCGTGATGTGCGCCATCGCCTTGACCTTCACCTCCCGCATGAGCGCGAGCAGCGGCTTGACGTAGATGCGCGTGGGGGCGAGCAGGAGGTCGGTCACCGGCCTGCCTTCGAGCGTCGGCCAGCGCGGCACGGCGTCGCCCACCCGTGGCTCCTCCACCGTCTCGAGCACCCGGCGGATCAGCGAAAAGCCGTTCGAGTGGGGACCGCTGGACGCGAGGCCCAGGATGACGTCGCCCGCGACGACGCCGCTGCCGTCGACCAGGTCCGCGCGTTCCACGGCGCCCACGCAGAAGCCGGCGAGGTCGTACTCGCCGAGAGCGTACATGTCCGGCATCTCGGCGGTTTCGCCGCCGATGAGCGCCGCGCCGGCCTCCTCGCAGCCGCGCGCGATGCCGTCGATCACCCGTGCCGCCACGTCCACGTCGAGGCGCCCGCAGGCGAAGTAGTCGAGGAAGAACAGGGGCTCGGCGCCCTGCACGACGACGTCGTTCACGCACATGGCGACGAGGTCGATGCCGATGTCGTCGTGGCGCTCGAGCTGCTGTGCCAGCTTGAGCTTGGTCCCGACGCCGTCGGTGCCGGACACCAGCACGGGCTCGCGGTAACGCCCGGGCGGCAGGGCGAAAAGGCCGCCGAAGCCGCCGAGACCGGCCAGCACCTCGGGCCGTCGCGTGCGTGCGACAGCGGGGCGTATGCGCTCGACGAGCCGGTTTCCCGCGTCGATATCGACGCCGGCATCCTTGTAGGTCAACGGCTTGATGCTCATGAGGACGATATAATAGCAATCGCCGCCCGCGGCCGGGGCGGGAGCGGAACGCCGAAAGGGCGCACAACGGATTCGCCGGGGATTGCACGGGCGCCGCAAAGACACGACCATCTGTCGTTTTTTCGCTTCCGGAGTCGGGACCGACGTCATTCCGCGCCATGAACCATAGCTCCTGCAGTACGTTCAGAACGGGTCCTTTGCCGCTGATTCTCATGGCGTTGCTGGCCTGGTTGTCGGTCCCGGTCGCGGTGGCCAGCTCGCTTTACACGGCCGAGGCCCCGCTGGAGCGCGACACCGCCGAGGGGCGCAACGCGGCGTACGCGGACGCGCTCTCGCAGGTGCTTTCCAGGGTGACCGGGCTGGCCGAGCCGCTCGCCGCGCCCGAGATCGCGGAGCTGTTCCCGGATCCCGCCCGCTACGTGCTGCAGTTCCGGCCGGGCGAGAACGGCACGCTCTGGGTCACGTTCGACGGTGCCGCCATCGAGCGCATGCTGCGCAGCGCGAACGTCACGGTGTGGGGCGACGACCGCCCGCTCACGCTCGTGTGGCTGGCGGTGGACTGGGGGCAGGGCGAGCGCGAGATCATCGCTGCCGGCGACGTCCTGGAAGACGGCGAGGCGGAGCTCGCCATCGAGCGTGACCGCCTGCCGCACGACCCGTCGCCGGATGCCGCCCTGCCGCGCGACCCCGCCGAGGCGGCCGCCTTGCCGCGCGACCCGGCGCGCGATGCCGCCTTGCTGCGCGAGCGGGTGCAGGATGCCGCGCTGCGGCGCGGCCTGCCGGTCGCGTTCCCGCTGCTCGACGCGGAAGACCTGGGCCGGGTGAGCTTCAGCGACGTCTGGGGCGGGTTCGACGACCGGCTGCTCGAGGCGTCGCGGCGCTACGGCGCCGGCTCGGTGCTGGTCGGGCGGATGCGGGCCTACGAGCCGGCCAGCCATCGCTGGTCGTGGTATTTCGGGGACGAGCAGCACGAGTGGACGGGCGAGCCCGAAGCGGTGATCGCGCAACTGGCGGAGTCGATGGCGGCCCGGTTCGCGATTGCCGGTGACGCCAGCCTGGCGACGTTCTCGCTCTCCGTCTCCGGCATCGATTCCGTGGCGGCGTTCGGCGCGGTGCAGAGTTACCTGGAGGGGATCGATCTCCTGGACGAGCTCGCGGTCGAGAGCGTGCAGGGCGACAGCGTCGTGTATCGCGTGAGTTGCCATGGCGGCGAGGAGCGGCTCCGGCGCGTGCTGGAGATGAGCAGCTTGCTCGAGCCCGCGCCGTCGTACCGGCCGGGAGGCACGGCAATCGCACTGGCATTCCGCTACCGGCCATGAACGGCCGACGCACGGTGGATGACCCGTGAGCCTGGCCTGGCTGCCGAACGCGATCTCGCTGCTGCGCATCGCGCTGGTGGCGCCGGTCGTGCTCGCCATGCTCGACGGGCGCTTCGAGCATGCGATCGTGCTGTTCTTCATCGCCGGCTTCTCGGACGGGCTCGACGGCTGGCTCGCCAAGCGCTTCGGCTGGCACACGCGGCTCGGCGGCATCCTGGACCCGATCGCCGACAAGCTGCTCGTCGCAGCCGCCTTCATCACGCTCGTCTACACGGACC
This sequence comes from Woeseiaceae bacterium, assembly GCA_035304345.1. GTDB lineage: Bacteria > Pseudomonadota > Gammaproteobacteria > Steroidobacterales > Woeseiaceae > IDS-8. Next base: position 173,917 of record DATGQE010000066.1, on the reverse strand, counting down.
TGGTGCCGCTGTGGCTGGCCGCGCTCGTGGTGCTGCGCGACGTGGTGATCGTCGGGGGCGCCGCCGCCTACAATTTCCTCATCGGTCCCGTGCAAGGCGAGCCGACGCGCATCAGCAAGCTGAACACCGCCCTCGAGCTACTCTACGTGCTCGTCGTGCTCCTGAGGGCCGCGTTCGCCTGGCCGCCCCAGGTCGCCGAGATCGTGCTCGGCGCGGCGGTCATGGTGACGGTCGTGATCAGCGGCATCGACTACGTGTGGTCCTGGTCGCGGCGTGCCCAGCGGCGCACGGTGTGAGCGGCGGTGCAACCGGTTACTGAGTCGCCCTCGCCCGACCTGCGCAGCCGGCGCCTGTACGGCTTACTGCTGCTGGCGCTGGTCGCCTGGCTGCTGTACCGGCTGGCCCCGGTGCTCACGCCGTTCATCGCGGCCGGGCTGCTGGCCTACATCGGCGATCCCCTGGCCGACCGGCTGCAAAGGCTCAGGCTGCCGCGCTCGATCGCCGTCGTCACGGTGTTCCTGCTGACGTTCGCGTTGCTGGGCCTGCTCGTGCTCCTGGTGGTGCCGATGGTGAACGCGCAGGTGTCGGCGCTGCTCGACGCCCTGCCTGCCCTCGTCGCCGAGATCGAGCAGGTCTGGCTGCCGCGGCTCGCCCCGTTCCTCGACCTGACGGCGGAGGACGTCGGGTTCGCGGCGTTCATGGACCGCTACGGCGACCTCGCCGGGAGCTGGGGCAGCAGCCTGCTCCTCTCCGTGACGCGCTCGAGCGGAGCGCTGGCCGCGGCGGTCATCAGCCTGTTCCTCGTCCCGATCCTCACGTTCTATCTCCTGCGCGACTGGGACACGATGATCGCGAGGATCGGCGCGCTGGTGCCGCTGCGCTACCGCGCCACGGTGTTCCACCTGGCCCGCGAATCGGACGAGGTGCTGGGGGCGTTCCTGCGCGGCCAGCTGCTGGTCATGTTCTCGCTCGCGATCATCTATTCCGTCGGGCTCAGCCTCGTCGGGCTGGAGTTCGCGATCGCGATCGGCGTGATTGCCGGGCTGATCAGCTTCGTGCCGTACCTCGGGTTCGTCTTCGGCATCCTGCTCGCGACGCTCACGGTGGTCCTCGAGCCGGATCCGCTGTGGCGGCTGGCCGGGGTCGTCGCGACGTTCTCCGTCGGGCAGGTGATCGAAGGCTCCGTCCTGACCCCGAAGCTGGTCGGCGATCGCATCGGCCTGCATCCCGTGCTCGTGATCTTCGCCGTGGCGGCGGGCGGCCAGCTCTTCGGGTTCTTCGGCGTGCTGCTGGCGCTGCCCATGGCCGCCGTGCTGTCCGTCATCATCCGCTTCGCCTACGCGAATTACCTGGCCGGGCAGCCGGGCGGAACGGCGGACACCGCGCCATCCCGCGCGGCGCAGGCGCTGCCGCGCGAAACCGACACCGCCACATGAGCGCCCAGCTCGCCTTGCCGCTGGCGCTCGCCGACCATGCCGTGTTCGCGAGCTACTGGCGCGCCGGCAACGAGGCCGCCGTCGCGTTCCTGGAGCGCCTGGCGGAGGAGCGCCGGGGTGGCGGTGCCTGGCTCTGGGGCGGCGAGGCGACCGGCAAGAGCCACCTGCTGCAGGCCCTGTGCGCGAGCCTCGGCGCCGAGGCCGTCTACGTGCCGCTCGTCGCGGTGGCCGACGCCGGCCCCGGGCTCCTCGACGGGCTGGCGAGCCGCCGCTGTGTCTGCATCGACGACGTCCAGCAGGTGGCGGGGAATGCCGCCTGGGAGCTCGCGCTGTTCGACCTCGCGAACCAGCTTGCCGACGCCGAGGGCGTGCTCGTCGTGGCGGCGACGGCGCCGCCCAGGAAATGCGGGCTCGTGCTGCCCGATCTCGCGAGCCGCATGGGCAGGCTGCCGGCGTTCCGGCTGCTGCCGCTCGCCGAGGGCGAGCGCGCCCGCGCCCTCGCGCTCCGGGCGAGGCTGCGCGGGCTGGAGCTGCCGGCCGACACGGCACGCTTCCTGCTGCGCCGCGCGCGGCGCGACATGCGCTCGCTCTATGCGTTGCTCGACCGGCTGGACAACGAGTCGCTCAAGGCGCAGCGCCGCCTCACCATCCCCTTCGTGCGCGAGGTCCTCGCCCGCATGCCGTAGCGCGCTTGCCGGCGGGTTCGCGAGGCGCGAACGTCAGGCGGCGAGCTTCACCGCGACGGCCGCGACGCGCGCGCCCAGGATCCGCGCCAGCGTGCGCTCGTCCTCCGAGAGCCCGTCGTCCTCGCGGTTCCACGTCACGTGGCTCGCGCCGTACGGCGAGCCCCCGGTGGTGGTGGAGGAGAGCACGGGCTCCGTGTACGGGATGCCCACGATCAGCATGCCGTGATGCAGGAGCGGGATCATCATCGAGAGCAGTGTTGCCTCCTGGCCGCCGTGCAGCGTCGCGGTGGACGTGAACACGCCCGCCGGCTTGCCGGCCAGCGTGCCGGACAGCCATTCGGTGCCCAGCCCGTCGATGAAGTACTTGAGCGGCGCGGCCATGTTGCCGAAGCGCGTGGGACTGCCGAGCAGCAGCCCGGCGCATTCGGCGAGGTCGTTTCGCGTGACGTACGGGGGCCCCGCCGCTGGCACCGGCGGCTCGACGGCCTCGCTGACCGTGGAGACCGGCGGCACGGTGCGCAGGCGGGCGCTCGCGCCGGAAACGGAATCGATGCCGCGGCAGGCTTCCCGCGCCAGGGCCTCGGTGGCGCCGTGGCGCGAGTAGTAGAGGACGAGGACCTCGATCAAAGGAGCTCGAGCACGTTCTCGGGCGGGCGGCCGATCACCGCCTTGCCGCGTGCCTCGTCGACGACCACCGGGCGCTCGAGGGCCCGCGGATGCTCGCTCACCCAGCGGGCGAGCGCCTCGTCCTCGTGGCTCAGCGTGCCGGCAGCAGCCTTGTACACCTCCTCCTGCTTGCGCAGCATCGCTTCGACCGGGCGCCCGAGCTGCCGCGCCAGCGCGAGCACTTCTTCGGCGGTCGGCGGGTTCTTCAGGTACTCGACGATGCGGGGCTCGATGCCGCGCTCGCGGATGAGCTCCAGCGTGCGGCGGGACTTCGAGCATTGGGGGTTGTGGTAGATCGTCAGGCTCATCGTCTCTCCGGCCTCATGCTTGTCGGCGAAGCGCCGCCCTGCGGCGCTTCGCGTCCGACCGGGAGTGTTCCGGGCCGCCGCCAAAAACTCAAGCCGGACCCTGCATCCTCGAGGAACGAACTGATTTTGGGCGGTTTTCCTTGCTTGACGGCCGCCCGGCCCGCTTGCTAGGTTTCCGGCGTGCGCACCCCTTTGCTTAAACCGCCCGGTCGCGTTGCCGGAGCTGCCAGGCTCGTGACCGGCGCCGCGCTGGTGATCCTCGCCGCCTGTGGCACCGGCCCGCCGGTGCAGGAGATGAGCGACGCGCGGCAGGCGATCGCGGTCGCGCGAGAGGCGGGCGCCGCCGATCGCGCCCCGAACGACCTGCGGGCGGCCGAACGTTACCTCGAGAGCGCGCAGCGCAACCTGTCCGAGCGCGCCTACGACGCCGCGCGGGAGGACGCCCGCCGGGCCAAGCTCAAGGCGCTCGACGCGCTCGCCGCGGCCGGGGACCCGGAGCAGAGGGACCGGAACTGACCTCATCACCGGGCGAGTCCCTTCCGTGACATCCCCAAAACCTGCTTACGAATGCCGCCACTTCACGGTCACCGGCCGGGTGCAGGGCGTCTGCTTCCGCGACAGCGCCCGCCAGGTCGCCCAGAGCCTGAAGATCACCGGTTACGCGCGCAACATGCCGGACGGCAGCGTGGAGGTGCTCGCCTGCGGTGCCGCCGCGGCGCTCGAGCGCTTCCAGGAATGGCTGCATGCCGGGCCGCCGCACGCGCGCGTGGACGGCGTGCAGGCGGTGGCGGTCGACGTGGCGAAGCCGCCCTCGTTCACCATCGCGTGAGCCGCCGTTCCGCACCCGGGTCACGCGGTCCTACAGGCGAAACCACTTGAGCCTGAGCTTGTCGAGCACCTTGTTCGGGTAGGTGCGCCGGCCGAGGCTGCCGTTGTAACGGCCCAGCGCCCGCAGCAGGTCGCCTTTCTCCATGTCGAGGTAGTACTTCAGGATCGTGCAGCCGAAGCGCAGGTTGGTGTCGATCCGGAACAGGTTGGCATCCGGGCGCCCGATCTCTTCCAGCCAGAACGGCATCACCTGCATGAGCCCGCGCGCGCCGGCGTGCGAGATGGCGAACCGGTCGAAGTTGCTCTCGACGTCGATCACCGCCAGCACGAGCTCCGGCGGCAGGCCGGCGCGGGTGGCCTCGAAGTGGACGTGGGTGAGGATCTCCAGCCGTTCCGCGGAATCCTCGACCTGCTTCGCGAGACGCGCCGACATGTCGGTGAGCCAGACCTGCGCGTCGTACTTGTCCGGGAAGCTCACCGCCTCGTCCGCGGCCTTGCGCAGCATCTCGCGCAGCGCGGGATCGGAGTAGGTCTGTTGCGCCGACGCGAGGGCGCTGATCGTGACGAGCAGCAGGCAGGCAGCCGCGCGTACGGTGTTCATCCCGTCAGGTTAGCCTGCTCCCGGCCAGCAGTTCGAGAGCCGCTTCACGCTTCAGCATGCGGGATTCGGTCTCCCGCCGGTGCCGGTACTCCAGCTCGCCCGCCTCGAGCCCGCGCTCGCTGACCACCAGGCGATGCGGCACCCCGATCAGCTCCGCGTCCGCGAACTTCACCCCCGGGCGGGCGTCGCGGTCGTCGAACAGCACCTCGAGCCCGAGCGCCTGGAGTTCGGCGTACAGCGCTTCCGCCGCTGCCGTCACCCGCTCGGACTTGTGCATGTTGATGCCGATCAGGATCACGTCGAACGGGGCCAGCGGCGCCGGCCAGATGATGCCGCGCTCGTCGTGGTTCTGCTCGATCGCGGCACCGACGATACGGCTGACGCCGATGCCGTAGCAGCCCATGTACATCGTGCGTTCCGCGCCGTCCTGGTCGAGCACCCTGGCGCCCAGGGCGTCGCTGTACTTCGTGCCGAGCTGGAAGATGTGGCCGACCTCGATGCCGCGTGCGATTTTCAGCGTCCCCTTGCCGCCGGGCACCGGGTCGCCTTCCACGACGTTGCGCAGGTCCACCGTTTCCGGCTCGGCGAGGTCGCGCCCGAAGTTGACGCCGACGTAGTGCATGTCGTCTTCGTTGGCGCCGGCGACGAAGTCGGACAAAAGCCGCGTCGCGTGATCGAAATACACCGGGATGTCGAGGCCGATCGGCCCGGCGAACCCCGGTGCGGCGCCCGTGACCCGGCGCACCGTTTCGGCGTCGGCCATGACGAGCGGGGAAGCGACGCCCGGCAGCTTTGCAGCCTTGAGGGCGTTCAGCGTGTGATCGCCGCGCAGCACGAGCGCGACCGGGCCCTCGTCGCCTGTCACGATCAGGGTCTTGACCGTCTGCTCGGGGGTGACGCCCAGGCGTTCGCACACCTCCTCGATCGTCCGGGTCGAGGGCGTGTGCACCTTCTCGAGCTCGCGGGCCGGGGCGGGACGCTGCCCCTGCGGCGGGACCGTGGCGGCCGTCTCCACGTTGGACGCGTACTGGTCTTCCTCGCTGTACACGAGCGCGTCCTCGCCGGAGTCGGCGATGACGTGGAACTCCTGGGAGCGCGTGCCGCCGATCTCTCCGCTGTCTGCTTCCACCACGCGGAATTCGAGCCCGAGGCGCGTGAAGATGGCGGTGTAGGCGTCGTGCATGCGGCGGTAGCCTTCCTCCAGCGACGCCTGGTCGATGTGGAACGAGTAGGCATCCTTCATGATGAACTCGCGTGCGCGCATGACGCCGAAGCGGGGCCTGATCTCGTCGCGGAACTTGGTCTGGATCTGGTAGAAGTTGATCGGGAGCTGGCGATAGCTCTTCAGCTCGCGGCGGGCGAGGTCGGTGATCACTTCCTCGTGGGTCGGGCCGAAGCAGTACTCGCGGTCGTTGCGGTCCTTCATGCGCAAGAGGAGCGGGCCGTACTCCTCCCAGCGGCCGGATTCCTGCCACAGCTCCGCCGGTTGCACGGCCGGCATCAGCACCTCGAGCGCCCCGGCGCGGTTCATCTCCTCGCGCACGATCGCCTCGACCTTCCTGAGCACGCGCACGCCGAGCGGCAGCCACGTGAAGAGGCCCGAGGCGAGCCGGCGGATCATGCCGGCGCGCAACATGAGCTGGTGACTGACGACCTCGGCTTCCGCCGGCACTTCCTTGAGCGTCGTCAGGCCGAACTGCGAATAACGCATGCCATTCCCGTTGGTTGGAGCAGGCGGCGTATTCTACACGACCAATGCCCGCGGCCCGCGCGGCGGGCCGTCCGCACGCGTCGACCGGTGCCTCCCGCAGTACCGGGGATCGGCAGCGGCACGAGCGCAGCGCGTGCGGTCCGGGCTACTATACCGGCCGTGCGCCCGCAAACCGCTGCCACTTGATCGACCGAAAGAAGAGCATCATCGCCGGTGAGGGCGCTCCGTTCCTGCTGGCGCTGGCGGCCTGCGCCGCACTGCTCTGGCGCGTCGCCGGACCCTGGCAGTCGCTGCCGGTGCTCGGGCTGCTCGTGCTCGCCGCGCTGCTGTTTCGCGATCCGCGCCGTCCGGTCCCGCCCGCGCCGCGTGCCATCGTGAGCCCGGTGGACGGCCGCGTCGTGACCGCAGGAGAGGCCAGCCGCGGCACGCTCGACGGGCCGGTGCGCCGCATCGTGATCCGGGTGAACCCGTTCGGAACCTACACGGCACGCGCGCCGGTCGAAGGCAAGGTCATGGACCTGCAGGCGGCGCACGACCGCCGGCCGCGGGGCAAGGCGGGCGGCCTGTGGCTGCGCACGGACGAGGAGCACGACGTGGTGCTGCGCTTCAGCGGCCGCCGGTTCGGTCTCGTGCCGGCCGCGATTGTGCGTTATGGTTCGCGCCTGGGGCAGGGACAACGGTGCGCCTACCTGCGGTGGACCCGGTTCGCCGAGCTCGAGCTGCCGGAGGCAGCACGGGTGCTCGTCGCCGAGGGCGAGCGGGTCACGGCCGGCAGCGACGTGCTCGCCGAGCTTCCCCATTCCGACGGATGACCATGCACTCCGAACCTGGACGAATCCGGCGCAGCGGCGTCTTCCTGCTGCCCAACCTGTTGACGACGGCGGCGTTGTTCGCCGGCTTCTACTCGATCGTGGCCGCGGTCGACGGCAACTTCCAGACGGCCGGCGTCGCGATTTTCGTCGCCATGGTGCTCGATGCGCTGGACGGCCGCGTTGCCCGGCTGACGCGCACGTCGTCGCAGTTCGGCAAGGAATACGACAGCCTCGCCGACATGGTGTCGTTCGGCGTCGCACCCGCCATCGTCGTCTACCAGTGGGGCGTCGCGCGGCTGACGGAGTGGAACGTCGCCTGGGGACGCGTCGGCTGGCTGGTCGCGTTCCTGTTCGCGGTGGCGGCGGCGCTGCGGCTCGCCCGCTTCAACGCGCAGGCGCCGACCGCGGACCGGCGCTTCTTCACCGGGTTGCCGAGCCCGTCCGCCGCCGGCCTGGTCGCGGCGTTCGTCTGGCTGTCGGCGAAGCTCGGCATCGCGGGCCTGCCGGGACTCGCGGGCGCGTTCCTGGTCACCGCCGTGGCGGGCGCGCTGATGGTCTCGAACTTCCACTACTACAGCTTCAAGGAAGTGAACTTCGGGCGCCGGGTGCCGTTCACCTGGCTGCTCGTCGTCCCGCTCATCTTCATGCTCATCTCGCTCGATCCGCCCCTGGTGCTGCTCCTGATCTTCGGCGCGTACGCGCTGTCGGGGCCGCTCTACTGGTTCTGGCGGGTACGCAAGCGCCGCCGGCTGCGCCGGGCGCGCGCGGGGGCCGCGGATGCGGACTGACGCCCGGCGCCTCGCGGTGCTCGAGGCGATGGGCGTCGACGTCTACCGGCTGCGCCGCGCCGTGCGCCCGACACCCGGCCCCGCCGAGGAGGCGGAGGCCGGCGCCGCACCGCTGCCGGCACCGGCCGACGACACGTCGCGCCTCGACTGGCCGGCGCTCGAGGCGGCGGTCGCGCGCTGCACGCGCTGCCCCCTGCACGCGACCCGCACCCAGACGGTGTTCGGGGTCGGCCGGCGCGACGCCGACTGGATGGTCATCGGCGAGGCGCCGGGTGCGGAGGAGGACCGCCGCGGCGAGCCGTTCGTCGGCCGGGCAGGGCAGTTGCTGGACCAGATGCTGTGCGCCGTCGGGCTCGGGCGTGATACGGTATTCATCGCGAACGTCCTGAAGTGCCGCCCGCCGGGCAATCGCGACCCGTCCGCCGTGGAAGCGCAGGCCTGTCGCGGCTTTCTCGATCGACAGATCGCGCTCGTCGCACCGCGCCTCATCCTCGCGGTAGGCCGCGTGGCGGCGCAGCACCTGCTCGGCACCGACGCCCCGCTCGGGCGGCTGCGCGGTCGCGTACACTTGCTTGCGGATACGGAGATTCCGGTGATCGTCACCTATCATCCGGCTTACCTGTTGCGCACGCCGGGGCAGAAGCGCCAGGCGTGGGCGGACCTGTGCCTCGCGCGCCGGGTCGCGAGGGGAGAGGCATGATCAGGCCGCTCGCCGAGGTGCCGGTCCAGCCGCGGACCATGCTGCACGACGACCTGCCGGTCGTCTCCGACATCGAGCGGCGCTCCTACGATTTCCCCTGGAGCCACGGCGTGTTCCGCGACTGCCTGCTCGCGGGCTACACCTGCATCGTGCTGGAGCGCGAAGGGCAGGTGGTCGGTTATGCCATCCTCTCGGTGGCGGCCGGGGAAGCGCACGTGCTGAATCTCTGCGTGGACCCGGATTACCGCGGCCTGGGCTACGGCGACCGGCTGCTCGACGAGGTGCTGCTCAGGGCGCGCCATGCGAGCGTGCGCGAGGTGTTCCTCGAGGTGCGTCCGTCGAACCTCGCCGCGCTCGCGCTGTATCGCAAGAAAGGCTTTCGCCAGATCGCCAGCCGGCGTGCGTACTACCAGGCGAAGGACGGCCGCGAGGACGCGGCCGTGCTGTCGCTCGTCCTGACCCCGCGCTGATGTCGCCTGCTGCTTCCGGACCGGCGCGCCGCGCGCGCGACCTGCCGATCGCGGCCACGCCGCGCCGCGGGCGGATCTGCGCACGCGCGCGGCGTGCGCCCGCATTCACCCGTTGCATCCATGGCCACTCCTGAATCCACCGTGCAGGCCGGCAGGCTCGCGGACGAGATCGCGCGGCGGCGCACGTTCGCCATCATCTCGCACCCGGACGCCGGCAAGACGACGCTCACCGAGAAGCTCCTGCTGTTCGGCGGCGCCATCCAGCTCGCGGGCGCGGTCAAGGGCCGGAAGGCCCGCCGGCACGCGACCTCGGACTGGATGCGGCTCGAGCAGGAGCGCGGCATCTCGGTCACGTCGTCGGTCATGCAGTTTCCGTATCGCGACCGCATCGTGAATCTCCTCGACACGCCTGGGCACGAGGATTTCTCGGAGGACACCTACCGCACGCTGACGGCGGTCGACTCGGCGCTCATGGTCATCGACTGCGCGAAGGGCGTCGAGGAGCGTACGATCAAGCTGATGGAGGTGTGTCGCCTGCGCGATACGCCGATCATGACCTTCATCAACAAGCTCGACCGGGAGGGGCGCGATCCGCTCGAGCTGCTCGACGAGATCGAATCCGTGCTCGGCATACGCTGCTCGCCGGTCACGTGGCCGATCGGGATGGGCCGGCGCCTGAAGGGCATTCACCACCTGCTCGAGGACCGGATCCACGTTTACGCCGGCCAGGGGCAGGAGCGGGCGTCGGCGATTCGCGCGATCGGCGGCCTGGAGTCGGACGAGGCCAGGGCGCTGCTCGGCGACGAGCTCGACGCCTGCCGGGAAGAGGCGGAGCTCGTGCGCGGCGCGTGCCCGCTCCTCGACCTCGGCGAGTACCTGGCGGGCCGGCAGACGCCGGTCTTCTTCGGCTCCGCCATCAGCAACTTCGGGGTGAAGGAGCTGCTCGATGCCTTCGTCGAGTATGCTCCCGCGCCGCGCCCGCGTGTCGCCGACGTGCGCCGCGTCGATCCCGCCGAGTCCGCGCTGACCGGGTTCGTGTTCAAGATCCAGGCGAACATGGATCCGGCCCATCGCGACCGCATCGCGTTCCTGCGCATCTGCTCCGGCCGCTACGAGAAGGGCATGAAGCTCACGCAGGTGCGGTCCGGCAAGTCGCTGCGGGTCGCCGATGCCATCACGTTCATGGCGGCCGACCGCCAGCATACCGACACCGCGTACGCCGGCGACATCATCGGCCTGCACAACCACGGCACGATCAACATCGGCGACAGCTTCTCGGAAGGAGAGTCGCTGCGCTTCGCCGGCGTGCCGAACTTCGCGCCGGAGATCTTCCGGCGCGCGGTGCTGCGCGACCCGCTGCGGCTCAAGGCGCTGCAGAAGGGCCTGGCGCAGCTTTGCGAGGAGGGCGCGACCCAGCTCTTCAGGCCGCTGCGCAACAACGATCTCATCCTCGGTGCCGTCGGGCCGCTGCAGTTCGACGTGGTCGCGCATCGCCTGCGTCACGAGTACAACGTCGACTGCCAGTTCGAAGCCGTGAACGTCGCGACGGCACGCTGGGTCGAGAGCGACGATCCCCGCAAGCTCGAGGAGTTCCGGCGCAAGGCCCACGACAATCTCGCCCTCGATCACATGGACAGCCTCGTGTACGTCGCACCGAGCCGGGTCAACCTCGACCTGACCCGGGAGCGCTGGCCGGACATCCGTTTCAGGGAAACCCGCGAGCTGTAGCCGCAGGCGGGGCGCGACCCGGCGCCCTCCCGTCACCGCGTGAGTGGCTGCCCTTCGTTCGTGCGAGGCGGCACGCCCGCGCGCCGCGCCCGCGCGGAACGGCGGAAGCGCGCGACCGCCGCGCGCAGGGCGTCGAGGCTGCGCTCGTCGGGCGGGCCATAGCGTGCGTCGAGGTAGCGGTCGGTGATCTCGGCAGCGAGCCCGGGCGCGGCGAGTCCCGCGCTCGCGAGCCGTCTTGCATAAGCGCCGGGCGTCTCGCCGGTGCCGGGTGCGAGGCCTGCCCGGCGCACGAACCGCGCGTAGAGACGCGCGGCCGCGTCCTTGCGCGGCGGGCGGCAGCGGCGGAGCAGGAGGAAGCTGGTCACGGCCGTCAGCGCCGCGACGCAGGCAACGAGCACCAGCGCCATCTTGCGCCACGTCGGGCGCTCCATGCCGAGCCATTGCATGAACAGCCCCTGGTTCTCGGGGCCGTAGCCGAGGATCCAGTCGTTCCAGCGCGCATTGAAGGCGTCCCAGGTGAGCTGCAGGCGATGCAGGAACCTGGACGGCATCGTCATGCCCCAGCGCGCCCCGATGCCCGCCAGCCGTGCCGCCGACATGCCGTTCTCGATGCGCTCGGGCGCGACGGAAGCCGTGGGATCCACGCGCACCCAGCCTGCCTTGCCGAGCCACACCTCGACCCAGGCGTGCGCGTCGGCCTGGCGCACGATCAGGTATTCGCCCAGCGGGTTGAGCTCGCCGCCCTGGTAGCCGAGCACGATGCGGGCGGGAATGCCGACGGCGCGCATCAGGACCGCGAACGCCGACGCGTAATGCTCGCAGAAACCGCGCCGCGACTCGAACAGGAACTCGTCGACCGGATCGCGGCCGAGGAGCGGCGCTTCGAGCGTGTAGAAGAAATCCTGCTCCCTGAACATGCCGAGCACGGCGTCGATGTACGCCGCCTCGTCGGGCGCGGCGCGGCGCATCTCGCGTGCGAGCTCGCGGGTGCGCGGATTGCTGTCCTCCGGCAGCCGCGTGTAGATGCCGAGCCGGTGGAAGCCGTCGCTGTCCGTGCGGTACCGCAGGTAGGAAACGGCACTGTAGGCGACGCGCCGGTCGATCGGCTGCAGGCTCGACAGGTGCTGCTGGCGCGTCATGAACGTCTTTTCCAGCGACCAGCCGTACGGCATGTCGAGGGCGTAGACCCACTGCCGCCGGGTCGGCTCCATCGTGACCTGGTAGCGCACGGGCTCGCCCTGCACCTCGATGCGCTGCAGGGCACCCATGTCCGGGGCGGGCTCGTCGCCGCGCCAGGTGCTGCCGTTGAAGCGCCACAGCACGAGCCCCCGCCAGTACAGGCGGCTCGCCTCGGGGACCGCGCCCTCGAACTGCACGCGGAACGCGACCGCGTCCGAGCGCGAGAGCCGGCTGATGTCGCCGGGCCGCATGGTATCGGACAGCCCGGTCGTCGCGGTGCCGGTGTCGATAGGCACCGACCAGAGCGGGGTCGCGATGCGCGGGAAGAAGATCCACATCGCGACCGCCAGCGGCGCTGCATGCAGCAGCAGGCGGCCGGCGGTACGGAAGCTGTCCCGCACCGGCTCCGGGTCCGCGGTCGACATGCGCAGCCAGGCCGTGACCACGACCGCGAGCGCCGCGACGAGGTAAGGCAGCGACCACACGTACTGCTCCCGTAGCAGCGTCGCCATCACGAGGAAGATCGAGATGAACAGGAGCACGAACTGGTCGCGGCGCTGGCGCGTTTCGAGCAGCTTGAGGGCCGCCATCACGGCCAGCAGCGCCGAGCCCGGGCCGACACCGCTGATCGTCTCGAACGAGGCGAGCACGCCGAGGAAGCAGGCGAGCGCGAGCAGGATGCGGGCCCACGCCGGCGGCAGGCGCCAGCGCTTTCGTTCCGTCTGCCAGCGCACGGCCGCGCAGGCGACGAACACCGCCGTGATCCACGCCGGCAGGTAGCGCACGTGCGGCGCCACGGCGACGCCGAGCGCCGCGAGCGTCCAGGGCAGGCTGGCGAGCAGCGAGCCGTCGGTGCCGCGGCGGCGGCGCATCACGGGCGCGGCTCCGGCGCCTCGAACAGCGCGAGCGCTTCGAGGCAGCGATGCCGGTGCGCATCGCCGTGCGCCGGCGGGAACTCGGTGCCCGGCAGCCTGAGCCCGTAGTCGCGACCGGTCCGGTCCGCATCGACGATCCAGCGCGCAAGCACCGAGAGCCGCCGCTCCACGTCGGTCGCCGGGATCTCGTCGTAATCGAGCCACTGGCTGCTCGTATCGGCGCCCGCGAACTGCTTCGAGTAGAGCTCGCCGCTGCGCGCGTAGGCCTTCCAGGCGACGTGGCGCGGCGAATCGCCGGCCTGGAAGCGGCGGAAGCCCGCGAAGTCCTCCTCGCCGCGGGCGTCGTGCTGGCGATGCCCGTGCTCGGCGCGCGCGGCGGGCGGGGGCGTCGCGTCGTCGGCCGGCCGCGGGTAGACGAGACCTTCGATGTCCATGTGCAGCCACGCCCAGGCACGGAACAGCTCGAACGGGAACAGCGAGCGGACGGCGAAGCGCGCGAGGCGCACCCGCCCGCGGCGCGCGGTCGGCACGGCGAGCGTCAGCACGCGGCTCTCGCCGGGTGCCAGGTCGATCGGGCCGGCGATCGCGTCGCCGGCGACGAGGCGCAGCGCGGAGCGGCGATTGCGCGCGTGATTGGTGGCGGCGATGCGGAATTCGAGCGCCTGGCCGGCGAACACGGGATCGGCCCCGGCGAAGCCGATCTCGAGGTCGACCAGGTTGCGCTGGCACTGGTGCATCGACACGAGGCCGAGCGAGACCAGCAGGAACGTGAGAACGAACGAGAGATTGTTGTTGTAATTCATTGATCCCAGAAGCATCGCGAACGTCATGGCGGCGAACACGACGCCGACCCCCGTGGGCAGGAGGTAGATGCGGCCGGGACGCAGGCGCACGGTGGCGGGATCGAGCCCCTGGCGGTCCCTTGCCCAGCGCTCGACCCGTGACGCGATACGCCGGGTCAGGGCGGACGGACGCAGGGCGCTCGCCTGCACGGCGCTCCGCTCAGGGTATGCCGACGGAACCCAGCACGTGCCGGGTGAGCTCGGACGGGGTGCGATAGCGCGACCCGCTGGCGGGCGTGAGGCGATGCCCGGCCACCGCGGGGAACACCGCCTGCACGTCGTCGGGAAACACGCCGGAGTGGTGATGGATGAACGCGTGCGCGCGCGCCGCCGCGGCCAGGGCGAGCGAGGCGCGCGGCGAAAGCCCGGTCTCGATCTCCGGGGATTCGCGCGTGTGGCGCACGAGCGCCTGCAGGTAGTCGAGCAGGGGCTCGCTCATGTGGACGGCGTCGGCCTGCGCCTGCAGCTCGAGCAGCAGGGCCGGGTTCAGCACCGGCTGGAGCGTCGCCAGCATGCTGCGGCGGTCGGCGCCGGTGAGAAGCTCCCGTTCGTGCTCCTCGCTCGGGTAGCCGATCTCGAGCCGCATGAGGAAACGGTCGAGCTGCGATTCCGGCAGCGGAAACGTGCCGATCTGGTCGGCAGGGTTCTGCGTCGCGACGACGAAGAACGGCCTCGGCAGCGCGTGCGTCTGCCCGTCGACCGACACCTGCTCCTCTTCCATGGCTTCGAGCAGCGCGCTCTGCGCTTTCGGCGTCGCCCGGTTGACCTCGTCCGCGAGCACGAGCTGCGCGAAGATCGGGCCGCGCTGGAACTCGAACTCTCCGCTCTCCTGGCGGTAGATCGAGACGCCCACGATGTCGGCCGGCAACAGGTCGCTCGTGAACTGGATGCGCTGGTAGCTCAGGCCGAGCACGCGCGCGAGCGCCTGGGCGAGCACGGTCTTGCCGAGGCCGGGGAGGTCCTCGATCAGGAGATGACCGCGGGCCAGCAGGCACGCGAGCGCGAGCGCGATCTCGCGGTCCTTGCCGAGGATGATCGAGCCGAGCGTCTCGCGGGCCGCGTCCAGGGCTGCCTTGCGTGCTTCCGCGTTGAGAGGCAGTGACTCGATCGTGCTTCCGCGCTGCATCGGTGCTCCTGCTGAAGTTCAAGCGACGCCAGCGGCGTCAATCCTCGCGCATCGCGGCCACGTGCGCACCCGAGGGTGCGCGCAACTGTGAACTGTGACACATGACGCGGTCGCCGGGGCGCACGCGGGCAGACGTCAGCCGGCAGGCTCGAGGCGCGCGAGCCGTTCGAGCTGCTCGTCGAGCTGGGCGATCTGCCGTTCGAACTCCATGACCCGGTCCCGTTCCTGTGTGACCACGGCGGGCGGCGCGTTGTTCACGAAATTCGGGTTGTCGAGCTTGCCGCGGCTGCGTGCGAGGTCGGCTTCAGCCTTGCGGCGCAGCTTGTCCAGGCGGGCCCGCTCGGCATCGACGTCGATCAGGCCGCGCATCGGCACGAGCAGCTTCATCTCTCCGAGCAGTGCCGTGGCCGACGGGGGCGGGGCTTCACCGTCGGCCAGCGGCCGTATGGACTCGATGCGGCCGACGCGCTGCAGCAACGGTGCGTGCGCGGTCGCGAGGGCCACGTCCCGTTCGCTCGCGTTCTGCAGCAGCACCGGCAGGGCCTTGCCGGGCGCGATGTCCATTTCGCCGCGAATCCGGCGGATGCCGAGGATGAATTCCATCACCCACTCGAGCTCGCGCTCGGCTTCCGGGTCTTCGCGGTCCGCCGCCGTCTTCGGATACGGCTGCAGCATGATGGTCTCGCCGTGCACGCCGGCCCGCGGCGCGACCTCGCCCCAGATCTCCTCGGTGATGAACGGAATCAGCGGGTGCAGCAGCCGCAGCAGCGTCTCGAGCGTTTCGAGCAGTGTCCGGCGGGTGCCGCGCATCGCCGCCGGCGAGGACGATTCGGACTGCAGGACGGGCTTCGAGAGCTCGAGATACCAGTCGCAGAACTCGTGCCAGGTGAAGTCGTACAACGCCTGCGCCGCCAGGTCGAAGCGGTAGTTGGCGAACTGCGCATGCACGGTGCCGATCACGCGCTCGAGCCGCGAGCGGATCCAGCGGTCGGCGACCGACAGCTCCGCCGTACCGGGCTCGTCGTGCCGGTACTCCCCGGTGTTCATCAGCACGTAATGCGCCGCGTTCCACAGCTTGTTGCAGAATCTGCGGTACCCGTCGATGCGCCCGAGATCGAAACGGATGTCGCGCCCCGTCGTGGCGAGCGAGGCGAAGGTGTAGCGGAGCGCATCGACGCCGTAGGCCGGGATGCCCTCGGGGAACTGCGCGCGCGTCGCGGCCTCGATCTTCGGCTTGAGATGCGGCTGCATGAGCCCGGAGGTCCGCTTCGCGACCAGCGTCTCGAGATCGATTCCGTCGATGAGGTCGAGCGGGTCGAGCACGTTGCCGCGCGACTTCGACATCTTCTGCCCGTCCTGGTCGCGCACGAGGCCGTGGATGTACACGTCCCGGAATGGCACCTCGCCCATGAAGCGCAGGCCCATCATGATCATGCGGGCCACCCAGAAGAAAATGATGTCGAACCCGGTCACGAGCACGTTGCCGGGATAGAACGTCCTGAGGTCTTCCGTGTCCTGCGGCCAGCCGAGCGTGCTGAACGGCCACAGGGCCGACGAGAACCACGTGTCGAGCACGTCCTCGTCCTGGCGCAGGGGCAGGTCGTCGGGCAGCCCGTGCTTCGCACGCACCTCGCTCTCGGAGCGTGCGACGTACAGGTTGCCCGCTTCGTCGTACCACGCGGGAATGCGGTGCCCCCACCAGAGCTGGCGGCTGATGCACCAGTCCTGGATGTTCAGCATCCAGTCGAAATAGGTCTTCGCCCAGTTCTCGGGCACGAACCGGATCCGGCCCGAGCGCACCGCCTCGATCGCGGGTCCCGCGAGCGGCTGCACGTTCACGTACCACTGGTCGGTGAGCCAGGGTTCGATGATCGCGCCGCTGCGGTCGCCGCGCGGCACGGAATGCGTATGCGGCTCGACGCGTTCCAAGAGCCCCTGCGCACGCAGCTCCTCGACCACGCGCTCGCGGGCCGCGAAGCGGTCGAGGCCGCGATAGCGCTCGGGCGCCGGCGCCTGGATCGCGGCGTTCTCGTCGAGGACGTTGTAGAGCGGCAGGCCGTGGCGCTGGCCGACCTCCCAGTCGTTGAAGTCGTGCGCCGGGGTGATCTTGAGGCAGCCGGTGCCGAACTCGGGGTCCACGTACTCGTCGGCGATGACGGGGATACGCCGGTCGGTCAGCGGCAGGAGCACCTCGCGGCCGACGAGATGCCGGTGGCGCTCGTCGTCCGGGTGCACGGCGACGGCGCTGTCGCCCAGCATCGTTTCGGGACGCGTCGTCGCCACGACGAGGTGTCCCTCACCGTCGGCGAGCGGATAACGGATGTGCCAGAGGTGTCCTTCCTCCTCGGCCTGCAGCACCTCGAGATCCGAAAGTGCCGTGTGCAGCACCGGGTCCCAGTTCACGAGCCGCTTGCCGCGATAGATCAGGCCGTCGTCGTAGAGGCGCACGAAGACCTCGGTGACCGCGGCGGACAGGTCCTCGTCCATCGTGAAGCGCTCGCGCGTCCAGTCGACCGACGCTCCCAGGCGCCGGAGCTGGCGGGAGATGTGGCCGCCCGATTCGCGCCGCCATTGCCACACCCGCTCCACGAATTTCTCGCGGCCGAGCTCCTGCCGCGAAGTGCCCTCCGCGTTGAGCTGGCGCTCCACCACCATCTGGGTCGCGATGCCGGCGTGATCGGTCCCGACCTGCCACAGCGTGTTGCGGCCGAGCATGCGGTGATAGCGGATCAGCGCGTCCATGATCGTGTCCTGGAACGCGTGGCCCATGTGCAGCGTGCCGGTCACGTTCGGCGGCGGGATCATGATGCAATAGGGCTCGCCGGTGCCGCTCGGCGCGAAGTAGCCGGCCTTCTCCCAGCGCTCGTACTGGCGCTGCTCGATGTCGGTCGGGTCGTAGGTCCTCTTCATCCGTGGCTTCCGTGCAGTCAGGGCCGCGTGCAGGCGGCCCGCACCGGCGGGCGGCCCGGCATCGCCTCGTCAAGGGCACGCCGGCACCGGCCCCGGAAGGCGCGCGTCGACGTGCCTTCGATCAGCGGAATCCCGTGCACCCGTCGTGGGGTGCTACGGGAGCTCGTGAACTTCCAGGGTGTGGCCCCGCGAGCGGTACTCGGCGAACAGCGTGCGCGACCGCTGCTTGCGATCTTCGTCGGAGGTTACAATTTCGGCGACCCGCGGGAAAGAGTCGAGCGCCGGCGGCAGCGCGTCGGTGAGGTTGATCAACAGGTCGGCGGGGCGCAGGCCCGCGTCCGTGCAGCCGATCGTGACGGGCGCCTCGACCGGCGCGTCGCTCGAGTCGATGAGCTCGTGGGGCACGAAGCTGCCGTCCCGGAACGTCCACAGGAGCTCGTCGAGCTCCGCCGCGCGGGGCCGGTCCGCCGCCTGGATGTGCACCGAATGCCTGAGCCGGTAGGCCTTCTCCGCGAGCCGGCAGGCAAACCGGTCCCGCGTGCTCTCGCCGGCCTGCGCCAGCAGGTAGAAATCGATTCGCGTCACGGCCGGTCCGGGAGCGCGCCGGCGCGGCGCAGGAGGAATTCCGTCAGCATCGGCACCGGGCGGCCGGTGGCACCTTTCTTCTGCCCGGTGCGCCAGGCCGTGCCCGCGATGTCGAGGTGCGCCCAGTCGAGGCCCTTCGTGAACTTGCCGAGGAAGCAGGCTGCCGTGATCGCGCCGCCTTCGCGGCCGCCGACGTTCGCGAAATCGGCGAAATTGCTCTGGAGCTGGCGCTCGTATTCCTCGGCCATCGGCATGTGCCAGCCGCGGTCCCAGGACGCGAGCCCCGCTTCGGCCAGGCTGCTCGCCAGCTCGTCCCGGTTGCTCATGATCGCCGTCAGGTGATGGCCGAGCGCGATGACGCAGGCACCCGTCAGCGTCGCCACGTCGACGACCACCGCGGGCTTGAAGCGCCGCGCGTAGGTGAGCGCGTCGCACAGGATCAGGCGGCCTTCGGCGTCGGTGTTCAGGATCTCGATCGTCTGGCCCGACATGCTGCGCACGATGTCGCCCGGCCGCGTGGCCTTGCCGCTCGGCAGGTTCTCGCAGGTCGGCACGATCGCGACGACGTTGATCGGCAGCTCGAGTCGCGCGATCGCCGAGATCGTGGCGATCACCGAGGCACCGCCGCACATGTCGTACTTCATCTCGTCCATGCCGGGGCCGGGCTTCAGCGACAGGCCGCCGGTGTCGAACGTGATGCCCTTGCCGACGAGCACGACCGGCTGGCCGCGCCCGGCACCCTTGTACTGCATGACGATGAGCTTCGCGGGCTCCTCCGTGCCGGCGGTGACGGACAGGAGGGAATTCATCCCGAGGCGCTTCATCTCGGCTTCGCCGAGCACGCGCGCGGAGAGCCCGGGCAGCTCGCGGGCGAGGCGCTGCGCGGTGCGTGCGAGATAGGCAGGCGTGCAGACGTTGGCGGGCAGGTTGCCGAGGTCCTTGACCAGCGACATGGCCGTGACGATGGCCTCGGCATGGCGCGCGCCGGTTTCGGCCGCGGCGCGCTCGGAGGCATCGCGCACCGCGATGCCGACCTTCTCCAGGGGCGGACGCGGCTTCTTGCGCTCGCTCTTCATCTCGTCGAACGTGTACACGGCGTTGCCCACCGCCTCGACCGTGTGGCGCGCGACGTAGTAGGGCGTCACCGAGCCGAGCGGCTCGAGCCCGAGGTAGCTCACGAGGTCGCCGGTCGTGCTGCCCTTGAGGGCGTTGACGGCGGCTTCCAGCGCCTGGCGCAAAGCCGCGACCCCGAAGCCGTCACGCTTGCCGAGGCCGGCGACGACGATCCTTTGCGCGCGCACTCCCGGGACCTGCGGCAGGAGGCGCGCATCGCCGAGCTCTCCCGAGAGGTCGCCGGCCCGCACCAGGCGCCGGATCAGCCCGTCGCTGGCCGCATCGACCTCGGCCGCGGCCTCCCCGGGCCGGCCGTCCTCGTAGATCCCGACCACCAGGCACCCGCCGGAGCGGCGAGCAGCCCTGCTTGTCGTTATGTAGTGATCCATTGAAAGTGCCTTGTCGGGCGCCCCTTGGTCGACGGCAGCAGTGTCCCGGTTGCGCGAGCCATCCGCGCGGGTAAGCGATGTGCGGTCGACGTTCAGGCGGTCTGTTATTGTTAGCGGGCCGGCCCGTCGGATGAAGCTCGGGAACGGGCGCCGGCGCCGGCCTAGGGCCGTGCAAGGGGCCCCCGAAGGGCTGTCCCGATAGAATCAAAACGGCTAGTCTACCCGATTCGCGCGCATTTGGTTCAACGATCCCGGACCCCGCCCCCGGCTCGATGTTTCGCATCCTCGACCGCTACATCTTCCGCGAGACCGCGCAGACCTGGCTCGCGGTGACCGCGGTCCTGCTGTTCATCCTGCTCACGAACCAGTTCGCGCGGGTGCTGGGGGACGTGGCGGCCGGCGCCCTGCCACGGGATTCCGTCTTCCAGGTGATCGGGCTCACCGCGCTCCAGTACCTCACGATACTCGTGCCGATCGGGGTGTTCCTGTCGATCATGCTGGCCATGGGCCGTTTCTATCGCGACAGCGAGATGCCCGCGATGATGGCCTGCCGGGTCGGGCCGGCCAGCGTGTACCGGCCGCTCGTGTGGCTGGTGGTGCCGCTCGCCGCGCTGGTCGCGTGGATCGCCATGGACGTCGGACCGCGGGCGCTGGTCGCGGTGGAGCGCATCGGACTGGAGGCGCGGCGCCAGGCCGACCTCACGAGCCTCGAGCCCGGCGAGTTCACGACGGCGGGCGAGAACGCGGCGGTCGTGTACGCGGAGGCGGTGCGGGAGGGCGGCACGGTGGAGAACGTCTTCATGCAGCGCCGCTTCGAGACCGGCCGCGTCGAGGTCGTCGTGGCCGAGCGCGGCGAGCAGCGCGAGACCGACGATCCGAACATGCGCTTCTTGGTGCTGTACGACGGGCGGCGCTACGAAGGCACGCCCGGCACCACCGATTTCCGCATGATGGAGTTCGGCGAGCACGGCATACCGTACCGGCTGCCGTCGATGCAGGAACCCACGCTCGATCCGGACGAGATGCCCTTCGCGGACCTGTTGACGCCGCGCTCCAGCTACGAGGTGGCGGAGCTGCACTGGCGCATCGGCATCCCGTTGTCGACCGTGGTGCTCGCCGTGCTCGCGGTGCCGCTGAGCCGGACCCAGCCGCGTCAGGGGCGCTACGGGAAGATCGCCGTCGGCCTGCTGGTGTTCATCGTCTATTTCAACATGCTCTCCGCGGGCAAGGCCTGGCTCGAGCAGGGAAGGCTGCCGGCCGAAGCCGGTCTGTGGTGGGTGCACGGCACGATGCTGCTCGTCGCCCTCGGATTGCTCGCCAGGAACAACGGCGTGTTCCGCCGCCTGCTGCGCCGCTGATCGTGGCCATCCTGACGGGCTACCTGCTGCGCACGATCGTCAACAGCACGCTGCTCGTGCTGCTCGTCCTGCTCGCGCTCGCCGGCCTGTTCGAATTCATCGGCCAGCTCGACAACGTGCAGGGCAACTTCGGGATCCCGGAAGCCCTGCTGTTCGCCGTGCTGCGGCTGCCCCAGCTCTCGTTCGAGATGCTGCCGATCGCCACGCTCATCGGCTCGCTGCTGGGGCTGGGGAGCCTGGCGACGTCGAGCGAGCTGGTCGTCATCCGCACGGCCGGCGTTTCCGTCGTGCGGCTGGTCGGCATGGTATCGGTCGCGGGCGTCGTGCTGATGGTGCTGACGGCCCTGGTGGGAGAGTTCATCGGGCCGCCGCTCGACTACTTCGCGCGGACCACGCGCAACCAGGCGATCTACGCACAGTCGGAATCCCCGGGCAGCGCGGCGTGGATCAAGGACGGCCCCGTGATCCTGCACCTCGAGCGCATCAACACGGAGTTCGAGCTCGGCGGCATCTGGCTCTACCGCTTCGCCGACGACGACTCGCTCGCGATGATCGCCCGTGCGGAGAACGCGGGGATCGACGAGAACGACCGGTGGATCCTCGAGAACTTCCGCGCCACGCGGTTCCTGCCGGACGGCGTGGAGGCGATCCAGAGCCCGGTCGCGGTCGAATCGCTCGACATCGACAGCGAGGTGCTGGGGATCGCGCTCGTCAAGCCGATCAGCCTGTCCGCGCGGGGGCTCATCAACTACATCGGCTATCTCAAGCAGAACGGGCTGTCCGCGGAGCGCTACGAGATGGAGCTCTGGTCGCGCATCGCGCGCACCGCGACGGTGGTGGTCATGCCGGTGCTCGCGCTCGCGTTCGTGTTCGGGTCGCTGCGCACCGCGGGACACGGCACGCGGCTCATGATCGGCGTGCTGGTCGGCCTGCTCTATTTCCTCGCGAGCGAGATGCTCGCGAACTCGGGACAGGTGTTCAACCTGAATCCCGCGCTCGTGACCTGGCTGCCGTCGATCGCGCTGGTCCTCGTCACGGTGTTCGCGCTCAGTCGCGTGCGCTGAAGGAGGAGGGCGGCGGCCGGCCGGGCACGCCGCGCGCTCCCCGGCGCGGTCACGCGCTTTCCGGCGGGTGGGCGGTTGCGCGCGCTGTGCGCTCGTCGGCGACGCGGCGCAGGCGGGTACCGGAAAGGCGATCGTGCCAGGCGAGGCGCTCCGGGTCCCAGAGCTGCCACCAGAAGCCGAGACCGGCCGGCAGCCATGACAGGATCGCGGCGAAGAAGCGGACCGTGGAACGCAGCAGCGACGGCCGGTGCCCGTCGAAGGTCTCGATCCGCAGGCGCCAGCTCTGCAGCCCGAGGGTGCGGCCGTAGCGCGACCAGAAGCCGGCGAAGAACCCCCACGAGATGGCGAGCAGCGTGAGCTGGTGCACGAGGGTGCCGGGCTCGACCTCGCCGCCGGACAGCAGCACGAACGGCACCGTCCCGGCGCACAGCAGCGCGAAGAGGAGCAGCCCGTCGTACAGTATGGCGCCCAGGCGGCGCCCGAGGCTCGCGTTCTCCACTCAGAGCTCCTCGATGTAACGCAGCATGCGCGCGCGGGTCGCGGCGTCCGGCAGCTCGCCGAAGCCGGCGCCCAGGTTGTCGGCCATGTGATCCGGGTTGGAGGTCGCCGGAATCACGCAGGTGACGGCAGGGTGGCCGACGATGAACTTGAGGAAGAACTGGCCCCAGCTCGCCGCGAGCTCGCGTGCCCAGCCGGGCAGCTCGCGTCCCGCTACGGCGCGGAACAAACGCCCGCTCATGAACGGGCGGTTGACGATCACGGCGATCCCGAGCTCCTGCGCCATCGGCAGCACGCGGTCGTCCGCCCCGTGCTCGCCGAGCGAATAGTTGATCTGGATGAAGTTCGGCCGGTAGCGGCGCATCACGTCCGCCATGTCGTCGAGCGCGCTCTCCCGGTAGTCGGTCACGCCGCTGTAGCGGATGCGCTTCTGCGCCTGCCATTCCCGTATGGTTTCGAGGTGCGTCTCGAGATCGCGCCGGTTGTGCACCTGCATCAGGTCGATGACGTCCGTGCGCATGAGCTCGAGCGAACGTTCCATCTGCCGCCAGCCCGCCATCTTGCCGTCGGTCCAGACCTTGGTCGCGAGGAAGAGGCGCTTCCTGTCGGCACCGGCGGCGATCACGTCACCGACGACCCGCTCCGCGCGCCCGTACATCGGTGAGCTGTCGACCAGGCGGCCGCCGCTCTCGATGAGCATGTCGACGATGCGGCGCGGCGCCGCGAGAGCCTCCGGCGTCGAGGGAACGTCGAAGACCTGCCAGGTCCCGAGGCCGATCACCGGCAGCGCCTCGCCGGACACCGGAATACGTCGTGTAATCATCGTTTCGCTGCCTCCTGCAAGCACGGGCGCCACTGCCGCCGCCAGGCCGGCGGAGAGCACCTCGCGCCGCGTCCAGCCCTCATGCCTGTCCATACGCCACCTGCCCTGACGTGCCTTCGCGCCGCCGGTAATCGCGGCCGATCCAGAGCGCGAGTCCGACCCAGGCCGCGGCCAGCGGCAGGCAGGCCACGGACATCCCGGCGAGCCCGATGCCGGACACGAGCCGCTGCGCCCACACCCCGGCCAGGTCGCTCGCGCGCCACACGGCGGTTTCGATGAAATTCTTTGCCTTGTACTTGGCTTCGCGGCTGACGACCGAATACAGCATGTCCGTAGCGGGTTTCGAGATGCCGTAGCCGAATCCCCGGCGCACGACCTGGAGCACGGCCACCACGATGAAGACCGGATTCGCGGCCAGAAGTGCGAACCCGAGGAGCGACAGAAGCGGCACGATTGCCAGCGTCCCGGCCATGCCGAGTCGCTGCACCGCGTGCTTGACGACGAGCAGTTGCCCGATGAAGGAGAGGGCGTTCGAGAAAGTGTCGACGAGGGCGAACGCGCGCGTCTGCTCGTCGACGACGGGAAAGTGCTGGCTCACGAGCTGGGCCATGTACACGTAGAGCACCGCCCCGAGGATGTTGGTGATGCTCTGGCCGGCAGCGATCGCCGCGAGGTAGGGCGTCGTGAACACGAGCTTCATACCGGCGAGCGCGCTGCCGCCGAGCGGCCGGGAGCCTGCGGTCGCGCCGTCCCCGGACGCAGGTGCCGCCTGCCGCAGCGACCAGCGCCGCAGCCGGTGGATGCAGTAAACGGCGACCCCGAGAAGAAGGGCGGAGAGCGGCAGCAGGTTCTCGAAGCCGATCGGCACAACCACCAGGCTCGTGACCAGCGGGCCGAGGAAGGCTCCGGTGCTGCCGCCGGCCGAGATGATCCCGAACAGCCGCCGGCTCTGCTCCGTGCTGTAGATGTCGACCATGAAGCTCCAGAACACGGAGACGACGAACAGGTTGAACACGCTCAGCCAGACGAAGAACGTGCGCCCGACCCAGACCCGGTCGAGCTGGTCCCCGAGCACGGTGAACGCCGCGAAGAACGCGAGAATGTTGGCGATGAAGAACCAGTACACCCACGGCACGAACGCGCGGCGCGGGAAGCGCGAGGCGATCCAGCCGAACACCGGGGTCGCGAGCAGCATGACTACGAACGTGCCGAGGAAGAGCCAGTGGATGTTTTCCACGCCGCCCACGATCGCCATCGTCTCGCGCACGGAGCGCAGCATGTAGTAGGACGCGAGCAGGCAGAAGAAATAGAGGAAGGACCACGCGACCGCGACGTACTCGCGGCGGTCCACGCCCAGCACGCGGTAGGTCAGCCGGGCGAGCGCATTGTCGGCGGCGGGCGGCGTCATCTCTGCTCGGTGTCCTCGTTCGACCGACACGGCTGCCGGCGGCCGCATTGTACCCGTCCGCCCGCACGTCGCACCTTGGCAGGCCGGGCGGGGTTGCCGCGGCAGGTCGGGAGGCGGGATCGCGTTTCCGCGGAAACGTCCGGCCGGCTCGGCAGAGGTCCCTGGAACCGCGTGTGCGGGTTTCCGCTACAAGCCGCGGCGCGCCCTCGCGTGGGTAGCCGCCTGCCGGGACGCTCGTGCGCCCGCGCCTGCTGCAGGAGCCGTTCCGCACGAAAAAGGGCCGGCCCTCTGCGGGCCGGCCCTTCGGTGTTGGCACTCCCTACCGGATTCGAACCGGTGTTGCCGCCGTGAGAGGGCGGTGTCCTGAACCACTAGACGAAGGGAGCTTCCGAATTCTGCCTGCCTCCCGGCAGGGGCTGCTATTATACGGCCCCGTTTTCGAACCTCAAGAGCGGTATTGTATTTGGAAATCAGCGGGATCCAGCGAACCTCCGAGCCCCGGATCATCCCCCGCCCGTCCCACAACATCTCCCGGGCCGACATCTCGAAAAACGCGCTCAAGGTCCTGTACCGCCTGCACAAGGCAGGCTACCAGGCGTTCCTGGTGGGAGGTTGCGTGCGGGACCTGCTGCTCGGGCTGCACCCGAAGGACTTCGACGTCGCCACCGACGCCCATCCCGACGAGGTGCGGGCGCTGTTCTCCAACTGCCGCCTGATCGGGCGGCGGTTCCGGCTCGCGCACGTCAGGTTCGGGCGCGAGGTCATCGAGGTGGCGACCTTCCGGGGCGCGGCGGCGGCGGACACCAACGGGGAGACACCGGACGTCGTGCACGACGAGCAGGGGCGGATCCTGCGCGACAACGTCTACGGCACCATCGAGGAGGACGTCTGGCGCCGGGATTTCACCTGCAACGCCCTGTACTACAACATCGCCGATTTCAGCATCTGGGACTACGTCGGCGGTGTCGAGGACCTCAAGGCGCGCCGGCTCGTGTTCATCGGCGACCCGCGCAAGAGGCTGCGCGAGGACCCGGTCCGCATGCTGCGCGCGGTGCGCTTCGCGGCCAAGCTCGACTTCACGCTGGACGAGGCGGCGGTGCAGGCGATCGCAGAGACGCGCCAGCTCCTGCGCAACGTTCCCCCGGCCCGGCTGTTCGACGAGTTTCTGAAGCTGTTCCAGCTCGGTTACGCACTCAGGACGTTCGAGCTCCTGCGCGAGTACCGCCTGTTCGAGCTCCTGTTCCCGGAAACCGCGGAGCACCTCGACCGGGACCCCGGTTTCGAGCGCTTCGTCAGGCACGCACTCGCGAGCACCGACGAGCGCGTGGCGAAGGGACTCCCGATCACGCCGATGTTCCTGCTCGGCGTATTCCTGTGGGCGCCGGTGAAACAGCTCGCCGCGGAGCTGCGCGCGTCCACCACGATGTCGGAGGTGGAAGCGCTCGCGCGGGCGGCGCAGGAGGTCACCCTCATGCAGCAGTCGCGGATCGCGCTCCCGCGGCGCTATACCGCGCCGATGCGCGACATGCTGTCGATGCAGCCGCGCTTCGAGGTGCAGCGCGGGCGGCGAGCCCTGAATTTCCTGGAGCACCGGCGGTTCCGTGCCGCTTACGACTTTTTGATGCTGCGCGCCGAGGCCGGCGAGGTCGACCGGGAGACGGCCGACTTCTGGACGGCCGTGCAGACCCAGAGTGCCGAGGAGCGGCTCAAGACGTTCGAGCTCGCCGGGGCGAAGAAGCGCCGGCGCCGCAAGCCGCGCCGTCGCCGCCCGAAGCAGGAGGCCTGAGTGGCCCGGCGCGACGGCGGCGCGACGCGAGGCGCCGGCGCGCGCCGGCACGGTCCCGCATGAGCGCCCGCGCGCGCTGGCGTCCCGCCTACGTTGCCATCGGCAGCAATCTCGCCGACCCCGTCGCCCAGGTGACCCGGGCCCAGAAGACCCTGGAAACGCTGCCCGACTCCGGCTGGTTCGTCCACTCGGGGTTGTGGCGATCGGCCCCGCTCGGCCCCGCGGACCAGCCCGATTTCGTCAATGCCTGCACCGGCTTCCTGACGACGCTGGGCCCGCACGACCTGCTCGCGCGCCTCAAGGCGTTCGAGCGGGAGGCCGGCAGAACGCCGGGCGAGCACTGGGGCCCGCGCCCGCTGGATCTCGACCTCGTGGCGCTCGGATCGCTCGTCATCGACGAGGCCGGGCTCACCCTGCCGCATCCGCGCGCGGCGGAGCGAAATTTTGTATTGTTGCCGCTTTCGGAAATCGCCCCCGGCCTCGTCGTGCCGGGACGCGGCAGCGTGGCGCGGCTGCTCGGGGCCGTGAGCCGCACGGAACCCAGGATCGAGCGCATCGGAAGGGGAGCGTGACGAAGGAGACAGCGCAGAAGCCCGGCGACCCGCCGCGGTTCATCGTCGTGGAGGGGCCGATCGGCGTCGGCAAGACGAGCCTCGCCATACGGCTGGCGGAGAGCTTCAACGGCGAGGTGGTGCTCGAGCACCCGGAGGAAAACCCGTTCCTGGAGCGCTTCTACAAGAGCGGGCGCAACGCGGCGCTGCCGGCGCAGCTTTTCTTCCTGTTCCACCGCGCGCGGCATCTCGAGGACCTGCGCCAGTCGGACCTGTTCTCGCCGGTGCGGGTCGCCGATTTCCATTTCGCCAAGGACCGGCTGTTCGCCGAGCTGAACCTCGATCCCGAGGAGCTCAGGCTTTACGACCAGATCACGCAGAAGCTCGACGTCGACGTGCCGGTGCCGGACCTGACGATCTACCTGCAGGCGTCGGTCGATGCGCTCATGCGGCGCATCGTGCGGCGCGGGCGTCCCTACGAACGGCACATCGACCGGGCCTATCTCGAGCGCGTGGCGGACGCGTACGCGCGGTTCTTTCACCGGTACGACGACGGCCCGCTGCTCATCGTGAACGCCTCGTCGATCGACCCGATTCACAACGACGCCGATTACGAGCAGCTCTGGCAGCAGATCCGGCGTACCACCGGTGGTCGCCATTTCTTCAATCCGGCGGCGGCAGCAGCGTTCGCCTGAGACCGCGAGTAGCCGAAACCGGCCGGCGCCGGTAAGCTCCGCGGAGCGTATCGTTTCGGAAGGCCATGTACACACAGCTCCAGCATCGTGACCTGCCCGAGCCGCCGGTGAACATCGGCACGCTCAGGAAGATGAAAGCGGACGGCGTGCCCATCGCGTGCCTCACGGCTTACGACGCGAGCTTCGCCCTGCTCGTCGACACGGCCGGAACGGATCTCGTGCTGGTCGGCGATTCGCTCGGCATGGTGATCCAGGGCCACGGCACCACGGTGCCCGTCACCGTGGCGGACATCATCTACCACACGCGCGCCGTCGCCCGCGGGTTGCGGCGCTCGTTCCTGGTCGCGGACATGCCGTTCATGAGCTACACGACGCCCGACCAGGCGCTGCACAACGCCGTGCTGCTCATGCAGGAGGGCGGGGCGATGATGATCAAGCTCGAGAGCGGGGAGGGGCAGTTCGAGATCGTCGAGCATCTCGCGCGTCACGACATCCCGGTGTGTGCGCATCTCGGCCTGAAGCCGCAGTCGGTGCACAAGATCGGCGGCTTTCGCGTGCAGGGCAGGGACCCCGAAGCCGCGCGGCAGATGGTGGACGCGGCGAAGCGGCTCGAGGAATGCGGCGCCGACATCGTGCTGCTCGAATGCGTGCCGAACGAGGTGGGGCAGGCCGTCACCGAGGCGGTCGGTATCCCCGTGATCGGCATCGGCGCGGGGCCGCAGGTCGACGGGCAGATTCTCGTGCTCTACGACATCCTGGGCATCACGCAGGGCCGGGTGCCGCGGTTCGTCCGGAATTTCATGCAGGGGCTGGATTCGCCGCTCGCGGCGCTCACCGCTTACGTGCAGGCGGTGAAGGATCGTTCCTATCCTGCACCGGAGCACTGCTTCTCGTGAGGCGCGGCACGGCGGGCCGCCGTGCGAGGAGGACTAAGCGTGAGAACGGTGCGAACGGCGCAGGAGCTGCGCGCGGTGCTCGATCGATGGCGGCGCACCGGTGACCGCATCGCCCTCGTGCCCACCATGGGCAACCTGCACGACGGGCACTTAAGCCTCGTGCAGCTCGCGCGCACGCACGGCGAGCGCGTCGTCGTCACGATTTTCGTCAACCCCACACAGTTCGAGCCGGGCAGCGACTACGAGGCTTACCCGCGCACGCTCGAGGAGGACCGGGAGCGACTGCAGCAGGCGCGCGTGAACCTCCTGTTCGCGCCAGACACGGCCACGATGTACCCGTTCGGGCTGGAACAGGCCACCCGCGTGCGCGTGCCGGGTTTGTCCGAGGAGCTGTGCGGCGCCTCGCGGCCGGGCCATTTCGAAGGCGTGACGTCCGTGGTCCTCAGGCTGTTCGCTCTCGTCGAACCGGACGTGGCCGTCTTCGGCGAGAAGGACTACCAGCAGCAGGTGCTGATCCGCCGCATGGTGGACGACCTGCACCTGCGCGTGAAGATCGTCACTGCGCCGACGGTGCGCGAGCCGGACGGGCTCGCATTCAGCTCGCGCAACCAGTACCTCACGCCGGAGGAACGGCGCGTCGCGCCCGAGCTGTACGGCACCCTGCGGCGAGCGGCGGAGGCCCTGCACGACGGGAGCGGCGATTACGCGGCAATCGAAAGCCGCGCGATGGCGGAGCTCGCGAGCCACGGGTTCCGCCCGGACTACGTGAGCGTCCGGCGTGCCGACACCCTGGCGTTGCCCGGACCCGGGTCGCGGGAGCTCGTCGTGCTCGGCGCCGCGTGGCTCGGCAAGGCCCGCCTGATCGACAACGTCCGCGCGACCGTGTAACGGCACGCGAGCGCGCGACGCCGTTGCGGGAGCCCGTATGCGGCTAGGCGCTGGCGACCGTGTTGCGGCCGGCGCCCTTCGCGCGGTAGAGCGCGGCATCCGCGGCGCGCAGCAGGGCCTCGTACGTGCCGCCCTTCTCCAGCTCGGCGACGCCCATCGACACCTGCACCGGCACCTGGATCAGCGAGTCGATGCCGCTGCAGCTCGAGCCGGACACGGCATCGCGCACACGCTCGGCGATCACGAGCGCCTCGTCGAGCCCGATGCCGGGCAGTAGCACGGCGAACTCGTCGCCGCCGAAACGCACGAGCAGGTCGCGCGGCCGGAATTGCTTTTTCAGGATGCGGGCAACGGCCGACAACGCACGGTCGCCGGCGACGTGACCGAACATGTCGTTGAACGACTTGAACTGGTCGACGTCGATCATGATGAGCGAAACCGGCTGCCCGTCCTTCTGGCAGCGGCTCACCTCGCGCGGGAAGGTTTCCTCCATCGCGTGGCGGTTGCTGAGCCCGGTCAGCGCATCCGTGGTCGCGTTGCGCTCGAAGCGCCGCAGGTCGCCGAGGCTCGCCGCGATGAACTGGTTGTGGCTGCGCACGCGTTCCGACAGGACGATCAGCAGGTTCTTGCAGAACGCGTGCGACGCGTCGACCATCGCCCAGAGGATCGTCTGGTGGATCACGAGCAGGTGCGTGGGCTCCGCCGCGATCACGTAGGCGGAAGGGTCGCGATCCTCGATGATGGACATCTCGCCCGCGCATTCCCCGACGCCCATCGTGACGAGGACGGGCGCGTCGGGCGACCCGACGTGCACGTTGAGGCTCCCCGAGAGCACGACGAACACGTTCTCGTTCTTCGTCCCGGGCGAGAGGAGGAGCTCGCCCGGCGCGAGGTCGCGGCGCTCGCAGCGGCGCAGCAGCTCCTGGACGTCCGCGGGCTCGACGCCGTGAAACAACTCGAGCCCGGCGAGCAGCGAGCGCTGGTAATCCGAATTGATGGCTGGCGTCGTCCCCGTCACGGCGGTTTCCCCGGGGCCGGGTCGAAGGCGGCCGGAGCAGCCGCCGCAGGCGCGCCCGCGCTTGCCAAGGCCACGCCCTCACCCGACGCACCGACTCGGTGCTTATGTTATATGCGCTGTTTACGTTAATTCGCGAACAATTACAACATCCCGGCCCGCTGGAAGGGGCGGATCCGGCCCGCCTTCAAGGACATCACCCGGTGCGGTGCCGCTCCAGTGCCCAGGTCACATGTTCGCGTACCAGGGGCGAGGCATCGGCGCGCCGGGCCTCGAGAGCGCCGACGACGGCGGGCGTCGTCGGGGCATTGCCGAGCGCCACGGCGAGATTGCGGAGCCAGCATTCGTAACCGATGCGCCGGATCGCGCTGCCCTCGGTCTTCGCGAGCCACGTGGCTTCGTCCCAGTCGAAGAGCCGGACGAGGTCGGCCGTGTCCAGGCCGTGGCGCGGCGCGAAATCGGGCTCCGTGCCGACCTGCGCGAACTTGTTCCAGGGGCAGAAGAGCTGGCAGTCGTCGCATCCGTACACGCGGTTGCCGATGAGCGGCCGCAGCTCGACGGGGATCGGCCCGCGCAACTCGATGGTGAGATAGGAGATGCAGCGCCGCGCATCGAGCCGGTAGGGCGCGACGATGGCGCCGGTCGGGCACACGTCGAGGCAGGCCCGGCACGAGCCGCAATGCGACGTTTCGGGCGCGTCGACCGGCAGCGGCAGGTCGGTGTACAGCTCGCCCAGGAAGAACCAGGAGCCTGCACGCCGGTTGATGAGGTTGGTGTGCTTGCCGATCCAGCCGAGTCCCGCTTTTTCCGCCAGCGGCTTTTCCATGACCGGCGCGCTGTCGACGAACACGCGGTGGCCGAACGCGCCGATCTCCGCCTCGATCCGGCGCGCCAGGGCGCGCAGCCGCCCGCGCAGCACCTTGTGGTAGTCGCGGCCGAGCGCGTAGCGGGAAACGTAGGCCTTGTCCGGCGAATCGAGCAGTGCCGCCGCGCGTGCCTGCGGCTCCGGCAGGTAATCCATGCGCACCGAGATCACGCGCAGCGTGCCGGGTACGAGCTCGGCGGGGCGGGTGCGGCGCGTGCCGTGCCGCTCCATGTACGCCATCTCCCCGTGGAAGCCTTCGTCGAGCCAGGCGCGCAGGCGTGCTTCCGCCTCCGCGAGGTCGACGTCCGCGACCCCGAGCGCCTGGAAGCCGAGCTCGGCGCTCCATTCGCGGATGCGTTGCTTGAGGGCCGCGGGATCGGGCCCGCCGGACCGGCGGGGGGCGGGTGAGGGCATGTGGCCATTATACTGCTGGGCGTGGACCTGCCTGCCGCCATCTATTCGACGGAGAGCGTGCGCCGCATCGACCGGAGGGCGATCGCGGCCGGCA
Organism: Woeseiaceae bacterium; assembly: GCA_035304345.1. Lineage (GTDB taxonomy): Bacteria > Pseudomonadota > Gammaproteobacteria > Steroidobacterales > Woeseiaceae > IDS-8. The sequence continues at coordinate 141,809 of DATGQE010000066.1, read as the reverse complement.
TAGCCGGCTACACACTTATGCAGCGCGCGGGCGAAGCCGCGCTCGCGGCGGCACTGCGCGAGTTTCCCGGTGCGCGCCGCTGGCAGGTCGTCTGCGGCGGCGGCAACAACGGCGGCGACGGGTACGTGCTCGCGCGGCTCGCGCTGGCGCGCGGCATCGACGTGTCGGCGGTCACGCTCGTCGCCCCGGACAGCCTCTCCGGCGACGCGGCGCGCGCCCATCACGATTACGTGTCCGCGGGAGGCTCCGTGATCGCGTGGTCCGGCAGCCTCGACCCGCGCGCCGACCTGCTGGTGGACGCGATCCTCGGCAGCGGACTGTCGCGCAACCTGGAAGGCGCGTTCGCCGATGCGGTCAATGCCATCAATGCCCATCCGGCCCGCGTCCTTGCGCTCGACGTGCCGAGCGGCCTTTCGAGCGACAGCGGCAAGGTGCTCGGGACGGCGGTGCGTGCCGATCACACGATCACGTTCGTCGGCCTGAAGGCAGGCCTGTTCCTGGCCCGCGCCGCCGATTTCACGGGCACGCTCTCTTTCGCGGGGCTCGACGTGCCGCCGGAATGCGCGCAGGAGGAGGTGCCGAGGATGCGGACCGCCGACCGGCGCATCATCGCCCGCGAGCTGCCCGCGCGCCGGCGCAGCGCCCACAAGAACGACTTCGGCCACCTGCTGGTTATCGGCGGCGGGCCCGGCATGCCCGGGGCCGCCCGGCTGGCCGCCGAGGGCGGCCTGCGCGCCGGCGCGGGGCTGGTGACCGTGGCGACGCACCCCGCGAACTGCGCCACGGTGCTCGCGGGGCGGCCGGAGCTCATGTGCCACGGGATCGCCAACGAGGCCGACCTCGCCCCGCTGCTCAGGCGCGCGTCGACGGTCGCGATCGGTCCCGGGCTGGGAACGGACGCCTGGGCGACCGCGCTGCTCGAGGAAACGCTGCGGCACGACCTGCCGCTGGTGCTCGACGCGGACGCGCTGAACCTCCTCGCCCGCAGCCCCCGCTCGCGCGACGACTGGGTCCTCACGCCGCACCCGGGAGAGGCCGGCCGCCTGCTCGGCGTGTCCGCGGTGGCGGTGCAGGCGGACCGCCTGGGCGCGTTGGGCGAGCTCGAGCGGCGTTACGGCGGCACCGTGATCCTCAAGGGCGCGGGCACGCTGGTCTCGTCGCGCCACGGCGCCCCGTGGGTCTGCGTCCACGGCAATCCCGGCATGGCGTCGCCGGGCATGGGCGACGTGCTGGCCGGGGTGGTCGCGGGCCTGCGCGCCCAGGGGCTCGGCCGGGAAAGCGCGGCGCTCGTCGGCGTGACCGCGCACGCGCTGGCGGGGGATGCCGCGGCCGGGCGCGCACCGCGTGGCCTGCTGGCGTCGGACCTGCTGGCCGAGCTGCGCCGATGCCTGAATCCCTGACGCGCCACGTCGCACTGCCCGACGCCGCCGCCACCGCGGCGCTGGGACAGGCGCTCGCCCTGCACCTGCCCGAGGACGTCGGCGGCTGGACGATCCTGCTCGAGGGGGAGCTGGGCACCGGCAAGTCCACGCTCGCGGGCGGGCTCATCCGTGCGCTGGGGCACGATGGACCCGTTCCGAGCCCCACCTATACCCTGGTCGAGCCGTACGAGATCGGCGGGCGCACCGTCTACCACGTGGACCTGTACCGGCTGGGGAGCCCCGAAGAGCTCGAGTTCCTCGGCTGGAGCGACCTCTACGACGGCCTGCTGCTGGTCGAGTGGCCGCAGCGGGTGCCGGAGCTCGCCGCGCGCGCCGACCTCGTCGTCCGGCTGCGCTACGCCGACGGCGGGCGCACCGCGGAGCTTCGGGCACGCTCGGCGCGGGGAGGGCGCCTGCTCGATTCGGTAATCTCTTAACTCTCCTCCGTACGGCGCTGATATTGCGAACAAAACTGTTGGCTTTCGGCGCGGGATTCGTATACTCCCGGGTAGCGACCAACGACCAAGAAGGAAACCGCCGCTCGTGACGACCCGCGCCCTGCTGATCGCTGCCTGCGTGCTGCTCGCGGGCGGTGCCGCGCACGCCGCCACCGTCGAGAACGTGCGCGTCTGGTCCGAGGATGGCCGCACGCGGGTCGTCCTGGACCTGAGCGGGCCGGCCCGCCACAACATCTTCACGCTGCGCGGTCCGGACCGCCTGGTCGTCGACCTCGAAGACAGCACGCTCGGCAGCGGACTGGAGTCGTCGTTGCCGGAGCCCGTCGGCTCGCTCGCCGGGATCCGCACCGGGCAGCGGGCGAACGGCGGCCTGCGGGTGGTGCTCGACCTCCGCGAGCCCGTGCGGTCGCGCAGCTTCACCGCCGGCCCGAACGGCAAGCACGGCGATCGCCTCGTCATCGACCTGCACCGGGAGGGCAATCTCACGCCGGTGCGCAGCGCTTCCGAGCGTTATCGCGAGGCGCGGGACATCGTCGTCGCCGTGGATCCCGGGCACGGCGGGCGCGATCCGGGTGCGATCGGGCATGGCCGCACGCAGGAGAAGGCGGTGGCGCTCGCGATCGCGCGGGAGCTCGCGAAACGCATCGACGAAGAACCGGGGATGAAAGCCGTGCTCGTGCGTGACGGCGACTACTACGTCGATCACCGCGAGCGCATGAACCGCGCGCGCAAGGCGAACGCCGACCTGTTCGTATCGATCCACGCCGACGCGGTCGCGGACCGCCGGGCGAAAGGCGCGTCCGTGTACGTCCTCTCGCTCAAGGGCGCGAGCGACGAGGCGGCGATGCTGCTGGCCGAGCGCGAGAACGCGGCCGGGGTGATCGGCGGCGTGTCGCTCGCGGACAAGGACGACCTGCTGGCGTCGGTGCTGCTCGACCTGTCGCAGAACGCGGCGCTGAGCGCGAGTCTGTCCGTCGGCGCCCACGTGCTGGAAGAGCTGGAGAAAGTCGGCTCGATGCACCGCCGCACCGTGCAGCAGGCGGGGTTCCTGGTGCTGAAGTCACCCGACGTGCCGTCGATCCTGGTCGAGACGGCGTTCATCTCGAATCCCGACGAGGAGAAGAAGCTGCAGAGCGAGGCGCATCGCCGCAAGCTCGCGAACGCGATCCTCGCCGGGATCCGCCAGTACTTCTACACGTACCCGCCGCCGGACACGAAGCTCGCGATGAGCCTGCGCGAAGGCCAGTTGCGCTACGTCATCTCGCGCGGTGATACGCTGAGCGAGATCGCCCAGCGGTACAACGTCAGCATGTCCGTGCTGAAGGCGACCAACAACCTCTCCAGCGACACGCTGCGCGTCGGCCAGACGCTCAATATCCCGATTCCTGCAGGCTCCTGAGCCGCGGCCTCCCGCAGCCTGCCGTGCCTCCGCGCACGGTGCGCGTTCGTTTCCCGCTCGCGCGCAATGCCCGCTCCTACACAACCGGGGCCGGATTTGGAAGAATGCGCACGTCCTCGCCCGCACCCGCGCCCATGCCGATACGCCAGCTCCCGCCGCACCTCGTGAACCAGATTGCCGCCGGCGAGGTGGTGGAGCGCCCCGCGTCGGTGGTCAAGGAGCTGGTCGAGAACGCGCTCGATGCCGGGGCGCGGGCGATCCGCATCGAGCTCGAGGCGGGCGGGACGAAGCTCATCCGCGTGCGCGACGACGGCAGCGGCATCCCGGCCGACGAGCTCGCGCTGGCGCTCGCGCGGCACGCGACGAGCAAGATCTCCAGCCTCGACGATTTGCAGGCGATCGCCTCCCTCGGCTTTCGTGGCGAAGCGTTGCCGAGCATCGCGTCGGTCGCGCGCCTGTCGCTCGCGTCGCGCGCCACCGGTGCGGACACCGCCTGGCAGGTGGAAGCGAGCGACGGGACGCTGCGCGATCCGGCACCCTGCGCGCATCCGCCGGGCACGACCGTCGAGGTGCGCGACCTGTTCTACAACACGCCCGGTCGGCGCCGCTTCCTGAAGTCCGAGCGCACGGAGTACGAGCACATCGACCGCTGGATACGGCGGCTCGCGCTCGCGCGCCCGGACGTCGCATTCACCGTCGTGCACAACGCCCGCAACGTGCTGTCCGTGCCGGCGGCGCATGACGAGCCCGGGCGAGTCGCACGCATCGCACGCCTGTGCGGCGAGGCCTTTGCCGGGCACCTCGTGTACCTGAGCCGGGAGGCGACGGGCATGGCGCTCTCGGGGTGGCTGGCGCTGCCGGCATTCAATCGCAGCCAGCCCGACCTCCAGCACTGGTTCGTCAACGGCCGCAGCATCACGGATCGTACGCTCGCCCACGCGGTGCGCCACGCTTACCGCGACGTGCTGTTCCACGGACGCCATCCCGCGTACGTGCTGCACCTCGCGATCGACCCGGCGGCGGTCGATGCGAACGCGCATCCGGCCAAGCACGAAGTCCGTTTTCGCGACGCGCGCAGCGTGCACGACATGGTGGCGCACGCGATCGAGCACGCCCTCGCGGACACGCGACCGGGCGGGCATGCGCGGTCCGCCGTGCCGGCGCATGCCGTGCGGGCGGGGCTCTTCCGGCAGGAGCCGATCGGCCTCGCGGAACCGCCGCCGGCACGGGAGGTGCGCGAGGCGCTCGCCGGTTACGCGGCGCTGGCCACAGCCGCGCGCGGTGAGCGCGCGGACACGCCTGCGCCCGCGCCGGACGACGCCCGGACCGGCGCGCCGCCGCTCGGCTACGCGGTGGGGCAGTTGTCCGGCATCTACATCCTCGCGGAGAACGCGGACGGGCTGGTGGTCGTCGACATGCACGCGGCGCACGAGCGCGTGCTCTACGAGCGGCTCAAACGGGCGTTCTACGACGGCGGCATCGTGCGCCAGCCCCTGCTCGTGCCCGCCACGGTGCGGGTGTCGGAACGGGAGGCGGCGCTCGCGGAACAGCACGCCGCCCTGTTCGAGCGGGTGGGGCTGGTCGTCGGCCGCGCGGGTCCGGACACCGTCGTGGTGCGCGAGATGCCGGCGCTGCTCGCACCGGCGGGCGCGGAGGTGCTGGTGCGCGATCTCCTGGCGGACCTCGACGGCGTGGAGCGCGCGCAGGGGGTCGAGGCACGCTGCGACGAGCTCCTGGCCACCATGGCCTGCCACCAGGCAGTGCGCGCCAATCGGCGCCTCACGCTCGCCGAGATGAACGCGCTGTTGCGCGAGATGGAGACGACCGACAGGGCGGACCAGTGCAACCACGGCCGGCCGACCTGGACCACGATCAGCCTGCGCGAGCTCGACCGGCTGTTCCTGCGCGGCCGCTAGCGCTCGCCATGCGCCCGACCGGACGCATTCCCGATCGCGCACCGGCCGATTTCCCGGCAGTGTGCGTGATGGGCCCGACCGCGGCGGGCAAGACCGAGCTCGCCGTGCGCCTGGTCGAGGCGTTCCCCTTCGAGATCATCAGCGTCGATTCGGCGATGGTGTACCGCGGCATGGACATCGGCACGGCAAAGCCGGACGCCGCGACCCTGCGCCGGGCGCCGCACCGGCTGATCGACCTGCGCGATCCCGAAGACACCTACTCCGCGGGTGATTTCGTGCGCGATGCGCGGCGGGCAATGGCCGCGATCCGGGAAGCCGGCCGGGTGCCGCTCCTGGTCGGCGGCACCATGATGTACTTCCGTGCGCTGACGCGCGGGCTGGCCGGGCTGCCGCCCGCCGACCCCGAGATCCGCCGGGCGCTGGACCGCGAAGCGGCCGTGCACGGCTGGCCGGCGTTGCACCGGCGGCTCGCCGGCGTCGATCCGGCGGCGGCGGCGCGCATCGCGCCGAACGACTCGCAGCGCATCCAGCGCGCGCTCGAGGTCTACGAGCTGAGCGGGCGGCCGATCTCGCAATGGCAGGCCGAAGGCACCGCGCCCGAGCCGGGCGCCCGCTGGCTGCGCTTCGGGCTCGTGCCGGCGCCGCGCGCTGAGCTGGCCCGGCGCATCCGCGAGCGTTTCGAGGCCATGCTCCGGGAAGGTTTCGTCGAGGAGGTCGCGCGCCTCAGGCAGCGTCCGGGGCTCGGCCGGCACAGCCCGTCGATGCGCGCGGTCGGTTACCGGCAGCTCTGGGATTACCTCGAGGGGACGTCTACACTGGAGGAAGCCAAACGTGCCGCGATCACGGCAACCCGCCGCCTCGCCAAGAGACAGGTGACGTGGCTACGGAGCGAGCGCGACCTGATCTGCCATAACCCGCTTGAACAGGACGCTTTCGCCGCAATATCCCGGTGCTTACGAGAACGTTTGACGCATTCTTGACGTATTGGTCGGACCTCGGGCTATGCTAGACTTCGCTTTCTCTGGTTGTAACTTCGCATTGGGCTGGCCACGACCAACTGGCATTCGGCGCCAAGGGGCTGCCGTGGCCGTTCTTGATTGCTCGCATGAGCAATAAGAAGAATAAGGAGACCCGAAATGGCAAAAGGGCAATCGCTGCAGGACCCGTTCCTCAACATACTGCGCAAGGAAAAGGTACCTGTGTCCATCTACCTGGTGAACGGCATCAAGCTCCAGGGACACGTCGATTCGTTCGACCAGTTCGTGGTGCTCCTGAAGAACAGCGTGAACCAGATGGTGTACAAGCACGCGATTTCGACGGTCGTGCCTTCACGCAACGTGCGCCTGCCGTTGCCGGAGGATCAAGCAGGAGACAGTGACGACTGAACACAGCCTGAGTCCGCTTCCGGAGGTTGCGATTGTTTGAGCGGCCGAAGAGCGGCGAACGCGCCATTCTGGTTCATGCGGCAGCCGGTGGGCCCCCGGACACCATAGAACGCGAGGAATTTGCCGAGCTGGCGACGTCGGCGGGAGCCGAGGTCGTCGGCGAGATCGTGTGCGCGCGCCGGCATCCGGACCCGCGTTACTTCATCGGGCGGGGCAAGCTCGAGGAGCTGGAGCAGCTGGTGCGCGAGCAGGGCGCGGAGCTCGTCATCTCGAGTGCGTCCCTCACCCCGGCGCAGGAGCGCAACCTCGAGCGGAGCCTGCGGTGCCGCGTGCTCGACCGCAACGGCCTGATCCTCGACATCTTCGCGCAGCGCGCGCTGAGTTTCGAGGGCAAGCTGCAGGTGGAGCTGGCGCAGCTCCGGCACCTGTCGACGCGCCTCGTGCGCGGATGGACGCACCTCGAACGGCAGAAGGGCGGCATCGGCCTGCGCGGTCCCGGTGAGACGCAGCTCGAGACCGACCGGCGCCTGATCGGCCAGCGCATCCTGAAGCTCAAGGAGCGCCTGGAGCAGGTCGACAGCCGGCGCGCCATGAACCGCCAGAACCGGGTGCGTGCGGACGTGCCGACGCTGGCGATCGTCGGCTACACGAACGCCGGCAAGTCGACGCTGTTCAACGCGCTGACCTCCGCGGGCGTGTACGTGGAAGACAAGCTGTTCGCGACGCTGGATCCCACCCTGCGCCGCTTGAGGCTGCCGGGCGGCACCGTCGTCGTGCTCGCCGACACGGTCGGGTTCGTGCGGGACCTGCCGCACGAGCTGATCGCGGCGTTCCGCTCCACGCTGCAGGAGACGCGCGAGGCCGACCTGATCCTGCATCTCGTCGATGCGAGCGACCCCAACCGGGCGCAGCGCGTGCGCCAGGTCAATGCCGTTCTCGCCGAGCTCGGGGCAGACCGGGTGCCGCAGATCCGCGTCTACAACAAGATCGACAAGTTGCCGCCCGCCACGCGCCGGCACGGCCGGCGCGGCCCCGACACGGTCCGGGTCTCCGCCGTGACGGGCTCGGGATTGCCCGAGCTCCTCCAAATGGCCGAGGAGCGCCTGCGGCGCAAGACCGTACGGGGTATGATCCGCCTGCAGCCGGGACAGGGGCGCCAGCGGGCTGCGCTCTTCGAGCTCGGCGCCGTCGAACGGGAGTATCCGGTCGACGACGGCGGCTGGGTGCTGGAGCTCTGCATGCGCGAACGCGATTTCGCAAGCTTCATCAAGCGAGAGAACCTGCCCGCCGACATCCTGGCGCCCGTCGAAGCGCTTCCGCGACACGAACCGCCTCGCGCCGCCACGCAGCGTTAGAGAACAACATGGCCTGGAACGACCCGGAAAACGGCAAGGACCGTTGGAAGAAGAACGGCGGGCCGCCGAACGACCTCGACCGCATCGTGCAGGGCTGGCAGCGGAAGCTCGCGTCGATCTTCGGCGGCGGCACCCGCCGGTCCGGCGGCTCTGCGGGCGCCGGGGGCGCGGGTGCCTCGGGCGTCTGGCTGCTCGTCGGGCTCCTGGTGACCGGGTGGGCCCTGACCGGGCTGTATCGCGTCGACGAGGCGGAGCGCGGGGTCGTGCAGCGTTTCGGCGCGTACTCGAAGACCGCGATGCCCGGCCTGCACTGGCACATCCCGTTCCCGGTCGAGACGGTCGACATCGTGAACGTCGCGGAAGTGGCGTTCTACTCGTTCAACACGGAGATGCTGACCGCCGACGAGCAGTACCTGTTCATCGAGATGGTCGTGCAGTACCGGCGCACCGACCCGGTGAAATACCTCTTCGAGGTGACGGACCCGGACGAGACGCTGCGCGAGGTCACGGAAAGCGCGCTGCGCGAGGTCGTCGGCACGAACACCATGGCGGATCTCGTCTCGGAGCAGCGCGACCAGATCGCGCCGCGAACCCGCCAGTTGCTGCAGACGACGCTCGACCAGTACGGAGCCGGCATCAGCGTGACGTCCCTCAGCCTGGAGGCGCTCGACTACCCGTCGGCCGTGCAGCAGGCGGTGGACGATACGCAGAAGGCGCGCAACGATCACGACCGGTACATTCTCGAGGCCGATACCTACGCGCAGCGCCTGATCCCGGTGGCGCGCGGTGAGGCGCAACGCATCATCCAGGACGCGGAGGGCTACCGCGAGCGCGTCATCGCACAGGCGGAGGGTGACGCGGCGCGTTTCGAGGCGGTGCTCGCCGAGTACCGGCAGGCACCGGAGGTGACGCGCCGGCGCATGTACATCGATGCGCTCGAGCAGGTATACGGCAACTCGAACCTGGTCATCATCGACACCGAGGGCACCGGCAACCTGCTGTACCTGCCGATCGAGCGCCTGCTCGAGCAGGCGGGAACGCGCTCGCCCGGCCTGACGGTCGAAGGCAGGTCCAGGGCCGCGTCCCAGGGCACGGACCAGTCCGACCAGGCAAGCCGCGAGCGGCGGCCCGAGCGGAGGACGCGCCAGTGACGAACGGGAAGCTCACGGTTCTGGTGGTGATCGGGCTCGCCCTGGTCGTGCTCGGCCTGTCCGCTTTCACCGTGAACGAGCGCGAGCTCGCCATCAAGCTGCAGATGGGCGAGGTGGTGCAGGCGCACTACGAGCCCGGCCTGCACTTCAAGATTCCGGTTTTCCAGACAGTGCGCAAGTTCCCGAAGCGCCTGCTCACGATCAGCGACCAGCCCGAGCGCATCTTCACCCAGGAGCGGCTCGCGCTGCAGGTGGACTTCTTCGTCAAGTGGCGCATCGTCGATGCCGTCCAGTACTACACGTCGACCGGCGGCCTGGAGGAGATCGCGCGTGACCGTCTCGCGCAGATCGTCAAGGACGCGATCGTGACGGAGATGGGCAAGCGCACCGTGCCGCAGGCGATCTCCGTCGAGCGTGCCGAGCTGATGCGCGACATGCTGGCAACGGCTTCGCGCACCGCGGAGGGATTGGGCGTCAACCTCGTCGACGTGCGCGTGAAGCAGGTCGAGTTCCCGGCCGACGTGCGGGATTCCGTTTACCAGCAGATGCGCGAGGAGCGGGCGAGGGTGGCGGCGGAGCGCCGTGCCGAGGGACAGGAGATCGCCGAGGAGCGCAAGGCGCGCGCCGATCGCGAGCGCACCGTGATCATCGCCAACGCCACCCGGCAGGCGCAGGAGATTCGCGGCGAGGGCGACGCCCGGGCCGCCGCCATTTACGCCCAGGCCTACGGCAAGGACCCGGAGTTCTACGCGTTCTACCGCAGCATCAACGCCTACATCGACGCGCTCGACCGGTCCGGGGACATCCTCGTGATCGAGCCCGACAACGAGTTCTTCCGGTACCTGAACCAGTCCGGCGGGGGACAGTGACCGTGCCCGGGACGGGTGGCGGACGGCCGTGTCCAGCGGCCGGACGCGCGAGCTTGCGCCGGAACGGCTGACGGGTAGCGGGCATGTGGCAGGATATCCTGACGGCATTCGCGCTCTACCTGATCATCGAGGGCATGATTCCGTTCGTGGGACCCGAGCGGTTCCGTCGCATGGTGGAGCAGATCGGCCGGCTGTCCGACAACAACCTGCGCATCGCGGGTCTCGGGGCGATGCTGGCGGGATTGCTGCTGTTGTTCATCGTGAGGTCGTGAGGTGAGCAGGAACGTCGTCGTCATCGGCATGCAGTGGGGAGACGAGGGCAAGGGCAAGATCGTCGACCTGCTGACGGACCGCGCCGCGGCGGTGGTGCGTTTCCAGGGCGGCCACAACGCCGGCCACACGCTGGTGATCGACGGCCGCAAGACGATCCTTCACCTGATCCCGTCGGGCATCCTGCGGGAAGGCGTGATGTGCCTGATCGGTAACGGCGTCGTGGTGTCGCTGGAAGCCCTGATCAGGGAGGCCGAATCGCTGATCGCGGGCGGTGTGCCCGTGTACGAGCGGCTGCGGATCAGCCCCGCGTGTCCCCTCATCCTGCCGAGCCACGTCGCGCTCGACATCGCGCGCGAAAAGGCCAAGGGCGCCGCCGCGCTGGGGACGACGGGACGCGGCATCGGTCCCGCTTACGAGGACAAGATCTCGCGCCGCGGGCTGCGCGTCGCCGACCTGTTCGTGCGCGAAAAATTCGCGGCAAAGCTCGGCGAGGTGCTCGATTTCCACAACTTCCTGCTGCGGAACTATTTCCGGGTGGAGCCCGTGGATTTCGCACGCACGCTGGAAGCGGCGATGCGCGCCGCCGAGACGATCGCGCCGATCACGGCCGACGTGACGCAGATACTGCACGAGCTCGCGGTCTCCGGGCAGAGCATCCTGTTCGAGGGTGCGCAGGGCTCCTTCCTCGACATCGATCACGGCACGTATCCGTTCGTGACGTCTTCCAACACCGTGGCCGCCGCGGCGAGCACCGGCACCGGCATCGGGCCGCGCGAGCTCGATTACGTGCTCGGCATCGTCAAGGCGTACACGACGCGCGTCGGCGCCGGGCCGTTCCCGACCGAGCTGTTCGACGACCAGGGCGAGCACCTCGCGACGGTCGGCGCCGAGTTCGGGTCGACGACCGGCCGGCCGCGGCGCTGCGGCTGGTTCGACGCCGTGGCGCTGCGCCGCTCGATCGTGAACAGCAGCGTATCGGGCTTGTGCGTCACCAAGCTCGACGTACTGGACGGGCTCGAGACGATCCGCATCTGCGTCGGCTACCGCCTCGGTGACGAGCCGATCGCCGGGTTGCCGATCACGGTGGACCGCTTCGCGGACTACCAGCCGATCTACGAGGACATGCCCGGCTGGCTCACCTCGACGGTCGGCATCACGCGTTACGAGGACCTGCCGGAGAACGCGCGGCGCTATCTCGCCCGCATCGAGGAGCTCGCGGGCGTGCCGCTCGACATCATCTCGACGGGGCCGGACCGCGAGCAGACGATCGTGCTGCGCCACCCCTTCGACGTGGCGGACGAGGGCTAGCCGCAGGCAGCGCGCCGGCAACCCGCGCGGCACGCCTCAGCGCCGCATCGTCACCCGGAGCACGCCTCGCCGCAGTGCCGGCGCCAGCGCGAGCACGGCGAGCACGAAGAGCGCCTGCCAGCCGAAGGCGCCGCCGCCACCGCCATTGCCGGAGGCCGCCGCACGCACGGTGATGGCGGTCGTCGCCGAATCGGCGAGCCCGCCGGGATCGGTCACCGTCAGTCTGAAGCGCAGCAGCGTGTCCGAATCGACGGTCGGCGCGTTGAAGCGCGCGAGCGCGGCGTCCGCATCCTCCAGCGTCACCGGCGGGCCGTCGACCTGGGTCCAGGCAAAGGCGAGGGTGTCGCCGTCGGGATCGTTCGAGGAGCGGCCGTCCAGCGTCACCCGCGCGCCGCCGGTGACCGTCTGGCTGCCCCCGGCCACCGCGTTGGGGGCGACGTTGCGGCTCTCGACGATCGTGACCTCGGCGGTCGCGGGACCCGCGATCGCGGCTCCCGCGGGATTCGAGAGCGCGATGCTGAACGTTTCGGCGCCTTCCCCCGTGCCGTCGTCCACCAGCTCGAACACGAGGGTCTTCGGGTCGCCGTCCCCGGCAGCCCAGGTGACGGTGCCGCTCGCGGGGCCGGCGAAATCGTCGCCCGCCACGGCGCTGCCGTTCAGGACCGCGTAGTCCACGCTCGCGGGCGCCGCCGCGCTGCCGCTCCGGCGCAGCACCACGACCGCGCGGCCGAAGCCGCGCTCCGCGGCCTCGATAGCCGGCTCGAAGAAGCCGATCCCTGCCGCCGCCCCGGGGTCGCCGACGTACACGCTGGCCACGTTGATCTCGCCCAGGGTCGCCCCGCCGGTCGGGGACACGAGCCGCACGAGGAGGCGCTCCAGCCCTTCCGGGCGGCCGTCGCCCAAGGCGGCGAAATCGAGCGTGCGCGGGCTCGCGTCACCGTCCGCCCAGGCGAGCGTGGTGGCGGGGACCAGCACGTCGTCGGGCGCGGTGCTCGCGTGCACGAGCTCGACCTGCACGCTCACCGCTCCGCTGCTGCCGCCAGTCCGCTCGACCACGAGGCTCGCCGACCCGCCTTCCTCCGTGGCCGCGGAGGCGGCCTGGAAGCCGAGCCTTCCCTGGGGCACGTCGAGCGTGCGGTCGCGGACGAGGTACAGCCCGCTGTCGATGTCCTGCACCGCGATCGTGTCGCGCTGAAAGTAGGGGTAGGTGCCCCAGGCGCCCTGGAACCCCAGGCCGTCCGTCGGCGGGTAGACGTCGATGAAGCCGACGTCGACCGGGGCCGCGGGATCGCTCACGTCCAGCACCGTGAAGCCGCGCGTGTAGTTCGCGACGTAGTAGCGGTTGCCGCGCACGAACCCGTTGTGGTCGATCGCCCGCGTGGGACCGGTCCAGGTGGCGACCTGCACCGGGGCCGCCAGGTCGTCGACCGCGAACACGCGCACGGTCGTGTTGAGCCCGCCGCGCTGCTCGTCCAGCTCGTCGTGTGCGAAGAAGTGGCGACGGTCCTCGGACCACCAGCCCGAGTGGACGTACCATGCGTTGGGATACTCCTGGACCGCCAGCGCCCGTGGCTGCGCCGGGTCGGTCATGTCCCAGACGACGATCTGGTCCTCGTTGAAATCGAGCAGCACGTCGCACCGCTCGAGGCCGGCCGCGCAGGTCTCCTTGCGCGCATCGAAGATGGTGGCGGCGGCCGCATCGTGCGTGTAGATCCCCGGGCTGGCATTGCCGGGCACGGACGATCCGCCGGAGACGAAGAGCGGGGCCGCGGGATCGGCCAGCGAGTAGGCGCGAAACTCGCCGCCGCGCAGGTTCGAGCCGGCGACAAGCAGGTGCGCCGGCGCGTCGACGAGCGCGAGCCCGGTGCCCGGGTCCGTGTTTGCGAGCTGGATGTTGTGCGCGCTCGAGAAGTCGCTCGTGAAATCGACCTTCCGCACCGAGTGGGGCAGGCCGCCGAGGTCGAGCACGAACAGCCCGTCGCTCACGAGGTCCGCCGTGACGTAGGCGAAGGCGTGCCAGCGTTCCGCCGCGGCATCGTAGCGCTGGTGCACCTTGATGTCGCGCCATGTCGTGCGCTGCCCGTCGAAGAAGGCCACCTCGAGCGGCTGCGCGGGATCCGTCACGTCGAACACGGCGGTGCCGATGTCGAACCCGGCAATCGCGTACTCGCGCCCGGTGTTGAGGTCGACGAATCCCCACACGTCGTTGCCTGCCGCCGGCCGCGCGCTCACGTCGCCGAAGGCCACGTGAGCGAGCAGGTCCACGTTCTCGCAGGGGAGGCCGGACGCGAAGCCGCCGCTGCATTCGGCGGCCGGCAATCCCGCTTTCTGGCGCTCGTAGATCGCGAGCAGCTCGCCGGCGCGGGCCACGAGCTCCCCGTCCAGGCTCTTCGTATCGGCGATCACCTTAAGGCCCTGGGCCTCGAGCAGTCCGCGGTATTCCGGCGGCACGCCCACCAGCGTGGTAGTGCCGGCGCCGGGCTTCGCGAAGCCGTCCGGTGACCAGCCACCGACGACGTTGACCGAGCGGCTGACGAGGTGCAGCAGCACCTCCGGCTCCGGGACTTCATAGCTTCCCGCGGCGACGCGGATCTCGGCGCCCTTGCCCGCGACCTGGAGTGCGTAAGCGAGCGTGCGGCAGGGGGCGAGCGGGTCGACGCATTCGCCGGCGTCCGTCCCGGAGGGCGCGACGTAAAGCGGCTTCTCGCCGCCGCTGTGGGCGAAGACGGCGCCTGCCGCGGAGAGTGCAGCAGCCAGGACGAGCGCGTTGACACCGTGCAGGCGCGCCATTCGCGAGCTTCCCGAAGCGACCGGCCCATCGATTCTACACGCGGGCCGGGCGGGTCGATACTCGTGGTCGGGGAAGCGCAGTGCTTGCATCGAAGCGCGGTTGACGGCTCAATTGCGCGCATTTGGCAGAGGATGGCCGGGATTGCCAGCAGAAAGGGGACCGCTTCGCTTCTACGCCGGCAGCGGGGCATACGAGGAAATCCGGAAACGCGGCTTCTCCGAAGAGCGGATCGGCACCATCGCCGGGGCGTCGGGCGGGCCGAAATGGCTGGTCCTGAGCCAGCTCGACCGCGTGATCATCGACCGGATCCTGCCGAAGCTGCCGGGGCCGGTGCACCTCGTCGGGTCCTCCATCGGTGCGTGGCGCTTCGCCTGCTACGCACAGGCGCGCCCGCGCGCGGCGCTCGAGCGCTTCGAATCCGCCTACCTGGAGCAGGCCTACAGCGCCCGTCCCGGGCTGGCGGAGGTGACCGCGAAGAGCCGCGAGATCCTGAAGGAGATGCTGGGCGAGGGTGGCGCGGAGGAGATCGTGAGCCATCCGACGCTCCGCACCCACGTGCTCGCGGTGCGCAGCGGCCTGCTGACGCGCAGCGACCGGGGGCTGCTGCTCTGGTCCGGACTCGCGTGCGCCGCGCTCGCGAACACGTTCAGCCGCCGTTGCCTCGGTGCCTTCTTCTCGCGCAGCCTGTTCTACGATCCGCGCGACCTGCCGCCGTTCTACAACGCCACCGGATTCCCGCTCGACCGGGTGCCGCTCACTTCCCGCAACCTGGCCGATGCGGTCGTCGCCTCGGGTGCGATCCCGACGGTGCTCTCGGGGGTGCGCGACATCGACGGCGCTCCTGCAGGCATCTACCGCGACGGCGGGATCATCGACTATCACCTGGACCTCCCCCTCGGTGAGCCCGACCGGCTGACGTTGTATCCGCATTTCTTCGATCGCCTCGTACCCGGCTGGTTCGACAAGCGCCTGGCTTGGCGCCGGCCCGATCCGCGGCACACGGCTCGCGTGCTCCTCGTGTGCCCCTCCGCGGAATTCGTGGCGCGGCTCCCCGGCGGCAAGATCCCCGATCGCGGCGATTTCCTGCGGCTGTCGCAGGCAGATCGGGTGAAGCGCTGGCGGGCGGTCGTGGACGCCTGCCGGGAGCTGGCGGACGATTTCGCGACCGTGCTCGATACGGGGCGGCTCGCGGACCGCCTCGAGCCGTTGCCGGAACGGTTCAGGCGCGCGCGGCTTCGACCGCCGGGCGGAAGCTGACCGGGGCGCGGCCGGGGTCGCGGCCGAAGCGCAGGCAGCGGTCGGCCAGCACCTGGTGCAGGCGCTCCACGTCCTCGTGCATGAGGTATTCGCGGCTGTCCTTCCAGCCCCTCAGCATCACGAGGTTGCGCTCGTTGACCACCAGGCAGGCATCGCCGGCCTGGTGCTCGATTTCCCATCCGGGCACCGCGATGACCGGACGCACCCGCAGCGCGAGGCCGACCGCTTTGCCGAGCTCCCGCGCGAGGAGCTCGCAGCGTTCGAAGTAGGGCGCGAGCGGCAGCCGGTGCCGGCCCGGCGCGAACAGGAGCTGGTCGCCTTGCAGCCGCAGCCGGTTGTGGCGTCCCGGGCGGCGCGCCACGACGAACACGGCGTAAATCCCGTGCAGGCCGACCACGAGGTTGTCGAGCACCCAGTTGCCGCACGGCACCTCGTGAAAGACCCGGTTCCGCTCGCCCGTCAGCTTGAGCAGGCCCTGCCCGACGGCGATGCCCGCGTCGCGGACGAAACGGAGCCCGTGCATCGCGACGGCGCCGCGCACGAGGAACACGAGCGCGGCCGCCACGGCGGCCGCGGCGAGGCCCGCGAGCACGATGCCGAGCCACGCCGGCAGGATGTCGGGACGCACCCGCGGCATGAGCAGCATGCCCGCGGCGAACGCCGCGGCGAACGCGAGCGCTCCCCCCGCGATGAGCCGTTGGCGCCGGTGCAGGGCGGCGAGCGCGTCGCGGAAGCGCTGCGCGGGCTCGGGCATGATGGCCGCGGCAAAGCGCGACGACGGCCGGCGGGACCGGAGCAACCAGTGGGCCGGCAGGCTGAGCAGCAGGAAAGCGGCGGCCACCGCGAGCGCGACGGCGGCGGCGCCGCTGATGGCCTCGAGCGTCATCGGGCAGTCCGTGCGACGGGGATGTCCTCGAGGCAGGGTAGCCGTTCCGCCGCAAGCGGCCTGTGACGAGGTTCACAGGCGGGCGGCCGCGCCCCTGCGCGGCATTGTGAAAGGCGGCACAATGGGCGACGCGAGGCACTGCTATCGTCGCGTGTCATCCGGAAACGTGGCGCAGGACAAGGGATGAAAGGAAGAACGCTGGCGGCCAGGGTGCTCGTCCCCGTGCTTGCCGCCGTCGCTGCCGGCTGCGCGACGCTCAGCGAGGAAGAATGCGCACTGAGCGACTGGCACACCATCGGCTTCGAGGACGGCTCGCGCGGCTATCCGCCCGAGCGCCTGGGCGATCACCGCAAGGCCTGCGCCAGGCACGGCTACGTGCCGGACTTCATCGCCTACCAGGCCGGTCGCGAGGCCGGGCTCGCGCATTTCTGCCAGCCCGCTCGCGGCTTCAACCTGGGCTCGGCCGGCGGCCAGTACCATGGCGTTTGCCCGCCGGACCTCGAGCCCGGCTTCCTCGACGCGTATCGCGCCGGTACGGAGCTGTTCCGGCTGCGCGCCAACGTGAGCTCCGTGAACGCGCGCTTGCAGCAGCAACAGGACGAGCTCGCGCAGACGCGCGAGGCGATCCGCGAGAAGCAGGCGCTGCTCGTGGCGCGGGACACGCCGGCCGAAGAACGCGTGCTGTTGCTCGCCGACCTCGAGGAGCTGGCGGAGCAGGCCGGTCGGCTGGAAGCCGGCATCGAGCTTTTGATCGACCAGCGCGCGCGCCACGAGGAACAGCTCGCGGCTTACGAGGCGTCACTGGCCGGCTACGGCTACTGATTCACCCGGCAGGCGTTTGCCGGCGCAGTCGGCCGCCTGCACCGGCCCGTTGGCGCGTGCGGGGCCGTCCCATTCGTCGTGATACGATGCGCAACCCGACCTGACGGAGAGTGACCGCATGGAGTGGATGAGCTCGCCGGAAGCGTGGGTGGCGCTTGCCACGCTCACGGCACTGGAGATCGTCCTCGGGGTCGACAACATCATCTTCATCTCGATCCTGGTCGGCCGCCTGCACGAGGCGAGCCGGCAACGGGCGCGGATCATCGGCCTCGGCCTGGCCATGGTGATGCGCATCCTGCTGCTGCTCACGATCACCTGGATCATGCGGCTCGAGAGCACCCTGTTCACGGTGCTCGGCAACGAGATCTCGGGCCGCGACCTCATCCTGATCTGTGGCGGGTTGTTCCTGCTCGCCAAGTCGACGATCGAGATTCATCACGCGGTCGAAGGCGTGCGCGAGCGCCACGTCGAGTTGAAGCACGCCGGCTTCGCATCCGTCATCGTCCAGATCGGCCTCATCGATCTCGTCTTCTCCCTCGATTCCGTGATCACGGCCGTCGGCATGGCGAGGCACGTGCCGGTGATGATTCTCGCCATCGTGCTCGCCGTGCTGGTGATGATGGTCGCCGCGCGGCCGATCGGCGACTTCGTGGACCGTCATCCGACCGTGAAGATGCTGGCTCTCAATTTCCTGGTGCTGATCGGCGTCGCGCTGGTCGCCGAGGGCATCGATTTCCACATACCGAAGGGCTACATTTACTTCGCCATGGCGTTCTCGGTCGTGGTCGAGATGCTCAACCTGCGCATCCGCGGCCAGAGCCAGCCGGTGCCGCTGTACAAGAAGACCGCCGTGCTGCAGAAGAAAGCCGTCGACTGACGCCCCGGATCGAACCGGGGCGCTCACCAGGGGGATGAAGGATGATCCGACGTTACGCCGCCCATCACGGCCGGTTGCGGTCGCTCGAGACCCCGGAGCAGGATTCGACCGAGGCCCTGTGGTTCGACGTGTTCTCGCCGACGCCGGAGGAAGAACGCATGCTCGAGCAATCGGTGCGCGTGAACATCCCGAGCCGCGAGGAGATGGAGGAGATCGAGATCTCGAGCCGTCTCTATTACGAGGACGGCGCGGCCTTCATGACCGCCATCCTGCCGGCTCGTTCGGATGCCGACGTACCCGAGATGGCGCCGGTCACGTTCGTGCTGGCGGACGGATTGCTGATCACGGTGCGCTTCCACGAGCCGCAGGCGTTTCGCACGTTCCCGCTGCGCGCGGAAAAAACCTCCATGGGCTGCGACAGCGCCGAGTCCGTGCTGATTGCGTTGCTCGAGGTGATCATCGATCGCCTGGCGGACATCCTCGAGCGGGTGGGCCGGGACGTCGACCGGATATCGCGCAGCATCTTTCGGCACCCGGCGAACTCGCGCGGCAAGAGCCGCGATTTCCAGCACGTGCTCGAGGAGATCGGGCTCAAGGGCGACCTCTCCTCCAACGTCCGCGACAGTCTCGCTTCCCTGGAACGCATGTTCGCTTTCCTGGCCCAGTACACGCTGGAGCGCAAGAGCCCTCGCGACGTGCGCGCGCGCCTGAAAACCCTGACCCGCGACGCGGCGTCGCTCAGCGATCACGCCGGTTTCCTGTCGCAGAAGATCACGTTCCTGCTGGACGCGACGCTCGGGATGATCAACATCGAGCAGAACGCGACGATCAAGATCTTCTCGGTCGCCGCGGTGGTGTTCCTGCCGCCGACCCTGATCGCCTCCATCTACGGCATGAACTTCACGCACATGCCCGAGGTGAAGTGGGTTTTCGGCTATCCGTTCGCCATCGGCCTGATGATCGCCTCGGCGGTGCTGCCGTACCTGTATTTCAAGCGCCGCGACTGGCTGTAGGGCGGGGGCGCCAGGCCAGGGAGCGTGGTGCCGAGGAAAGGACTTGAACCTTCACGGGGTTTCCCCCACTGGCACCTGAAGCCAGCGCGTCTACCAATTCCGCCACCTCGGCACGGTGGGACCGCGTACAATTGCGGCCTTTGCGGGATGGGTGGCGGACTGTACAGAATGTAGCCCGGACCGTCAATCGGCCGCCGGACGGCGGCCGCTTCAGTGAGAAAACCTTGATTCAACGCAGGAAAACCGCTACGCGGAAGAGCCGCAAGGGCACTTACGTGCACCCTGTCCCGAGCCGCCCCGAAATCCTCGAGGCGCTCCGGGACGCGGGCCACCCGATGCTGCTGGAAGCCCTCATGGAGGCGTTCGGGCTCGAGGGCGCGCGGCGGCGGGCCGCGCTGCTCGACGTCCTCGGCCGCATGGTGCAGGCGGGCCAGATCATCCAGAACCGCCAGGGCGAGTACTGCCTGGTCGAGAAGACCGAGGTCGTCACCGGCACGGTGATCGGCCACCGCGACGGCTACGGCTTCGTGCTGCGCGACGACGGCGGCGAGGACGCCTGGCTGTCCGCCCGGCGCATGCGCCAGCTCTTCGACGGCGACCGGGTCGCGATCCACATCATCGGCCGCGACCATCGCGGCAAGCCGGAGGCGAGGGTCGCCAAGATCCTGGAGCGGGGCGTGCAGGAGATCGCCGGCCGCTTCGTCCGCGAGCGCGGCATCGGCATCGTCGTGCCCGACAACCCGAAGATCCCGCACCGGATCCTGATCCCCGAAGGCGAGAGCGCCTCGGCCAAGCCGGGGCAGGTCGTGGTCGTGCGCATCCTCGACTACCCCACCGAGGTGGAGCAGCCGACCGGGCGCATCGTGCGCATCATCGGGGCGCCGGACCAAAAGGGGATGGCGACGGACATCGCGATCCACGCGTACGCAATCCCCGACGTGTGGCCGGACGAAGTGCAGCGCCAGGCGCGGACCTACGGCAGGGAGGTGTCGGCGGCGGACAAGCAGGAGCGCGTGGACCTGCGCGGGCTGCCGCTCGTCACGATCGACGGCGCCGATGCGCGCGATTTCGACGATGCCGTGTACTGCGAGCCGGCGGGGCAGGGCTGGCGGCTGATCGTCGCCATCGCCGACGTCGGCCACTACGTCGAGCGCGGCAGCGAGATCGACCGCGAAGCCGTCCGGCGCGGCACCTCGGTGTATTTCCCCGACCGGGTCGTCCCGATGCTCCCCGAGGTGCTGTCGAACGACCTGTGCTCGCTGAACCCGGAGGTCGACAGGCTCTGCCTCGCCTGCGACATGCGCATCGACCGCGACGGGCGGGTCACGCGCTCGCGCTTCCTCGAAGGCGTGATGCGCTCGGCGGCGCGGCTGACCTACGACCAGGTGAACGAGTTCCTGGTCGGGCGCTCGCGCGATGCCGTGCCCAAGTCGCTGCACGGGCCGCTCTCGCACCTGCACGGCCTCTACCGCGCGCTCGCCAGGGCCCGCCGGCGCCGCGGCGCGATCGAGCTCGACGTTCCGCAAACGCGCATCGAGCTCGACGAGAACGGCGACGTGCGGCGCATCGCCACCGTCGGGCGCAACGACGCACACCGCCTGATCGAGGAGTGCATGATCGCGGCCAACGTGCAGGCGGCGAAGTTCCTGCGCCGGCACCGCATCCAGGGGCTCTACCGGGTGCACGCGAAGCCGGATCCCGACCGCTTCGACGAGCTGCGCCAGTACCTCCTCGGCCTGGGCCTCAAGGTGCCGCACCCGGAGCACGTCGAGCCGCGCCATTACAACCAGATCATCGCGCAGGTGCAGGGGCGACCCGAGGCGCCGTCGATCGCGCTCGCGATGCTGCGCTCGTTGATGCACGCGGAGTACACGCCCGGCAACATCGGCCATTTCGGCCTCGCGCTGGACGCCTATGCGCACTTCACCTCGCCGATTCGCCGCTATCCGGACCTGCTCGTCCATCGCGCGATCCGCCACATACTGCGCGGCGGCAAGCCCGGCAACTACGCCTACACCGCGCAGGACATGGAGCGGCTCGGCACGTTGTGCTCGGCGCACGAGCGGCGCGCCGAGGATGCAACGCGGGACGTGGAAGCGCGCCTCAAGTGCCAGTTCATGCAGGACAAGCTCGGGCAGGAGTTCCCGGGCGTCGTGACCGGGGTCACCAGCTTCGGGCTGTTCGTGCAGATCGTCGATCCCCCGATCGACGGCCTGGTGCACGTCTCGAGCCTCGGGAGCGAGTACTACCGCTTCGACGCGTCGCGGCAGTCGCTCGTCGGGGAGCGCAGCGGCACGCGCTACTCGCTCGGTGACCGGCTGCCCGTCATCGTCACCCGGGTGGACGTCGAGATGCGGCACATCGATTTCCGCATCGGCGACGATGCCGAAGCGCACGGCCAGCGTGCGCGCGGCGCGTCCGGGCTGCGGCGCAAGAAGCGGCGACAGCAGGCGTGAGCCGCGCACGTTACGTCGCCGGGCTGCGCGCGGTGGAGCAGTTGCTCACGACCCGCCCGGGTGACGTGCGCGCGATCTACGCCGAGTACCGGACGGCGAACCCGCGGGTCGAAGCCGTGATCGCCCGCGCGGGCGAGCTCGACATCGAGGTGCGCCCGGCGAACCGCGCCAGGCTCGCGCAGCTCTCGGGCGAGACGCGCCACCAGGGCGTCGTCGCCGAGATCCGCCGCAGCACGGTGCTCGACGAGGCGGGGCTCCGGACCCTGGTCGAGGAGCGCCTGACGGCGGACGGCGGGCCGCCGCTCCTCTTGCTCGTGCTGGACGGCGTGCAGGACCCGCACAACCTCGGCGCGTGCCTGAGGACCGCGGAAGCCGCCGGCGCCGACGCGGTGGTCGCGCCGCGGCACGGGGCCGCGGGCCTTGGGCCGGCCGTGAGCAAGGTCGCCGCGGGCGCGGCGGAGGTCCTGCCGTTCGCGAGCGTGCCGAACGTCGCCCGGGTCCTCGGCTGGCTCCGGGAGTACGGCGTGCGGATCGTGGGCACCAGCGATGCCGCCCGCGAGAGCCTGTTCGAGGCCGATCTCGGCGGCCCGCTGGCCTTCGTCATGGGCGAGGAGCACCGCGGGCTGCGCCGGAGCGTGCAGGAGCGCTGCGACATCCTCGTGCGGCTCCCCATGCACGGCACGGTGCAGAGCCTCAACCTGTCGGTCGCGTGCGGCATCTGCCTGTACGAGGCGGTGCGCCAGCGGGCCGCGGCGGCCGCGGCGCCGGGCTGAGCCCGGCCCGGGCCCGGTTGCGCCGGAGCCGGGGCTTCGCTAGGATGCGCGTCCCCGCTCGCCGGGCGGGTTGCCCTTGCCTCACCGGGCATGCCGGGAGGCTGTAATCCGAAAGGGTCCACAATGAGACATTACGAAATCGTGTTCCTGGTCCATCCGGACCAGAGCGAACAGGTCCCTGCCATGGTGGAGAAATACCACGGCATGGTGACCGGCGCCGGCGGCGCCATCCACCGCACCGAGGACTGGGGCCGGCGCCAGCTCGCGCACCCCATCCACAAGGTCCACAAGGCGCACTACGTGCTCATGAACGTCGAGTGCAATCACGAGACGCTCGAGGAGCTGAAGAGCGCGTTCCGCTTCAACGACGCCGTGCTGCGCCACCTGGTGATTGCCCGCAAGGAAGCGATCACCAGCCCGTCCCCGATGGCCGTCGCCGTGGAGGAAGAGAAGGCCCGCGAGCGCGAGTCGCAGCGGCGGCGCGATGCCAAGGCCGCCGCCGAGGCGGCGCTGGCCAGGAAGTCCGAGCAGGGCGAGGGCGGTGCCGGTGACGAGGGCAGCGAGGACGCCGGGGGCGAGCAGCCCGCGGCCGAGGCACCGGCCGCTGCCGGCGAGACGGGGAGCTGAGGATTGTAGCGATGAGCCGATATTCACGCCGACGCAAGTACTGCCGGTTCACGGCCGAGGGCATCAAGGAGATCGACTACAAGGATCTCTCGCTGCTCAAGGCCTACATCACGGAGACGGGCAAGATCGTCCCGAGCCGCATCACGGGCACCAAGGCGCATTACCAGCGCCAGCTCGCCACGGCGGTGAAGCGGGCCCGGTACCTCGCGCTGCTGCCGTACACCGACCGGCACTGAGCGCCGGGGCGAGGTGATCGGCATCCCGGTCCTGCCCTCGAGTCCGTGCGCGCCGTTGCCGCCTGGCTGATCGCCCGGCCGCAGCACGCGGTCATTGGGCTCGCCGCGACGCTGCTCCTGCCGTTCGCGCACGTCCTGAGCGGCACGGTGATGGCGCTCCTGGTGCTGGGGCAGGGCGTCGTGCCGGCCGCCTTCCAGGGCGGGATCGCCATCGCGATCCTGTCGCTGAGCTCGCTGATCATCGGCGCGCCGGTCGCGCAGGTGTTCGGCAACGGCGCCGTGATCTGGGCGCCCGTCATGGTGCTCGCGGTGATGCTGCGGCGCTGGCGGTCGCTCACGCTCACGTTGCAGGTCTGGGCGATCGCGGCGCTGGTGGGCACGCTCGGCTTTTTCGCGACGGTCGGCGATCCGGTCGATTTCTGGGTGGAAACGCTGGGCCGGCTCGCGGACCAGATGCGGGGCGCAGGATTCGCCGGTTACGCGGATTTCCTGCACGAGGCGCGGCACGAGTACGCGCCGCAGATGACGGCCGTGGCCGTCGCCTCGACCTGGTCGTTGTACGCGGTCGTGTTGTTGCTCGGGTATGCCGCCTACGGGGCGCTGCCTGGCAAAAGCGGCGAGTTCGGCCGCTTTCGCGACCTCGACTTCGGTCGGGTGCTGGCGACGCTCATGGCAGCGGCGTCCCTGGGGGCGCTGGTATCGGGCGCCGCGGCGTTACGGAGTCTCGCATTCGTCATGTTTGCGGTATTCTGGCTCCAGGGTCTCGCGGTCGTGCACTGGCTGCGGGCCGCAGGAAGGTTGCCGTTGCCGGCATTCGTGCTGGTGTACGCAACGCTGCCGGTCCTGACCGGTTTCTGGTTCCTGGGGCTGGCGGCCGCGGGCTATGTCGATGCCTGGTTCCGCTGGCGGTTCCGGGGAGGTCCGTTCCCGCGAGCCGGGAATGGAGGCACACAAGGGTGAACACATGAAGGTCATTTTGCTGGACAGCGTTGAGAATCTCGGGGACATCGGGGACCTCGTGACGGTGAAGCCCGGCTACGGCCGCAATTACCTGCTGCCCAAGGGCAAGGCCGCGCTGGCGACGGCCGAGAACGTGGCCGCGTTCGAGGCGCGGCGCGCCGAGCTCGAGAAGGCCGCGGCGGAAGAGCTCGCCGCCGCGCGGGCGCGTGCCGACCTGATCCGTGGCATGGAGCTGGTCGTGCGGGCGAACGTGGGCCCGGAAGGCAAGCTGTTCGGCTCGGTCGGCCCGGTCGACATCGCCGAGGCCTTCGAGAAGGTGGGGGTCGAGGTCGCGCGCAGCGAGATCCGCATGCCGGACGGCCCGATCCACGAGACCGGGGATTTCGTCATCGGCGTGCACCTGCACACCGACGTGGACGTCGAGGTCAACCTGAAGGTCGTGCCGGAGGAGTGAGCGCCACCTTGACGCGCTGAACGAGCGAGCGGGCGGCGTACGGCCCGCCGGGGGGATACAGTCACATGGTTCGAGCACTGGACGACGCCGGCGGCATCGAGGGCACCGAACGTCGCCTGCGCGTGCCCCCGCACTCCACCGAAGCCGAGCAGTCGCTGCTCGGTGGGCTCATGATCGACGGCGCCGCCTGGGACAAGGTGGCGGACCTCGTGATCGCCGAGGACTTCTACCGCAAGGACCACCGGCTGATCTTCGCCGCGATCGCGGACCTCGTCGAAGCCGGCCAGCCGTGCGACGTCGTCACGGTCTCCGAGTACCTCGACAAGCGCGCAAAACTCGACGCCGCGGGCGGCCTCGAGTACCTGGCGACGCTGGCCAACGAGACGCCCGGCGCCGCGAACGTGCGGGCCTACGCGCTGATCCTGCGGGAGCGCTCGATGCTGCGCTCGCTGATCGACGCCGGCAACCGCATCAGCGGCAATGCCTACTCGACGGGCGGGCGCAGCGCAACCGAGCTGGTCGACGAAGCCGAGCAGCTCGTCTTCGAAATCGCCGACCGGGGCGCGCGGGGCCGCGTCGGTTTCCGTTCCCTGAAACAGATCCTCCCCGAAACGGTCGACCGCATCGACCTCCTGCACCAGCGCGGCGGCGACATCACCGGCATCGCGACGGGCTACACCGAGTTCGACAAGATGACCGCCGGCCTGCAGCCCGGCGAGCTGATCGTGATCGCCGGGCGCCCGTCGATGGGCAAGACCACGCTCGCGATCAACATCGCCGAGAACGCGGCGATCGGCGGGCGCGTGCCGACGGCGATCTTCTCCATGGAGATGCCGTCGCAGCAGCTCGCATTCCGCATGATCTCGTCGCTCGGCCGGGTGGACCAGGCGCACCTGCGGACCGGGAGGTTCCCCGACGAGGACTGGTCGCGGATCAACACGGCCGTCCAGCTCATGTCCGAGGCGCCGATCTACATCGACGACTCGCCCGCGCTTTCGCCCACGGAGGTGCGCGCGCGGGCGCGGCGGCTCAAGCGGGAGCACGGGCTGGGACTCATCGTGCTCGATTACCTGCAGCTCATGCAGGTGCCCGGCACCACCGAGAATCGCGCCACCGAGATCTCGGAGATCTCGCGTTCCATGAAGGCGCTCGCGAAAGAGCTGCAGGTGCCGATCATCGCGTTGTCGCAGCTCAACCGCAGCGTGGAGCAGCGCACCGACAAGCGGCCGGTCATGTCGGACCTCCGCGAGTCCGGTGCGATCGAACAGGACGCCGACCTGATCGTCTTCATCTACCGCGACGAGGTCTACAACCAGGATTCGCCGCGCAAGGGCATTGCCGACATCACCATCGCCAAGCAGCGCAACGGTCCCGTCGGCGACTTCCCGCTCACGTTCGTCGGCCGCTACACGAAGTTCGAGAATTTCGCGCCGGACGCTTACGGCGCCGAGGGGTATCCGTGAGCGCGCCGCGCGCGCTCGTCCGCCTGGAGGCACTTCGGAACAATTTCGCAAAGCTTCGTGAGGCGGCCTCGGGAGCCCGCATGGTAGCCGTGGTCAAGGCCGACGCGTACGGGCACGGCATGCTGCCGGTGGCCGGCGCGCTGCCCGACGCGGACGCCTACGGCGTGGCGCGGCTGCACGACGCCCTCGGGCTCGCCGAGGCGCTGCCCGGCAAGCCGATCGTGCTCTTCGGCGGGGTGTATCGCCGCGAGGACCTCGCCGCCGCGCTCGCCCACGGCGTCCAGCCGGTCATTCACTGCCGCGACCAGCTCGAGCTGGTCGAGTCCGCGCCGGCGGGCGAGGCGGTCGTGTGGGTGGAGGTCGATACCGGCATGCGGCGGCTGGGGTTCGAGCCGGCCGAGTGCCCGCAGGTCCTCGCGCGCGTGCGTGCGGCCCGCGCGGTGCGCGAGGTGCGGCTCATGACGCACCTCGCGAACGCCGACGATCGCCGCGACCGGCGGACGAGCGAGCAGCTCGGCCGGTTCCGGGACCTGCTCGACGGGTTCGACGGCGAGATCAGCGTCGCGAACTCGCCCGGCCTGCTCGGGTGGACCGTGGCCGCCGCCTGCGGCTGCGAACCGGCGCGGACCTGGGTCCGCTGCGGTCTCGCGCTGTACGGCGTGGCACCGTTCCCCGGGACGCAGGCGCGCGACTTCGGGTTGCGGCCGGTCATGCAGTTCGAGACCGAGCTCGTCGGGCTCAAGCGCGTGCGGGCCGGCAATCGCGTGGGCTACGGCGGCACCTGGCAGGCGAGCCGCGACACCGTTCTCGGGATCGTGGCGGCCGGTTACGGGGACGGCTACACGCGCTTCCTGCCCTCGGGAGCGCCGGTCGTGATCAACGGCCGGCGCGTGCCGCTCGCCGGGCGGGTATCGATGGATTTCGCGGCCGTCGACCTGGGGCCGGATGCGCCGGATGCGATCGGCGACCGGGTCGTGCTGTGGGGGGACGAGTTACCGGTGGAGGAGGTGGCAGAGCACGCCGGCACCGTGCCCTACACGCTCATGTGCGGCGTGCGCGCGCCGCGCCTGGTCGTGCCTTAGCTCAGGAAGAATCCCATCTTGACGCCCGCGAGCTGCACGACGTCGTTGTCGTTGAGCTTGCGCGCCTGCGCGCCGATGGGCTGGCCGTTGACCAGCGGGTAATCGCCTTCCTTGCCGCTCTCGACGTGCACGATGAAGTAACCTTCGGCGCGGCGCGTGATCGCCGCGACCTGCACCCCGGGGCGCCCCAGCGTCGTCAATGCCTTCGTCAGCTCGAGCTCGCGCCCCGCGAAAGCGCCGGACAGCACCTGGAGCTTCGCGAGGGGCAACGCATTCGGCGCAGTCCTCGGGTCGATGCCGACGGCCGTGTCCGTGTGCAGCTTCGGCTCCGCCAGCGGCTTGCGGGCTTCGACCTTCGCGCGGCTCGCTGCCGCGGCCGCCGCCTTCTCGGCACGGGCGAGCTGCTCCGCGCTGTGCTGCCCCGAGGGGATCACCATGGTCTTCTCGAACTCGTCCTGCTCGACGTCCCGCTGGTCCGAGAAGCGGAGCTGGTGATGCCCGATGGTGATCACGTCACCGTGCTGCAAGGCATGCTTCTTGATCAGCTTGCCGTTGACGTAGGTGCCGTTCGTGCTGTTGAGATCCTCGAGGAAAGAGTCATTGAGGATGTTGATGATCAGCGAGTGATGACCGCTCACGGCGGGGTTGTCGATACGGACGTCGTTGTCCGGGAGACGCCCGATCGTGTAGCGCTCCTTGGTCATGTTGTACTCGGCCAATACCTGGCTGTCGAGACTGAGGATCAAACGTGCCATATTGTTCTGCGCCGTTTACTGTAAGTCGTCCGATATACGCGGGTCGAACTCCCCCCGCGCCGCTTGTCACCCATGCAGCCGTTCAGGAACGGAACATTTTCGAAAGCCTGGCAACGAGCCCCCTTTTTGCCGCGAATGGCTCCATGATCTGAGCCAGCATCACGGATACGTTATCTCGCCCGCCGTGGTCGTTGGTCAGCTGGATGAGCTGTTGACCGACCGTCTCAAGACTAGCATTAAAAGTGCTGATGGTTAAGTGAATATCCTCGTCCTCGACCATGTCCGGCAGGCCGTCCGAGCACAGCAGGAAGATGTCCCCCTTGCGGGCGTCGAACTCCTGGACCTCGACCTCCACGGTCGGCTCCACCCCAAGCGCCCGGGTCACGTAGTTGCGGTTGGTCGAGCGCTGCGCCTCCTCCTCGGAGTAGAAGCCGCGGTCCACGAGCTCCTGGAGCAGTGAATGGTCGAGCGTGAGCTGCTCGAACTTGTCGCCCCTCAGGCGATAGGCGCGCGAGTCCCCGACGTGCGCGATCGAGACGCGGTTGTCGTAGAACATGGCAGCGACCAGGGTGGTGCCCATCCCCTCGCAGTGGGTCTGGCTCTGGGCGGTCTGGAAGATGATCTTGTTCGCGCGGGCGACGGCATCGCGAAGCACGATCGACTGGCGCATCAGGCCGGTCATGGGATCGATCTCGTTGCGGCTCTCGCGGCTCGCCCCCTCGACCGCCAGCTCGGTGACGGTCTGGACGGCGATGCCGCTTGCCACCTCTCCGGCGTTGTACCCTCCCATGCCGTCCGCCAGCACCATGAGGCCCGTATCCGGGTCGGAGCCGATCGCATCCTCGTTGTGCTCCCTGACCTTGCCGGTATCGGTGATCTCGGCAAACTTGATCTTTCCGCGCAGGCTCATAGGGACGTTTCTTCTTCTGTGCTCACGCCGCATATCGTGCGCAGTTGCGAAGGGCGATCGCCATCTCACCGCCGTTCGCAAAGCGGTCTTCGGGTCGTTTCGCCAGCGCCTTGGACAGCACCGCATCCACGCTCGGAGGAATGCCCGGGCGGCGCCTCGAGACCGGCACCGGATCCTCCGAGGTAATCTTCGTCATCAACACTGCTATGTTCGTGGCCTTGAACGGCACCTCGCCGGCCAGGAGCTCGTATAGAGTAACACCAAGCGAAAACAAGTCCGAGTGGCCCGTAAGGGGTTCCGCGGCGAGCTGCTCGGGCGACATGTACATCGGTGTGCCGAGCACGATGCCGGTCTTCGTCCGGTTGTTGTCGGTGAGCCGGGCGACGCCGAAGTCCGTGATCTTGAGGATGTCGGCGCGGTTGTCCCACATCAGGTTGGCGGGCTTGATGTCGCGGTGTATCACCTGCTGGTTGTGTGCGTAGTCGAGCGCCTCGGCGGTCCTCGCACAGAGCTCCAGTGCCTTCTTCGGGGCGAGCAGGCGCTTCGGGTCCGTGAAGTGCGTGAGCTGCTGGCCGGTGAGGTACTCCATCGCGATGTAAGCGAGGTGCTTGTCCTCGCCGGCGTCGTAGACGGTGATGATGTTCGGGTGCGTCAGGCGGCCGGCGGACTCCGCCTCGCGGAAGAATCGCAGCCGCGCTTCCTCGAGCTCCTCGTCCTCGAATTCCTTCTCGATCGGGATGACCTTGAGCGCCACCGGGCGGTTGATGCGCGGGTCGCGGGCGAGGTAGACGGCGCCCATGGCGCCGCGCCCGATGCGCCGCTCGATCACGTAGCGCCCGAGGCGCTGCGGCATGCCGTTGGAATCCGACAGCGACAGGCTGCGCTTCTCGCGCGGCGGAGGCGGTTCCTGCGTGCGCTTCATCCACTGCAGGACGGCTTCGGCGCGTTCCGGTTTCGCCTGCTCCTCGAACGCGAGCGACAGCTTGTACATGACGGCCGCGAGCGTCTCGGTGGGCTCGCAACGGCGGAACTCCGCGAACGCCGGTTCCAGGCGCCCGGCGGCGAGGAAGTCCGTGCCGCGCTTGAATGCATTCACCGCCGCCTTCTTGCCGCTCGTCGCGAACCACCAGCACAGGATGCCGACGCTCGCGACGATGAGCACCGGCCGGCCGAGGTCGAGGCGCAGCCGGCCGAACGCGAGCAGCAGGGCTTCCAGCACGACCAGCACGAGAATGGCGGCGAGCGTGGCGAGGACGACGTCGCGCCGGCGGCGCCCGGGCATCCACAGCACGGCACCGATTCCGAGCAGCACGGGGGCGAGCCATTGCAGCACTATCACCGGCAGCGGGGCG
The DNA here is from genome assembly GCA_035304345.1 of Woeseiaceae bacterium. GTDB lineage: Bacteria > Pseudomonadota > Gammaproteobacteria > Steroidobacterales > Woeseiaceae > IDS-8. The sequence continues at coordinate 111,560 of DATGQE010000066.1, read as the reverse complement.
GTGACCGCCTGCTGCTGCTCGATGCCGGCCAGGAGCGCCGCGGTGAGCTCCGAGCGCGTGACGTACTGGCCGGAAGGCAGCGTGGCGACGGCCGCGACCAGCGGTGCGTCGGTGTCGACGAACACGGTGCGGCCCGCCAGCGAAGCCGTGTCGAAATCGGGCTCGAGCAGGGCGATCGCGGAGATGCGCGGCAGCTCGGCGTAGTTGGTGAGGCAGACGGCCGCATCGGTGCCGGGAATGGGTTCCTTCGTGCCGGCGTAGCGCGGGTTCTGCAACGCGATCGCGAGCGGCAGGGACGGGAACATCACGCCGCCCTCGAACTGCCACAGCGAGGCCCGGCGCAGCACGCCGTCGTCGTCGGGCTCGACGTTGAGAAAACCGCTCCAGCTCGCGACCCGGTCGAGGCGATGGCCGCGGGGCACGAACACCGGGCTGCCCGTCGCGAGCGTCGCCGCCCACCCCGGGAGCTCGGCCCCGGGCTCGATCGGCGGCGGGCCGGGCAGGACGATGCGCGCCACCCCGGCGAGCTTCAGCTTCTGGATGATCGCCCCGTATACCGCGTCGAGCTTGCCCGGCGCGACCCGGTCCGGGTCGATGGTGACGATCATCCCGTTCTCGAGCGGCGCGTTGGCCACGCGCGTCGCAAGCTGGTCGTAGAGCACGCGGTCCGCCTGCACGAACCAGGCGGCCCCCGGCCCGTAGAGGAGCACGAGGAGGATTCCGACGAGGCTCGCGGCGACCAGGCGATCCCGGCGTATTGTGCGTTCTTTGTCCAAGCTCAGCTCACGAACCCAAAACGAGGCCGCCGCAGCGGCCCTGCCGCCGAAGGCAGAGCAGCAGGCGCGCACGGACGGTCCCGATGGCCGCCGGAGCATCCCCTGTCGGGCTCTCCGCGACCGCCGCGCAGTATAGAAAATCCCAAGCAGGGCTAGTGAGATAGGGTTGGCAGTTTTGCGGCCGGAAAAGCCTCCCCGAGGCCGCCGCAAGGGTCGGTCGTGATCCGCCCGCGAAACTGTCGCACAATGCGCCGCGAACACGTGTCGGGCTGCGGGGAATGGCAAAGCCGGGAAAAACGACTTACGTCTGCAGCGCCTGCGGCGCCGCCAGCCTGAAGTGGCAGGGGCAATGCCCGGAATGCGATGCCTGGAACACGCTCGAGGAACGGGCGCCGGCGCCGACCGGGCAGCGGCTCGCGCCGGTGCGTCCCGTCGACCTGGCCGAGCTGTCCGCGGAGGCGGAGAGCCGCTTCGCCACGGGCTTCTCCGAGCTCGACCGGGTGCTGGGCGGCGGGGTCATGCCCGGGGCGGTGATCCTGCTCGGCGGCGACCCCGGAGTCGGCAAATCCACGCTCCTGCAGCAGGCCGCCGCTGCGCTCGCCCGTGACCTCACCGTGTGCTACGCGACCGGCGAGGAGTCGCGGCGACAGGTCGGGCAGCGCGCCCAGCGCCTCGGCCTGGCCGACAGCCGGCTGTGCCTGCTCGCCGATACCGACCTCGACAACGTGCTGGAGCAGGCCGCCGCGGCAAAGGCGGCCGTGGTCGTCGTCGATTCGATCCAGACGATGGCGACGCGGGACCTCCCGTCCGCTCCCGGGTCCGTGGCCCAGCTCAGGGAATGCGTCGGCCGCGTGGTGCAGTTCGCCAAGAGCCGCGAGGTGGCCTTCTTCCTCATCGGCCACGTCACCAAGGAGGGCGCGATCGCGGGGCCGCGCGTGGTCGAGCACATGGTCGACACCGTCCTGTACTTCGAGAACGACCCGGGCAGCCGCTATTCCGTGATCCGCGCGGTCAAGAACCGCTTCGGCGCCGCCAGCGAGATGGGCGTGTTCGCGATGACGGCGGCCGGGTTCCGCGAGGTGAAGAACCCGTCGGCCATCTTCCTGTCCGGTACGGAGGAGGGTGCTCCGGGGAGCGTCGTGAGCGTCGCCTGGGAAGGCAGCCGGCCGCTGCTGGTGGAGATCCAGTCGCTGGTCGTGGAGGCAGCGGGCGGTCACCCGCGGCGGCTCGCGCAGGGCTTCGACACCAACCGGCTGGCGTTGCTCGTGGCCGTGCTCCAGCGCCACGGCGGCCTCTCACTCGCCGGGCAGGACGTGTTCGTGAACGTGGTGGGCGGCCTGCGGATCGGCGAGACGGCGGCCGATCTGCCGGCGTTGCTCGCGGCGGTCTCGAGCTTTCGCGACCGGCCCTGCCGCGGGCGCCTCGTGAGCTTCGGCGAGGTGGGGCTCACCGGGGAGGTGCGGCCGGTGCGGTTCGGCGCGGAGCGCATCGCGGAAGCGGCGCGGCAGGGATTCCGGCACGCGGTGGTGCCGCGCGCGAACGTGCCGAAGCCCGGGCCCGAGGGCATCGAGGTGACCGGGATCGGCAGCCTGTCGGAGGCGCTGGCGGCCGCGTTCGACTGACGCCGCCGCTACTCGACCGTCGCGGGGCTCTCGCGGCGGCGCGAATAGATGCGCGCGGTGCGCACGCGATTGCCGTTGGTCTCGAGTATCTCGATGGGATAGCCGTCGATCTTGAGGCCCGTTCCCGATTCCGGAATGGTCTCGAGGTACTCGAGGATCAGCCCGTTCAGCGTTTTCGGGCCGTCGGTCGGCAGGCTCCAGTTCATCAGCCGGTTCATCTCCCGGATGTTCGCGGTGCCCTTGACCAGGAACGTCTCGTCGCTCTCGCGCACGATCTCCTGGTCGTCGGGTGCCGGCGCGGTCGAGAACTCGCCCACGATCTCCTCCAGCAGGTCCTCGAGCGTGAGCAGGCCCTGGATGTCGCCGTACTCGTCGACCACCAGCGCGAGCCGCTGGCGGCTCCTCTGGAACTGCACGAGCTGCGTGCTCAGCGGCGTGCCCTCCGGCACGAAGTAAGGCTCTTCCAGCAGCCGCTCGATGTCTTCCTTGCCGAAGCTCGTGTCCAGCACGCGGTTCGCGAGGTGCCTGAGGTGCAGGATGCCGATCACGTTGTCGATCGTGTCGCGGAACACCGGCAGCCTCGTGTGCCCGCTCGAGCGGATCACCTCGATGATCTCTTCGAGGTCGTCCTCCAGGTCGATGCCCACGATCTCGTTGTGGGGCACCATCACGTCGTCCACGGTCACGCTCTCGAGATCCAGGATGCCGAGCAGCATGCGACGGTGCTTGTGCGAGATCCGGGCGCCCGCTTCGAACACGACGGCACGCAGCGCCTCGTGACTCGACGAATGCGTCTCCAGCTCCTGGGGATCGATTCCGAACAGGCGCAACAGCGCGTTCGAGCAGGCGTTGACCAGCCACACGACCGGGTACAGTAAGCGCAGCGCCAGCCACCAGGCATGGGACGCGAGCAGGCCGAGGCGCTCCGGCCGCACGGCGCCGAGCGTCCTGGCCGCGTTGTCACAGACGACCAGCACGACGAGCGAGAGCAGGAACGTGCCGGCGGCGACGGCCGGCGGGCCCCCCAGCTCCAGCGCGATCACCGCGACGACCGCCGCGGCGGAGAAGTTGACGAGGTGGGAGCCGAATCGTGCCAGCCCGACCAGCTGGTCGGGCCTTTCCAGCAGCCACTCGGCGCGGCGTGCGCCCCCGCGCCCGGCACGCGCCTGGTGCCGCAGGCGGTAGCGGCTCAGGCTCATGAGCGCGGTTTCCGAACCGGAGAAGAAGGCGGAAAGCAAAAGCAGGAGGACCAGCAGCGCGAAGAGGGCCGCTAGCGGCACGTCGTCGCCCAAAGAATGAGCACCTCGCGTGGATCTTTACCTCACAAGTTCAGCAAGGGGAGGCTGCGCTGTCAAGGAACCCGGCGGCGCTTCGCCGGGGCGGCGTCAGCCCCAGGTACGTCCCAGTACCTGCTCCAGGATGAAGCGGCTGCCGAAGTAGGCGAGGCCGAGGATGACGAACCCCCAGAGGTACAGCCACACGGCCCGCCGGCCGCGCCAGCCGGCCAGCTGGCGGCCCGCGAGCAGGACCCCGAACAGGACCAGCGCGAGCAGCGACAGCGTGGTCTTGTGCACGAGGTGCTGCGCGAACAGGTCGTCGACGAACAGGAACCCGGAGAACACCCCGAGCAGCAACGTGAGGAAGCCGGCGGCCGCCAGGCCGTAGAGCAGCTTCTCGGTCATCTCGAGCGGGGCGAAGAGCTGGTTCGCCGCCGACACCTTGCGCGCCCGCAGGCGCCGGTCCTGCACGAGCGCGAACACCGCGACGATCGCGCCGACGGTGAGCAGGCCGTACGCGACCAGCGAGATGAGCACGTGTGCCTGCATCTGCCAGGTCATGAGCGTGCCGCCCGGCGACACCTCGGGCCAGCCGGTCGGCAACGCGGCGATGCCCGCGAGCACGAGCAATCCCGCGCCCATGCCCCGGAGTGCGGGCTCGATCGCGATGAACAGGCCGGTGAGCGCCAGGAGCAGCCCGATGAACGAAGCGGTGTTGCCGAGCGCCAGCGTCAGGCCGTCCGGCACCAGGATCATCGCCTGCAGCACGGCGGTGTGCGAGACGAGCGCCACGATGCCGCCGATCAGGGCGAGGAGGAGCAATGCGTTGGCGTAGGCAGCGAAACGAGGCAGGCGACTCAGTGCCAGCGACGCACCGGCCATTATGTACAAGAAAAGAATTGTGATTTGAAACACAGAATCCCGACTGGCCGTCGCCTAATTTTTGTTTCCGGCGAATCATCCCATAAGGTGTTGATCTTTAGAACCCTGCCCCGTAGCGCGGCCCGGATGCGTTCCCGCCGACTCGCGGCGGAGCGTTTCGGTGTGCGCGGTTTGCGAACACGGAGCAGGGGAGAGGGAAGCATGCTCGATGGTGTGTGATCCGGCGTGACGAGCGCTCCCCAAGGTCGCATGCCGGAAGCGGGCGCCAGGTGTCCTTCGCCGGGACACTTCTCGATTTCGGGGTCGGTATGCGCATCAGGATTCTGGGTTGCAGCGGTGGCATCGGCGCGGGGTCCCGTACCTCGGCAATGATGATCGATGACGACGTGCTCCTCGACGCGGGCACGGGAGTCGGCGACCTGCCCCTCGAGGAGCTGCACAACATTCGCCACGTGTTCCTCACCCATGCCCACCTCGACCACATCGCCGGGTTGCCGATGCTGATCGACAGCATCTTCACGGACACGGTCGACGTCCCGGTCACGGTGTACGGGCGCCAGGAAACACTGGATGCCATCAAGACGCATCTGTTCAACTGGGTGATCTGGCCGGACTTTTCGAAGCTGCCCAGCGAAGAGAACCCGATGTTGCGTTACGTCGTGTGCAACCCCGGCGAGACGATCCGCATCGGCTGCCGCGACTTCCGGGCGGTGGACGTCGAGCACAGCGTGCCGGCGATCGGCTACACGGTGCAGAACTCGGGCGGGGTGTTCGCCGTCAGCGGCGATACGCGCACCAACAAGACCCTGTGGCCGGTGCTGAACGCCTGCGACGACCTGCGCGTCCTGCTCATCGAGGTGTCCTTCCCGAACGAGCTCGAGGAGCTCGCCACCGCGGCCGGGCACTACTGTCCCGCGACGCTGTGTCGCGACCTGGAGCGCCTCGACCAGGATCCCGACATCTGGCTCACCGGCATGAAGCCCGGTGAGGAGGAGCGCATCCTGCGCCAGGTGCTGGCCGCGAGCGGCAACCGCCGCATCCGCATGCTCTCCCGCGGGACCGTCATTACCGTCTGATCCGCACCTCCCCCGGCCGCGGCCCCGCCGGCGGTCGAGGCTGGAGCCACTACGGTCTGCCGGCGCGACGCGCGCGCCTGCATGTGCAGGTCCGGTAGAATAGCGCGCATGTTCGATACGCTTTCCGAGCGGCTGTCGCGAGCCGCACGCAACCTCACCGGCAAGGGCAGGCTCACCGAAGCCAACGTCAAGGACACGCTCCGCCAGGTGCGCCTCGCCCTGCTCGAGGCGGACGTTGCGCTGCCGGTGGTCAAGTCCTTCATCGACCGGGTCCGCGAGCGTGCGCTGGGCGAGGAGGTGGACCGGAGCCTGACCCCCGGCCAGGCGCTGATCAAGATCATTCACGGGGAGCTCGTGACGCTCCTGGGCGGCGAGACGCGGCCGCTCGAGCTGCGCGCCCGTCCCCCGGTCATCGTGTTCCTCGCGGGCCTGCAGGGCGCGGGCAAGACCACCACCGCGGCCAAGCTCGCCCGCCGGCTGATCGAGCGGGAGAAAAAGCGCGTGATGCTGGTGAGCGTGGACGTGCACCGGCCGGCGGCCATCCTGCAGCTCGAGCGGCTGGCCGGCGAGGTCGGCGCGCTGTGGTGCGCGAGCGATCCGGCGGAGGACCCGGCCCGCATCGCCGCGCGGGCACTGGAGGACGCGCGGCGCCGCCAGGCCGACGTGCTGATCGTGGACACGGCCGGGCGCCTGCACGTCGACGAGGCGATGATGGACGAGGTCGTCGCCGTGCACCAGCAGGCCGCGCCGCACGAGACGCTGTTCGTGATCGACGCGATGGCCGGGCAGGACGCGGTCAACGCCGCCCGGGCCTTCGATGCCCGCCTGCCGTTGACGGGGGTGATCCTCACCAAGGCGGACGGCGACGCGAAGGGCGGTGTGGCACTGTCGGTGACCGAGGTGACCGGCAAGCCGATCCGTTTCCTCGGTGTCGGCGAGAAGACGGACGCGCTCGAGGTCTTTCATCCGGACCGCATGGCCTCGCGCATCCTCGGCATGGGCGACGTGCTGTCTCTGGTCGAGGAGATCGAGCAGAAGACGAGCCGCGAGAAGGCCGAGAAGCTGGCGCGCAAGGTCCGGAAGGGCAAGGGCTTCGACCTGGCCGACTTGCGGGACCAGTACGAGCAGATGCTCAAGATGGGGGGCATCGGCGCCATGCTGGAGAAGCTGCCGCTGCCCGGGCACGTCAACCCGGAGGCGCTCCGCGGGGCCGCGGACGAGCGACAGCTCAGGCGCCAGATGGCCATCATCGACTCCATGACCCCGGCGGAGCGCCGTTTCCCCAGGATCATCAACGGCTCGCGCAAGCGCCGGATCGCGGCGGGCAGCGGCCAGCAGGTGCAGGACGTCAACCGCCTCCTGAAGCAGCACATGCAGATGGAGAAGATGATGAAGAAGTTCAGCCGCGGCGGCATGAAGAACCTGGTGCGGGGGCTGCAGGGCGGGCGCCTGCCCGGGCCCCGCTGACGCCCCCGGACCGCCGCCCCGGGCCGCCGCGCGGTCGGTCTTCGCTTCACATCGGCCCGGGAATCAGTAAAATGCGCCGTTTACCCGGTCCCGGCCGGTCCCCGGGACACGCCGGGGGCGCCGGGGGCGCTTTCCAAGCTTGACGGAACAACCATGGTCAGTATTCGTCTTTCGCGCGCGGGCGCGAAAAAGACTCCTTTCTATCACCTGGTGGTGAGCGACAGCCGCAACCGCCGGGACGGCCGGTACATCGAGCGCCTGGGTTTCTACAACCCCGTGGCGAGGGGCCAGGAGCAGCACCTGAAGATCGACCTCGAGCGGGTCGATCACTGGCTCAGCGTCGGCGCCAGGCCCACCGAGAGGGTGGCGGCCCTGATCAAGGCCTCGCGCAAGGCAGCGCGGACCACGGCTGCCTGAGACGCCGGCCGGCGGCGGCGTCGGCGCGTCCGGGCGGGGAGACGGGAGTGGCGGCCGCGACCACGCCCGGCGGCAAGCGCCGCGACCCGGTGGTCCTCGGTCGCATCACCGGTCTTTACGGGGTGCGCGGCTGGGTCCGGGTACGCTCCTACACGGAGCCGCCGGCCGCGCTGCTCGGCTACGACGAGTGGCTGGTCGGGGGCCCCGGGACCTGGGAGCGCTTCGAGGTGACGGGCGGGCGCGAGCACGGCAAGGGCCTGGTGGCGCAGCTCGCCGGCACCGCCGACCGCGACGCGGCGGCGCGCTTCCTCGGCGCCGACGTGGCGGTCGAGCGGGAACGGATGCCGGAGCCCGCGGAGGGCGAGTATTACTGGGCGGACCTCGAAGGGCTGGAGGTGCGCCATCGCGGCGGCCGGTTGCTGGGACGGGTCGATCGCCTGCTGGAGACCGGCGCGCACGACGTTCTCGTCGTGAGCCGCGAGGAGGACGGGCAGAAGCGCGAGGTTCTGGTACCGTTCGTTCCCGGCACGTTCGTGCTCGACGTGAACCTGGCGGCGGGCGTCATCGACGTCGACTGGGAATGGGACTAGGCAGCCAATGCGCATCGGGATCGTCAGCCTGTTTCCGGAGATGGTGCGTACCGTGGCGGAGCACGGCGTGGTCGGCCGTGCGGTCGAGCGCGGACTGCTCGGGCTCGAGTACGCGAACCCGCGCGATTACACGACCGACCGGCACCGCACCGTGGACGACCGGCCGTACGGCGGCGGCCCGGGCATGGTGCTGAAGTACGAGCCGGTCGCTGCCGCGCTGGCGAGCGTGCGCCGGGCGCTCCCGGCCGGGAGCCCGGTCGTGTGCCTGACGCCGCAGGGACGGCGTTTCGACCAGGCGGTGGCACGGCGTTACGCGGGCCTGCCGGGTCTCGTGCTGCTGTCGGGCCGCTACGAGGGTTTCGACGAGCGGATCATCGAGGACCTGGTCGACGAGGAGCTGTCGCTCGGCGATTTCGTGCTCTCCGGCGGCGAGATCGCCGCGATGGCGGTGATCGACGCCGTGGCGCGGTTGCTGCCGGGCGTGCTGGGCGACGAGGATTCGGCGGAGCGGGACTCCTTCAGCGAGGGACTCCTCGATCATCCGCATTACACGCGGCCGGAGTCGGTCGCGGGCCGGCGGGTGCCGGAGGTGCTCCTCTCGGGGGATCACGCCCGGATCGCGCGCTGGCGTTACCAGCAGGCGCTGGGGCGAAGCTTCCTCAAGCGTCCGGACCTCGTGCGCAAGCTGAAGCTGAACGAGGACCAGCAGCGGCTGCTGATGGAATTCTTGCGGGACGAAGCGCCGGATGGCTCCGGCACGACGGCCGAGACTGACGAAACGCAACGGCCGGCACCCGGCCGGCAGGTAGAAGTGACATGAGCAAAATAATCGATGCCATTGAACAGGAACAGTTAAAGAAGTCCGTGCCGGAGTTTCATCCGGGCGACACGGTGGTCGTGCAGGTGAAGGTCACCGAAGGCGAGCGGGAGCGGCTGCAGGCGTTCGAGGGAGTCGTGATCGCGAAGCGCAACCGCGGGCTGAATTCCTCGTTCACCGTGCGCAAGGTCTCCCACGGCGAGGGCGTCGAGCGCGTCTTCCAGACCTACAGCCCCGCGGTGGCCTCCATCGAGGTGCGGCGCCGCGGTGACGTGCGGCGGGCCAAGCTGTACTACCTGCGCGATCGCACGGGCAAGGCGGCGCGCATCAAGGAAAAGGTCTGACGCGAGGCGGGCCGGACCGCTGAACGTCTCGAGGCCAACGGCGCGGTCGGGGGCGCTCGGTCCTGCAAGGGTCGCCCTGGCGCTGTGCACGGTGGCCGGCCTCGCCGGCTGCGCCTCGCTCATGTCGTCCGCCGCCTCCGGCCTCGCGGAGGATCTCGAGGCGGCAGTGCAGAACCAGACGGACCCCGAGACGGTCCGCGCCGGTGCGCCGGCGTACATGCTGCTGCTCGACAGCTTCATCGAGTCCGACCCTGACGACGCGGAGCTGCTGTCGGCGGCGGCCAACCTGTACGCCGCCTACGGGACCCTGTTCGCGGACGATCCCGCGCGTGCGGCACGGCTGACCGAGCGTGCGCGCGAGTACGCGGCCCGCGCGGTCTGCCTGCGCTTCCCGGCCGGCTGCGACTGGCCCGGCATGCCGTTCGAAGCCTTCGTCGCGACGCTGCCGCGCCTGCGCCCGACTCACGGCGGCGTGGCCTGGAGCTACGCCGCGGCATCGCTCGCCAGCATCCGCGCCCACGCGGACGACTGGAACGCGCTCGCCGAGCTGCCGCACATGGAGGCCCTGCTCGAGCGTTACCTCGAGCTCGACGGCAGCGACGGACACGCGCAGGTGCACACGTGGCTCGGCATTCTGGCGACCCTGCGGCCGCCGGCGCTCGGCGGTGACCCGGAGCGGGGCCGGGCGCATTTCGAGCGCGCCATCGAGCTTTCCGGCGGCCGGGACCTGGCCGCCAAGGTCGAGTACGCCCGCGGCTACGCGCGGCTGCTGTACGATCGCGAGTTGCACGACCGCCTGCTCCGGGAAGTCCTGGAGGCGGACCCGGTGGTGCCGGGCCTGACGCTCACGAACGTGCTGGCGCAACGGGAAGCCGAGGCGCTGCTCGCGAGCGCGGACGACTATTTCTGAACCGGGAGGAGGCTGCGGATGCGAAGCTCCATCGCCGTGCTGGCCCTGACGTGGCTCGTCGCCGCTGCGCCGTGGGCGGTGGCGGCCGAGCTCAGGATCGCGACCGTGCTGCCCGAGAACACGCAATGGATGCGCGACATGCGGGCGGCCGCGGCCGAGATCCGGGAGCGCACGGAAGGACGCGTCGCCTTCCGCTTCTATTCGGGCGGCGTGCAGGGCAACCCGGGCACCGTCCTGCGCAAGATCCGGATCGGCCAGCTCCACGGCGGCGCGTTCACGCCGACCGACCTGCAGCAGGTTTATCCCGACCTCAACGTCTACGGCCTGCCATTCCTGTTCCGGTCGGCCGACGAGGCGCGCCACGTGCGGCGCACGGTCGACCCGAAGCTCGTGCACGGCCTGGAGGAAGCGGGGTTCGTGAGCTTCGGGTTCGCGAACGGCGGGTTCGCGATGATCATGTCGAACACGCCGGTGCGCCGGCACGAGGACCTGCGCGGCCGCAAGGTGTGGGTGCCTGAAGGTGACCTCATCAGCTACGAGGCGATGAACGCGCTCGACCTGTCGCCGGTGACCCTGCCGGTCACGGACGTGCTCACGGGCCTGCAGACGGGCCTGATCGACATCGTCGCGATGCCGCCCGCGGCCGCGCTCGTGCTTCAGTGGCACACCCGGGTGCGCTACGTCACGCAAATGCCGATCGTGTACACCATGGGCCTGCTCGCGATCGACCGCCGTGCGTTCGACCGGCTCGAGCAGCCGGACCAGCTCGTCGTGCGCGAGATCATGTCGGCGCTGTACGCGCGCTGGGACGTCGAGAACGAGGAGGAGGCGAAGGAAGCGCTCGACGCCCTGATCGCTTCCGGCGTGGAGCCCGTCACGCCGGAAGCGGGCGAACGCAGCCGCCTGCAGTCCCTGCTCGAGGAGACGAACGACGCGCTGGCGCGCGACGGCCTGATTTCGCCGGAGCTGCTGGACGAGGTCCGCCGCCTCATCGAAGAGTACCGTTCGAGCGCCGCGCCCGAATCGGGCTGACCCGCCGGCGCGCCGGGAAGAGGAAACGACGGCATGACCGGACCGGCCTGGCGCATCCTGAAGCCGCTCGAGCGGTGGGGCACCGCCGTCGAGAACGCGTTGCTCGTGCTGCTCCTGGCGCTGATGATGCTGCTCGCGAGCGCGCAGATCGTCCTCCGGCTGTTCTTCGACACGGGCATCATCTGGTCCGACGAGCTCCTGAAGATCCTCGTGCTGTGGATCGCGCTGGTCGGCTCGATCGCGACCAGCCGTAATCGCCGGCACCTGCGCATCGACCTGCTCTCGCATTACGTACCCGAGCGCTGGGCGCGCTTGCCGGCCGTCGTCGTGGACGCGTTCGCGGCCGTCGTGTGCGGCACGATCGCCTGGCACAGCGCCCGCTACGTCGTGCTGGCGATCGACGATACCGTGCTCATCGGCATCCCGGCCTGGACGGTGCAGGGCATCCTGCCGGTGGCGTTCGGCCTCATGGCGTACCGCTTCGCGCTCTGGTCGATCGACGATCTCATGTCGCTGCTCGGCGGTGTGCGAAAGGAGCCGGGATGATCGTCGCGGGCCTGCTGCTCGTGCTGCTCGCGCTCCTCGGTGCGCCGCTGTTCGCCGTCATCGCGGCGAGCGCGATGCTCGGCTACTACCGCGAAGGCTACGACCTCGCCGCGATCGCGATCGACATACTCGGGCTTGCCGAGATTCCTTTCCTGTCCGCGATCCCGTTGTTCACGTTCGCGGGTTACCTGCTGAGCGAGAGCGGCGCGCCGCAGCGGCTGGTGCGCCTGACGAATGCACTCATCGGCTGGATCCCCGGAGGCCTGGCCCTGGTCGCACTCGCGGCCTGCGCGTTGTTCACCGCGTTCACCGGCGCGTCGGGGATCACGATCATTGCGCTCGGGGCGATACTCTTTCCCGCCCTCCGGCACGATGGCTATCCCGACGGTTTCAATCTCGGGCTGGTCACGACGTCCGGCAGCCTCGGACTGCTGTTCGCGCCGTCTCTGCCGCTCATCCTCTACGGCGTCATCGCCGAGGTTCCGATCGATTCGCTGTTTCGCGCCGGTCTTCTGCCGGGCCTGCTCATGCTGGTCCTGCTCGCCGGCTGGAGCTTGTGGGTGAATCGCGGCAACCGGAAGATGCACGAATTCTCGTCTGCATCGCTCGTGGCAGCGCTGCGCGAATCGGCCTGGGAGCTGCCGCTGCCGCTGGTCGTGCTCGGCGGCATCTACTCCGGATTCTTCGCGGTCTCCGAGGCGGCGGCCGTCACGGCGGTGTACGTGCTCATCGTCGAGGTCCTGATCCTGCGGGAGGTCTCGCTGGCGAAGCTCGTGCACGTCATGCGGGAGTCGATGCTGCTCGTGGGCGCCATCCTCGTGATACTCGGCGTGTCGCTCGCGTCCACGAACTACGCGATCAGCGCGGAGGTGCCGCAACGGCTGCTCGAGCTGGTCGCGGGCACGGTGGCGAGCCCCGCGACCTTCCTGGTCCTGCTGCTGCTGTTCCTGCTGGCCCTCGGTGCGGTCCTCGACATCTTCTCCGCCATCGTGCTGGTGGTTCCGCTCATCCTGCCCATTGCTGCACAATACGCCATTGACCCGATCCACCTCGGGATCGTGTTCCTGGCCGCGATGCAGCTCGGGTATCTGACGCCGCCGGTCGGCCTCAACCTGTTCATCGCCAGCTACCGGTTCGAGAGGCCGATCCTGGAAGTGTGCCGGGCCACGTTTCCGTTTTTGCTGATATTGCTGGCGTCTGTGATCATCATTACGTTCTGGCCGCAGTTGTCGCTCTGGCTGGCCGGATGAGCGCTGTCGAGCAGGAGGGCGAAATGAGCAAACGCAGTGGGGTGGCCCGGTTCCTCGGTGCCGTGTGGACCGGAGTCGACGGCGTGCGCAAGGTGCTGCACCTCGTGTTGCTGCTGTTCATCTTCTCGATCGTGCTCGTCGCCATGTCGGCATCGGCGCCGAAGCTGCCGGGCCAGGCGGCGCTCGTCATCCGGCCGGCCGGCAACCTCGTCGAGCAGCTCGAGGGCGACCCCTACGAGCGCGCGGTGGCAGAAGCATTCGGCCAGGCGCGCCCCGAGACGCTGGTCAAGGACATCGTCGACGGCCTCGCCTACGCCAAGGACGATCCGCGCATCAAGGCCGTCGTGATCTACCTCGACGACCTCGGGAGCGCCGGGCTCTCCAAGCTGCAGCGCATCGGCGGCGCACTCGCGGACTTTCGCGAGTCGGGCAAGCCCGTGATCGCGGCGGCGGACAACTTCGGGCAGGACGCGTACTACATCGCCGCACACGCCGACGAGGTGTACATGCATCCCGAAGGCCTGCTGTTCCTGCAGGGATACGGGGTGTGGCTCAACTACTTCAAGGAAGCGATCGACAAGCTCAAGATCGACTGGAACGTGTTCCGGGTCGGCGACTACAAATCCGCCGTCGAGCCGTTCACCCGCAACGACATGTCGCCGGAGGACCGGGCGGCGATGAGCCGCCTGGTCGACGCGTTGTGGAGGGCGTACCGGGAGGACGTGAGCGCGGCGCGCCAGCTCGAGCCGGGTGCGCTCGACGACCTGGTGCGCCGCTTCGTCGAGCACGTCCGCTCGGAGGACGGCAGCATTGCCCGGGTCGCATTGAAGCACGGGCTCGTGGACGACCTGCTCACGCGCGAGGAGGTCGGGGAGCGCGTGGCGGAGCTCGCCGGCAGGGATCCCGACCGGATCGAGTACTACAACGCGGCTCCGCTCGACGATTACCTCGCGCAGATGCGCACGCTGCGCGGTGAGAAGCCCGCGCAGCGCAACGTCGCCATCATCGTCGCCGCGGGCGAGATACTCGACGGCGCGCATCCGCCCGGCACGATCGGCGGCGATTCCACGGCCAGGCTCCTGCGGCGCGCAAAGGCGGACGACAAGGTACAGGCGGTGGTGCTCCGGGTCGACAGCCCCGGCGGCAGCGCGTTCGCGTCCGAGGTGATCCGCAACGAGGTGCTGTCGCTCAGGGACGCGGGCAAGCCGGTGGTGGCGTCGATGAGCAGCGTCGCCGCGTCCGGCGGCTACTGGATCTCCATGGCGGCGGATCGCATCTACGCGAGCCCGACGACCATCACGGGCTCGATCGGCATCTTCGGCATGTTCCCGACGTTCCAGCGCTCGCTGGAGCACCTCGGCATCAGGACCGACGGCGTCGGCACGACGAAGTGGGCGGGCGAGCTGCGCTTCGACCGGCCGTTGTCCGACGACGCGCGCGAGCTGTTGCAGGTGGTCATCGAGGACGGCTACCAGGACTTCGTCAGCCGGGTGGCGTTCCATCGTGACCTGCCGGAGGACGAGGTCGACCGCCTCGCGCAGGGCCAGATCTGGACCGGCGCCCAGGCGGCGGAGCTCGGGCTCGTGGACGGGATCGGCAGCCTGGAGGAGGCGGTGGCCGCGGCGGCCGAGCTCGCCGGGCTGGAGGACGGTGGCTACGGCCGCGTGTACATCGAGCCGGAGCTCACCCCGACCGAGCAGTTCCTGCTGCAGCTTCTGGGCGGTGCCCGCGCGCTCGGGATCGACCTCGCACGCTTCGCGCCCAGGCCGGGCGCCGTCGAGCGGCTCGCGGAATCGCTGGCGGCGACGCTGGCGCCGCTCGTGCGCTTCAACGACCCGAACGGCCTGTACGCCTATTGCGCGTTCTGCGCGCTCCCGTAGCGGACGGGCCGCGGGGAAGGATCGTCGGCCGGCCGGGCCCCCGAAGGCCCGGTCGCGTCACGACCATTCGAGGACGACCTTGCCGGACTGGCCGGAGGCCATCAGCTCGAAGGCATCGCGGTAGTCTTCCAGCGCGAAGCGGTGGGTGATGAGCGGCTCGATGTCGAGGCCGCTCTGGAGCATGCTGGCCATCTTGTACCAGGTCTCGAACATCTCGCGGCCGTAGATGCCCTTGAGCACCAGCCCCTTGAAGATGACCTGGTTCCAGTCGATCGCGGTGTCGGACGGCGGAATCCCGAGTATCGCCACCTTGCCGCCATGGTGCATGGTGCGCAGGAGGTCGCGGAACGCGGACGGGTTGCCCGACATCTCCATGCCGACGTCGAAACCTTCCTCCATCCCGAGATCGCGCATCGTGTCGTCGAGCGAGCCGCGCTGCACGTTGAGCGCGACCGACGCGCCCATTCTCCTCGCGAGCTCGAGCCGGTAATCGTTGACGTCCGTGACGACGATGTGACGGGCGCCGGCATAACGGGCGATCGCCGCCGCCATGATGCCGATGGGCCCGGCGCCCGTGATGAGCACGTCCTCGCCGACCAGGTCGAACGACAGGGCCGTGTGGGTGGCATTGCCGAGCGGGTCGAGGATGGCCGCCATCTCGTCGGAGATCGACGCCGGCAGCTTGAAGACGTTGAACGCCGGCACCGAGATGTAGTCGGCGAACGCTCCGGCACGGCTCACACCGATGCCCAGCGTGTTGCGGCACAGGTGCCGGCGGCCGGCGCGACAATTGCGGCACACGCCGCAGGTGATGTGTCCCTCGGCCGAGACGCGGTCCCCGGTCGCGAGGCCCCGCACCTCGCTCCCGACCTCGACGATCTCGCCGCTGAACTCGTGACCGATCGCGAGCGGCACCGGGATCGTGTTGCGCGCCCATTCGTCCCAGCGGTAGATGTGGATGTCGGTGCCGCAAATCGCCGCGCGCCTGACCTTGATGAGCACGTCGTTGTGCCCGGGCTTCGGGCGCGGAATCTCCTCCAGCCAGATGCCGGGCTCCGGTTTCGATTTGACGAGCGCGCGCATGCCGCCCTCAGGAGATCACGCCGAGCTCGCGGCCGACGGCCGCGAACGCGTCGACGGCCCGGTCGAGCTGGGCGCGCGTCAGTCCCGCCGACATCTGGGTGCGGATGCGCGCCTGGCCTTCGGGCACGACGGGATAGGAGAAGCCGATCACGTAGACGCCGTGGTCGAGCAGCCGGTTCGCCATTTCGGTGGCGAGCTTCGCGTCGCCGAGCATCACCGGGATGATCGGGTGCTGCCCGGGGCGCAGCTCGAAGCCGAGCTTCTCCAGCGAAGCGCGGAAGTACGCCGCGTGATCGTGGAGGCGCGTGCGCAGCTCCGGATCGCGCTCCACGAGATCGAGCACCGCGAGCGACGCGGCCGCGACCGGCGGCGCGATGGAGTTCGAGAACAGGTACGGGCGGGAGCGCTGGCGCAGCCACGCCACGATCTCCTTGCGGGCGGAAGTGAAGCCGCCCGTCGCACCGCCGAGCGCCTTGCCGAGGGTGCCGGTGATGATGTCGATGCGGCCCATCACGTTGCGGTACTCGTGCGTTCCGCGGCCCGTCTCGCCGAGGAAGCCGGTCGCGTGGCAGTCGTCGATCATCGTCAGCGCGTCGTAGCGCTCGGCGAGCTCGCAGATCGTGCCGAGGTTCGCGATGGTGCCGTCCATGGAGAACACGCCGTC
Source organism: Woeseiaceae bacterium (assembly GCA_035304345.1). Taxonomy (GTDB): domain Bacteria; phylum Pseudomonadota; class Gammaproteobacteria; order Steroidobacterales; family Woeseiaceae; genus IDS-8. The sequence goes on along the minus strand of DATGQE010000066.1, from coordinate 94,927 downwards.
CGTGACGATGAGGCGCGTACGGCAGTCCCTGGCTTCCTCGAGTTTCGCCTCCAGGTCGTCCATGTCGTCGTGGCGGTAGCGGAACCGCTGCGCCTTGGACAGGCGGATGCCGTCGATGATGCTCGCGTGGTTCAGCGCATCGCTGATCACGGCGTCCCGCTCGTCCAGCAGCGCTTCGAACAGGCCGCCGTTCGCGTCGAAGCAGGACGGGTACAGGATCGTGTCCTCGGTGCCGAGGAACCGGCTCAGGCGCTCCTCGAGCGCCTTGTGGATCGTCTGCGTGCCGCAGATGAAGCGCACGGAGGCCATCCCGTAGCCGAATTCGTCCAGTGCGCGGTGCGCCGCTTCGATCACGGCCGGGTGGTTCGCGAGCCCGAGATAGTTGTTGGCACAGAGGTTCAGGACTTCTCGCGTGCCGCCGTTCTGGCGCACGTCGATGGCCGCCTGCTGCGGCCCGGCGATGACCCGCTCCTCTTTGAACAGGCCCTGCGCTTTCAGTGCCTCCGTGCGCTCGGCGAGGGAATCGAGGAAGTCGCGCGGCATGCCGCCCTCCATTGACGAAAAAGGGCCTGCGATCGACAGGCCCGCGGCATTATATCGCCAAAGCCCCGGCGCCGCCCTGCGGGCCGCGTTGCCGCATCCGCCGACGGGCACGGGGCGAGGACCGGCCGTCGGGAGATTATGCGGCAGGGTCTGACTTATAATGCCCCGCCCTTGGTACCGGCAGGGTGCCCGTGACCTTTACCGATCAGTTGCATTACGCGCTGCCGCCGCTCGGCCCGGTCAACGACCGTTACCTGGCCGACGAGGAGGCGCTCGTTCGCGACCTCGCCCGCATCGCCGCCGCGGGCGATGCGCAGGCGGCGAAGATCCGCGCCACGGCGGAACGGCTGGTCGCGGCCGTCAGGCGCACGGCCCGCGAGGGCGGCATCGACGCGTTCCTCGCGCAATACGACCTCTCCTCGCAGGAAGGGGTGCTGCTCATGTGCATCGCCGAAGCGCTGCTGCGGATCCCGGACGACGAGACGGCGGACGCGCTCATCGCGGACAAGATCACCTCCGCGAGCTGGCAGGATCATCTCGGCGAAAGCGAGTCGCTGTTCGTCAACGCCTCGACCTGGGGGCTCATGCTCACCGGGCGCCTGCTCCGCCTCGACGAAGAGGTGAAGCGGAACCCGGCCCGGGTGCTGAAGAAGCTGGCGAGCCGCGTGGGGGAGCCCCTCGTGCGGACGGCGATGCGGCAGGCGATGCGCATCATGGGGCACCAGTTCGTCATGGGGCGCACGATCGAGGAAGCGCTGGGCCGGTCCCGGCGCAAGGAGGGGCGCCGCTGGCGCTATTCGTTCGACATGCTCGGCGAGGCGGCAGTGACGGCGGCCGATGCCGTCCGCTACCTCGAATCGTATTCACAGGCGATCGCGCGCATAGGCGAGTCCGCCGGGTCCGCCGCGTCCATCCACGAAGCGCCGAGCATCTCGGTCAAGCTCTCGGCGCTGCACCCGCGTTACGGCTGGCAGCAGGCCGGGCGCGTGCTCGACGAGCTCGTGCCGCGGGTGCTCAGGCTCGTGCTCGAGGCACGGGACGCCGGGATCGCCCTCACGATCGACGCGGAGGAGGCCGACCGGCTGGAGCTGTCGCTCGACGTGTTCGAGCGCGTCTACCGGGACGGGCGGCTCGACGGTTATGCCGGTCTCGGGCTGGCAGTGCAGGCCTACCAGCGCCGCGCGCGCGACGTCATCGCCTGGCTCACCGCGCTGGCGCGCGACGTCGGCCGGCGCATCCCGGTCCGGCTCGTCAAGGGTGCCTACTGGGACACGGAGATCAAGCGCGCCCAGGAGCAGGGCCTCGACAGCTACCCCGTCTTCACGCGCAAGTCGCATACCGACGTCTCCTACCTCGCCTGTGCGCGCCTGCTGCTGGATGCCGGGGACCTGCTGTACCCGCAGTTCGCGACCCACAACGCGCAGACGCTCGCGAGCGTCATGCATTTCGCGGGCTCGCGCACGGATTTCGAGTTCCAGCGGCTGCACGGGATGGGGGAGGACCTCTACCGCGAGGTGATCGATCCGGAGAGATTCGCGCGGCCGTGCCGCGTGTACGCACCGGTGGGCAGCCACGAGGACCTGTTGCCGTATCTCGTGCGGCGGCTGCTCGAGAACGGCGCCAACACCTCGTTCGTGCACCGGATCGTCGACGAGGACGTCGACATCGAGGACATCGTCGCGGACCCGGTGGTGACGGCGAGCAGGACCGGGTTCCGGCCCCACGCGCGCATCCCGTCGCCGCTCGACATCTACCAGCCCGAGCGGCGCAACTCGCGCGGCCGCAACCTGCCCGACCGGCGCGTCCTGCGGGAGCTGCTCGAGGAGATGGCGCAAGCGTCGGCCTCCGAGCGACACGCCGCGCCCATCGTGGACGGCGAGACGCTCACCGGTGAAGCGCTGCCCTCGGTCAATCCCGCCGATCGCGACGAGGTCGTGGGCACCTGCGTGCAGGCGGATGCCGCCGCCGTCGACCGCGCGCTCGCCGTAGCCGCCGCGGCGCAGCCGGCCTGGGATCGCACTTCCGCGGCGGATCGTGCCGGCGTGCTGCGACAGGCCGCGGACCTTTACGAGCAGCACGCGCCGGAGCTCATGGCGCTGTGCGTCAGGGAAGCCGGCAAGACGCTGCCGGACGCGCTCGCGGAGGTCCGGGAGGCAGTCGATTTCCTGCGCTACTACGCCGTGCGCGCCGAGGAGCTCTTCGGTGAGCCGGTGCCGCTGCCCGGACCGACGGGCGAGCGCAACGTGCTCGGCATGCGCGCCCGCGGCGTGTTCGCCTGCATCAGCCCGTGGAACTTCCCGCTCGCCATCTTCACGGGCCAGGTCGCCGCGGCGCTCGCGGCCGGCAACGCGGTGCTCGCGAAACCGGCCGAGCAGACCCCGCTGGTCGCGCACCGCGCCGTGGAGCTCCTGCTCGAGGCCGGCGTGCCGGCTGGCGTGCTGCACTTCCTGCCGGGAGACGGCGCCGCGGTCGGCGGGCGTGCCTGCGCCGACCCGCGGGTCGCCGGGGTGGCGTTCACCGGCTCCGGGGAAACGGCGCGCATCATCAACCGCACGCTGGCCGGCCGGGAGGGGCCGATCGCCACGCTGATCGCGGAGACCGGCGGCCAGAACGCGATGTTCGTGGACAGCTCCGCCCTGCCCGAGCAGGTCGTCGCGGATACCGTCCATTCCGCGTTCAACAGCGCGGGACAACGCTGCTCGGCGCTGCGCGTCCTGTGCCTGCAGGAAGACATCGCCAGCCGTGTCCTCGAGCTGCTCGAAGGCGCGATGGACGAGCTCTCCATCGGCAACCCGGCGCGCGTTTCGACCGACGTGGGACCCGTGATCGACGAGGCGGCGCGAGCGATGCTCGACGAGCACGTCGCGCGCCTGGAAAGCGCCATCGTGCATCGTTGCCGCCTGCCGGACTCGGCCCGGGTCGGTACCTTCTTCGCGCCGACGCTCATCGGCATCGACAGCGTCGCGCAGCTCGAGCGCGAGGTTTTCGGGCCGGTGCTGCACGTGCTGCGGTATCCGGCGGACCGTTTCGAAGAGATGGTGCAGGCGGTGAACGGCACCGGCTACGGCCTCACGATGGGCCTGCACAGCCGGATCGACGCGCGGGCGAGGCAGTTCGTCAGGCTGTCCGGGGCCGGCAACAACTACATCAACCGCAACATGATCGGCGCCGTGGTCGGCGTGCAGCCTTTCGGCGGGCGCGGGCTTTCCGGCACCGGGCCGAAGGCCGGCGGGCCGCACTACCTGCCGCGCTTCGGCACCGAGTACTCGGTCAGCAACAACATCGCGGCGGTCGGCGGCAACGCGAGCCTGCTGTCCCTGGAGGACTAGGCGGCGCGACTCGTCCGCCGTCCCCGCAAAGCTCTCGGGCACGCGGCGACCGCGTTATCATGGTGCCATGCCGGCCATCAGCGTTTTCGACATCTTCAAGATCGGCGTAGGACCTTCGAGCTCCCATACGGTCGGCCCGATGAAGGCTGCCCTCGCGTTCGCGGGCGGCCTGGCCGCGCTGCCGGCGCCCGTGGCGCGCGTCGCGGTGCGGCTCTACGGCTCTCTCGCGTACACGGGCAAGGGACACGGCACCGACGCGGCGATACTGCTCGGGCTTTCCGGGAAGGCGCCGGATACGCTCGATCCCGACGAGACCGGGCCGCTGCTCGGCCGCATTCACGCCGAGCGCAGGCTCACGCTGCCCCACGGGGTGACGATCGACTTCGCGCCGGAGCGCGATGTCGTGTTCGACCTCGACGACGAGCTGCCCCGGCACACGAACGGCATGCGGTTCGCCGCCTGCGACGCGGCCGGCAACGTGCTCGTGACGGAGGACTGGTATTCGCTGGGTGGCGGCTTCGTCGTGCGCGGCGACGAGCCGGAGCCGCGCGCGCAGGAGGGCGAGCCGCCGTATCCGTTCACCAACGCCGCCGCCCTGCTCGGCATGGCCGACACCGCCGGCCTCACGATCGCGGAGCTCATGCTCGCGAACGAGAGCACCTGGCGCAGCGAAGCGGAAGTGCGCGAAAGGCTCGCCCTGGTCTGGGAGACGATGCGCGCCTGCGTGCGGCGCGGTCTCGTGACGGACGGGGTGTTGCCGGGCCGGATCGGGGTGGTGCGGCGCGCACCGCAGCTCTACCGTGCGCTGCAGGCGGGCGGGCGCTGCGACGGGCTGGACACGATGGACTGGGTGAACGCCTGGGCCATCGCGGTCAACGAGGAGAACGCCGCGGGCGGCCGCGTGGTGACCTCTCCGACGAACGGCGCCGCGGGCATCATCCCCGCCGTGCTGCATTACTACCGCGAGCTCGTGCCCGGCGCGGACGACGCCGGCGTCGAGCGCTTCCTGCTCACCGCCGGCGCGATCGGCATCCTGTACAAGATCAACGCCTCGATCTCCGGTGCCGAGATGGGCTGCCAGGGCGAGGTCGGCGTAGCCTGCTCCATGGCCGCCGGCGGCCTCGCCGCCGCGCTCGGCGGCACGAACCAGCAGGTGGAGAACGCCGCCGAGATCGGCATGGAGCACAATCTCGGCCTGACCTGCGATCCGGTCGGCGGTCTCGTGCAGATCCCCTGCATCGAGCGCAACGCGATGGGCGCCGTCAAGGCGATCAACGCGGCGCGGCTCGCGCTGCAGGGCGACGGCACGCACAAGGTGTCGCTCGACCAGGTGATCGCGACGATGCGCCAGACCGGCCTCGACATGTCCACCATCTACAAGGAAACCTCCCGCGGCGGCCTCGCGGTGAACGTTCCCGAGTGCTGAGCGCGCAGGGCCCGCTTCCGGGGCTGGCTCGAAGGCGCGCGGCGCGTGCTCCTACAGCGGACGTTTCGGGTAATCGTGGAGCAGAAGCTCGACCGGCTTCGGCGTGCGCAGGTCCCAGTCGTCGGTGTCGATGGCGAGCGCGACCAGCCCGCAGGTCGGCAGGTTGTCCGTGACGCCGGGGAGGAGATGGTTGGCGAGCTCCGTGAGCCCCGGGTTGTGGCCGACCACCACGATGCTGTTGAATCCCGGGTCCTGCGCCGCGATCACGTCGAGCAGCCGCTCGAGCCCCGCCATGTACAGGGCATCCTCGCGGTGCAGGAACTCGAGCGGGTAGCCGATGGCGCGTGCCACGAGCTTCGCCGTGCTCCAGGCGCGCACGGCGGGACTGCTCACGATCAGGGACGGCCGGATGCCCGCTTCGGTGATGCGCTGCGCCATGAGCGGCGCATTCTCCTCGCCGCGCCGGCTGAGCGGCCGCTCGAAATCGGGCTGGCCCTCCTGCTTCCAGCTCGATTTGCCGTGTCGGAGGATCGTGAGGGTCTTCATCGCCACGCGCTTCCGCTTCGGAATCCGCGCAGTTTACTGCACGCGCCCGCGTCCCGCGTCACGGATGGCTTTTTCCGCCATCCGGCTACAGCATCCCGGTCTGCAGGCGCGCTTCCTCGGACATCATCGACATGTTCCACGGCGGGTCGAACACGAGCTGGACCTTGACCTCGCCCACCGTGGGGATGAGCCCGATCTTTTCCTGCGCGTCCTGCACCAGGATCTCGCCCATGCCGCAGCCGGGCGCGGTCAGCGTCATGTCCACCTCTACCGACCGCTGCCCGTCCGGGAGGGTCGCGACCTCGAGCCGGTAGACGAGCCCGAGGTCCACGATGTTGATGGGGATTTCGGGGTCGTAACAGGTCTTGAGCTGCTGCCAGACGACCGTCTCGATGTCCTTGTCGGTGGCGTTCTCGGGAACGGACGGCGGCGGCACGATCTCCTTGCCGAGCGCGTCGGCGTCCGTCCCGGCGATGCGGAACAGGTTGCCCTCGACGTAGACGGTGAAGCTGCCGCCGAGCGCCTGGGTGATGAAGCCCTGGGTCCCTTCGCGCAGCGTCACGGTCTCGCCGGCCGGGACGATCACCGCGCTCACGTCGCGACGCAGGGCGAAAGGCTCGTGCCTGTGACCGAACATGGCTTACTCCGTCGACACCGTGCTGCCGCGGCCGTTCAGCGCGGAATCCAGTGCGTGCCACGCCAGCGTGGCGCACTTGACGCGGGTCGGGAATTCCTTGACGCCCTCGAGCGCCTCCAGCTTGCCGAGGTCGAGGCCGGCTTCCGACTCGGCGGGCTCACCGCGGCTCGCGAGGCGGCGCACCATCGCGGCGAAGTAGGCGAGGGCGCGCTCGGTCGTCTGGCCGATCACCGTGTCGGTGAGCAGCGAGGCGGAGGCCACGGAGATGGCGCAGCCCGAGCCCTCGAAGCGCGCGTCCTCGATGCGTCCGTTCTCGTCCACGCGGAAGTACATCCTGAGCTTGTCGCCGCACAGCGGGTTGATGCCTTCGGCGCTGTGCGTCGCTCCCTCGATGCAGCCGAAATGCCGCGGGTTGCGGGCGTGATCGAGGATCAGCTCGCGGTACAGCTCGCGCAGATCGTCCGACAGGCGGCTCACGAAAACACTTCCTTTGCTTTCCAAAGCGCGGCGACGAGGCGATCCACGTCCTCGCGCTCGTTGTAGACGGCGAGCGAAGCCCGCGCCGTGCCCGGGATGCCGAACCGCTCCATGACCGGCATGGCGCAATGGTGCCCGGTACGGATCGCCACTCCTTCGTGGTCGAGGATCGTACCGAGATCGTGCGGGTGGATGTCGTCCAGGAGGAAGGATTGTACGCCCGCCTTCACGGGCGCCGTGCCGACGAGCCGCATCCCGTCGATCTCGCCGAGGCGGGCGACGAGGTATTCGAGCAGCTCGTGCTCGTGCGCCGCGATGCGCTCCATCCCGACGTTCAGCAACCACTCGGCGGCCGCGCCGAGCCCGATCGCGCCGGCGATGTTGGGCGTGCCGGCCTCGAACTTGTACGGCAGCTCGTTGTACGTCGTGCCGTCGAAGCGCACCTCGAGGATCATGTCGCCGCCGCCCTGGTACGGCGGCATCGACTCCAGCAGCGCTTCCTTCGCGTACAGCACGCCGATCCCGGTCGGGCCGAACATCTTGTGCCCGGAGAGGGCATAGAAGTCGCAATCCAGCGCGCGCACGTCGACGGGCAGGTGCGGTGCCGCCTGCGCGCCGTCCACCAGCACGGGGATGCCGTGGCGGTGCGCCGCCGCAATGATGGGCTCGAGCGGCAGGACCGTGCCGAGCGCGTTCGACACGTGTGCGACGGCGACGAGCCTGGTCCGCTCGTGCAGCATGGAAACCAGCGTGCCGGCATCGACGGCCCCGCTGTCGTCGATGGGGCAGACCTCGAGCTTCGCACCGGTCTGCTCGCACACGAGCTGCCACGGCACGATGTTCGAATGATGCTCGAGGTGGGTGATGAGGATCGCGTCCCCGGGCCCGAGGCGCGGCCTCGCCCAGCTCTGCGCGACCAGGTTGATGCCGCCGGTCGTGCCGGTCGTGAAGATCACCTCGCGGCGGCTGCCCGCATTGATGAAGCGCGCGAGGGCGTCGCGGGCGCCTTCGTAGGCTTCCGTCGCCCGGTGGCTCAGCGTGTGCACGCCGCGGTGCACGTTGGCGTGGTCGTGGCGCTGGTATTCGGCGACCGCTTCGATCACCGCGAAGGGCTGCTGCGCGGAAGCCGCGCTGTCGAGGTAGACGAGGCGGCGGCCGTTGACCTGCTGGGCCAGCGCCGGGAACTCGCCGCGCAGGCGGGCGAAGTCGGTCGCGGCCTGCCGGGTTGCGAGCTCGCCGGGAGCGGTGCTCACGGGCGTGCTCCTGCCGTGGCGCTGCCGTCGGGGACCCGTTCCGCAGGCACGGCGACGGCCAGCTCCTCCAGGCGCGCCTCGACGGCGCGTTCCAGGTGCGCGCAGGCTTCCGCCACCGGGCAGTGCGACACGACGACCCTGGCGAACGCCAGGGTCAGCGCCTGCACCGCCTCGTGGTGGGAGAGGCCGCGCGTGCGGAGATAGAACAGAGCGTTCTCATCGAGCTGCCCGACGGTCGCGCCGTGGCTGCATTTGACCTCGTCGGCGTAGATCTCGAGCTCGGGCTTGGTGTCGACCTCGGCCTCCGCGGACAGGAGCAGGTTGTGATTCGCCTGCCGGGCATCGGTGCCGTCGGCACCCGGGTGGACGACGGCCTTGCCGTTGAACACGCCCCGCGCACGATCGGTCAGGATGCCGCGGTATTCTTCCGTGCTGCGTGCCGGGCCGACCAGATGATCCACGCGCGTGTGGTTGTCGACGTGCTGCCGGCCGCCAGCAAGGTAGAGCCCGTGCAGCGACACGGCCGCGCCGGGCTCCCCGATCTCCACGGCGACGTCGTTCCTCACCAGCCCTCCGCCGAGATCGATACCCGCGTGCTCGAAGCTCGCATCGCGCGCCAGCCGCACGCGCAGGCGCCCGACCTGGTAGTGCCCGAGCGCGCGCTGCTGCAGCCTGAGCCAGCGCAGCGCGCCGCCCGCTGCGACGACCACGTCCACGAGCGCGTTCGCGAACTGCTCGTGCGCGCCGGCGGACACGTGCACCTCGACGACCGACGCGCGGGCGTTCGCGCCTGCCTCGACGGTGATGCGCGGCAGGCTGAGGGACTGGCCGTGCGGTGCGTCGTCCACGACGAGCAGGCCGAGCGGCTTCTCGAGCACCGTGCCGGGCGCGAGCCGGATCGCGAGCGCCTCGCGGAGCAGGGCGGTGTTGAACAGCGACAGCGCGTCGCCGGCGGGCAGCGCCGAGCCGGCGAGCGCCGGCTCGGGGGCGGCAGGCGAGGCCGCGGCAGCGACGCCCGGCAGCCCGGCCAGCGGCGCCAGCGAGTCACGCTCGACGATCCCGTTCCCGATCACGATCCAGTGCGCGTCGATGCCGCGCATGACGGCTTCGGCCCGCTCCCGGCCCGCGGGCGACAGCGCGGGCGGCGGAAGCTCGCCCGCGGCGGCCTGCCGCAGCCAGCGGTTGCTTACCTCCACGACGGGCGCGAGATTGGTGTACTTCCAGTCCTCCTCGCGGGTCGTCGGGAAGCCGCGCTCGCGGAAGCGGGCGAGGGCGGCCTCGCGGGAGGCCGTGAACGCGTCCCGCGGCAGCCCGCCGACGACCTCCTCGAGCAGGCCGGTGTCGATCGCCGTCCGCTTCATGCCGTCGCGGCCTCCCGCACCCAGTCGTATCCCTTCTCCTCGAGCTCGAGCGCGAGGTTCTTGTCGCCGGAACGCAGGATGCGTCCGCCGTGGAGGACGTGAACGTAATCCGGCTCGATGTAGCCCAGCAGCCGCTGGTAGTGCGTCACGAGCACGATCGCGCGCTCGGGGCTGCGCAGCGCGTTGACGCCATTCGCGACCGACTTCAGGGCGTCGATGTCGAGCCCCGAGTCGGTTTCGTCCAGGATCGCGAGCTTCGGTTCCAGCATCGCCATCTGGAGGATCTCGTTGCGCTTCTTCTCGCCGCCGGAGAAGCCCTCGTTGACCCCGCGATTGAGCAGCGACTGGTCCATGTCGAGCATCGCCACTTTCTCACGCGCGAGCTTCAGGAACTCGAATGCGTCCACCGGCGGCTTGCCCTCCGCCTCGCGCTTCGCGTTCAGCGCGGCCTTGAGCAGGTAGGCGTTGTTGACGCCCGGGATCTCCACCGGGTACTGGAAACCGAGGAAGATGCCGATGCGGGCGCGTTCCTCGGGCTCCAGGCCGAGCAGGTCGCGGCCGCAATAGCGCACGCTGCCGCCGGTCACCGCGTAGTCCTCGCGGCCGGCGAGCACCTGGGCCAGCGTGCTCTTGCCCGAGCCGTTCGGCCCCATGATCGCGTGCACCTCGCCCGGGTTCACCGTCAGGTTCACCCCGGTGAGGATTTCCCGTCCGTCGACCTCGGCCTTCAAATCCCTGATTTCGAGCAATGGTTCCATGTTCGCTCCGCCCATCAGCCCACCGCGCCTTCCAGGCTCACGTTCAGCAGGTTCTGCGCCTCCACCGCGAATTCCATCGGCAGCTCCCTGAACACCTCCTTGCAGAAGCCGTTCACGATCATGTTGACCGCATCCTCCTCGGACAGGCCGCGCTGGCGGCAGTAGAAGAGCTGGTCCTCGGAGATCTTCGAGGTCGTCGCCTCGTGCTCGACCTGCGCCGTCGGGTTGCGCGCTTCGACGTACGGGAACGTGTGGGCGCCGCATTCCTTGCCGATGAGCAGCGAGTCGCACTGCGTGTGGTTACGCGCGTTGGCGGCCTGCGGCATGATGCGCACGAGCCCCCGATAGGCCTGCTGCGCCTTGCCCGCGGCGATGCCCTTGGAGACGATCGTGCTGCGGGTGTTCTTCCCGATGTGGATCATCTTGGTGCCCGTGTCCGCCTGCTGGTAATTGTTCGCCACGGCCACGGAATAGAACTCGCCGACCGAGTTCTCGCCCCGCAGGATGCAGCTCGGGTACTTCCACGTGATCGCCGAGCCGGTCTCGACCTGGGTCCAGGAGATCTTCGAGTTCGCGCCGCGGCAGTCGCCGCGCTTCGTCACGAAGTTGTAGATGCCGCCGCGACCCTCCTCGTCGCCCGGGTACCAGTTCTGCACCGTCGAGTACTTGATCTCCGCGCCCTCGAGCGCCACGAGCTCGACGACCGCCGCGTGGAGCTGGTTCTCGTCGCGCATCGGGGCCGTGCACCCCTCGAGGTAGGACACGTAGCTGCCCTCGTCCGCGATGATCAGTGTCCGCTCGAACTGCCCCGTGTTCGCCGCGTTGATGCGGAAATAGGTCGAAAGCTCCATCGGGCAGCGCACGCCCTTCGGGACGTAGACGAAAGAGCCGTCGCTGAAAACGGCCGAGTTCAGCGTGGCGAAGAAATTGTCACGGTAGGGCACGACCGTGCCGAGATACTTCCGCACGAGCTCGGGGTGGTCGCGGACGGCGTCGGAAAACGAGCAGAAAATGACTCCCGCTTCCTTGAGCTTCTCCCTGAACGTGGTCGCGACCGAGACGCTGTCGAACACGGCGTCGACCGCGACACCGGCGAGCTTCGCGCGCTCGTGCAGCGGGATGCCGAGCTTCTCGTAGGTCTCGAGCAGCTTGGGGTCCACCTCGTCGAGGCTCTTCGGGCGGTCGGCATCCGCCTTCGGCGCCGAGTAGTACGAGATCGCCTGGTAGTCGATCTTCGGGTAGCGCACGTGCGCCCAGGTCGGCTCCTGCATGGTCAGCCAGTGGCGGAACGCCTTCAGCCGCCATTCGAGCATGAACGGGGGCTCGTTCTTGCGCTCGGCGATCGCGCGGATCACGCCCTCGTCGAGGCCGGGCGGCAGGCTGTCCGACGCGATGTCGGTGACGAAGCCGTGCTTGTACCGCCGGTTGACGAGGCTCTCGATGTCCTTGGTCGTCGTCGACATGGTCTCTATCTCTTGCGCTCCACGGTGATGCGGGTGTTCGCGAACCGGAAGCGGGGCGGGGGACTCTCGGCACGCAGCAGGTCGGCCAGGCTGATCTCGTCGAGCGCGCTCCTGATCGCGAGGTTGATCCGCTGCCAGGAAATGCCGACGCGGCAGGAGGCCTCGATGTCGCAGCGGCTGCCGTGCGCGCTGCATTCCGTGATCGACACCGGTCCTTCGAGCGCGTCGATCACCGCCGCCGCCGTGATCTTCCCGGGCTCGCGGGCGAGCCGGTAGCCGCCGCGCGGCCCGCGCACGGAGCTCACCAGCCCCGCGCGGGCCAGCATCTTGAGCAACTTGCTCACGGTGGGCAGCCCGAGGCCGGTCGCGCCCGCGATGTCCGCGGCGCTCACGAGCCCCGACTCGGCCCGCGCGAGCTCCGCGAGTACCACGGTCCCGTAGTCGGTCAGTTTGCTGATGCGCAGCACCGGCTGCCTCTCCTTCAAAGGGGACTATTTTAGTCCTGATTGGAGCCGAAGCCAACGGTCGCGAGCGTCCCGGGGGAGGGCTTCGAGGGGCGGCGGAAAATACGGGAAGTCTGCTATCCTACCGCGTTCCGACGAACCGCTGTCCCACCGGCTCGAGCCCGGCCGGCCTCGGGGACGCCGGCGAACCAACCAGGGAACGCACTTTGGAGGCTGTTCTGATGAACGTGAACGAACTGAACGCGGTAGCGAAGGCCATGGTAGGCAACGGCAAGGGCATCCTGGCCGCCGACGAAAGCGCGCCGACGATCAAGAAGCGGTTCGACACCATCTCCCTGGAGTCCACGGAGGAGAACCGCCGCGCCTACCGCGAAATGCTGTTCACGACCCCCGGGCTCGCCGACTACATCGGCGGCGTCATCCTGTTCGACGAGACGATCCGGCAGAGCACCTCGGACGGCGTGCCGTTCGCGCAGTACCTGAACGAGCGCGGCATGATCGCCGGCATCAAGGTGGACAAGGGGGCGAAGCCGCTGGCCCTGTACCCCGGCGAGCTGGTCACGGAAGGGCTGGACGGCCTGCGGGACCGCTTCCGGGAGTACCGCGAGCTCGGCGCGAAGTTCGCCAAGTGGCGGGCGGTCATCAACATCGGTGACGGCATTCCCACCGACTTCTGCCTGCAGGCGAACGCGCACGCGCTCGCCCGGTACGCGGCACTCTCCCAGGAGGCCAACATCGTCCCGATCGTCGAGCCCGAGGTGCTGATGGACGGCGCCCACAGCATCCAGCGCTGCGAGGAGGTGACGAGCCGGACCCTGCGGCTGGTGTTCGAGGCGCTGAAGGCCCACCGGGTCGAGCTGCCGGGCATCGTGCTCAAGCCGAACATGGTGATCTCCGGCAGCGAGGCGCCGGAACGGGCGGGGCCGGAGGAGGTCGCCGAGGCCACGCTGCGGGTGCTGAAGGCCGAGGTCCCGGCGGAGGTCCCGGGCATCGCGTTCCTGTCCGGTGGGCAGTCCCCGGAGGAAGCGACCGAGCACCTGGCGATCATGAACCGCATGGGCCCGCTGCCCTGGGAGCTGTCGTTCTCGTACGGCCGTGCGCTGCAGGCGCCGTCCCTGGAGGCGTGGCGCGGGCGGCCGGAGCAGGTCAAGGCCGGCCAGGATGCGCTCTTCAAGCGGGCCAAGCTGAACAGCCTCGCGCATCTCGGCCAGTACGAGACCGCGATGGAGAATGCGGCCTAGCCCGGCCTCGCCGGCAGGAGCCCGCGGCGGGCCACCCGGCTCGGCGGGCCTCCTGCGCACGCGCACATGAGCGACAGCAGCGACAACATCGTCGAGATCCGCGATGTCGACTATTCGATCGGCTCGCGCCAGATATTCAAGGGCCTGAATATCGAGATCCCGCGCGGGAAGATCACGGCCATCATGGGTCCGAGCGGCACCGGCAAGACGACGCTGCTCAAGCTCATCACGCGCCAGGCCATCCCCGATCGCGGCGAGGTGATCGTCGACGGCAGGAACATCGCGGAGCTGTCGCAGCGCGAGCTCTACGAGCTGCGCAAGCGCATGGGCATGCTGTTCCAGAACGGCGCGCTGCTCACGGACTACAACGTGTTCGAGAACGTCGCGCTGCCCTTGCGGGAGCACACCGACCTGCCGCCGCGGCTCATCCGTCACATCGTGCTGACGAAGCTGCATGCCGTCGGGCTGCGCGGTGCGGCGGACATGATGCCGCGTGAGTTGTCGGGCGGCATGGAAAGGCGGGTGGCGCTGGCGCGTGCCATGGTCATGGATCCGGAAATCCTGATCTACGACGAGCCCTTCGTCGGGCTCGATCCGATCTCCATGGGCGTCATCGTGCGGCTCGTCCGCAAGATGAACGACGCGCTCGGGATTTCGAGCATCATCGTGAGTCATGACGTGCAGGAGATCTCGACCGTGGCCGATTGCACCTACCTGATCTCGCACGGCCGCGTGGTCGGATCGGGTAGCCCGGACGAGCTGCACAACACGTCGTCGGAGGTCGTGCGGCAGTTCATGCACGGCATGGCGGACGGGCCGGTGGCGTTCCACTACGCGGCCCCGGACTATGCCGAGCAGCTGCTCGGGCGGGACGCCGAGTGAACCCTGGGGGAGGCGCCGGTCGGCGGGACCGGCGCGGGATGACGCATGCTGCGTGAGCTCTACGTGATCTTCGTGTCGTTCCTGCGCACGCTGGGCGCGCTGCAGCTCTTTTTCCTGCGCGTCCTGCAGAACTCGCCGGGAGTGTTCGTCAAGCGCTTCGGCCTGGTGGCGCACCAGGTACACAACGCGGGCGCGCTGTCGCTCGTGATCATCATGGTCTGCGGGCTCTTCGTGGGCGGCGTGCTCGGGCTCCAGGGTTACTCGAATCTCGCGCGCTTCAATGCCGAAGACTCGGTCGGAACGTTCGCGGCATTCTCGCTTCTAAAGGAGCTCGGGCCCGTGATCACGGCGCTGCTGTTCGCGGGTCGCGCCGGAACCGCGCTGAGCTCCGAAATCGGTCTCATGAAGGCGACCGACCAGCTCGCGGCGATGGAGATGATGGCCATCAGCCCTATGCGGCGGGTGATCGTGCCGCGCTTCCTGGGCGGCGTGATCTCGATGCCGATGCTCACCGCCGTGTTCAACGTCGTCGGCCTGTTCGGGGCGCACGTCGTGGCGGTGAACCTGATGGGAGTGGACGCGGGCGCGTTCTGGCAGCAGGTCCATTCGGGTCTCGACATGTCGGACGTCTACGAGGGCATTATCAAGAGCGTGGTGTTCGGCGTGATCGCAAGCCTGCTTGCGGTGTGGGAAGGATATAATTCGATACCGACGGCCGAAGGCGTCGGCAGGGCGAGCACCCGGACCGTGGTGGAAACGGCGATCGCTGTGCTGATATTCGACTTCATGATCACGGCCGTCGTCATCTGAGGATGCGACATGCAGCAAACGCGTTCCATCGAAATCGGTACCGGCCTGTTCGTGCTGTTGGGGCTCGCCGCGCTGTTCTTTCTTACGACGCAGACGACCGGGTCGGAGAATTTCTCTGCCCGTGAGACCTTCCGGGTCACGGCGCATTTCCAGAACGTCGGCAACCTCAAGATCCGTGCCCCCGTCTCCATGTCCGGCGTGACGATCGGCCGGGTCACCGCCATCCAGCTCGACCCGGAGCGGCTGGACGCGGAAGTCACCTTCGTCATCGACGCTCGCTACGACCAGATTCCGGACGACTCCGATGCCGCGATCCTGACCTCGGGGCTCCTCGGCAGCCAGTACATCGGGATTCAACCCGGCGGCTCCGACACCTACCTGAAGGACGGCAGCGAGATCGAGTTCACGCAGTCCGCAGTGGTGCTCGAGAACCTGATCAGCAAGTACCTCTTCCAGAGCGGCTCCGAAGGAGAAGCGCAATGATCCGAAGGAGAGGCGCAATGACGAGGGGCGACGAGCGGAGCCCGGGCATGAGCGGGAAATGGTGGCTGGCGGCCGTGCTGGCCTTCGCCGCCATGCCGGCACTGGCGCAGTCGCCGAACGAGTTCGTCCAGCAGACGGCGGAGCTTCTCGACCAGCAACTGGAGGGCCGCAAGGAGGAGCTTGCGTCCAACCGGCAGGCGCTCTACGACCTGATCGACGAGATCCTGCTGCCGCGCTTCGACCGGCGGTACGCGGCCCAGCTCGTCCTCGGCCGCCACTGGCGCTCCGCCAGCGAGGAACAACGGCAGCGGTTCATCGAGGCGTTCTATCGCGCGATGCTGCGCAAGTACGCCGAGGGCGTGCTCGAGTTCGACATGAGCCAGCTCCGGATCCTGCCATACCGCGGCGACGAGTCGGAGGAGCGCACCATGGTGCGCACCACGGTCAGGCTGGATGACGGCACGTCCGTGCCGGTCGACTACGCGCTGATTCGCCGCGATTCGGAGTGGAAGGTCTTCGACGTCCGCATCGAGGGCATCTCGTACGTGCGCCGCTTCCGCACCGAGTTCAACAACGAGATCCAGGCCACCAGCCTCGATGCGGTGATCCAGCGCCTGGAGCGCGAGGCGCGCGCACCTGCCGGCGAGGAGCCGGAGATCACCCCGGGAGAGGCCGGGAGGGATACGGGCGCCTGATGAGCGACTTCGAGCTCGTAGACGAGGGCGGAGGAAAGTTCTCGCTCAAGGGCAGGATGACGTTCGACACCGTCACGGAGATCCTGCGCCAGAGCGAGGAGCCGTTCTCCGAGCACACCCGGATCGAGGTGTCGCTGGCCGGGGTGACGGAGGCCGACTCCGCCGGCCTGGCCCTGCTGCTCGAATGGATCACCTGGGCCAACCACACGGTGCGGGAGATCAGCTTCACCGACATCCCCGAGCGGATCAAGGCCATCGCGAGGGTGACCGAGGTCGACAACCTGCTCACGCGCGGCGAGCGCTGGGCGGGTTTCATCCAGGCCCCGGGCTCTGCCGAAACCGCGGCCCGGGAGCGCTGACCGCGCCTGCCACGTCCGTGCGGTGCCCGCCTACTCGGGGTCGGGCAGGTCGTCCAGGTAATCGTCGTAGAAGTCTTCGTCCTCGGGCGGGTCGCCGTCGTACACCTCGAACCGGCGGTGCTGCAGGTACGACTCGCGCATCGCGATGTAACGGTCGAACGAATCCTCGATGAACGACTCGACGCCGAGGAAGCGGGCACGCAGGTCGATCATCCGCAGCGCAAACAGCGCGTAGCGATACCGGTCGTGCTCGTAGTAGAAGAGCGGGTCGGCGAGGAAGTCGATCGGCAGGGCCAGCGCATCGCGCAGGGTCTGCGGGCCGTAGAACGGCACGACGACGTACGGTCCGGACGGGACTCCCCACACGGCCAGCGTCTGCCCGAAATCCTCCTCGTAGCGCTGGAAGCCCATGCGGCTCGCGATGTCGAACAGGCCGAACACCCCGATCGTGCTGTTGACGAAAAAGCGCCCGGTCTCGCTGAAGCCTTCGCCGGCGTCGCCCTGCAGGAAGTTGTTGATGATGTGCAGCGGTCCGCGCAGGTTGCTGGAGAAGTTCGTCACCCCCTTGCGCATGAACTCCGGCACGACCTTCTGGTAGCCCTTCGCGATGGGCTTGAGAGTGTACCGGTCGACCTGCTGGTTGAAGCTGTCGATGCGGCGGTTCATCGGTTCCCAGGGATCGGCCTCCGAGCGCTCGACGTTCGCCGGCATGTCGGCGGCACAACCGGCGGTGCAAAAGGCCGCCAGGAGGAACGCCCCGATCCAGGGCGCGCGGGTGCGATTCAATCCGTGCATGGATGCCTGTTCCGGTCCGGTGGAAAGAAAAGGTGCGATGCCTACCCGATGGATCGGTGGCGTTGCATCTGCTGCAACTGCTCTTCCGACATGAACTCGCGAATGAAGTTGATGCGAGCCTCGAAGCGTATCCGCTGTATCTCGTTGAGGTCGGGCGCCTGCAGCGCCTGGCGGAGGAAGTTCACTCCCTGCACCAGGTCGCCGGTCATGAAACTGTACTCGGCCATGTAATAGTGCGCTTCCGCGACATCGCCGGCGTCGATCGCCGTTCTCGCGAGCAGCCGAACCTGCTCCGGGGTGGCCGGCGCGTTGTTGAGCGTATCGAGCAGGATGCTGTGTGCGCGTTTCGCGTCACCCATCCGCAGCAGCGCTTCGGCGTAGTGGACGACCAGCGGCACGTTGCGCGGGAAGAGCTGCAATGCCCGTTCGAACGTGGCACGCGCCGCGTCGATCTGCTCGAGGGCGAGCTGGGATTCGCCCAGGCAGATGTGATACGCGATGATCTCCTGCTCCTTGCTCGTCAGCTCCTCGCAGATCCGGTTCGCCTCGGCATGGCGGCCCGCCCGCTGGTACGCGATCGCGCGGCCATAGCGCTCGGCATCGGTCTGCGCTTCGTACGGCTTCTGCTCGAACAGCGCGACGGCCTCCTCCGGCGTCCTGGCGCGTGCCACCATGAGGCGCGAGCGCACCAGCCCGTAGCTGGGCGAGTCCGGCTGGTTGACGACCGGGTAGGAACGTGCGCGGCTGCGCGCTTCCGCGATGCGGGCGCTGCTCACGGGGTGGGTGCGCAGGAACTCGGGCACCCTCGCTTCGACCGGGCGCGTGTTGTCCGAGATCACCTCGAAGAAGGACGCCATGCCTTGCGGATCGAAGCCCGCATCCGCGAGCGCCGCGATCCCGACCCGGTCGGCTTCGTACTCGTTAGCGCGGGTGAAATTGATCCGCTGCTGGATGGCCGTTCCCTGCGCCACCGCGATCGCACCCTGCATGGCGTCGCCGCTCCCGGACGCGGCACCCGCCAGGATCGCACCGAGCATGATGGCGGTCGACAGGATGCTCTGTCGCTGGTTCGCGTGCAGCGCGCGCGCGATGTGGCGCTGGGTCACGTGCGCGATCTCGTGCGCGAGGACCCCTGCAAGCTCGTCCTCGCTGCGCGTCGCTTCCAGCAGTGCCGTGTGCACGCCGATGTAGCCGCCCGGCAGGGCGAATGCATTGATGTGCGGATCGTCGACGACGAAGAACGTGAAGCGGTGATCGCCCTGGTTGACCTGTGCGGCAAGGCGATGCCCGATCTCGTTGATGTACTCGTTGACGATCGGGTCCTCCACCAGCATGCCGCTGGCGCGGATGCTGCGCATGATCTCGCGGCCGAGGATCGCTTCGTCGGACTTGGACAGGAGCGCGTCGGCGGGGCTGCCGATGTCGGGCAGGTTCACCTGGGCACGCGGCGGCGTGCCGACGACGGCGATGCCCGCGGCTGCCAGGAACGCCAGGCACGACCTGCGCAGGGCAGGAACGAGTCGCGATTTCAGGCTGGTGCTCATCGGTGGTCTGCCTGCTCGGACTCCGGGCCGCCGGGAACGTTCCCCATGATAACCGATGGCAGGGGAGGGTCCGGCAACGCGCCCAGGCGACCGTCGGGCAAGGCTTTTCCGCTCAGAGCGCGCGGGCGGCCTCGAGCACTTCCCGGGCGTGGCCCTTCACCCTGACCTTGCGCCATTCGCGGCGCAGGCGGCCGTCGCCGTCGATCAGGAACGTGCTGCGTTCCACGCCCAAAAACTTCCGGCCGTAGAGCGCCTTCGGCCGGATCACGTCGAACTGCCGGCACAGCGTCTCTTCCGGATCGGAGATGAGCTCGAACGGCAGGTCGTGCTTCGCCTTGAACTTCTCGTGCGATTCGAGGCTGTCGCGCGAGACGCCGAGCACCACGGCACCGGCCCGCTCGAACTCGGCATGCAGGTCGCGGAAATCCCGGCTTTCGTTGGTGCAGCCGGGCGTCATGTCCTTGGGGTAGAAATAGAGCACGACCTTCCTGCCGCGCAGGTCCTTCAGGCGGATCGTCTTGCCCCCGGTGGCTGCGGCCCTGAAGTCCTTCACCACGCGCCCGAGCTCGGGTGCCTTGCGGGTCGCCGTCTCGCTCATGACTTCACGGGCTCCAGTATCGCGTCGAGGTTCATGTGATCGCACAGGTCCATGAAGTCGTCGCGGAGCTGCGCGAGGTGCTCGGTCGCCGGGATGTTCACGGTCATCTGGACGGAGAACATCGGCGCCCCGGTGTGGGCCGCGGCGTAGCGTCGCGTGGCGAGCTCCTCGATGTCGATGTCACGGCTGGAGAAGAAGCTCGCGAGGTTGAAGACGATGCCCGGCTGGTCGAGCGCCACGACGTCGACGGCGTACGGCATGCAATCGGTGCGGGCGCTGCGCGCCGAGGTCTTGCGCACGGTGACCGTGAGCCCGTGCTCCCCGGAAAGCTTGTCGAGCTCGGATTCCAGCCGGGTCAGCGTGTGCCAGTTGCCGGAAATGAGCAACAGCATCGCGAACTCCTGGCCGAGCACGCTCATGCGGCTCTCCTCGATGTTGCCGCCGCAGTCCAGGATCAGCTTGCTCAGGTCGTTGACGACGCCCGGACGGTTAGTTCCAATTGCTGATAAAACAATAAGTTGCTTCATTTATTGAGAATGCACCTAAAGATCGGTATCGCCTTCCGTGGAATCGTCGGGACGAAATGCAGGCGGTACCGGCGGTTTCAAGCGGGTGCGCGCCGCGGGCACGGCAAAACGCGGCCGTGGCTGCCTTGCCACCCCGGAATGCGAACAGTAACATCGCCGCCTTGTCCGAGGCGAGGAATACGTGTGTTTACAGGCAGCCTGGTGGCGCTGGTCACGCCGTTCGACGAGCAGAACCGGGTGGACTACGCGGCACTCGAACGACTCGTGGAGTTCCACGTCGACGCCGGGACGGACGGCCTCGTCATTGCCGGGACCACGGGAGAGTCGGCGACCCTCGAGAAGCAGGAGCACGCCACGCTGATCCACCGGGCCGTCGAGATCGTCGCCGGGCGGCTGCCGGTCATCGCGGGAACCGGCTCCAACGCCACGAAGCAGACGATCGAGCTGTCCCTGGAAGCCGGCAAGGCCGCCATCGACGCCTACCTGATGGTGGTGCCGTACTACAACAAGCCGGTGCAGGAGGGCATCTACCGGCATTTCACGGCCATCGCCGAGGCCGTGGACAAGCCCATCATGCTCTACAACGTCCCCGGCCGCACGGTCGCGGACATGCTGCCGGAAACCGTCGCACGGCTTGCGACGAATCCGCGCATCTTCGGCATCAAGGAAGCGACGGGTGACATGGAGCGGTTGCGCCGGATCAAGGCACAGGTGCCGGAGGACTTCAGGTTGTACAGCGGGGACGATTTCACGGCGCGCGAGTTCATGGAGCTCGGCGGCCACGGCGTGGTCACGGTGACCGGCAACGTCGCGCCGAAGCTCATGGCGGACCTGTGCCGGGCGCAGCTCGCCGGCGACACCGAGCGCGCCAGGGCCCTGGACGCGCAGCTCCGGCCGTTGCACGAAGCGCTGTTCCTGGAATCGAACCCGATCCCGGCCAAGTGGATGCTGGCCGAGATGGGCCTGATCGGTGGCGGCATACGGCTGCCGCTGACGCCGCTCGCCGCGCAGTATCACGAGCAGGCGCGGGCGGCCTTGGAGCACGCGGGGATAGCGGCGGGTCAGGGATGATGAGGGGCCTCAGGCTGGCCGCGGTCGCGGTATCGGTGACGATCCTGGGCGGCTGCGGCGGGACACCGGCGTGCCAGGAGCTGCAGCCGTACGAGCAAAGCCGCCTCGGCAAGCGGATCGAGGTGCCGGAAGGGCTCGATCCCCTGAATCCGTCGCGCGAGCTCACCATCCCGGAACCTTCCCCGCGCCCGCCGCGCGCGGCGAACGCACCCTGCCTGGAGCTGCCGCCGAGCTTCCGCGTCGAGGAGCCGCCCGCGCAGCCGGCCGCCGGCGCCGAGGACGGGTCCGACGACTCCTGACCGGCAGCGCGCCCGGGAATGGCGTACAATGCCGCGCTCGCAGGAGCGCACATCGCCTCGCCGCAGGAGCGCAGCCTGCGCGACCGTCCGCGCGGGCGGCGAGTGATCGAGGAGAGGTGGCCGAGCGGTCGAAGGCGCTTGCTTGGAAAGCAAGTGTACGGTAACCCCGTACCGTGGGTTCGAATCCCACCCTCTCCGCCAGATTCCCCGCGCTGACGATCCGGTTCGATTCCGCTCGCGCCGTCTCGCGCGTGCCGGCGACCCCATCCCCGATCGAGCCACGGGCCCGCCGTGCCGCCGGCGTGACCCGTTTTCCCGAACGCCCGCCCGGCCGCGGCTCACGCGACGCGGACGCCCGCGAACGGGCGATGCATGCCCGCCGGACGCGGCACGGATGTCGGCTATGATGTCGCGTTTCGAGCGCGCCGGCACCGCGGTGCCGGTCGCTCCTGTCGAGCGAGGAGATCGTATGGCCTGGGCAATGCTGTTCGCCGCGGGTGTGCTGGAAGTCGTCTGGGCTTTCTTCATGAAGCTGTCGAACGGCTTCACGAAACCGTGGCCGTCGACGGTCACGGTGGTGGCGATGCTCGCGAGCTTCGCGTTGCTGGCGGCCTCGATGAAGTCGCTGCCGCTCGGCACCGCCTACACGGTGTGGACGGGAATCGGGGCCGTCGGCGCCTTCGTCCTCGGGATCGTCGTGCTCGGGGAATCGGCGAGCGCGGTGCGCATCCTTGCCGCGACGCTGATCGTCTCCGGCATCCTGCTCCTGCGGCTGTCGAGCCGCTGAGCGCGCCGCCAGCGCCGGGCCGCCCGGCGGCGCGGCGCGTCGGACTAATGGTCCTGCTTCGGGTCCTGCTTGCGCCAGACCGGGATTTCCCGTTGCTCCGGCGGGCCCTCCACGATGATCTGGCCGACCTTGCAGGGGGTGACCGAGCGCTGGGCGTCGCATTCCGGCAGGCTCTGCAGCCGGTCGAGATACGCCATGCGGCTGGAATCGGCGGCCTCACCGCCGGCCTGGTCGTGCTCCTGGCCTGGGGCCAAGATCCCCCACCCCTCGAGGTCCGCGAGCTGCTGGTTCGCTTCCTCGAGTGTCGCGAAGACTTCCCGCTGCCGGGCAGACGGCAGGCAGCGCGAGCGATCCGGGTTGACGATCACGGTCTCGTCGTTCGCTTTCGACTCGATGAAGGCCTGCAGCGCAGCCTCGCAGTCGCGCCGGTCGAAAAACACGTACTGCGTTTCCTGCTCCTGGCAGACGGTCTTGCCGCTGGGAGCGACGCATTCGCTCAGGGTGAGCACGAAAACCTGTATCCACGCGGTGTCCATAACGGTGCTCCCGGAGTCTGCAGGCAACGCGGCCGGCGCCGCTGCCGCGCGCGTCGCGCCGTCGCGACGCCTGGAACGCATTCTAGCACCGCCGGCGCGCCGGCCGGCCGCTCACGCGGCCGCTCTCGCCAGGGCGGCCATGACGTCCCCGGTCACGGCCCGGATGTGCGCGACGGCGGCGCCGTCGAGCGCCAGGCGCGGCGGCGAGGGCGGGCGGATGACGTCGCGGGCGAGCGCGACGAGGTCGGGACCCTCCCGCGGCAGCTCGCAGTGATCGAGCACCGCCTGCATGACGGGCCCCGGGTCGGCGCACAGCGCCTCGTAGCTCACGACCAGGGTGGCGCGTCGGAGCGCGGGGTGCGCGTCGAGCGAGGCGGCCAGGTGGCCGTACACGTCGTTCCAGTACAACGCCCATCCCTCGACCTCGCGTCCCTGCTCCCACAGCTCGAGCACCCGCTCCGTGACCGCCGTGTCGCCGCAGTTGACGGGCCTGCGGTCGAGCCCGAACTCGAAGTGACCGCTGCGGCTCATGTGGCGCTGCAGGCGCCGGTCCCGGCGGTGCTCCTCGACGAAGCGCGCGTGCTGGCGCATGAGCGAGGCGACGTGCGCGACGGGCTCGCGCACCGGGACCACGAATCGCGCGTCGGGGAACAGCTTCAGCAGGTAACGCAGGCGGGTGAGATTGTAGTTCCCCTTCGCGAGGTAACGGCGGCCGCCGCGCAGCCTGAGCAGCTTGCGCATGTGGTCGCGGTAGAAGTCCTCGAACCCGGCATTTTCCGTTTCCTCGGTGAGCTCGGCACTCGCACGGGGATCGTGCAGGGACCGGAAGAACGCGATCCAGATCACTTCCTCGAACGCCTCCGGGCTTTCCGGCGTCACCAGGATGCCGTCGGCGTGTGCGCGCTCGGCCGGCTCCTCGTCGTGCGTGGCGGCCCGATCGACGAACCAGTTCCACAGCCACGGCGTGAGCACCGGCGGGAAGTCGCGGTAGCGGTGTGTCACGAGCGCCGGGTGCCGGGCGAGGAGCTCGAGCAGGATCGTCGTGCCGGAACGGGCGAGGCCGGTGACCCAGATCGGCTTCTCGATCGGCACTCCCGCGACGTCCTCGCCCAGCATGCGGGTCTCGAGATTGCCGAGGCGGATCCAGAACGCGGGATGGCGTTCCTGCAGGCCGCTCAGGAAATCGGTCCAGCGCGCCACGCTGAGCCTGCGTTCGGTGGCCGTGCGCGAGGTGCTCGACATCGCTGTCAGTGAATGCGCCGGATGGCCTTGTACGCCAGCGCGGACACGAACAGCACGGGGATGAACACCGCTTCCCAGCCGCGCAGCCACGCGGGCCCGGCCGCGAACAGCTCGCGGCGCGGCAGGTCGATGTCGATGCGCTCGACCGGCGCGTCCGCCGGCAGGTAGCCGGCCGGGTTGCCCACCAGCCAGTTCCACCATTCCCGCTTGTGCAGGACGGTGACGGGCACGGCCACGGGCCGGTCGAGCACCAGCTCGCCTCCCGGCGTGCGCGCCTGCACGTGTGGGGCCTCCCCGGCGGCGGCGACCCAGCGCGCGTCGAAGGGCGCCTCTGCCGTGACCGCGACACTGCCGGGGTCGTCGGGGAAGTGGTGACCCCAGGTGTTGCTCGCCCACACCAGCACGGCGATCACCGGGTAGGCGGCCACGAGCGTCGCCGGGAGCACTATGGCGACGCGCTGTAGCGAAACGCCCAGCAGCCGCCTGATCAGGGGCCAGGCCCCGTCGAGATCACCGTCGTACGCCGACAGTCGCTGCTGGGCTTCTCGCGTGGCGTGCTTCAGCCGCTCGATGCGTGCCTGCGGCGACAGCAGCCGGTAGAGCTCCAGGGTGGCGACGCCCGCGAGCAGCGCCCACACCGCGACCGCCGCCGCCGCGGGCAGGGACGCGAAAAGATGCCGGTCGACCCAGTCGAACAGCGGGGCAGGCAGGTCGAACAGGCCCCGGCTCAAGGCCGCTTCGACGGCAGCGGCTCGTCGCCTTCGCCGTGCGCCGTATCCTCTTCCCGGGTCGGTTCCCGTTCCCGGTCGCGCGCCGCGCGCGCCCTGTCCTGGCGCTTGCGCCTGAGGATGCGCCGCACCGGCCAGGCGATGATGAACAGGAGCGCCGTGCCGAGGGCCACGAGCAGGGCCCACAACGCGCCGAGCAACGACAGGCCGGCGCCCGGGCCGACGTAAGCGGCCGCGGTCGCGGGCACGAGAAACAGGGCGCCGGCGGCGCCGATGATTCGCTTGTCCATAGCCGATGACTCCCTTCCGGCCGCGCGCCGACCGACGGCGCCTCCGGCCTCGAATTGCGGCTGCGAAGGCAACCGCTGCAATACGCGTGCCATGACGCCTGTCACGCCCCCTTCAGGAAGGGGCCCAGCACGGCGGCGTCCAGCCGCTGTGCCTTGCAGATGATCGGGATCTGCTGGCCTTCCGGACCGCCCCGCACCGGGTTGACGTACTCCCACACGAGCTCGCCGGCGCCGGTGACTTCCAGGATGCGGCCGCCGTTCGATTCGGTGATCAGCGTGTTGCCGTTCGGCAGGCGCTGCGTGTACGACCGTATGTCGCTCTCGAGGGGCGATTCGGCCGTGCCGGTGTACTGCCACACGAGCGTCATCGTCTTCGGGTCGAACTCGAGGGCCCGCGACCGGCCTTCCGGCCTGTTGAAATGGCCCTTGTTGTCGAAGAGCAGGATGTTGCCGTTCTCCAGGATGTGCGGGTCGTGCTGCGCGGCCCAGTAACCCTTGACGGCCCAGACCAGCTTCTCCTGCTCGAGGTCGATCACGCCGATCGCGCTCGGCTCGCGGAAGGACACCAGCACCTGGCCGGCCTTGCCGAACGGAAACACGCGCGCTTCCTCCTCGGTGATGACGTGCACGCTGTTCGTATGCAGCGCATCGGCCAGCGCAAACGAGGAGATGCCGAACAGGATCTGCCGGTAGTCGGACCGGTCGACCGCGGTGAGCAGGGGAATCTTGCGCAGCTCCTCGCCCTCGGGGGAGAGGATGACGAGGAAGTCGTCCAGCCTCGGGGAGGCGAGGTGATCGAGCGAGGCCAGGGGCTCTTCCACGATCTCCTGCGTGAGCACGTAGATGCTTCCGTCCGGTGCGATGTCGAAATCGTGATGGGCGGGCTGCAGGTAGCTCCAGACGACGTTCGAATCGCGATCGAGCTTGACCAGGCCGTAACCGTACGGGGTATCGCCCGCGCCCTCGTAGATCGCGAGCAGCTCGCCGGTCGGCAGCAGCGTGGCCTTGCGCATGTAGACGTGGGAATCCGGTTGCGGCTCCTTGACCGCGGCGGTTTCGTTCCACACCTGGCTGAACGGCCGGTGCCACCGGTGCAGCACTTCCCCGTCCATGGAGACGAGGAAAGCCGATGCCTCGTGGCCCGAGGTGTAGAGCGTGACGCCGGGGCTGACGAGCTCGGGCACGTTCACGGTCACGCCGCGCCGCTCGGTGCGCGCCGCGTGCCAGAGGTCGGAGAAATACACGTTGTCGTAGTGGAACAGCTTCGCGTACCAGGCGCGCCCGGCCTGCCAGGCGCGCTCGACCTGCGGGCCGGGAGGCAGGCCGGCCGCGGTCAGCAGCGAGCCTGCCAGGAACACCAGCAGCGCGAGGGCGGCGAGGAACGCGGCGAAAAGCCAGCGATCGCTGCCGGCGGCGCCCGGCTCGTCGAGAACGGCCGTGGTCTCGTAGCGGCTGTCGTCGTTCATGCCGTGGCATACCTCCCGGTCATCTCGTCCAGTCGCTCCATCGACAATTCCGTCCACAGGCCGACGTGCATGCGCCCCAGGCACTCGGGATTGGAAATCATGGCGCGGCGGTCCTCGTGGTTGAGCGCCTCTGCCGACTGGTCGGCGAGGTAGTACATGAGCCCCTGCAGGTAATGGCGCTGGTGTCGCGTCGGCTCCTCGGGCGGCAACAGGTCGCGATGCAGGGCGTGAATCCGCGGATGCAGGAGGGCGGCGAGCCAGAGCGGCTGCAAGGTGCCGATCTCGTCCTCGGCGGGCTGCCCGGCCACGAGCTCGCGGTACCGCTGCACGACCTCGTCGGGGGCGACTTCCTGCGGCGTGACGAAGAGGCCCAGGCGGCGCGCCGCCATGCCGAGGTCCGCGCGGCTCGTCACCATCGACAGCACGGGCGCGAGTACCATGCCGGCCAGTACCGGCGTGAACCACCAGAAGAAGCCCGGCACGTAACGCCACGTGACGACGCCCGCAACGACGCCGAGCACGGCGTGGGAGCCGTGCGCGACCATCGCCTCGGACAGCGTCGTGCTGCGGTCGACGCGCTGCTGGGCCGGCCAGCCGATGCTGCGCCGGAGCAGGATCGCGATGACGAACTTGGTCTGGAACAGCATCAGCACCGGGGCGGCGAGCACCGAGAACAGGCTTTCGAGCACGACGCTCACCCCGGCGCGAGCAGGCCCGCCGAAACGCGACCAGCGCTCGGGCTCCGCGATCAGCAGCCCGAACGCGAGCAGCTTCGGGAGGAACAGGATGGACAGCGTGACGAGAAGCACGGTCATGAGCTCGAACGCGTAGGACGCCGGCCAGATCGGGAACAGGCTGCGCCCGAAGAAGTAGACCGGCGTCTCCTGGCTCTGGAGCCACGCGTCGATGCCGGCGGCGAGCAGGAACAGGAACCAGAGCGGGGAGGCGAGGTACGACATCACGCCCATCGTGAGGTGCAGCCGGCTCAGGCCGCGCCAGCCCTTCGCCAGGATCAGCCGCGCGTGCTGCAGGTTGCCCTGGCACCAGCGCCGGTCGCGCTTGGCATAGTCGATGAGCGTCGGCGGGATCTCCTCGAAGCTCCCGTCCATGCCATGGGCCGTCCACACCTCCCAGCCCGCGCGCCGCAGCATCGCCGCTTCGACGAAATCGTGGCTCAGGATGGGACCGCCGAACGGCAGGCGTCCCGGCAGGGTCGGTAGCCCGCAGTGCCGTGCGAACGGCTCGACCCTGATCAGTGCGTTGTGGCCGAAATAGTTCGAATCGCCGGCCTGCCAGAAATTCATGCCCGCGCTGTAAAGCTGGCCGTACAGTGCCGATCCGAACTGGAGCAGGCGCGCGAACAGCGACGCGTTGTTCACCGGCAGTGCCGGGACCTGGAGGATCGCGACCTGCGGGTGCGCCTCCATGATCGCGACCATGCGCTGAAGCGTCCTGCCCGCCATCAGGCTGTCGGCATCGAGGACCGCCATGTAGCGGTAGCGGCCGCCCCACGTGCGTACGAAATCGGCGATGTTGCCGGCCTTGCGATAGGCGTTGTCGCGGCGGTTGCGGTAGAAGATCCGCCCGTGGGCGCGGGTCTCGTCGACCAGCTTCTGCCAGCGGAGCTCTTCCTCGACCCAGATGTCCGGATCGCGCGTGTCGCTCAGCACGAACACGTCGAAATCGTCGGCCGCGTCGGTGGCGGCGAGGGACTCCCACATCGCGCGCAGGCGTGCGAACACGAACGCCGGCTCCTCGTTGTAGATCGGCATGATGAGCGCCGAGCGCGGCCGGTCGCGGGACGGGTGCGCGGTGGCGGCCGCGGGCGCGCCGGGAGCCGCCTCGAGATCCCAGCGCCTGATACCGAACAGCCTGATGAAAAAGCCGATGAACGCGGTCCAGAAGGCCGCACAGATCCACGCGAACAGCACCGCGTAGAGTATGACGAGCAGGAGCTCCAGCGGGTTCAGGCCGTCCTGCTGGATGGAGCCGCTGAGCAGCCCGATGGCGCCGGCCGTCGTCGCGCCGATCAGGCCGAAGAAGAGAGCCCGGCGGCCGCGAATGGCGCGTGCCGGACCGCGCCCGTCGAAAGACGGCTCGGGCGGTCCGCCGCCGCGGGGCGGCTGCTCCCCGCGCGAGCGTCCGAGCCCGTTGAGCTGGACCGGCTGCTCCGGCATGTCGAGAGGTGCGCTCGCCGGCGTCGCATCCGCCGCCGGCGAACGCCGGAACTGCGCGCGCTCGCGCTGCTCCTCCACCCACTGCGCGGTTTCGGCGAGCGCGATCTCCACCGGGTTCTCGTGGTCGTGCAGCGGCAGCAATGCCTGCAAGCGCGACTGGATCTCCGCGAGCACGGACGGCATGCGGTCCGAATCGATGCCCGCGGCATGGAGGTACCGGTAGACGCGTGGCAGCGCGTCCCGCCACGGCGAGAGGTCGAAGCGGTTCGTGTCGAATGTTCGTGCGTGCTGGCGCACGATCAGTTCGGTGCCCATTTGTACACCCAGGTCTCGGTGAGGATGTCCTTGTCCCGCCGCAGGAAGCACCGCAGGTCGGCGGGCTGCTGGCCTTGCGGGATGAGCTCGAAGAACAGGCGCCATCCCTTCAGGAACGGGTTGTGGTGGGCGACCGGCTCGGTGATGCGGCCGGACGACGTGTTGCACACTCCTTCGACGTTGGTCGCTTGCGGGTCGAGGCGCTCCACCGAGTTGCCGATGAAGTCGATGACGAACTTCCGGCGCGCGTGGATCGGCACGTCGGTGCCTCCGGCGCCGATCCGCGTCGCGTAGGTGCGCCCTCCCTTGAGGCGTGCTTCAGGGTCGAGCGCGAAGTGCAGCCGGTACTCGAACTCGAACGGCGACATGGGCTGCGGCTTCTGTCCCGGTGTCCAGAACGCGACGATGTTGTCGTTGCGCTCGCTGGGGCTCGGGATCTCCACGAGCTCCACGACCCCGTTGCCCCAGTCGCCGATCGTTTCTACCCAGGCGCTGGGGCGGGTGTGGTAGAGGGCTTCCGTGTCCTGGTAGTGAGCGAATTCGCGGTCGCGCTGCATCAGGCCGAAGCCGCGCGGCGAGTCGACCTGGAAGGACGTGATCTGCAGCTTGAGCGGATTCGCCAGCGGACGCCAGATGCGCTCTCCGCTGCCGGACTCGATGATGAGGCCGTCGGAATCGTGCACCTCCGGGCGGAAGTCGTCCATGAAGCGATCGGTCGATTCGCCGTGGTAGAACATGCTCGTGAGCGGTGCGACGCCGAGCTTTTCCACGGACTCGCGAAAGGTGAGCCGCGCCTTCACGCCCACCACGGTCTGCAGGCCGGGCTGGATGATGAACCGGTAAGCGCCGGTGGCGCGCTGGCTGTCGAGCAGGGCGAACACGACGAGCGCGGTGTCGTCCGGCTTCGGGCGCTGGATCCAGAATTCGCGGAACACCGGAAACTCCTCGGGCCGCTCGAGTCCGGTGTCGATGGCCAGCCCGCGTGCGGATACGCCGTAGTTCTGGTTTTGGCCGATTGCACGAAAGTAGCTCGCCCCGAGGAAGACGCCGACTTCGTCGAGGCGATCCTCGCGATGCAACGGGTAGAGGATGCGGAAGCCGGCAAACCCGAAGTCGGCAGGCAGCTCGGCCGGCACCTGGTTCCGCCCGTAATCGAACATGTCGCGCTCGAACTGGATGGGATGCACGCCCGAGTCGTCCACGACGTTGATGCGCACGCGGTCGCGGAACAGGAAGCCGCGCGGGAAAAGCTGGATCTGGAACGGCAGCCCCGCGTCCACCCAGATGTTCCTTTGCGCGCGATAACGGATGTCCCGGTAATCGTCGTACTCGAGATTCCGGAAGCCTTCGGGCAGCTCGGGGCGATCCGGCTCGTACGGCTTTTGTGCGAGACTCTCCGCGATGCGGTTCACGTCGGCGAAGCCGAACGCCGTCCGCTCGCCGGTCGTCGGATCGACGTCCTGGTCGGTCTGCACGACGGCGGACGCCATCGCGATCGTCGGCGCGGCGAGCAACAGGAACATGAGCGACTTCTGCATAACGTGCACGTGCCAGCCTCCTTGTGGCAGTGGATTACTTAGTCTGTACAGGGAAGTCGATGTTCGGCTGATGCGCCGAACCGGCATCGAGGAACAGTGAGACCGGCAAGGACTGTCTTCGAAAGGAGACACCTTGTCGGTGCGCTCTACTATTATAGATAAAGCCGATGCCACGCATAGCTCGTCTTGTTCCTTGCGCTTTCTCGATCGCCCTCCTGCTGCCGGCCGGCGTGCGCGCCCAGGCCGTGGACGCGGAGGCGGTTCACTGGGCGTACTCCACCTGGTTCGGCACCGGCTGGTACCGCATCGGCGATACGCGCGACGCGTTCGCCGTCCGTTACGCGCCGCGCCGGCTCGTCCGTGAGCAGTCGATAGCGGGCGGCGAAAGGCACTACGGCCTCGAGGTGCGGGTACCCGTGACCGTGGGCCTGGAGCACTTTCCGCTCGACGATCTCCCGGGCAGCGTCGACCCCGAGAACTTCGCCAGCGTGAGCGTCACGCCCGAGGTCCACGTGCAGGTCCCGGTCAGCGAACGCTGGACGCTGCGGCCGTTCGCGGCGCTGGGGTGGGGTACGGTGCTGAACGGGGACGAGTCGGCCTGGACGTGGTGGGCGGGCCTGCGCAGCCGGTACCGGATGGACGCGGGAAGGCTGGGATGGTCCTGGCTGTACTCGGTGGCCGTCGTCGGACACTCACCCAGCGAGGGGCCGTCGTCGAACTTCTGGCCGGTCATGACCGCCTTCGAGTTCGATTACCCGTTCGGCGCGCGCGAGTGGCAGGGGGAGGCCTTGTTCGTGAACTGGCACGTCGCGTACACGTGGTTCGCGGACGAGCTCGAGCTGTTCGGGCCGGATCGCCGCTTCGAGCAGATCCGGGACCAGTGGCAGCTAGGGATCGGCATCCACAAGGCGGACTCGCCGATCAGCATGTGGCGGCTACGGTTCGATCGCCTGACGCTCGTCTACCGCGTGAGCTCCGACGGGGAGCTCCGGGGGATCGGGCTCGACTTCCGCTCCCTGTTCGACCTGTAGCGGCGTCGCTCGCGACCGGCGATACCCTTCAATCGCGAGTCGCGCGGTGCACGCTCCCGCAGGCCAAGTGCGCGTCGAGCGCGACGTCCCTACGTCTCGATCGCGAACGGATCGGCGTCGAGGTGGAACGGGAACTTCTCGCGGAACTCCTTGAGCTTTTCGAGATCGAGCGAAGCCGACCAGGCACCGGCCGTCTCGGTCACCGGCGTGAGGTATTGGCCCATGTAGTCGATCACGGCGCTGCCGCCGCGGTACGTGATGCCGTTGCCGTCCGTGCCGACGCGGTTCACCCCGGCGACGTACGCGAGGTTCTCGATCGCACGTGCGCGCAACAGCGTCTCCCAGGCGACGTGCCGCGGAGCGGGCCAGTTGGCGGCGTAGACGATGAGGTCGTAGTCGCCGCGGTTGCGGCTCCACGCCGGGAAGCGCAGGTCGTAGCAGACCATGGGGCGGATGCGGAAATTCTTCAGGCGGAACGTGACGAGCTCGCTCCCCGACGAGTAGGAACGGTGCTCGCCGGCGAGCCGGAACAGGTGCCGCTTGTCGTAGTAGTCGAAGTTGCCGTCCGGCCGCATGAGGATCATCCGGTTGTAGTACCGGCCCGAATCGCGGATCACGAGGCTGCCGCACACGACGGCACCGGTGCGGCTGGCGGTGTCCGCCATCCACGTGACGGACCTGCCGTCCATGCGCTCGGCGTTGGCTTCGGCGTCCATGGTGAAGCCGGTCGTGAACATCTCGGGCAGCACGATCAGGTCCGCTCGTGTGCCCGCTTCGTCGAGCACGCGCGTGAAATCGCGCAGGTTGGCCTCGGGATCGTGCCAGTGCAGGTCCGCCTGCACGATCATGACGTCTAGAGTTGACATAGTCTCTCGGCAGCCTCCTCGAGAATGGCGTCGTCCTTGGCGAAACAGAAGCGCAGCCATCGCCCCTCCGGCGGCTCCTCGCAGAACACGGAGACCGGTATCGAGGCGACGCCGATCTCGCGGGTGAGCCGGGTCGCGTAGTCGACGTCGGGCTCGTCCGTGATGCCGGAATATTCGACGAGCTGGAAGAAAGTCCCCGCCGCGGGTCGCAGGCGGAAGCGCGAGCCTCGCAGGAGGTCGCAGAAGCGGTCCCGCTTCGCCTGGTAGAACGCGGGCAACCGGGCGTAATGATCGGGATCCGTCTCCATGTAGTCGGCGAGCGCGTGCTGGATCGGCGTCACGACCGAGAAGCAGGTGAACTGGTGCACCTTGCGGAACTCGGCCGTAAGCTCGGGCGGTGCCACGCAGTATCCCACCTTCCAGCCGGTCGCGTGGCAGGTCTTGCCGAAGGAGGAGAGCACCAGCGAGCGCCGCCACAGCTCGTCGTGCCTGAGCAGGCTCTGGTGCGGCACCCCGTCGAAGATGATGTGCTCGTAGACCTCGTCCGAGAGCAGGTACACGGGCGTTCCCCGCAGCGTGTCGGCGAGGAGGTCGAGCTCGACCGCGGACAGCACCGCGCCGGTCGGGTTCTGGGGGAAATTCAGGATCAGCAGCCGGGTGCGCTCGTTCAGCGTGTCCGCCAGGCGTTCCCAGTCGATGCGGAAATCCGTATCCGGGCCGCCCGCGGCGAGCGGCAGGTGGCGTGTGCGGCCGCCCGCCAGCGTCACGGCGGGCTCGTAGGAGTCGTAAGCCGGATCGAGCACGATGACCTCGTCGCCCGGGCGCACCAGCGCCTGGATCGCGCTGAAGAGGCCTTCGGTCGCGCCGTTGCAGACCGTGACCTCGCGGTCGGGATCGACCGCGCGGCCGTACAGGCGCTCGACCTTGGCCGCGATCTGTTGCCGCAGCTTCGGCACGCCCGGCATGGGCGCGTACTGGTTGGCCCCCGAGTGCAGGTGGCGGTTGACGAGCTCGAGCAGGACGGGATCGGGATCGAAGCTCGGGAAACCCTGCGACAGGTTCAGCGCGCCGCAGTCGTTGGCGAGCTGCGTCATGACCGTGAAGATCGTCGTCCCGACGCCGGGCAGCTTGCTCTCGAGAGGCGGGTTCAAGTCGGGCCTCCCGTCAGGTCGGCGGCGGCAGCGTCCAGCCCTCGGGTAACGGCCCCTGGTCCATGATGATTTCGCGATGTCCGCTCCACGTCGTGCGAATCGCCTCCGGTGTACCGATGCCAGCGGCCCGCGGGTCCCCGCAGGGGCCGAACCAGTGGTTCTGCGGCGCGCCGGTCGTACGGGCCCGGATGCCGCAGTAGGTGGTGCCGTTCAGCGTCGCACCGAGCACGGTGTTCTGGAACCCGATGTCGGCGCTCACGACGGCGGCGGTCAGATGCTGGCTCATCCGGCTGAAGATGTCGAGCACGTGCCCGAGGTCGGCGTCGTCGTACTCCACCACGATCTGGAACGGCCCGAAGAGCTCCGTCGTGACGAGGTCGAAATGGTCGTCGATTGCCGCAAGCGGCACCTGCACGGCGGTCGGCTCCAGCGCGCCGTAGCGCTCCGGGATGGTATGGCCGGTGAGCGGATTGCCGCCGAACAGCCGCGTGGCACCGGGGATCGCGCTCACGGCCTCGATGTGCGCGAGCATGCGTTCGGTCGTCCAGGTGAGCACGGGCCCGATCGTCAGGTCGTCGAGCCGGCGCCGCGCCGCGAGCGCGGCGAGCTTCGGGAGCAGGTCGGCGCTCCAGTTCCGGTGCACGAACAGGATGCTCTGCGCCGAGCATTTCTGTCCGGATGCCGCATAGGCGTCCTGGTCGCATTGCCACGCCACGTAATCGAGCCATTCCGGGCGGTAGTCCGGGCCGAGGATCTTCCAGTCGAAGCCCGCATCCTCGAGGCGCACCCTCCCGTGGTACTGCGCCGCGATGCGTTCCGCGACCGCGCTCGAGCCCGTGAACTGCACGAGCTTCAGGTCGTGCTTCGCCGCCTCGAGCAGGCGGCCCATCTCGGCGCCGGTCGTATGGATGAGGTCGACGTCGGTCGCCGGCAGGCCGGCATGGATCAAAAGCCTCAGGAACTGCTCGAACACGGCGCTGACTTTCGAATCGACTTTCACGAGGGGCCGATTGCCCATGAACAGGGCACCCATCACCTGCAGCGCCGGGATCTCGAGGGGGAAGTTGAACGGCGCGA
Organism: Woeseiaceae bacterium; assembly: GCA_035304345.1. Classification (GTDB taxonomy): domain Bacteria; phylum Pseudomonadota; class Gammaproteobacteria; order Steroidobacterales; family Woeseiaceae; genus IDS-8. The sequence continues at coordinate 60,162 of DATGQE010000066.1, read as the reverse complement.
TGACCGCCACCGGTCCGTAAGGCCAGCGATAGCCCCGGGATTCCTGGCCGGGGTGGTCGCCCGGATTGGAAAAGCCGCGGGCGAGGAAGCGCACGCCGTCACCCGAAAAGTTCTCGAGGAAAATACGGGTGACCAGCACCTCGCCCTGGCACTGGGCGAGGCTCTTCGGCATCACGCGCTGGATCAGCCGGGCGAAATAATCCGCGACCGGCTGCTCCGCCAGCAGGGCGGCCGCGCGCGCACATACCGCGCCCAGCATCCGGTAGCGCTCAGGCCGCCGCAGCGGATTGTGCAGGCCGGTGACCGGGCAGCTCCGGATGCTCTCCAGCCACGGACCGTGGTCCTTCGTCTCCGGCACGCGCAGGAAGGGCTCGCCGTTGAGCGGATCGACGATGTCCTCGCGGACGCCGGGGGGCTCCGTCCACTCACCCGCGAGGAGGTTGCGCACCGTGCCGGGGCGCGCGCCGGTCATGCCGTCGAAAGGATCGAGGGTTGCGAATTCGGGTTGGCTCATGGCGGTTCCTGGGGGTTCCCGGTCGCTTCGCTGAAAAATGCTGCAAGGATAGCACTTGCGCCGTGGCGGGCCGTTTCGTTCCGGCCTCCGACCGTCGATTTGCGGGACGGGTGGCGGCTCGGCGATAATTGCGCGCGGTCCGCGTCGGTTTCCCCGCGACGGTCAGCCGTGAACCCCGTCAGGCCCGGAAGGGAGCAGCGGCAGCGGTGACACCGGGTGCCGGGGACGTGCTGGCGCGGGCCGTCTCGTTTTTGGACCGTCGCGAGAGAGACACGCCGGCCGAGGTACCCGAAGCCCCTGATGAGTTATCTCGTTCTCGCGCGCAAATGGCGCCCCCGGAACTTCGCTGAAACCACGGGCCAGGAGCACGTCCTGACCGCGCTGGCGAACGCGCTGGAGAGCGGGCGACTGCACCATGCCTACCTGTTCACGGGGACGCGCGGCGTGGGCAAGACCACGATCGCCCGGATCCTGGCCAAGGCCCTGAATTGCGAGACGGGCATCACCCCGTCGCCCTGCGGGGTGTGCAGCGCCTGCCGCGAGATCGACGAGGGCCGCTTCGTGGACCTGATAGAGGTCGACGCGGCTTCGAAGACCAAGGTGGACGACACGCGCGAGCTGCTGGACAACGTGCAGTACACGCCGGCGCGCGGGCGCTTCAAGATCTACCTGATCGACGAAGTGCACATGCTGTCGAAGCACTCCTTCAACGCGTTGCTGAAGACGCTGGAGGAGCCGCCGCCGCACGTGAAGTTCCTGTTCGCGACCACCGACCCGCAGAAGCTGCCCGTGACGGTGCTGTCGCGCTGCCTGCAGTTCAACCTGAAACGGCTCACGCCGGCGCTGATACGCGAGCGCCTGGAGCACATCTGCCGCGAGGAGTCGATCGACACGGACGCGGCGTCGCTGGCCCTGATCGCACGCGCCGCCGACGGCAGCCTGCGCGACGCGCTGAGCCTGCTGGACCACGCCGTCGCGCACTGCGGCGGCGAGCTGCGCGAGGAGCTGGTCGCGGCGATGCTCGGCACGATCGAGCGGGGGCACGTGGCGAAGCTCCTCAAGCTGCTCGCGGCCGGGGACGCTCCCGGTCTCCTCGACGCGATCGCCGCGATCGACGAGCAGGCGCCCGACTACGCGCGGCTGCTCGACGACCTCGCGCGCCTGCTGCAACGCGTGGCCGTGTACCAGGCCGTGGGCGGCGGCAACCGGGAGGACGAGCTTGCCGAAGCCGAGCTCGAGGCGCTGTCGGCCGCGCTGCCGGCGGAGGACGTGCAGCTCTGGTACCAGCTCGCGATCACCGGCAAGCGTGACCTGGTGCTTGCCCCGGACCCGCGGACCGGGGTGGAAATGACGCTGCTGCGCATGCTGGCGTTCCGGCCGGTGACGTCCGGTGACGCGGCGGAGGCGGCGCCGCCGGCGGCGGCTGCCGCGGGAAAGGCGCAGGCCGCGCCCGCGCGCGGCGCGGCGGCTGAGCAGGCACCTCGCGCCAGCACCGTGCCGCTGGCCACGCCGTGGCAGACACCGGACTGGGCGCGGCTGATCCCGGAACTGGAGCTCAACGGCGCAGCCAAGCTGCTCGCCGCGAATTGCGCGTACCTGCGCCGCAAGGGCAACGTGATCCACCTCGAGCTCGACAGCCGCTCCGAGTCGCTGCTGACGCGCGCGCGCCAGAATGAATTGGCCGCCGCGCTGTCCAAGCGCTTCGGGGAGCCTTTGCAGGTCGACATCAAAGTGGGCCGTCCGACGGTCGAGACGCCCATGCAGGAGAAGGCGAGGCTGGACGACGAAAGGCTCGAGGCCGCGCGGGAGTCACTGGAATCCGATCCCAACGTCCGCGCGCTCAAGGACATGTTCGGAGCCGAGCTGCACGCCGATTCGATCGAGCTGGTGGACGGCGGGCGACAGGGCAGGAGGAACGGATGAAAGGTGGCATTGGGCAGCTCATGAAGCAGGCCCAGCAGATGCAGGCCGAGATGCAGAAGGCGCAGGAAGAGATCGCCAGGATGGAGGTCACCGGCGAATCCGGCGGCGGCATGGTGCGCATCACCATGACCGGGAAGCACGACGTGCGCTCGATCGAGATCGACGACAGCCTGGTCGGGGACGACAAGGAAATGCTGGAGGACCTGCTGGTCGCGGCCTTCAACGATGCGGTGCGGCGTGCCGACAAGGCCGTCCAGGAGCGGTTCGCGGGTATCGCCGGCGGCCTCAGCCTGCCTCCCGGGTTGAAGCTACCGTTCTAGCGGCGTGGCCTTCTCTCCGCTTCTCGTCCGCCTGATCGAGGCTTTGCGCTGCATGCCCGGCATCGGCCGGAAGTCGGCGCAGCGGATCGCGTTCCACCTGATGGAGCGGGACCGCGCCGGGGCGGAACGGCTGTCCCAGGCGCTGGCCGAGGCGGTCGCGGGCATCCGCCACTGCCGTCGCTGCCGCATGCTCACGGAGCAGGACGTCTGCGACATCTGCGCATCGGCCGGGCGCGACGCCTCGACGCTGTGCATCGTCGAATCGCCAGCGGACGTCATGGCGGTCGAGGATGCGACCGGTTATCGAGGCCTGTACTTCGTGCTCATGGGACACCTGTCGCCGCTCGACGGCATCGGCCCGCGCGAGCTCGGGCTGGACGAGCTCGAGAGCCGGCTGGCTTCCGAGCGCTTCCAGGAAGTCATCATCGCGACCAACCCGACCGTGGAGGGCGACGCGACGGCGCACTTCGTCGCCGAGATGGCCGCGCGCTACGAAGTGCCCGTGAGCCGCATCGCGCATGGCGTGCCGCTCGGCGGCGAGCTCGAGTACGTCGACGGCGGCACCCTGTCGCACGCGTTCCTCGGGCGCCGCAGCGTGGTGTAGGAGCCGCATCGCGGGTTGCCGACGGCGCGGAGCGCGCGTGCGCTTCGCGCGGTCGAGCCGGAAGGAGGAGGGAGAGGACATGCCGGAACCGAGCTGCATCTTCTGCAAGATCGCCGCGGGTGAGATCGAGTCGAACATCGTCTACCGGGACGAGCGCATCGTGGCGTTCCGGGACCTGAACCCGCAGGCCCCCACCCACGTGCTGGTGATCCCGCGCAAGCACGTCGCGACGATCAACGACCTGGGAGCAGAGGACGCGGAGACCGCCGGCAGGCTGTTCCTCGTGGCAGCGGAGGTCGCGAAGAGCGAGGGCGTCGACGAAAGCGGCTATCGCGTGGTCATGAACTGCGGCGAAGGCGCCGGGCAGTCGGTCTTCCACATCCACCTGCACGTGCTCGGGGGCCGGGCTTTCCGCTGGCCGCCGGGCTGAGAGGCGAGGTCGGGTAGCGGCAGCCGGCGGGTACGCCGGGGCCGCCTGGCGTCGATCAGGGCCGCCTAGGGCCGATCGAGGCGTTCCGCCAGCGCCAGCAGGCGCCGGTAGCTCTCGTACCGCCGGCTGCTGATCGCACCTTGCTCCACGCGCTCCTTGACGGCGCAATCCGGCTCGCGCAGGTGCCGGCAGTCCGTAAAGCGACAGTGAGGTGCGGCGGCCGCGATCTCGCGATAGCCGCGCGCGACCTCCGCGGGCTCCGCGACGGCGGGCGCATAGTCGCGCACCCCCGGTGAATCGATCACGGCGCCGCCGTTCGGCAGCGCCACCATCACCGAGCTCACGGTCGTGTGCCGCCCTTCGCGGCGCTTCTCCGAGATCTCGGCGGTCGGGAGCAGGCTGCGCTCGACCAGCCGGTTGACCAGGCTGGATTTGCCGACGCCCGACTGCCCGACGAGGATGCCGCGGCGGCCGGCCAGGAAATCGAGGAGGGCGTCGACCCCGAGGCCCTCGCGCGCGCTCGTGTGCAGGATGACGTAGCCCGCTTCCCGGTATTCCTCGAGTGCCCGGGCAGAGGCGGGATGCAGCTCGCCGAGGTCGATCTTGTTGAAAGCGACCGCCGACACCACGCCCATCAGCTCGGCCGCGCACAGGTACCGGTCGACGATGAACCAGTCGGGCGGCGGCAGGTCTGCCGTGACGACGACGATCGCATCCAGGTTCGCGGCGAGCACCTCCACCCGGCCGCGCAGGTTCGGGCGCGTCAGCTCGTTCCTGCGCGGCCGGATCGCGACGATCACCCACTCGGGGTCGTGCTCCAGCGGCTCGGCATCGACGAGGTCGCCGCACACCGGATGCAGTCGGCGCCCCTTCACGCGCGCCGATACCTCGCGACCGTCCGGGAGGGCCAGCGTGAAGCGACGCCCGAACGTCGCGACGACTCGCGCGGGTCCGGCTGCGGAATGGGTTCGGCTGTCTGCGCCCGGCATCGCCGCAAGTATGCCTCCGGCCCGCGGGCCGCGCACCCGCGGGGGCGCGGGGGCCGTTTCATCGGGATGCGGGAATCCAGTAGAATCGAGCGCTCCCATGTCGAACCCCCTCACCAACTTCATCTGGATCGACCTGGAAATGACCGGGTTGAACACGATGACCGATCACATCATCGAGATCGCGACCATCGTGACCGACGAGCAGCTCAACGAGGTGGCGGAAGGTCCCGTGCTCGCCATTCACCAGCCCGAGAGCGTCCTCCAGGCGATGGATGAATGGAACACGCGGCAACACAACGCGTCCGGGCTCATCGCGCGGGTGCGCGAGAGCACGATCGGGCTGGCGGAAGCGGAGCGCATGACGCTCGAGTTCCTGCGCCGGCACGTCAACGAGGGCGTATCGCCGATGTGCGGGAACAGCATCTGCCAGGACCGGCGCTTCCTGGCGCGGCAGATGCCCGAGCTCGAAGCCTACTTCCATTACCGCAACCTCGACGTCAGCACGTTGAAAATCCTGGCGCAGCGCTGGGCGCCGGAGATCGCGGCCGGGTTCACGAAGGAGTCGACGCACAGGGCGCTCGCGGACATCCGCGATTCGATCGCGGAGCTCGCCTGGTATCGCCGCATGCTGTTCGCACCTCACGTCGCCGCCGGAAGCCCGTGACGCTCCCGACGTCGCCGGCGGCGGAGCGCAACCGGCATCCGATCCTGGAGGTGCTGCGCGAGGAGCTCCGGCAGCGCTCGCGGGTCCTCGAGATCGGGTCCGGAACCGGGCAGCACGCCGTCTGGTTCGGGAAAGCCCTGCCGCACCTCGAGTGGCAGACGAGCGACCTGCCCGCGCAGCACGCCGCGATCGGCGCGTGGCTGGCAGGGGAGCAGCTCGCAAACGTGCGGCCGCCGCTGGCGCTCGACGTGCGCACCGCCGAGCTGCCTGCCGGCAGCTACGACGCGGTGTTCTCGGCCAACACCGCACACATCATGGACATCGACGCGGTGCGCGCGATGTTCGCGCTCGTCGGTCACGTGCTGGAGCAGGGCGGGGTGTTCTGCCTGTACGGCCCGTTCCGTTTCGACGGCCGGTACACGAGCCCGAGCAACGCGGAGTTCGACGAAGCGCTCAGGCAGCGCGATCCCGCCATGGGCGTGCGCGATCTCGCGGATCTCGACCGGTTCGGCGCCTCCGCCGGCCTCGAGCGCGTCCGGCTGTACGCGATGCCGGCGAACAATCACGTCGCCGTTTGGGAGAAGGTCATCGCGGGCGCCGGTGACTCTCCCCGAGGCTGACGCGAGCGCCGTCCTGCTGGCACGCTCCCCGGGCGATGTCTTATAGTTGCGGCACTCGATTGCGGGCGACTTACATGGTGCAGAGAGGGATCGTGCGCAGGCTGGTGCTCGTGGCGGCAGCATGCGTGCTGGCGTCCGTGGCGGCGGCCGAGCCCGTCTGGGTCACCGACCAGTTCGAGATCACCTTGCGCACGGGACCGAGCAACGGTCACGCCATCACGCGCATGCTGCCGACCGGAACCCAGCTCGAGCTGATCGGTCGTGACGAGCAGGAAGGCTGGTCGCGCGTCACCACGCCCGGCGGCACCGAGGGGTGGGTGCTCACGCGTTACCTCATGAACGAGCCGCCGGCCCGGCAGCAGCTCGAGCGGCTCACGCGCCAGCTCACGGACGCGCAATCGGAGGGCAGCTCGCTCGGAGCACAGCTCGCCGCGCTCACCGGGGAGTACGAGAGCGTGCGGGCGCAGGTTGCATCCCTGCAGCGCGAGAAGCAGGCGCTCGAGGCCGAGCTCGCCCGCATCCGGGAGACGGCTGCGAACGTGCTGGCGATCGACTCCCAGAACCGGGAGCTCAGGCAGCAGCTCACCGACACCGAGATCAGGGTGGGCATCCTCGAGGAGGAGAACCGCGAGCTCCGGACGCAGACGACGCGTAACTGGTTCCTGGCGGGCGGCCTCGTGATGCTCATCGGCATCGTGCTCGGCCTGTGGCTGCCGCGCATTCGGCTGCAACGCCGCTCGCGCTACGACCGGTTCTGAAAGAGGCGGCGCGCCGGGAGGCGCGCCGCGCGGGGGAACGTCGCGCGCTTCCCGCTCCTATACGGCCTCGCCGGCCAGGAACATCCAGGTTTCCACGACCGTGTCCGGGTTGAGCGAGAGGCTTTCGATGCCTTGCTCGACCAGCCACAGCGCCAGGTCCGGGTGGTCCGAGGGGCCCTGGCCGCAGATGCCGATGTACTTGCCGCGCTCCCGGCATGCCTTGATGGCCATCTCCAGCATCGCCTTGACCGCGTCGTCGCGCTCGTCGAAGAGCTCGGCGACGAGCGCGGAATCGCGGTCCAGGCCGAGCGTGAGTTGCGTCATGTCGTTCGAGCCGATCGACATGCCGTCGAAGTATTCGAGGTAGCGGTCCGCCAGCAGCGCATTCGTCGGCAGCTCGCACATCATGATGACCTTCAGCCCGTCGACGCCGCGCTTCAGGCCGTTCGCCTCGAGGAGCTCGACCACCTGGCGTGCCTGCGCCACGGTGCGCACGAACGGGATCATGACCTGCACGTTCTTCAGGCCCATGTCCTCGCGCACCTTGCGCAGGGCCGCGCACTCCAGCTCGAAGCAGGGGCGGAACGACTCCGCGACGTAGCGTCCGGCGCCGCGGAAGCCGAGCATCGGGTTCTCTTCCTTCGGCTCGTAAGCTTCGCCGCCGATCAGGTTCGCGTACTCGTTGGTCTTGAAATCCGACAGCCGGACGATGACGGGCTCGGGGGCGAATGCCGCGGCGATCGTGCCGATGCCTTCCGCCAGCTTGTCGACGAAGAAGCCGGTGGGGGAGTCGTAGCCGGCCATCTGCTCGTCGATCGCGGAACGCACGTCCGGGTCGAGCTTGTCGTAGTCGAGGAGCGCGTTCGGGTGGACCCCGATCATCCGGTTGATGATGAACTCGAGGCGTGCGAGCCCCACGCCGTGGTTGGGAATGTTGGCGAAATCGAAAGCGCGGTCGGGGTTGCCGACGTTCATCATGATCTTGACGGGTATGTCGGGCAGCGAATCCAGCTCGATCTCCGTCTCCTCGAAACGAAGCTGCCCTTCGTACACGAAACCCTCATCGCCTTCCGCACAGCTCACGGTGACCTCGGCGCCGTCTTCGATCACCTCGGTCGCCGTGCCGCAGCCGACCACCGCCGGAATGCCGAGCTCGCGCGCGATGATGGCGGCGTGACAGGTGCGTCCGCCGCGATTCGTGACGATGGCCGCGGCGCGCTTCATGATCGGCTCCCAGTCGGGATCGGTCATATCCGAGACCAGGATATCGCCTTGCTGCACCCGGCCCATCTCACTCACGTGCTTGATGACCTTTGCCGTCCCGGAGCCGATCTTCTGGCCGATGCTGCGTCCCTTGCACAGCACCCGTGAGCGGTCCTTGAGGGTGAACCGTTGCACCGTGCGGCCACTGCGGCTCTGCACCGTCTCGGGACGTGCCTGCAGTATGTAGAGCCTGCCGTCCGTGCCGTCCTTGCCCCATTCGATGTCCATGGGGCGCCCGTAATGCTTCTCGATGGTGACGGCGGTACGTGCAAGCTCGATGATCTCGGCGTCGGTCAGCGAGAAGCGCTGGCTGTCGGCCGGGTCGACGTCCACGGTCTCGACGGTCTTGCCCGGCGTCGTGTCGTCGCTGAAGACCATCTTCACGGCCTTGCTACCCAGGTTCTTGCGCAGGATCGGGTAGTGCCCGCTTTCGAGGCCGGGCTTGTAGACGTAGAACTCGTCGGGGTTCACCTGTCCCTGCACGATGGTTTCGCCCAGCCCGTACGACGACGTGATGAACACGGCGTTGCGGAAGCCGGACTCGGTGTCGAGGGTGAACATCACGCCGGAGGCGGCGAGATCGCTCCTCACCATGTACTGCACGCCGACCGACAGGGCGACCTGCGAGTGGTCGAAGCCTTGGTGCACCCGGTAGGCGATCGCGCGATCGTTGAAAAGCGACGCGTATACCTGGTGCAGGGCGTCGACGAGGTTGTCGAAGCCGCGGACGTTCAGGAACGTTTCCTGCTGTCCGGCGAACGAGGCATCGGGAAGGTCCTCGGCCGTTGCCGAGGAGCGCACGGCGACGCGTATGTCACGGCCGTCGCTCATTGCCTCCCACGCGGTACGAAGCTCGTCGCGCAGCCGCTCGGGAAGCGGCGTCTCGACGATCCATCCCCGGATCGCGCGGCCGGCGGCAGTCAGGGACTCGATGTCGTCGACATCCAGGTCGCGAAGCTGCTCGTCGATGCGCCGGTCGAGGCCGGCGCTCGCGAGGAAATCCCGATAGGCTTGCGCCGTGGTCGCGAATCCGCCGGGGACGCGCACCCCGACCTCCCCGAGCTTTCCGATCATCTCCCCCAGGGATGCGTTCTTGCCGCCGACCATGTCGACGTGCTCCATCCCAAGGTCCTGCAAATTGACGACGTACGGATTCACCTCAAACAGGCTCCTTCACAGGTGAGGCGTGCGCTCCACGACAACGAATCGAATCCTTTCTACACAGCAGCGGTCGAAGTACACTCGCGAGGAACAGCGTCGTGCACGGCCAGGGCACAGGAAGCCTTCCAGATGAGTGAGCGTACAGTCTTCTTTTTGTCGGACCAGACCGGCGTCACTGCCGAGACGCTGGGCCACAGCCTTTTAACTCAATTCGACAGCCAGCGATTTCGGCAGGTGACTTTGCCATTTATAGATAACGAAGACAAGGCGCGGGAGGCCGTCCGGAAGATCAACGACGCGGCGGAGAAGGCGGCCGTCCGGCCCATCGTGTTCTCTACCCTGGTGCAGGATGACGTCCGCGCCATCGTGCGCGAGGCGAACGGGCTGCATCTCGACATTTTCGATGCCTTCCTCGAGCCGCTCGAGAAAGAGCTCGACCAGCCGTCGACTCACACGGCCGGCCGGGCACACGGCATGAGCGACATCGAGACCTACATGAAGCGGATCGAGGCCACCAACTTTGCGCTCGCGAACGACGACGGTGCGATCACGCGCAACTACGACATGGCAGACGTGATCCTGATCGGCGTGTCGCGCAGCGGGAAGACACCGACGTGCCTGTACCTCGCGTTGCAGTACGGCGTGTACGCGGCGAACTATCCGCTGACGGACGAGGAGTTCGACAGCGGGACGTTACCGGAAATCCTCGTCTCGCAGAAGTCGAAACTTTACGGATTGACCATCTCACCGTCCCGTTTGCAGCAGATCCGAAAGGAGAGGCGGGCGCTCGGTCGGTACGCGACCGCGCAACAGGTGCGCTTCGAGCTGCGCGAGGCGGAGAAGATCTTCAAGCGCTACGGCATTCCGTACGTGGACACGACCGAGTTCTCGATCGAAGAGATCGCGAGCCGGATACTCGACAGCACCGGGGTCGAGCGTCGCGTACGGCCGTAGACGGGCTCGATTACGGGCGTGCCGCTCGCGCCCGGCGGCGAAAACTGGAACTCAATTTGCATGCCTTCTGGCGGCAAGCGGCTATGATACTATCGTCGCATGCTGCTGGATTCACAACTCGTACCCGAGACCATCGTCAGGCCGCGCAGCTTCGTCGGCCTGATGCTGCTGTACGAAAGCAATTTCATCCGGCTCCAGAACCTCATCCCCGATCTCGAGCGGCTCGACGGCTATTACGTGTCGCGGGTTGCCGGCGACTGTGACCTGCATCTCGAAATCCTGAACCGCAGTCGCTATACGGTGACACTGTCGCTCTCCTACTTCTTCGAGGAGAACGGCTGCCGCATCGCCGATCCCGACATGCAGATCCGCGCCTACCTGGACGGCCGGCTTGCCGAAGTCGTGAGCCTGCGCCACGAGCATCGGCATGCGGAACTGCGACGCCTGTCACAGGCCCAGCGGGCAGAGCTCGATGCGCGCTGGCGGCGCAACATCGTGCTCAACAAGTGGCTCGAGTACCTCATGGACCAGGGGCACCTGCTGCTGGATCGCTGAGGCCGCCCGGAACGGTCCGGGGAAAAACTGTCGATTGAATCAAGGTTCGCGGGGGCCCGCCTTGCCATCATTCCCTCCGCTCACGGGAAAGAGCGAGGGGAAGGTCCGTGGCCGGTTTGACCGCCCTGCTGGGGCGTGCGCGCGAAAAGTCGGTTGACGACGACAAGCTGCTCAACCTCTACTGGAATCGCGCCGAGCTCAAGAAAGCATTCGCCGATCTCCGCAAGGAAAAATACCGCCTGCAGGACAAGCTCCGGGAAGCGGACGGGGCCACCGCGCGCCTGCAGCAGAAGCTGGACCGGCTGGAAGAGCTGCTGCTCGACCCCGAGTGGTGCGACAACGTCCTCGTGTTCTACCAGTTGCGCAGCCTCGCGCTGCGCTGCCGGCGGAAACTGGCCAGGTTTGCCGAGCAGCTCAAGCAGCAACGCGAGCGCCGGCGGCACGAGGAGGTGGTGCAGCAGTGGCAGGAGGCGCGCGCAGGGCGCCTGCGCGCGATCGAGCAACAGCTCGCCGAACGCCGGGCGTTGCTCGAGACACTCGAGTCGGAAGCCGAAGCGCAACGCAAGCGGCTCTCGGGGCTCGGCCGTTTCCTGAAGATCCTGGGGCGGCGCTCGGTCAGGGTGACGCTTGACCGGCTCGCGAAGGAGATGACGCAGGTCCGGGAAGAGGAGGCGCTGCTCGTCGCCCAGCGCGAGGCGATTGCCGCCGAGGCGCCGCCCGAGACTCCCGGCCTGGACATCGCGGCCAAGCGCTCGGTCAACTGCACGATACTGGCATTCGCGCAGCAACTGTTCCTCGACTTCGGCGATCCGGAGCTCGCCATGCTCGCGAAGGAAGCGGGGGAGAAGAGCGTCGGCGCCATACGCTATGGCGGCAGTGCCGATTGCGCGGCGTTGCTCGGGCGGATACGCGCGAGCGCACGCGCGCTCGAAGAAAAGCCGGACGTGGCCGGTATCCTGCAGCAGCGCGCGAAGCTGATCGGCGAGGCCGCGAAGTTCCGCAACGGCGGGGACGCGGTGCCGATCGCGGCCACCGTGGCGACGCTGTACGACGTCCGCGAGGACGGCGGGCTGCAGAAGAGCGACCTGAACCTGCTGGCGGAGAACTACTGGGGCATCGCGAGCGTGCTCAGCCGTTAGCGATTCATGAACGGTCCGGACGCTAGTGTTCCGCGTCGACCCGCGCCAGACGGAAGTCGCCGGGTCGATCGCCGGGCACGAGGTGCCAGCCCGCCTCAAGCTCCAGGGTCCAGCCGGGGCCCTCCACGAGCCCGGCATGACCGGGTTCGGGCGATTGCGGCGCCGCGACACGCGCGCGGCTCCGGTCCGCATTGCCGAGCGCAGCGCCGTCCTCGAGTGTCAGGCGTCCCCAGTCGCCCATCAATATCGCGCCGGGATAGACGTTGCCCTCGTCCCCGAGTGGCAGCACCGTGTTGGGATTGAAAAGGAGCAGCCGGTCCGGCAGCTCGACGGTCAGGGTGGGTCCCTCCACCAGCACCTTGCGGTAGACCTCGAGGTCGGCGGCCCGGCGTTGAGCGCGCTCCTGCTCCTCCGCGCGGACGATGTCGGCGCCGTAGGCGGCGCCACGCTGCAAGGCTGCGTCTCGAACCGCTTGCGCGCGGGAATCCGCAAGCGGCGCGCCGACGGCCCGGGCCAGGCGGCGATCGAGGTCCGGCTCCGGCCCGATCATGTCGCGCCAGCCCGGCCGGTAGCGGTCGAGGAGCAGTCCCAGCGCCGGGCCGGTCCCGTAGCCCAGAGAACGCACATAGGTGGGCCGGCGTTCGAACGCATCCAGCAGTTCGGTCACCAGCTCGGGGTCCGGTCCCGTGACGTCCAGCGCGAACCGCACGCCGGTGTACTCGGCCAGCCCCTCGTGGCCTTCGAGCCGACGCTCGAGGCTGTCGGCGCCGGGGAACTCCGCGTAGCGGGCCGCGCGGAACAGGAGCGCATCCAGGACCGCCGCGCGCGCTCCGGCGCCTTCGGTGGCGATAGCCCGCCCGAGCGCACGGATCTCCAGGCGCAGCCAGACGCGGCCCTGCTCCTCGTCGAGGTGCGGGAGCAGCGCGTCGGCCGGATCGTGCCCGAGCTCGGGCTGGATGCGGTGGAAGGACTCGTGCGCGATGAGCCTGAGCCGTGAGAAGGCGTCCTCCGGCAAAGGCAGCAGGATCATCGCCCAGCGCGTGTCTTCCCAGTCGATACTCGTGTTCGCCACGGGCATGTCGGCGGGCCATTCGCCGACAAACGCTCCGTCGCGCGGGGCGAAGCGTCCGGCCGGGTCGGGCCGGTTCGTCACCGCCATCCGCGTACGCGGGTCGACCAGCACGATCGGGCCGCAGAGGTCCACGGACCACAGCGGCTTCGTGCTCCGGCACGCGTCCTCGAACTCCGCGAGGGCCCGAATGGCGGCAGCGGAATCCGCCGCTGGCACGGAGGCGGCGGCGGGCAACGCGACCAGCCCGGCAGTCCAGGCGAGGACGGCTGCTGCGAGACACCGGGAGGCGAACGAAGGCTTGTTTCCCGGGACGATCACGGCTTCTGTGCGTCGTTCCCGTGCGCGGCTGGATGTCGTTAGATGTCGGTGCGGTACATCTGGCGCTGGAACTTCGGCAGCGGCGGGGTCGCCGCGTCGGCCGGCAGCGACGGGTCGTAGCGCTCGGCGTCCTGCTGCGCGACCGGCGGCAGGCTCACCGGCTCCTCCGTCTCCGCGGCTGCGCCGCCGTCGTCCCCGAACACTTGCTCCAGGATCGAGGCGACGCGTGGCGTCAGGTACAGCAACGGAGCGGCCGTGTCCGCCCCGGCGGCGTCGGCGTGGTCGGCTTCGGCAAAGTCGACGGCGCGCACCGAGAGCGACGGCTCGTGCCGCGCAAAATCGCCCGGGGCGTTGCAGCAGTCCCCGTCGGCGCACGGCGCCGCCAGCGCGGCTCCGGCCGCCACCAGCAGGCCGGCGAGGGCCAGGCAGGCGAGGCGAAGGGGCGTCAGGGGTGTGCGACCGGAGATGAGTAGCGGCATGTCCACGGCGGTCTCCCAGGCTGGCCGGCAGGTGTTATACAAATGTATAACACTACACCGGTAGCTTTCAACCGTCGCCGGGGAGGGGGCGACCGCCCGGAAGGGGACGCCAGCTACTGCCGCACGCGGGCAGTCTTCTGTGCCGGCAACGTTTCGAGCTCTCTCAGCTCGGCCAAGTCTGTAACAATGGCCGCGGCCTGGTCAAGCTGGACGTCCGGCTCCTCCACGTCGTCGAGCTGCTCCGGGTCCGTGACCGGCTCGAGGCCGCGCGCGGTGAGGCGTTCGTTCACGCGCGCCAGCCGCCGGTCGAGCTCCGCCTGCCGTTCCGCCTTGCGCGTGTCGAGCTTGAGCGACACCGATTTCCGGGAGCGGATCTCGAAGTCGTCCTCGATGATGTTGACGAGGTACTGGTAGTCCGGATCGTCCTTCGCGCGCGAGAGGTGGTTCGCCGTCAGGGCGGAGATCGCCGTGTCCAGCGGACGTCCCGGCTCGAAACGCGTCGTGCGGATGGTGTCCCAGGGCAGCGCGGTCTCGCGCGCGCTCTCGCCCACCTCGTGCACCGGGATCGGCGAGGGCAGGGCGATGTCGGGCGTGACGCCGCGGTGCTGGGTGCTTTCACCGGTCACCCGGTAGTACTTGCCGATGGTCAGCGTGAGCTGCCCCAGCCCGTCGCCTTCCGGCGAGCGGACGTACTGGTCGAGCGAGTAGAGGTTCTGCACCGTGCCCTTGCCGAAGGTGCGCTGGCCGATGATGATGCCGCGCTTGTAGTCCTGTATGGCGGCGGCGAAGATCTCCGACGCCGAGGCGCTGTACCGGTTCACCAGCACCGCGAGCGGGCCGCTGTAGGCGACGCGCGGCACGGGATCGGGATCGTCGAGCCGGCTGATGCGCCCGTTCGAGCTCCTGAGCTGCACGACCGGCCCGTTGTCGATGAAGAGGCCGGACAGGGCGGTCGCCTCCGTCAGGTGTCCGCCACCGTTGTTGCGCAGGTCGATGATCAGCCCGTCGATGCCTTGGCTTTCCAGCTCGGCGATCAGGCGCTTCACGTCCTTGGTGGTGCTCGTGTAGTTCTCGTCGCCGCTGGAGAGCGCGCGGTAGTCGCGGTAGAAGCTCGGCACCTCGATGACGCCGATGGACCACTCGCGCCCGTCCTTCGGCACCTTGATGATCTTGCTCTTCGCCGCCTGCTCCTCGAGCTTCACCTGGTTGCGCGTCAGCGTGATGGTCTTCGGGGGCGTCCCCGGCAGGGCACCGCCCGGCAGCACCTGGAGCTGCACGACGGTCTCGGCGGGCCCGCGGATGAGCTGCACGACGTCGTCGAGCCGCCAGCCCACGACGTCCACCATCTCGCCCTCGACACCCTGGCCGACCGCGGTGATGCGATCGTTCGGCTGCAGGCGGCCGTCGATGTCGGCAGGGCCGCCGGGAATGATGTTGACGACCTTGACGTAATCGTCCTCGATCTGCAGCGATGCGCCGATGCCGAAGTACGACAGGCTCATCGCGATGCGGTACTCCTCGGAGCTCCGCGGCGAGAGGTAGCTCGAGTGCGGGTCGAGGGTGTGCGCGAACGCGTTCATGAAGGTCTCGAACACGTCCTCGCTCTTGATCTGGTCCATGCGCTTGAGGAACCGGGAGTAACGCTTGTGCAGCGTTTCCCGGGCCTCTTCCCAGGTCTTCTCGGCGAGGATCAGGCTCAACGCGTCGTTCTTCACGCGCTTGCGCCAGATCTCGTCCAGCTCGGCCTCGCTGGCCGGCCAGTCCATGTCCTCGCGATTGAAGACGTACTCCTCCTCCACGGAGAAATCCGGCTCCGTATCGAGCAGCTCCAGCGCGTACTGGAGCCGTTCGCGGGTGCGCGTGCGGTAGACCTCGAACATGTCGTACACCGGCGCCAGCGAGTCGGAGCGCACCATGTCGTCGATCTGGTGACGATAACGCTCGAATGCCGCGATGTCGCTCGCGAGGAAGTACATGCGGTTGCCGTCGAGGGCCTTGATGTAGGCATCGAGCACCTTCGAAGAGAGCTCGTCGTCGACCGGGGAGCGCTGGTAATGCGACTTCTCGACGAACTCCGTGACCAGCTCCGCGATCCGTTCGTGCTTGGCGAGGGGCCGCAGCTCGGCGTGGATGTCGGCGGGTGGAGACGCCGCCAGCACGGGCAGGGCGAGCAGCCCGATGAGTGTGACGAGCCAGCCGCGGCGTACGCCGGTGACAATCGAGTTCAAGGCGTTCTCCATCCCTTCGTGTGGCACTGTCCGGCCCCGATCATTTGGGTTAGGCTAGAGGGCGTCAGCCCTGCGATCAAGGGCGCAATCAGCAAAAAGTGGCATCGTTCGGACCTCCGCTGCGGAGGGCCGCCCGAGGTACGCGTACATGCGTCCTTTGACCGTCATCACAGGAATCGTTCTCGGCTCCTGCGCTTCGATCACCGTGAGCCTGGTCGCCGTCCTGATCATGTTCCTGCTGTTGAGCGGGGATCACCCCCGGCTGGCCGCCGAGTTCCCCGCCATGCGGGCGAGCTTTGCGCTGTTCTCGGCGATGACGGCGGTGTCGGGCCTGAGCTTCTACGGGCTCGTCAAGCGCCGCAAATGGCGCGGGGTGGCGCAGGTCGCGATGTGGCTGGGCGTGATCGGCACCGGCTGGTACTACTGGCCCTGACGCGGCGCCACCGCGCCGGCGCCCCGGGAACGGGAGCCGGCCCGGACGGCCCGCCCCTTAGGAAAAGATGCCGGGGCGCTCGGCATTGCGCCTGCGCCGGCGCCGCATCCGGGACTGCAGCTCCTTGCGCCGCTCGGCGAGCCACTCCTCGCGGGTCGCGTCGGCCCCGCGGCCCCGGCCGGCCGGGCGCCGCGCCCGGAAGTCGCAGAAGTCCCGGTAGGCCTCGAGCTCGTGCCGGAGCTCGCGCGTGACGAGCTCGATCATGATCGCGTCGTCGAGGAACCCGAGCCCCGGTATGTGGTCGGGAATCAGGTCGTTCGGCTCGCTGAAATAGGCGAGGGCGTTCAGCACGCGGGCGGATTCCTGCTTCGGCAGCCGCCACTCGTGATCGCGCAGCATGCGGATCATGAGCTCGAGGTTGTCGAGTCGCTCCTGGATGAACTGGGGGATCGCGGCCTCGCCGACCCGCTCCAGCAACTGCTCGGCGCCGGCGACGATGTCCTCCGGGGTGGCATTCGCCGCCGCCTTGCGGGCCTCGCGCATGATCAGGCGAAAATGACGCAGGTCGCTTTCGCCGAGATCGAAGGAAACCCTTAGGCTCATGCGCGCGTGACTCCGTTGACGGCCGCTGGCGGAAGGCGTCCGCCATGGAGGCGCGAGATTACCCGCGGGTCCGGGAAGCGTCAATTTGGCGTCGGCGCCGCGCCGCTACTTGCGGAAGCGTATGTCCCAGTGCTTGGCGCGGTCGAAGCGGCCGGTGTTGTAGGGATCGATCCCGGTTTCCTCTTCCGGCTCGAGCAGGCCGTCGTCGAGGATCTTGAGCGTTTCGTGCGTGCCCGTGTCCTCGCGCACGAAACGGTTGCGCACCAGCACGTTCTTGCCCGGCCCCGCGTCGACGACCTTGCCGCCGACCTGCGGGCGGAAGCCGACGGTCTTGGGCTCGGCGACTCCGCGTGCCGCCGGGCGCGCGGCAGGCGGGCGCACGCGCACGCCGACGGGCCGCGGAGCGGGTTTCGGCGGCGCTGCGTTCGGGAACAGCCGCATGCCGAGCCACTTCAAAAACCGCTCTATCATCGTACGGACAACCCTTAAGGATTGAACTGCCCGCGCCCGGAGCCCACCGGGCGCGTGCCGCAAGCATGCCCGACCCTTGACATAAGCGCCAGCGAGCGGCGCAAGTTTTCCCCTGTGGAATCAGGAAATTGTGACGTCGGTCACAGTTTCGGCGGCACGCGCTCGGGAGCGTCCTCCACGGCGCCCAGGCGCCTGAAGGCGGCGACGGCAAGGCGCCCGAGCTGCACGAGGATCCACGGGGACAGGACGAGGAACAGCACGGTGAGCTCGCCGGCGCGGAGCTCGGCCTGCAGCGCGCCGAAGAACGCACCCAGGCCGCCGCCCTCGTAGGGACCGAACACGATGGTCCCGACCAGGTAGATGCAGACGGGCAGCACCACCGTGCCGGCGAAGGCCAGCACGAGGAACAATCCGCCTTCGTAAGCGACGATGCGCTTGATCTTTTCCGTATCCACCTGCCTGCGTCCCCGGCGCCGGACGTGGCATCCTTTCCGATGGCCGCCGGGAGGTCAAGTGCCAGGCGGCGGGGCGGATCAGGCGCCTTCCCGCTCGCGGCGCGTGCGGCGCCGCTTGCGCAGCACCGCCATGCCGAGGTGCAGGCACGCCAGCGAGAACAGCAGGTAGTGCGGCACGATCCAGAGCCACGTGCTCACGTACACGGTGGCGAGGAACGCGGCAACGCCGGCGGCGAGGTAGAACCAGGGAAGGCCGTCGTAGAGCAGCTTCGGCAGCCAGATCCGTCTCGTGGCCAGTTTCTCGGCCGTGCTGGCAAGGTCCTCCGCCGCACCCAAATCCATGTGCGGCCGCGCCGTCCTGGGCGTCGTCATGGCTGTTCCCGAGCCGATTGGTGGTGGGTAGCCCGAAGGCTAGCGCAGCGCGCCGCGCATTGCCGTGATTGCGCTCACAAAGGGAGAACATGGCGCCCGCGGGGGCCGCCTATCCCCGTTTCGGCAACTCCTCGTAGCGGAATTCGGCGGTGCCGACGGTGAGCCGGTCGCCGTGCTTCAGGACCTTCTCCGACACCCGGATGCCGTTGACGAAGATCCCGTTCTTGCTGCCCCAGTCGACGATGCGCGTGCTTTCGTTCTCGCACACGACGACGGCGTGGCGGCGGCTGATGTACTGCGCCTTGAGCTGGATGTCGTTGTGCGCGGTGCGGCCGATGGTGAGCTTGTTCTTGAACAGCGGAAAGCGCACTTCCTGGCCGTCCAGCGTGCCGACGAGGAGACGCGCCGTACGGTCCTTCTCGCGGTCCTGCGCCGGGGGACGATCCTGGGGCGGCGGCGACGGGCGGTCGACGGTCCGTTGCACCCAGGGCTCGGCTCCCGCCTGGACCGGTCGCGCTTCCGGCTTCGCCGCGAGCTCCGCGAGCAGCACGCCGATCGCCGCGTCCTTGCTCGTCAGCTTGCGCTGGCTTTCCTCCACCTGCTGCTTCAGTCGCTTCAGCTCGCGATTCAGCTCCCGGACCTGCCTCTCGTGGCTCTCCTCCGCCTCGGCGAGCTGCGCTTCGAGCGCGGCGCGGAAGCTCGACGACTCGAGCAGGTCGGACGAAAGCTGCTCGTTCACCGCCTGGTTGTCCGTGATCGCCTGCTCCGCGTTCGCGAGGTCGGACCTGAGCTGCGCGAGCTCCTCCTCGAAGCGACGGCGCTCCTCGTCGCGTTCCCGCTCGAGCGCGGTGCGGCGCTCGCGGTCGGCCTCGAGCTGGCGCTGCAGGCCGTCCAGGTCCGCACGTGCCGCGGCGAGCTCGTCGGCGAGCGCCCGGCGTGCGGCGTCGTTGGCTTCCGCCTCGGCAGCGCGATCGCGGAGCTGGCGCCGCAGCCCGTCGGCGTAGTGCTCGGTCCTGTCGAGCTGTGCGCGCAGCGCGGCGACGCCGTTGCGTTCGGCCACCAGCGCGCCCGCGAGGCGATCGCGCTCGCGGGCGGCGGCTTCGAGCCTTGCGCATTCGCTGCGCAGGGCATCGACCTCCAGGCGGAGCTCGTCGGCGCGCTCCGCGAGCGCGCGATGGCGCGTCTCCAGGGACCGGTGCTCGTCGCGCTCGCGCGCGTGCTCTTCGGCCAACCGGCGCAGGGCAGCGAGCTCTTCCCGCAGCCTGCCGTTCTCTTTCGCCACGCTCGCCTCCGCGGCGCGCAGGCGGTCGCTCTCTTCCGCCTCGGCCGAGAGGCGTGCCTCGAGATCCGCGATCTCCCGTGCCTGCTGCTCGAGCTTGCGATGCTGTTCCTCGAGCAGCACGTCTTTCGTGCGCAGCAGCACGTCCTGCTGCTCCCACTGCACCTTGCGGCCTTCCACGTACTGCCGCAGCGTGTCGAGCTGCGCACGCGACTCGGCGTGCTGGTGCTCCGATTCCTCGAGGCGCCTGGCCTGCGCGGCGGCTTCCTCGCGCACCCGGCTGTGCGCATCCCGTTCCTGCGAGAGGGCTTCCGTGAGCGCCGCGATGCGCGCTTCGATTTCGGCCCGCGCCGCCTCGGCCGCCGCCGCCGCATCGCGCGCATCCGCGAGCGACCCGGCCGCCTCGGCGAGCTCTGTCTCCAGCTCGACGATGCGCGCCTCGAGCCGCGCGAGTCGCGCGTCGCGGCGCTCCAGTCGCTGGCGCGCCGCGTCCAGGGACTGGCGCATGCCCGTGAGCTCGTTCGCGAGATTGGCGGTGGCGGTCTCGCGCGCCTGGAGCTCCGCCTCCAGGCCAGTGCAGCGCACCCGCAGGTGCTCGAGCTCGTACTCGCGCTGCTCGAGCTCCGATCGCAGCGTCGCGAGCGAGGCGTCGCGGTGCTGCCCCTCGAGGCTTTCGAAAGAACAGGTGGCGGCGTCCGCCTCGGATTCGTAGTCGTCGGCCGGCTCGCCGACGAGGACCCGCGGCAGCGTCTCGAGCTCCGTGGTGTCCTCTTCGCCCCCGGCGGCCAACTCGTGTGCCTTGTTGTTGTCGTTAGCCATGGGCCGATCTTACCACTGCTCAGCCGCAGGGAACGGTCCGGCCTTCGGCCCAGCGGCGCAGCCCGGCCACGTGCTCTGCCATGACCACGGACAGGGGACGGGTGCCGCGCACCGCCTCGAGCAGGTGCTCCCGCGAGAGCGGCGCTTGCTGCGCGTGCGCGGCGTACAACGCCGACACGATGGCCTGCTCGATCTCCGCGCCCGAGAATCCTTCCGTCGCGGCCGCCATCGCGCGGACGACGTCGGCCGGGGCGGCCTGGCCGCGCCCCTCGAGGTGGATGCGGACGATCTCGGCGCGCACGGCGGGACCGGGAAGGTCGACGAAGAATATCTCGTCGAAGCGGCCCTTGCGCACGAGCTCCGGCGGCAACGCGCTGATGTCGTTCGCAGTGGCGACGACGAAGACGCGGGTCTTCTTTTCAGCGAGCCAGGAAAGGAAAGTCGCCAGCACGCGCTGGGTGGTGCCGGTCTCGCCGCCGCGCCCCGCGACACCCTTCTCGATCTCGTCGATCCAGAGCACGCAGGGTGCCATGACGTCGGCGGTGCGCAGCGACTCGCGCAGGTTGCGCTCGGTCTCCCCGTGATACTTGTTGTAGATCGCGCCGAAATCGAGCCTGAGCAGCGGAATGCCGAAAATGCCGGCGGTCGCTTTCGCCGCGAGGCTCTTGCCGCAACCCTGCACGCCGATCAGCAGGATGCCCCTCGGCGGATCGAGCCCCGGTGCGGAACCCGTGAAGGCGACACGGCGCTCTGCCAGCCATCGTTTCAGGCGCTCGAGCCCGCCGACTTCGCTGAACCGACGCGTGTCGTACTCGAACTGAAGCACGCCGCCCGTGTTCAGGAGCTCGTACTTCGCCTGCATGACGCCCGGCAGGTCGCTGCGGGTGATCGCGCCGTCGTCGAATATGGCGCCGCGGGCGAGCCGCTCGGTGTCGGCGTCGGAAAGCCCGGCGAGGTTGCGGATGAGCAGGTCGTGGGCCTTGTCGTCGGCGCGCACCGGGGAGCCCCGGTTCGCCGCCGCCCATTCGGCGGCGACGCGCTTGACGATGGCCGCGCGTTCCGCGTCGGACGGCAGCGCCATCTCGAAACGGGCGGCGTAGGGCCGGAGCTCCGGCGGAATGTCGATCCGATGGCTCACCAGCACGAGGTGACGCGGCACGTCGGCGAAACGCAGGCAGATGTCCTTCATCAGCCGGACGTTCACCGGGTCGTCGAGGTAGGGGTGGAAGTCGAGGAGCACGTAGATGCCGGGCCGGGTGATCGCGCGGACGTGCTTCAGCACCTCCGCGGGAGCCGCGGCGTGGGGCTGCGGGGGAAGGTCGACGTCGAGGCGCTGCAGGCCGTCCGTGACGCTCCAGCGGAACAGCGGCACCTGCTCCGCGGGCGGGCGGGCGCGACCGATGTCGCGCAGGAGCGCGAGCAGGCGCAGCTCGTCACGGGTCTCGATCGCGACGACCGGGGTACGCGACCTGAGCAGGAGCCCGAGATCGTGACGCCGGTCCACCACGGGCGGTGCCGCGCTCAACCGTCGTCGCAGCCGGGCAGGTGCCGCGGGCCCAGCGCATCCAGCGGCTCGCCGGCAACGTCGGTCGCGATGTCGCGAAGGGCGTCGACGGAGACGTTCCTGCCCCGTTCCGCGATCCTTTCGAGCACGTCGTCGAGGCTGTGCCGGCCGTCGGTCCGCTGGCGGATCTCGGCGTTCAGGCGCGCGAACACGGTCACCGCGCGCGCCGTGCGGCTGCCGCTCGACACCCGGGCGCAAAGCGTGTCGACCTCGCGGCCCCACTCGGCCAGGCCCTCGAGGGCGCGGGCGTAGCGCTGCTCGCTGATCGTGCCGCTGCGGCGCAGGGCCTCCAGGCCGTAGTACTCCGCCAGGCCTTCGACGATCCAGTCGGCGCCGTCCTCGCTGCCGACGCCGAGGCCGACGTGCATGACCTCGTGCAGCAGGGGGCTCGTGCCGTTCTCGCTGATGAGCGGGCGCTCCGCGTGGATGTACAGCGACGCGGGGCCAGAGAGGGCCCCGCGCCACATGGGATCGCCCGCGCTCACGACGGTGAGGCGCTCGGGGAAATCGGGCAGGACGCGCAGGACCTCGGGCAGGGTCCAGTTGAGCAGGGCGAGCATGTCCAGGCGCCGTACCCCGTGGTCGACGGGACCGGCGATCCGCGTCCGGATGCCCGCGATGGTGTCGTTACGCACGCCGAGCCGGCCGAGCACGATCCAGCCGGTCGGCGTGTCGAAGCGGCGCTTCGGGTTGTCGATCTCGAACCGCCCGCCGTCACCGGGCCACGGCGTCACGGACGACCAGCCGGGGGGCAGCCGGAGCTCCAGCGAGGTACGGCTGAAGGCGCCACGGACGGTGCGGGTACGCGCGGACGGGATCACGTCCTCCCCGCGAAACAGCGCCCAGTCCGCCGCGAGGTAAGCGTCGTAGCCACCGTCGCCGCGCTGGTGCTCGAGGCGCGCGAACCAGCGGAGCCGGCCGCCGTCGGCCGGCGGCTGCCAGGCGGCACGCCCGTCGGCGATCGCGACCTCGCCGTCGCCCTCGACGGCGCCGATACGGCCGTCGAGGAGCGGCATGTCGAGCTCGCGCAGGTAGCCGTCGCGCTGGCGCAGCGTGAGCTCCACCTGCGCACCGCCGGCCTCGCGATCGATCGTGACGACGTAGTGCAGCCGGTAGACCTGGTCTTTCTCCTGCGCACCCGCCTCGGCCGAGCCGAGGCCGCAGCCGCCGAGGAGCAGCAGGCCGGCCGAGGCGAGCAGGGCGGACAGGCGGTTCATGGATCGTTAAGTTCCGGGCCGGTAAGGTATTGCCGACAAAGCGTCGAAGTGTTCCATATGTCGTGCGCCCCTGCCAAACCGGCCATGCCGCTCGTACCGCTCCTGGCGCCGCTCCTGCTCGCCGCCTGTGCCGGTGCCCCGGCCGTGGATCCGCCGGCCCCGGCCGTACCGGCCGTGGTGCGCGGCGAGGAGGCAGGGCGCACGCCGGGCGAGCGCGCCGCGATCGTCGCGGCCGGGCAGGTCGGTGCGCCGTACCGCTACGGCGGCCGCTCGCCCTCGGGCTTCGACTGCAGCGGGCTCGTGAGCTTCGCCTGGGCACACGCCGGCAGGCGCCTCCCGCGCACCACGGGCGCGCTGTGGAACGCGCTGGCGCCGGTCGGGCGCGACGATCTCGAGGTCGGCGACGTGTTGTTCTTCGACATCGACGGCAAGGTGTCGCACGTCGGCCTGTACCTCGGCGACGGCCGTTTCGTGCACGCCCCTGCCACGGGACGCGAGGTGACGATCGCGGATCTCGACGCCCCGTACTACCGCCGGGCCTTCCGCCGCGGCGGCCGCCCGTAGCCCGCCGCGCGCGCGACCGGGACAGCGTCGCCCGCGCAGGGCGGTGGCCGCCGGGGTGCGGTCAGGTGTCGGACTGTTCCTGCTCGCCCTTGATGAAGAGCTTGAGCTGCTCGGCCAGCCCGCCGCAGGCATGCGACTGGGTGCGCGCGATGAGCGGGATCGGAATGACGATTGCGGGCAGGAAGGACGTCCCGCTCACGTCGGTGCTCACGCTGCCGGCATCCTCGAGGCCCTGCAGGTCCCACACGGAGGCTTCGTACTTGGAGTCGTTCTGCCACCAGGCGAAACCGAAGCAGCCGCCGCCGCCGGGGCCGGCCGCACACGACATGCTGCCGCCACCCGCGACGCGATCGGTATTGCCGTCCAGCCAGACGACGTAGCGCACGCCCTGCTCGGCGATCGTCTCCGGCACGCCCGGCCGCTGCATGAGCTCGGGCAGGCTCTTGGTCTCGGCCGGCGCCGTCCGCGGCTCGAACCACGGGAACAGGGCATCGACGAACTCCGTGTGCGGCACCACCCTGAGACCGGAGCGCCCGGAGGCTATCTCCTTGCCGACGCAACGCACGAAGTCCGCTTCCGTCTCGTTGCCGAGGTGATAGCTCTTCGCCATGATGACGACGCCTTCGCCCTCGCCGATGCCGGTCGCACCCTGGCGCACGTCCTCCACGCGGGAGGTCACGCACCCGGAGAGCGACACGGCCAGCACCCCCGCCAGGATTCCCCGCACGCCTGCCACGGCTTTTGCACTACCCGGAATCATCTTGCCTGTCCTCCGTCGCGGTCGTTCGCAGCGGCTCGTCGACCGGCAACGCGCCTTCGGCCGCACCGGCCCCGTTCGCGCGGCTGCGTCGCGCCTGGGTCAGGGCACTGATGCCGGTCGACTTGTCCATTTGCAGGATGACGAGTGCCGCCGCATCGCGCATCGCCAGCACGGCGGCATGGCGCAGGGCGTCGTCGCCACCCATCATCTTGCTCATCGCCTTGCCGTAGGCGCTGAGCGGCCAGTTGGCAATCTCGTTGCCCGCCGAATCGAAAATCTTGATGCGGTAACGGATCCAGACGGCGAAAGCATCCGTCTGGCTCTGGTTCGGGACGGAGAACTCGAAGGCGTCGATGCTCGGCTCGATCAGCGCGTCGATCGGCAGGTCGGCCGGATCGGTTTCGGGCGGCACGAAGCGGCAGCGCGAGGCGCCGCTCTTCTCCGCATCGTCACGCGGCGGCGCCTTGCCGATGATCGTGCACTCCGTGAACAGCGCGCCGAACAGCTTCGTGAACAGCATGCTGTTCGCGCGACCCATGTCGATGGTCCATTCGTCCTTGCCGATGACCTTTTCCTTGTGCACGTAGTGCTCGAATTCCTCCGGGTAGCGCACGGCAACGGACAACGGGATCCGCTCGACGAGCGGGTCGGGGATGGTGGGGTCCCGGAGGGTGACGTGCTGGGAGCAGGCACACAGCACCGCAGCAATCGCTGTCACCAGGACCGGCTTCCAGCTCGGTGCGATCAAGCGGCGACGTCCCCTTCGAGCATGGGGTTGGCAAAGCGCGTACTGCATCGTATGAGTCGCTCCGGCCCGCGGGAGTTCCGGGATGCGCGCGGGGAAGCGCCCGATTCCATTGTGGACCCGGCAGGGCGGCAGCGCAAACGGGATTATCCCCGCCACGGGAGCGGGGGCTCCTGCGTCAGCGCGGCCTGCTCGCGCAGGGCGAGAATGTGCTCGTCCCAGTAGCGGGCCGTGTTGAACCACGGGAACGCGGTCTTGAAGGCCGGATCGGCCCAGCGGCGCGCGATCCAGGCGGCGTAGTGCATGATGCGCAGCGACCGGAGCGCCTCGACCAGGTGCAGCTCGCGCGCGTCGAAGCGGCGGAACTCCTCGTAACCCGCGAGCACCTCGGCGAGCTGCGGCACCTGCTCCTCGCGGCTGCCGGCGAGCAGCATCCAGAGGTCCTGCACGGCCGGGCCGCTGCGGACGTCGTCGAAATCGACGATGAAGAGCTCGTCGCCGTCGGCGAGCACGTTGGCCGCGTGAAAGTCGCCGTGCAGGCGCAGGGTCCTGACCGCCCCGGCGCGCTCGAAGCAGGCGGCCACGTTCTCGAGCAGGTGCGCGGTCACGCCCTCGTAGGTGGCGGCGAGCTCGGCCGGGATGAAGCCTTCCTCCAGGAGGTAGCGGCGCGAGGCATAACCGTAGGATTCGATGTCGATCGCCGGCCGGTGCCGGAACGGGCGCCGTTCGCCCTCGACGTGCAGGCGGGCCACCAGCCGTCCCAGCCGGCGGCGCACGCCGGGCTGGTCGAGCTCCGGGGCGCGGCCGCCGCGGGAAGGGAACACCGCGAAGCGGAACGGCCCGGAATGGTGCAACGTGCGTCCCTCCCGCACCAGCGGCGGCACGACCGGGATCGCGCGCTCGGCGAGCTCCAGGGTGAAGGCGTGCTCCTCCAGGATGGCCTCGTCGCTCCAGCGCGCCGGCCGGTAGAACTTGGCGACCACGGGCGCCCCGTCTTCGATGCCCACCCGGTACACGCGGTTCTCGTAGCTCGACAGCGGGTAGAAGCGCCCGTCGGGCACGAAGCCCAGCGACTCGAGCGGGCCCAGGATGTCGTCCGGCCCGAGCGCCTGGAAGGCGCGCACCGGGTCGAGGCCGTCGGGCAGCTCGCTCGTGCTCATGCGCGCAGCCTGAGCTCCCGCTTGCGTTCGTTTTCTGTCAGGAATTTCTTTCGCATCCTGAGACTTACCGGGGTTACCTCGAGCAATTCGTCATCATCGATGAACTCCAGCGACTGCTCCAGCGACAGCTTGAGCGGCGGCGTGAGCAGGATGTTCTCGTCGCTGCCGGCCGCCCGGATGTTCGTGAGCTGCTTCGCCTTCGCCGGGTTCACGGTCAGGTCGTTCCGGCGCGAGTGGATGCCCACGATCATGCCCTCGTAGACCGCATCGCCGTGGCCGATGAAAAGCCGCCCCCGCTCCTGGAGATTATAGAGCGCGTAGGCGAGGGCTTTGCCGGTGACGTTCGAGACCAGCACGCCGTTCTGGCGCTGGCCGAGCGCGAACGGCAGGCAGCGGTCGTAGCGGTCGAATACGTGGTGCATGAGGCCGGTGCCCGAGGTCACGGTCAGGAACTCGGTGCGGAAACCGATGAGGCCGCGCGTCGGGATTTGGTACTCGAGGCGCACGCGGCCCTTGCCGTCGGGCACCATGTCCTTCAGCTCCCCGCGCCGCTCGGCGAGGCGCGACATCACCGCGCCCTGGTGCGACTCCTCGACGTCCACCGTGAGCTGCTCCCAGGGTTCCGAGCGGACGCCGTCGATGTCCTTGAGAATCACCTCGGGCCGCGAGACCGCGAGCTCGAAGCCCTCGCGCCGCATCGTCTCGATCAGCACCGCGAGGTGCAGCTCGCCGCGGCCGGACACGCGGAACTTGTCGGGGTCGTCCGTCCTTGCCACGCGCAGCGCGACGTTGTGCTTGAGCTCCTGCTCGAGGCGCTCGCGGATCTGCCGGCTGGTGAGGAACTTGCCCTCGCGTCCCGCGAACGGCGATTTGTTCACCTGGAACGTCATGCTGATCGTGGGCTCGTCCACCGCGAGCGGCGGCAGGCCTTCCGGGTGATCGCGCGCGCAGATCGTGTCCGAGATGGCGAGCTCCTCCACGCCGGAGACGACGACGATGTCGCCCGCGGTTGCCGACTCGACCTTGCGCCGCTCGAGGCCGTGGAACCCGAACAGCTCCAGCACCCGGGCACGCCGCACGCCGCCGTCGGCGGCGACGACGCTCACGGGCTGGTTCGCCTCGATGCGCCCGCGGCGAATGCGCCCGACGCCGAGGACTCCCACGTAGGGGTCGTAATCGAGGCTCGAGACCTGGAGCTGCAACGGGCCTTCGAGGTCCACGTCGGGCGGCGGCACCTGCGCGACGATGCACTCGAAGAGCGGGGTCATGTCGCCCGAGCGGACGTCGGGGCTGGTGCCGGCCCAGCCGTGCAGCGCCGAGGCGTAGATGACCGGGAAATCGAGCTGCTCGTCCGTCGCGCCGAGCCGGTCGAACAGGTCGAACGTCTGGTTCAGCACCCACTCCGGGCGGGCGCCGTCCCGATCGACCTTGTTGATCACGACGATCGGCCGCAGGCCCTGGGCGAAGGCCTTGCGCGTGACGAAGCGGGTCTGCGGCATCGGGCCGTCGACCGCGTCGACGAGCAGCAGCACGCTGTCGACCATCGACAGCACGCGCTCGACCTCGCCGCCGAAATCCGCATGCCCCGGGGTATCGACGATGTTGATCCGCCAGTCGCCCCAGCGGATCGCGGTGTTCTTGGCCAGGATCGTGATGCCGCGCTCGCGCTCGAGATCGTTGGAATCGAGGGCCCGCTCGGGCACGACGGCGCGCGGTCCGAGCGTGCCGGACTGCTGCAGCAGGCGATCCACGAGCGTGGTCTTGCCATGGTCGACGTGCGCGACGATGGCGATGTTGCGGAGCTGTTCGACGGTGGACATCGTGAGCGTGCCGGCCCGGGAGGCGCGGATTATAAGGCCGAAGCCGCTCCTACAGCTCCTTCACCAGCATGGCGACGACCTTGCCGTCCACCGGCTGCTCGCCGACCTTGACGAACCCGAAGCGCTCGTGGAAGCGCATGGACGGTTCGTTCGGCGGCTCCAGGTTGACCTCGCAGGCGAGCCGCGGCGCACGACCGCGGAAGTGGCGCTCGAAGTCCCGGTAGAGCGCCGTGCCGACGCCGAGGCGGCGGGCGAACGCGGCGACCGCCACCCGGTCCACGTAGCCGAAGGCGTCGTAACGGCGCCGGAACCACAGGAAGTTCGGGCTGTGGTAGTCGGCGTCCGGGGTGAGCCCGATCAGGTAGCCGGCGAGATCGCCACCGGCCAGCGCGACGCGAAAGTAGTCCGCCTCGCGCAGGAACTTCTCCATCTGCGCCATCGGCACGCTGTTCACCGCCGGCACGACGGCCTCGTTGAGCGCGAGCACGGCATCGAGGTCCGCCGCCCGCGCATCGCGTATCTCGATCTGCATACGCGGCATGTTAGCGCAGCGCCGCCGGCGTGCGCGCGCGCCGGCGGCGGAAGGCGGTTTCCGCTGCAACCGTCACGGAGCCGCGCGGCTCCGATACGGCTCCGATATAATCCCGCCCGGACGCGTGAGCCCTATTGTGACGCCGGTCGGCGACCGGCGCGCCAATGACAATTAGCGTTCCGCCCACGTCTCTCTGGGGATCCTGACCGATGTACATCGCAAACCTTTCCACGCGCTCGCGGCTCGTCCTGCTGCTGCCGCTCCTTGCCATGGCGTGCTCCCGCGGGCCCGGCGAGGTGGCGATCCCCGAGGCGGCCATCCTCGAGTACATCCCGGCCGACACGCCCTACGTGCTGGCGGCGTTGCAGAGCGCGCCGGACGAGGTGGCGGCCAAGCTGGGTGCCGGCTCGGTGCGCGTGGCGAAAGCGTACGCCGGCGTGGTCAAGGCCGCCCTCGACCAGCCGCCGGCGGAGGGGCAGGAGCCGCTCCTCGGTCCGGAAGGACGCGAGCGCGTGCGCGCCGTGATCGACGAGCTGGTCGCGCTCGTGACGCCCGAAGGCATGCCGGCGGCCGGCATCGACCGGAGCTCGACCGCGGCGATCTACGGCGTGGGCCTCCTGCCGGTGCTGCGCGTCACCCTGAGCGACCCCGCGAAATTCGAGGCCGTGTTCGAGCGCATCGAGGAGCGCGCGGGCAAGGCGATGACCGTGGCCTCCGTCGACGGCCATGCCTACCGGTATGCCGGGGACGGGGATGCCCGCGTGATCGTCGCGGTGCTCGACGGGCAGCTCGTCGTCACCCTCGTGCCGGCCTCCCTCGACGAGGAGCTCCTGAAGCTCGTGCTCGGCATCACGCGGCCGCAACAGGCGCTGTCCGACTCGGGGGAGCTGGCGGAGCTCGCGCAGACCTACGATTTCACGCCCTACGGCCTCGGGCTCATCGACGTCCGGCGCCTGGCGGCGACCTTCCTCGACGAGCAGTCGGGCGTCAACGCCGCGCTGCTGTCGATGATGGAACACGACCGTTCCGCCTTGTCCGACGTGTGCCGCGAGGAGATGCGCACGATTGCCGGCGTCGTGCCGCGAATCGTGACCGGCTACACGGAGATGAGCGAGGACCGGATCCGCGCCAACTCCGTCTTCGAGCTGCGCCGGGATCTCGCGCGAGGCCTGGGCAAGGTCACGGCTCCGGTGCCCGGGCTCGGGCAGTTGCAGGAAGGACTGCTGGCGTTCGGCATGAGCTTCGATCTCAAGGCGTTGCGCGAGTTCTACGCGGCACGCCTCGACGCCATGGAAGCCGACCCGTTCGAGTGCGAGCTGCTCGAGGACCTGCAGGCGCAGGTGACGAGCGGGCGCGAGGCGCTGCAGCGCCCGTTGCCGCCTTTCGCGAGCCAGTTCCAGGGCTTCCTCGCGGTGATCAACGACCTCAAGGGGCTCGACATCGCGCGGAAGCAGCCCCCGACCGAGGTCGACATGCGGCTCCTGATCTCGACGTCGAATGCGCAGGGGCTCATGGCCATGGGAGCGATGTTCCTGCCGCAGATCGCGTCCCTCGACATCAAGCCGGATTCGAAGCCCGTGAGGGTCGAGCTGCCGCCGACGGGGGCACCGGTCGATGCGGCCTGGATTGCGATGTCCGACGACGCGATCGTGCTGTCGGTCGGCGAGACGGCGGACAGCGGGCTCGCCGACATGCTCGCCGCGAAACCCGCGGAGCCGCCGCCGTTCCTGAGCATGAGCATGGACGCGGCGCGGTATTACGGTTTCCTCGGCGAGGCGATGCTGGCCGCGGAGGCGGACGCCGGCGAGCCGTCGACGGAGGTCGCCGCGGCGACCAGCGAGCTGATGATGGCGCTGCACGAGATGTTCGATCGTATCTCCTTTGACGTGCAGTTCACCGAGCGCGGTGTCGAGTTGCCGCAGACGATGGTGCTCGCACCTTAACCGCCGCATGACAGCGGCCGGCGCGGCTCCAGGCAGGCGGCCGGTCCACGACGAGGAGCCTGCCTGCCGGCCGGGGCGACAATGACACTCGAAGAACTCCGCAACCAGCTCGACGGTATCGATCATCGCATCCTGGAGCTCGTCGCCGAGCGGCAGGCGACCATCGCCGAGATCGCCAGGGTGAAGCACTCGACCGGCTTCCCCCTGCGCGATTTCAAGCGCGAGCGGGACGTGTTCCAGAAGGCGCGCCGCAAGGCGGACGAGGTCGGCGTATCCGCCGACGTCGCGGAACAGCTCATGCGGCTCCTGATCCGCTACTCGCTGACGCAACAGGAGAAGACGAGTCTCGGTGCGCACCGCAACGGCGACAGCCAGCGCGCGCTCGTGATCGGCGGGGCCGGCAAGATGGGCGGCTGGTTCGCGCAGTTCCTGCTGTCCCAGGGTTTCGAGGTGGAGATCGCCGATCCCCAGGCCGCCCCGGGAGAAGGCGTGCTCGCCGACTGGCGCGAGTCCGATCTGTCGCACGACTACGTGATCGTCGCCGCGCCGCTCGGCACGACCGGCCGGCTCCTGGAGGAGCTCGCGACCCGCCGGCCGCGCGGCATCGTCATGGACGTGGGCTCGCTCAAGTCGCCGCTGCGCCGCGGGTTCGCCGCGCTGCAAGAGGCCGGCGTGCGCACCGCGTCCATTCACCCGATGTTCGGGCCGGACGTCACGCTCCTGTCCGGCCGCCGCGTGGTGTTCATCGACCTCGGCGACGAGGAAGCGCTCGCGGGCGCGCGTGCCCTGTTTGCGCCCACCATGGCCGACCAGGTGGTGACCACGCTCGAGGAGCACGACCGCCTGATCGCCTACGTGCTGGGGCTTTCGCATGCCGTGAACATCGCGTTCTTCACCGCGCTCGCCGACAGCGGGGAGAAGGCGGCGGGACTGATGCGCATCTCGAGCACGACGTTCGCCGCCCAGTTCGAGGTGGCGCGCAAGGTCGCGCAGGAGAACCCGGCGCTCTACTACGAGATCCAGCGCCTCAACGAGTTCGGCGGCGAGTCGCTGGAGTCGCTCGCGCGGGCCGTGGAGACCATCCGCGACGCCGTCTCACAGGGCGACGAGGCGCGTTTCACCGCGTTGATGGAAGCGGGCCGGGCATACACCGGCGACCGGCGCGCAAGGGAACGCAACGTCTGATACGGCGCGCGCGCCGTCGCGCGCTTCTCCCCGATGTTCAGGCCAGCTCGCGGGCACGCGGCTGGTGGTCCGCGGAGGGCTCCGGGTGCGTCGGCTCTTCCCGGGGCTCCTCGTCGCGGAACGGCACGCCGAGCACGTCGTGGATGAAGTAACGCGTCACCGGCACGCCGAGGAGCATTCCCCAGATCCCGAAAGCGTGATAGCCGACGTACACGATGATCAGCGTGAACACCGGGTTCAGCTTGAGGTGCTTGCTGTAGATGATCGGGTTCAGCAGGTACGCCTCGATCACGTGAATGAAGACGATCATCCCCACGGCGGTGAGCGACAGCATCGGACCGCCCGCATTCAGGGCGACGAGGACGATCGGGGTCGTCGAGATGAAAACCCCGAGCACGGGAATGAAGCTGCAGACGAACACGATGACGGTGAGCATCGCAATCAGCGGGATGTCGAGGATGAGCAGCCCGATCAGCGTGAGCACGGTATTGACGACGGCGATCGTCGCTTGTGCCTTGATTGCGCGGCCGAGCAGTATCCCGAAGCGGACGATGGGCTCGGCGGCTTCCTCGTAGAAATCGCCGACGCGCGAGTTCTTCAGCCTGGCGATGCCGCGCTGCAGGTTTCCCCGGTCGTTCAGGATCAGGAAGCTGAACAGCAGCGCGAGCAGGATCGTCGCGGTTCCGCTGTACAGCATGTTCACCACCGTGGGCGCGTATTCCCGGACCCGCTGGAAGATCTCGTCCGCGATGGCGTTCAGATACAACTGGTCGCGGCGTGCGAAGTACTCGGCCAGGGCACCCTCCGGGGGTACGTCGGATTCCATCGCGCGCGCGACCTCCGCCTGGCTGAGCGAAAGCCGCGCCCGCTCGTTCGCGAGCTGCAGCGCGACGGCCCTGGCCTTTTCTTCGTCCAGCGCACTCGCGAGGAATCCCCCGATCGGCTGGCGCAGCGTCGGATAGCGCTCGATGAAGCGGTTCTTGGCCTCGAGCAGGCGCATTTCCGTGGCCGGCAAGTTGTCGATCATCCGGTACAGCTCGCTGGCCACGCTCGGCGCGACGAAGCGGACGAACGTGGCGAGGGCGACGACGAACACCAGGTAGACGATGGACAACGCGAGCCAGTGCGGCAGCCTCATCCTGCGGCGCCCGAGCTCGACCAGCGGTGCCGCGAACGTCGCGAGGACGAACGTGAGGAACACGAGCGCGAAGAAATCCCGCAGCAGCCACAAAAGCCCGAACAGGATGATCCAGATGACCAGCCGCCGGTTGCGCTGGTAGAACTCGTTGACGCTGAACACGGTCATCGGCGAGCCTGCAGGGAGCGCGCGGCGGGTTGCTCTTTGCCGGCCGGGTGATCGGGGCGTGTCGCCTCGATGGTCACGTCGCTATGTCCTTGTGTGCATCGTCGTCCGCTCGCGCTGGCGTCGATCCGATGATCGCGGGATTCCAGTCGCCGGCCAACCGGAAGCGCAGATTCTGGACAGACCGCCGGCGCACTGCAAGCGGGAACCGGCCGCAGGGGACGGCTCGGGGCGGGTGCGAGCAGCGGTCAGGGGAGCGGCGGACTCGAGCGCCTCCTCCGGCGGATAGCGCCCGCGCAGCCCCGGCGTCCGACGGTCCCGCACGGCCTCAGGGCGCGAACGGGAGCTCCGATCGCTCTGCACGGCGAAGTCGCGGAGCGCGTCGGCGAGAAGCCGTGCTTTGATGTCGTACTCGATCTCGTCCGCGGACTGCGCCCAGGCGGTACGCGCCGAGCGCAAGGCTCGCGGCGGCGGCAAGCCCCGCGAGCCCGGAGGCGATGGAAGCCTTGCCGTGCATGCTGCATCCCCTCGTTCGTGTTCTCCACCGCGCGCAAGCGGCGGCTCCGAGCTCCAGGACGTAAGGGATCGCGTTTACATCATCTCGCGCTCAGCACGATCTCGTCGTGGCCCGGCGCGAGGCTGGCGTCGAGCGGGAAGTAGGCCGCCAGCGCCTCGGCGAAGACGCGGCTCTGGCCCGTGCGGAAGACACCGCTGATGCGCAGCTCACCGAGCGCCGGGTCGGCGAGCCGGATGCGGGTGGTCGAGTAGCGGTTCATCTCCTCGACGGCGGCGGACAGGGGTTCGTTCTCGAAGATCAGCCGCCCCTCGCGCCAGCTCGTCATGCGCTTGACCGGTGCCGTACGAATCTCGACCCCGCCGCCCGCCGCATCGATGAGCTGCTGCCCGGGCTCGAGCTCCGTGCGGGCAGGCGCCGCGCCGTCCCGCGCGGCCGGGTTCTCCACGCTGACACGGCCCTCGATCAGGGTGACCTGCAGGCGGTCCTGGTCGAGGCGCACGTCGAAGGCGGTGCCGATCGCGGTCACCCGGTGCTCGCCCGCCGTGACCACGAAAGGGCGCTCGGGATCGTGCGCCACTTCGAAGAGCGCCTGTCCCTCGAGCAGCACCACGTGCCGGGCCCCGGCGGAGAGCTCCGCGCGCAGGCGCGTGCTGGTGTTCAGGAACACGAGCGAGCCGTCGGAGAACGTCACGGTGGAACGCTCGCCGACGCCGGTGCCGTACACGTCGGCTGCCGCCGCCGGGGCACGTGCGGCATCGGCGAGTGCCGCCTCGTCGGGTGCCCGGGACGGCGGCCATCCGAGAAGCCAGCCCGCAACGAGCGCCGCCGCCACGATGCAGGCCGCCGCCGCGGCGAGCGGCAGCGCTCTCGCGGGAGCGCGAGTCCGTGCCTGCTCCGGGAGCGAGTCGACCTCCGCGGGCTCGGCGGCGTTGCCGCTCCACGCCCAGGCTGCCTCGACCGCGGCGTAGGCGGCGGCATTCGCGGGCTCGGAGCGCCAGGCGCGGAAGGCTTCCCGGTCCTCCGCGGTGCAGCGCTTGCCGTTCAGGCGGAGGAACCACCGCGCGGCAGCTTCGTGAACGCGGGATTCGCGCGTCATCGATGCGCCTCCAGCCAGGCCGCGAGATGCGCGAGCGCCTTGATCATGTGCTTTTCGACGCTGCTGCGCGGTATGCCGAGCCATTCTGCGATCTCGCCGTAGCGCAGGCCGTCGACGCGGTTCAGGAGGAATACGGTGCGGCGGCGCTCGGGCAGCTCCGCGAGCGCAGCGAGGAGTCCGGCGATTGCCTCAGTGCCTATGAGGACGGCAGCGGGCGCGCTTTCTTCGGCCGGATGATCGCCTTCGCGCCAGGCGATGTAGTCGTCACGGCGGCGCGCGATGCGGTAGCGAACGCGGTCGGTGAGCACGTTCGCGGCCGTCTGGAAGAGATAGCCTTCGACCTGCCGGATGTTGTGGATGTCGCCGCGACGCGCCAGGCGGACGAACACGTCCTGCACGAGGTCCTCGGCGTCCACGCCGTCGGGCGCGCGCTTTTTAAAATAGGCCTTCAACGCCGGTCGAAAGCGGTGCGTGAGCTCCGCGAGCGACAGCGCATCGACGTCGGCGGTCGCGACCGCCGACTTGGCGTCCACGTAGGCCATGGGCCGATTGTTCCAGACCGGGCCGCCGTGCGCCACCGCGCGCGGTGCGATCCGGTCGGCAGCGCTGCACCTACGAGACGACGACCGCCGTGCCGCTGGCCGACACCATCAGCATGCTGTTGCCGGTGCCGAGCACCTCGTAGTCGAGATCGACGCCGACGACCGCGTTCGCACCCAGCTCGCGCGCATGCTGCTGCATCTCCTCGAGCGCGATTTCCCGTGCACGCTGCAGCTCACGCTCGTACGCGGCGGACCGTCCGCCGACGAGATCGCGGATGCCGGCGAACAGGTCCTTGAACAGGTTCGCGCCCAGGATCGCTTCGCCGGCGACGACGCCGCAGTACTTCGTGATGCGCTTGCTTTCGACGGTCTGGGTGGTGGTGATCAGCATTGCTTGCTCCTCGCGCGGACTGGTGATCGTTCTTGCCCGGGTCGGCCCAATCATATAGAAAGGGCGCACGGTGCCCAGCCCGGCCGATCGAATTTCGCACACGAAAAGGAAGGACGGCATGAGACTGAGTGGGATAGGAGCGGCGATCGGCGGCCTGTTGGTTCTGCAGCCGGCGTTCGCGCAGGAACCGGATCCGTGGCTGGTCAAGCTGACGCTCGGCTACCTCGCGACCAGCGGCAACACGGACAGCTCCAGCCTGAATTCCGGCTTTGCGGTGGCGTATGCCCAGGGGCGCTGGAAACATGCGCTGGAGGGTCTCGCCATCAAGTCCACCGAGGAGGGAGCGACCACGGCGGAGGCGTACTCCCTCGGCTGGAAGACCGAGTACAACTGGACGGAGCACGATTACCTGTTTGGCCGCGTGGACTGGCGCAAGGACCGGTTCAGCGGCTACGACCAGCAACTGTCGGAAACCGTCGGTTACGGCCGCCGCCTGATCGATACCGGGACGCACGTGCTGAGCGCGGAGCTCGGCGCCGGTGCGCGCCAGTCCGACCTCGCCGACGGCACGTCGGAAGACGAGGCGATCGTCCGCGGCGGACTCGACTACCGCTGGCAGTTCAGCGAAACGGCGCAGTTCACCCAGGTGCTGGCCGTCGAGTCGGGCTCGGACAACACCTTCCTCGAGTCCATCACCGCGGTGAAGGCCACGCTGGTGGAGAGCCTGGCACTGGTGGCGTCCTACACCATCAGGAACAACAGCTCGGTGCCGGTCGGGACCGAGAACACCGATCGCTTCACGGCGCTGTCGCTCGAGTACGCCTTCTGAGCCGGCGGGGCGCCGTTGCCGTTGAAGGCACGCTGAACGCTTCCCGGAGGGGGAATGCAGGCCGATAACGTCGCCCTCGTCGCCACCTTCTTGGCCTACATGGCCGTGGTGCTGCTGCTCGGCTTCATTGCCTGGCGCCGCACCCGCAGCCTGAAGGATTACATCCTCGGCGGCCGGAGCCTGAACGCCTGGGTGACGGCGTTCTCCGCGCAGGCGTCCGACATGAGCGGCTGGCTGCTCATGGGCCTGCCCGGCCTCGCCTACGCGGCGGGGCTCGAGGCCGGCTGGATGGTGATCGGGCTGCTGGCCGGCACCTGGCTCAACTGGAAGCTGGTCGCGAGCCGCCTGCGTCGCTCGACCGAGGCGCTCGACGACGCGCTTACCCTCCCGGACTACCTCGAGCGCCGCTTCGACGATCGCACGCGCACGCTGCGCCTGATCGCCGGCGTGTTCATCCTGGTGTTCTTCGTGCTGTACACGAGCTCCGGTTTCGTCGCGGCAGGCAGGCTGTTCGAGGCGCTGTTCGGGCTCGATTACGGCTGGGCGGTGTTCTGGGGCGCGATGTCCGTGCTCGTGTACACCTTCTTCGGCGGCTTCCTTGCCGTGAGCTGGGCGGACGTGCTGCAGGGCAGCCTCATGTTCCTGGCGCTGGTCGTGGTCGCCGCGCTCGGCTGGTACGCGCTCGGCGGGCCAGGGGGCATCGCCGCCGCCCTCGATGCCGTGAATCCCGACCTGCTCGATCCCTTCGTCGACGCGAACACGGGAACGGCACTCGGGGTCATCGGCATCGCCTCGCTGCTCGGGTGGGGTCTCGGCTATTTCGGCCAGCCGCACATCCTCGCGCGCTTCATGGCGGCACACACGGCGGGCAGCATCCCGCTCGCGCGGCGCATCGCGATGACGTGGCAGACGGTCGTGCTGGTGGCGGCCGTGGTCGTGGGCCTCACGGGCATCGCCGTGCTCGAGCGTCCGCTTACGGGTGCGGACGTCGAGAAGGTGTTCATCTTCATGGCGGTGCACCGGTTTCCCGGCGTGATCGCGGGCGTGTGCCTCTCCGGCATCCTCGCCGCCGTGATGAGCACCGCGGCGGCACAGTTGCTCGTTGCGTCGAGCGCCTTCGCCCAGGACTTCTACAAGGGGCTGCTGCGCAAGCGTGCGGGACGCCGCGAGCTGCTCTGGACCGGGAGGCTCGCGGTGCTCGCGGTGGCGGCGCTCGCGCTGTTGCTCGGCCTCGATCCGGAGAGCCGCGTGCTGGCGCTCGTCGCGTGGGCATGGGCCGGCTTCGGCGCGACCTTCGGCCCGGCGATCCTGCTGTCCCTGTACTGGAACGGCATGACCCGGGGCGGGGCACTGGCCGGCATGGTCGCGGGCGGTGTCACGGTGATCCTGTGGCCGCTGTGGCGTGACAGGGGCGGGCTGTTCGAGCTTTACGAGCTGGTGCCGGGCTTCGTGCTGTCGCTGGCCGCGATCGTCATCGTCAGCCGGCTGGGGTCGAGACGTTCGAGTCTGCCCGCGGCCGCGAGCGCGGGTGACGCCGCATCGGGGAGCGCGTGATTCGTTGACGCGAGCAGTCGGACACGGAGGTCGAATGGCGAACACGCGGAAGCGCAGCGCCTTGGCGCGGGCGGGTCGCGGCCGGCGCCTCGAGTGGTGGGCCGGACTGTGCCTGGGCATCGTGCTCGCCTGCGCGGCCGGCTGCACCCCTGCGGAAGAGCCGCTCGCGGAGCCCCCGCGGGACTGGGAGACGTTCAACGATCCCGGCCGCGGCATCGCGTTCCGGTACCCGCGGGACCTCGGGACCGCGTACATCCACGCGGTCGACTGGCCGCCGCAGGTCAACGTCGAGGACGGACCGTTCACCTGCCGGGAGGCCGGGGAGGAGACCGCGCGTGCCGGACGCACGGAATCCAGGACGATCGGCGGACGCACGTATTGCGTCACGCGCGTCACGGAAGGGGCGGCCGGCAGCGTGTACACGCTGCATGCGTACGCGATGCCCGTCGCGGACGACGTCGTCATCCTGACTTTCAGCCTGCGTGCCGTGCAATGCGGCAACTACGATGAGCCGCAACGCGCCGAGTGCGAACGCGAGCGCGCGGCATTCTCCATCGATCCCGTGGTCGACGCGATCGCCCGCAGCATCACCGTGAAGGGCAACTGAGCCGGCAGCGGCGCGTCCGCCCGCTCACCTCGCGTCCCTCGCGCCGTCCTGCCACGGCGCGAGGTATTTCAAGGCGTCCCGCAAACCGCCGCCCAGGCGCTGCCAGGTGCCGAGGGAACGCTGCTCCGGGTCGAGGAGCTCGTTTTCCGCGAGCGCGCTGTCGTCGTCCGCGACGTCCCCGGGATCGAAGCGCCGCAGCGAGCGCCCGGGCCCCGCGAGCGCCCGCATCGCGCCGAGCAGCGAGCCGGTCCGCCTGATGGCGGCATCGAGCGCCGCGGGCTCCACCGCGAGGTGCTCGCATAGCAGTCCGTCACGAATGCGCTGGATGATCGTGCGCAGCGCTTCGTCGTCCGCTGCATCCGGGTGTGCTTCCAGCGCGAGGTCGCACTCGGTGTCGAACGCAAGGGAGCGGTTGTTGAGATTCGACGAGCCGACGCGGAGCAGCATCTCGTCGATCACCATGATCTTGGCGTGGACGTAGATGGCGTCACCTCCCGCCGTCACCGGATAAAAAGCATCGAACCGGTCGTGCAGGTCGGCCTGCCACAGCATCCTGAGCAGCCTGGCCCTCGCACCGTCCATCGCCTGTTGCTCGAGCCATCCCTCCGCCTTCTCCGGCAGGACCAGCACGATCTCCGGCCCGTCCGGTTCGCGCAGGCGGGTGGCCAGTGCCTCGGCGAGCTTGCGCGAGGCGAAATACTGGCTCTCGAGATAGACAGAGCGCCGCGCGCGCGCGATCGCGGCCAGGTAGAGACGCTCGATCTCCGCTACAGCCTCGGCCCCGCGGTACTCGGGGAGCGTGCGGGCGATCCCCACGCGGACCTGCTCGATCATGGGCGCGAGGTCGGCCGGCCACGGATCGTGGGATGCCTCCACGACGTCCAGGGCTTCGCTCGTGGCCTCGAGCCACCGCTCGCGCGCGAGGTCGCCGATCGCGCGGGCCGCAGCGCCGTCGATTGCCGTCGTGGCGTCGTGCCAGGGGCCGCTCGGCTTGCCGTCGGGCTCCCTGCGGCAGGGATGGGCGTCGCGGTGTTCCCGGGTATCCCAGCGATCGACCGTGATGTCGATGCCACCGCAGAACGCCAGCGCGTCGTCGATGACGACGATCTTCTGGTGATGCGCCGCCCCGGGCGGGTGCATGCCGTCGAGCTTGAATCGCAGCCGCTTGCCGGTGGTCCAGTTTTTGACGAACATCGGCGCCATCCCGCGCCCGAGCGCCTGGAACACCCCCAGATCCCACTTCAGCACGAAGATACGCAGGCCGGGCCGGCGCTCCGGCAGCCACGCGAGAAAATCACCCAGGCGGTTGGGGCCCTCCAGCGTCTGCTGCCCGGGCTCGAGCTCGATACGGACGTCGAAGTCCCAGCCGAGGAGCATGATGCGCTGCTCGGCGTTCAGCATCGCGGCTTTCGCGTGACGGAAGTAGTCGGCGGCGTCGACGATCAGGGCGAAGCGTCCGGCCGGCTCGATGCGCCAGCACGTCCGCCCTGCAACGAGAATGGGCTCCGTGTGCCTCAATGCGACGCTCTTGTGCCTGCGGGTCCTCACGTGTTGCAAGGTGCATGCCAGCCGGTTGCCGGCCTGGCGCCGCACGCCGGCGCTGCGCAGCGTCCTACAGCAACCGCCAGGCCACGAGCACGATGGCGCCACCGGTCAGCACGAACGCGACGAGCGCGAGCAGCCCGTCGCGGGCGATCAACGACAAGCCGAACAGGGTCAGCACCGCTCCCGCCGCGTTGGCGCTGAACGGCACGACCTCGGTGAGCGGCATGACGATGGCGACCAGCGCGCAGACCAGGGCGATCGCGTACGCGCCGGCGTCGTGCGCGAACCGGCCGAGTCGCGGGCGGAGGAAGCGATCGACGAAGCGAGCCGGTCGCCGCAGCCAGCCGAGCGCTTTCTCCAGGTGACCCTTCTCGATCGAGCGGTTCAGCATCCATTGCGGCAGCCAGATGTGCTCGTGGCGAAACAGCACCTGGACCGTCGCCAGGAGCACGAGGAGCGCCATCAGGGTGGGCACGCCGGGGATGTCGCCGATGAGCGGGGCGAGGGTGACGAGGCCGGCGACCAGCAACAGCGGGCCGAACGAGCGTCGCCCGACTTCGTCGAGGATCGTGCCGAGCGACACCTGCTCCCGGTCCCGGGCGGCCGCGGCTATGCGGTCGAGCAGTTGCTCCAGGTTCTGCGGATCGCGGGATTGCGCCATGCGCCAGCGTACCCTCGGAAACGGATCGGAGCAGGGAAGTGTGGCAACGGGCAATCGGGTCGGCCCGCCGGGCGCCGCTGGCATCGCGCCCGTCCGGCAATATAGCGCACCCGCGCACGCGGGGTCAGGGGCGCGCCTTCAGCGCTTCAGCACGTCCTGCCATTCCGGGTGGCGCGCGATCCGGGATCGAGCGAACGGGCACAGCGGCACGATCGTGCGCTTTTCCGCCCGGGCATCCTCGACGGCACGCCGCACGAGGGCATCGCCGATCGCGCGTCCGCGGAGTGCATCCGGCACGTAGGTGTGGTCGATGATGATCGTGTCGTCACCCGCCCGCGAGTAGGTCAGCTCGGCTTCCGCGCCGTCCAGGCGGAGGAAGTAACGCCCCTTGCTCGAATCCTCGCTGCGTTCGATCGGCAGCTCGTCGTGCTTTTCGGTCATGCGATGTGGCTCCTTCCCCGATTCGTGCACCCGCTCACGGCCCGGCCGGCTCGCCGCCGTCGAGGTCGAGGAAGTGGAGCGTTTCGGTGCCGCCCTCGTTCAGCGTGTAGGCGACCGTGCGCCCGTCCGGCGACAGGGCGATGTCCCCGACGTCCCACTCCGCCTCGGGCGTCAATACCTCGATCCCGTCCGTTCGCGGATCCACGACCAGGATGCGCTGGAACTGGCTGCCTTCGTCACTGACCGTGAGCACCCGGCCGTCGGGCAGGAAGCGGCCGCCGGCCCAGGCGACCTCCGCTTGCGGCCGGATCTCGTCGAGCACGCCCTGCTCGAGGTCCAGCGTGTACAGGTGCGAACGGTTGATCGACACGTAGCGCATGGCGAGCAGCGAGGCGCCGTCGTTGGACCAGTCGAGCGGAATCATGGCGCCGTCACCTTCGAGGGCGACCGTGAACGGTGCGGGATCGGCCGGGTCGTCGACCAGGATGTCCCAGTCGTTCGAGCCGCGACCAGGCGAGGCGACGGCCGTCCTTGCGCCACACGAAACTGCCGTTGCGCGTGCCTTCCTCGGTGAAGGAGCGGGTCGCTCCGGTCGCGAGGTCGTACAGCCATCCCTGGTAGAACTCGTCGCCGCCGGTGTCCTTGCCGAAGACGAATGCGTCGCGCGCACCTTCGCGCAGCGCCACCTCGCCGATCGGCTCGTCGTAGAACGTGAGCTGGCGGCGCATGCCGAGCGGCACGTCGACCGCGTGCACCTGGTTCGTTTCCGCGAAGCGCGTCCTGATCAGGAGTCCGCCGTCCGCGGTGAAGCCCGCGAAATATGCCGAGCGCGTGTTCTCGTATTGCAGCAGGCGGTCCTGCAGCGAGCGGGGCACCTCCGGGATGTTCTCGATCACGAGGTTGCCGCGCTCGATGCGCTCCACCGGTACCGGGTCGGCAGCGGCTGCGACCAAAGCGAGCAGCGGCGCTGCCAGCGCCACCAGGATGCGCGTCGTCTCCAGATCCGTCACCGTGCCGCCTCCCGCGTTGCCTGCCGTGCACGTTACCCCAGGGCGCCGTGGCGGTGAAATCCCGGCGGCCACCGGCCGGCCGGGACCGCGCCTCTCGAGCCGAAAACGCGACGTCCGCCGCATTTTCCAAACCCGTCGGCCTGCTACCGTCGACGGCATGGTCAAGGCATTCTCACGCGCGCTCGCCGGGACGAGCTTCATGTGGCTGCTGCTCGCCGCCGCGGCGGCATGGGTGCCGAATGCCCGCGCCGAGGCGACGTTCCGGGTGGTCGACACGCATCCTGCCGGCGAGCGGGTCACGCTGGCGCCCAACGAGACGTTCTACGTGCGGGTGGCCTACACCACGGACGAGCCGGTCAGGATCTGGGCGCGTCCTTACTTCAGGGGCGCCGAGGTGCGCGCCGGCAGCAACCCGTCCCGCGTCCACACGGGAAGCGGGGAGGCACTCGGCTGGTTCTTCCTGTTCGAGCCCGGTCTCGAGGTCGACGAGATCCGCATCACGGCGGGCGATGGCTCTACGGCGGGCACCCGGCTGGTGGCGACCAAGCCGGTGCACATCGTGAGCGCGAATCGCGCGCGCGCGGCGGAGTCCCTGCCCGCGTGGGCGGTGACGCTGAGGGACGAAGAGAACCGGCTGGCACGGGAAGACATGGAACGGCGCATGGCCGAACCGGTGGGCGTCGGCTCTCACCTGCTGATGACAACCTTCATGTTCGCAGTGCTCGGGCTCGGCATCGCCGGGATCGTCCTGCCGCTGCGGGCGGTGCGGCGGTGGCAGGGCGGCTGGCGGGTCGCGGCCGCGATACCGCTGGCGATCATCGGCTTCGTCGTGCTGCGCATCGTCATCGACACCGCGATCGACCCGACGTCCCACAACCTCTGGCCTTTCGAGGTCCTGCAGGCCGCCGTCATCAGCCTGCTGCTCATCGGGGTGATCGTCGTTGCCCGCAAGGTTACCGGCGCGGCGGCGTGACGTTCAGCGGATTAGCAGCGCGCCGACGAACACTCCGAGCATCGTGAACGAAAGCGCGATCTTCGCGATCGTGCCGAACAGGAGCCCGATCCAGGTGGCGATGCCGACGTGCGCGGAGCGCTGCAGTGTCGCGCCACTGCGCAGCTCTCCCGCGACGGCGCCGACGAACGGTCCCAGCACGAGCCCGGGCAACCCGAAGAAGAGACCGGCCACGGTGCCCAGTGCCGCGCCCCACAGCGCGCCCGTGCTCGCTGCCACGCGCCGCGCGCCGAGCAGCCCGGCGGCGAAGTCGAGGAGCACGGCGAGGCCGGCGAGCGCCCCGAGCAGGACAACGGTCCACACGCCGATCTCGGCGTAACCGCCTGCCCAGGCGGCCAGCCACATGCCGGCGAACACCAGCGGGACCCCGGGCAGGGCAGGGAGGATCGTGCCGGCGAGGCCGGCGACGATCAGCACGGCCGCCAGCGCATACCAGGTCACCAGCGAGTCCATGCGGGGAGCTTACCGCCCCGCCATTCGCGTGCCCACGGGACGGGCGGCCGCTCCGCTGCCGCGTGTTATGGTGCGGCCGGGCGAAGTCGCCGTGTGAGCGGTGCACATGCAACGGGAAATCACGGGCTACCATCGGGACGAGGAAGGCCACTGGGTGGCGTGGCTCGCCTGCGGTCACAACCAGCACGTGCGGCATGACCCGCCCTGGACCAACCGGCCGTGGGTGGTGACGGCGGCGGGTCGACGACAGATGCTCGGCCGTACCCTGAATTGCGTGAAATGCGACGCGGGCGCACCGCCCGATCCGCGTCCGGGCATCGCTTCATAACCGATTCGTCTGTTTCCGGGCACGGTACGCGGGAACTG
This sequence comes from Woeseiaceae bacterium, assembly GCA_035304345.1. Lineage (GTDB taxonomy): Bacteria > Pseudomonadota > Gammaproteobacteria > Steroidobacterales > Woeseiaceae > IDS-8. Next base: position 15,922 of record DATGQE010000066.1, on the reverse strand, counting down.
CAACCGAAAGCGCTCCTCCGAGCATCAAAAGGGAGAATACGGAGGAACTGCCCATGATGATGGCCTTGCGTGTCGTCCTGCTGGCGCTGTTCATCGCCGCGCCGGTCGGAGGGAAATCGTTTCGCGCGGACCTCGAGCGCCTGGCCGCGGATTACGCCGCCGATCCTGCGCTGCTCCAGCCCGTCACTTTCGGCGTGCGCGTGGACGACGAGGCCTGGACGGTTTCCGCGCGACCCGCTGCCGACGGCAAGCCCGCCGAGGTCACCGTCAGCGCCGGCGAGCCGGACGTGCCGGCGTTCGTCTACGTCACCGACTCCGCAACCTTCGCGCGCATCGCGAGCGGCGACCTGCATGCCCTCACGGCCATGGCGCAAGCACGTGCCTCCGACCCGACGCCGATGCGCGTGGAAACGGTGAACGGGTTCGAGATGGATGCCGCCGGCCGCAACGCTTTCCTTTCGGTGAGCTTCCATTTCTTCACGACCGGGCAGCCCGAGATCGTGTCGTTCGGCCCCGAGCACGCACGGCTGGTGCACGGCGGCGAGGCGGTGCCGATCTACTATTCGGAACGCCTGCGCACGGCCTGGTATGGCATCGCCCCGGGGCAGCACATCAACGCCGAGCCGGGAGACCAGGTCAACGACTTCGATTCGCTGGTGGTCGTCATCAAGGGCGGGAGTGCGCGCGCCCGGCTGGGCGGCCAGGAAGTGCCGCTCGCGGACAACCAGGCGATCCTCGTCCCGGCCGGCATGACCCACGAGTTCTGGAACCCCGGCGAGGAGCGAGCGGCCTTCCTGCTGATCATGTTCGGCGAGACCGCCTGAACCGCAGCAGAGAGGATAGCTTAGAAACCGTTCGTAAGATACTGTAACCAAATTCAAAAAGAGTTCGGATCGCGGGACGGGCGATGCGCCGTCCTGCGAGCCGGCAGGGGCGGCCGTCTACAATGGCGGACAGGAGCCGCCTTTGATCCTGGATCGCCGCATCTGGAAATCGTTCTCGTCAGCGGGGCTCCTGCTCGGCACGCTGCTCGCCGCGTTTTCCCTGACGCCCAGCCTGCTGCCGCGCTCGGCGCTGATGCAGGGCATCCTCGCCGGGCTGTCGCTCGCCGCCGGTTACGCCATCGGCTGCGTCTTCGACCTCACGTGGCGCTACCTCGAGCTGCCGGTACCGCCGGCGCGCACCGCGCGCATCGTGCGACTGGCCGCGGGCGTCGTGTGCCTTGCCATCGGTGTCGTTTTCCTGCTGCGCGCCCCGGAATGGCAGAACTCGATTCGCGTGCTCATGGACATGCCACCCGTCGAAGGCACGCGGCCGTTCGCGATCGCGCTGGTCGCGCTGTCGCTGTTCGCGGCGGTCGTGATCGTCGCGCGGCTGTTTCGTCTCACTTACCGCGTCATTCACGATCACCTTCCGCACTTCCTGCCGCCCCGCGTAGCGCGCCTCATCGGTGCCGTGGCTGCGGCCTTCCTGTTCTGGTCGTTGATCGACGGCGTGCTGTTCCGCTATCTCCTCTCCACCATCGACAAGTCGTTCCAGCAGCTCGATGCGCTCGTCGAGCCGGAGAGCGCGCCGCCGGCGAACCCGGTGAAGACCGGCAGCGCGGAGTCGCTCGTGCCGTGGCAGACGCTCGGCAGGCAGGGCCGGCTGTTCGTGAGCTCCGGGCCGACCGCCGCGGACCTCGAGGCATTCTTCGGCGAGCCGGCGCCGGAGCCCGTACGGGTCTACGTCGGCCTGAACTCCGCGCAGACGGTCCGGGCCCGCGTGCGCCTCGCGTTCGAGGAACTGCAGCGCGTGGGTGCGTTCGAGCGCGCGGTGCTCGTGCTCGTGACGCCGACCGGCACCGGCTGGGTCGATCCGGGCGCGATCGACACCGTCGAGTACCTGCACCGGGGCGACATCGCGAGCGTCGCCGTGCAGTATTCGTATCTCGAGAGCGCGATCTCCCTGCTGGTCGAGCCGGAGAACGGGGTGGAGACGGCGAAGGCACTGTTCAACGCCGTGTACGGGCACTGGACGACGTTGCCGAAGGACGATCGCCCGCGCCTTTACCTGCACGGGCTGAGCCTCGGGTCGCTCAACTCCGATCGTGCGTTCGATCTCTACGACGTGATCGGCGATCCCTTCGACGGTGCGCTGTGGAGCGGCCCGCCGTACCGCAGCGAGACCTGGCGCGCCGCGACCGAGGAGCGGGTGCCCGGGTCCCCTGCGTGGCTGCCGCGCTTCCGGGATGGCAGCGTCATCCGGTTCACGGACCAGCACGACCGTCTCCGCAACCCGGGTTCGCACTGGGGGCCCTTGCGCATCGCCTACCTGCAGTACCCGTCGGACCCGATCACGTTCTTCGAGCCCAGCATGGCCTGGCGCCCGGCCGACTGGCTCGCACCGCCGCGCGGGCACGACGTCACGCCGGCGTTGCGCTGGATCCCGGTCGTCACGATGCTGCAGGTCGTGGCCGACATGCGCGCCGGCGACATCACGCCGGTGGGTCACGGGCACAACTACTCGCCCGACGACTACATCGAATCGTGGGTCGCGCTCACCGAGCCGCCCGGCTGGACGGAGGAGGACGTCCTGCGGCTGAAGGCGCTGTTCGCCGGACGGCCGTAGCCGGGACGGCCGCGCCTACGCGCCGGGGCAGTCGGTCGTGTACGCCACGCGGTAGATGCGGATGTTCGCGGCATCGGGCTCGCGGGCGCTGAAGTACAGGACCCCGGGCTCGTGGAACGCAATGGAAGGCCCGAGCGCCCAGCCGCCGCCGGGATTGAGCTCGTCGACGCGCTCCGGCCGGCCGTAACCGGCGTTCAGCCGGCACGACCAGAAGAGCTCGGAGCCGCGCTCCGGGTCGTCGCTGCGGGTGAGCACCAGGCTGCCCTCGGGCAGCAGCACGGCGTCGTAATCGTGCGTCGCGGAGTTCACCGGCGCCCCGAGGTTCTCGGGTTCGGTCCAGCCGCCGGCGGCAGGCGCGGAGACGTACAGGTCGTGTCCGCCGAGGCCGGGGTGACCGTCGGAGCTGAACAGCAGGCGGCCGTCCGGAAGAGGCGTCGGCGCCCACTCGTCCGTCGGCGTGTTGACCGGCGCGCCGAGATTGACGGGCTCGCCCCATGCACCGCCCTCGAGGGGCACGAACCAGATGTCGTCGCCTCCCAGTCCGCCCGGCCGGTCGGAGAAGAAGTACACGCCCGAGCCGTCCGCGGCGAACGCCGGGTCGAAATCGTTCCAGGGACTGTTGAAGGCCACGTCTTCGGGCTCGCTCCAGCCGTCCGCGAGCCTGCGCCGCTCGCGGATGTCGAGCCCGCCGTCCTCCGGCGCGCGCGGCTCGCCCCAGAGCTGGTGAGCGCCGTCGGGGCTGATGGCGAGGCGGATCGCGCTCGGCGGCCCGTGGATCACGGTCTCTGGTGTGGAAAAGGTGATGCCCGCCGCGGCCGCCAGCGGCGACCACGCGACGGTGAGCAGGATGAACGGCCTGGTCATGACTCCCCCGTGTCGTGCCGGTTGTGGCGCAGTGTGACCGGCGGGCGGCCGGTCGGTTCCGCGCCGGCGCGACGACGCGTGAAGATCTCGCCAGGCAGTCAGCGCGGCGAACGTTCTGCGAACGCCGGGTTCGCCCTGGCCAGCGCGCCGCGCAGGCGGTCGATGTAATCGGCGGAAAAACGCCAGCGGACGCCGTCCGCGTCCCGCACCAGCCCGCGCTCTGCCGGTGCGAGGTCGTACATCAGCGTCATCAGGACGTCGCTGCTCACCCAGGGGCTGCTGCGGAAGTAGCCGTGGCCGTTGCCCGTGGCGGAGCCCTCTGCGCCGGAGATGTTGATGAAACGGATCTCCGGGTGCGCGGCGAAGAACTCGCGTGCCCGCGGTCCCAGGTGCCCGCGATCGACGACCTGGCCGGACCGGTCGCGTCCGAACACGAAACGCGACATGCCGAGCGCCTTGTCGGTCGAGGACTGGTAAATGGTGAGGCTGTCGGGCACGCGCAGGCCGCCGTCGAGCAGGTAGCCCGCGAGGATCTCCTGGTCGACGTCGCTGCCGACGAGGATCACGTTGCCGAGCTTCGTGTGCGCTTTCAACTCCTCGATGCCCCGCAGGTAGCCGAACATGCCGAGGTCGCCCAGCATTTTCGTCACCACCCGGGTGCCGGCACTGTAGCCGAGCACGTGAATCCGCTCCGCCTCGGTGGTGCCGGCGATGTGCAGGATCAGCGAGCGCAGGCTGCGCCCGGAGATCTGCGCATCCTCGAGATCGGAGAAGTAACGGAAAGTGCTCGGCGTCGACGGCCATGAGAACGCGACGAACGCGCCCTGGTAGCCCAGGAAATGCCAGAGCTCGGTCGCCACGAGGATGGGATTCTCGAACACGACCTTGTAGCCGTGGACGTAGATGAACACGTCGCGCCTTCCCGATCGCTCGAGCTGGCGGTCGATCTCGGCGGAGAAGCGGCGTCCGGGCTCCTGCTCGGGCCGAAAGCGATCGTCGAACGGCCGGATCGTGCTCGCGAGGGCGCCGTACTCGACGACCCTGTCGACCTCCAGCGGGTAGTCCTCGGTGCGATTCTTGAGCAGCGAGATGCGCCGCGCTTCCTCCCAGGTGATCGTGTCCTCGACGCCGAGACGGACACTCGCTGCGCCCAGGCGCAGGACGCCGCCGCGCTCGTCGGTATAGTGCCGGTCCCCGCGATCGTCGTCCGCGGCGGCCGGAGCGCGGTCGGTGGCGTACAGCAGCTGCGGCAGCTCGCCGCGGCTGATCGGGTCGTTGTCGAGGAAGGGATCGATCTTCCCCTCCTCGTAGACCTCGGGAGCCGGCATCAGCGAGATCTGGCTGAGCGGCGCGCCACCGCAGCCGGCGAGCAGGAGCGCACCGGCCGCCAGCAGGCGTGCGAGTCTTGCCGGTGGAGCAGGGTGGCTGCCCGTCCGGGCAGCGGATTTGCCGGTGACCACGTTGCCGATGGATTTCCGCGCGTACTTCATGCCAGTGTCCTGTCAGTCGAGCTTCGGGGGCGGCCGGACCAAGTCCTCCAGCCGTCAATGCAACGGTGCGCTCCTACCGGTATCGGCCCGGCCGGCGGTCGCGACCGACAGGACGTCCGCTCGTCGCCGCGAGCGGAGCGCGTCTCTCGCTCCAGCCGGTGCCGCGAGCGCCGGCGTCGCGGCTCAGCCTCCGAATGCGCGACCGGCGAGGTGCACGTCCCGCGACGCGACCGGCGCGTCCGCGGCATGCGCGAGCGCTGCGGTGTAGCTGCCGTCGTCGATGCGCCATCGGCCTGCCGCGCCGTCGAAGCGCGCGAGCAGCCGCGGATCGGCGCTCAGCGTGACGCGGCGCGATTCGCCGGGCTCGAGCGTGACCCGCTCGAAGCCGAGCAGACGCATGCGCGCCTCGCCGGGAGCATGCGTGAGGTAGAGCTGCGGAACGTCGGCGCCGCGGCGCTGCCCCGTGTTCGTGACCGTGAAGCTCGCGCTGAGCGTATCGCCCCCTTGCGCTTCGAAGTCGGTGTAGTCGAAGCTCGTGTAGCTCCGCCCGTGACCGAACGCGTACAGCGGCTTCTCGCCGGTGCGGGCGAACCAGCGATAGCCGACTTCCGCGCCCTCGTTGTATTCGATCGTGACCGGCGTTCCCCACGGGGTGCCGAGTCCGGGCAGCTCGGGTCGCGGGGTCTGCGCGAGGCTTTGCGGGAACGTGATCGGCAACCGGCCCGACGGGTTCACCTTGCCGCTCAGCACCTCGGCAATGGCCTGCGCGCCGGCCTGCCCCGGGTACCAGGCCTGCAGGATGGCCCTGACCTTGTCGTGCCACGGCATCGACACCGGGTTGCCGGTTTCCAGCACCACGACGGTGTTCGGGTTGGCCGTCGCCACCGCGTCGATCACCGCATCCTGGCCCCAGGGCAGCGAAAGGTCGGCCATGTCGAAGCCCTCGCCCTCGATGCGTATGCCGAAGGCGATGACCACGTCGGAACGCTTCGCCGTCAATGCGGCTTCCGCCGGCGTATAGCCCGGGTCGAAGTCGAACTGCGCCACCGGCAGCGCCTTCTTCAGCTCGTCGAGCGGGGACGGCCGGAACAGGAAGAGATTGCGATGTTTCCCCATGACGCCCGCGCCGCCGATCTGCGTGAAACCGGCGAAGCCGCCGACCGGGGCCACCGCCCCGGAGCCGGTGCCGCTGATCACGCCCTGCTGCGCGTAGCCGCCGATCACGGCGATTCTCATCCGCCGGTCTGCCGGGAACGGCAGCACGCCATCGTTCTTCAGCAGCACGATCCCCTGGCGTGCACCTTCCAGGGCGATTTCGTTCTGCTTCGCCATGTCGACGTCGGGTGGCGGCCCCCACCGGTCGGCACCGACCGCGTACAGCGAACGGAGGATGCGCCGCACCATGTCGGAGAGCCGCTCCTTGGGCAGCCTGCCGCCGGCGTATGCCTCCTTCAGGTCATCCGTGAACGGCTCCTTGCCCCAGAGCATCCGGTCGGCCTGGGCACCGGACTCCTGGTCGAGACCCTTGAGCGCGAATTCCCAGTCGGGCGTCGCGCCCCAGTCGGACATCACCCAGCCCTTGTAGCCCCAAGCGCCTTTCAGCACTTCGTTCAGGAGGTGCTCGTTCCCGCCGGCGTACTCGCCGTTGATCTTGTTGTAACCGCTCATGATGGAGCCGGGCTGCGAGCGTTCGATGGCGACCTGGAACGCAAGCAGGTCCGATTCCCGGTGCGCGTCGGGGTCGATCACGGCATCGAGCCAATGGCGGTTGGTCTCGTTGCAGTTGAGCGTGTAGTGCTTGAGCGTGGAGACGACGCCCTGGGACTGGATGCCGTTGACCTGCTCTGCGACGAGCACGGCGCTGAGATAAGGATCCTCGGAGAAGTACTCGAAGTTCCGGCCATTCCGCGGATCGCGCGCCAGGTTGCAGCCGCCGGCGAGCTGGACGTTGAATCCCCGGATCCGCGCCTCGCGGCCGATGGCGGCGCCGCCCGCCCGCACGAGCTCGGGGTTGAAGCTGGAGCCCAGGGCAATCAGGGAAGGGAAAGCCGTGGCGCCCGCGTCATCCGGACGGTAGCCGGGATTGGTGATCCCCATGCTGGCGTCCGAGCTCTGTATCGCCGGGATGCCGAGCCTCGGCACGCCGGGCGTGTATCCCGCGCTCATGTTCGCGAGGTTCGCGGGGAGGCGCGGGTCGCGGCCTCCCACGGCGCTGCCGGGGATGTGGCCCATGATGCTGATGACGAGCGAGAAGCGCTCGTCGTCGGTCATCTGCTCTTCGACTTCGCGGGCCCGCTCGTCGGGCGACGGCCTGCCGGCAAGCGCCCGGTCCGTTTCGACGTTCGTGCCCAGGCCCTCGGCGTCGGGAAGCCCGACGTCGCGCGGCATCCCTTCGGACGGGGCGGAGTCGGTTCCGGGAGGCAGCGGCGTGGACATGGCAGGAATCTCCGATGATGGACGTTGATGTCAGTGCGCACCTGCGGCCGGCGGGTTCCGCCCGGCGGCCGCGGCGGCGGTGCGCACTCGCTTGCGCCAGATCTTGTAGGGAGTGACGGCAACCTCGCTCACGAGCACCGCGAGGAGCACGCCCAAGGGCGCGAGCGGCTCGCCGGTGAGCGCGGCGATGGCCATCGCCACGCCCGGGTGGCGCGAGACGCAAGCGAACGCGAGAACGGTGCGGTCGTCCTCGTTCGGGCCGCCGAGAAGATGTCCGGCGGCGAGCGCGACGAGCGTGATCAGCGCGATGGCGGTCAAGGTGCCCTCACGCACGAGCGGCAGCAGGTGGGGCCACGCGCCGATGAGGACCGGAATGGCGCAGGCGACGAGCAGGATCGAGCCCAGCTTCTGCATTACCGGTGCCCAGGCTTTGGCTCCCGGCGAGCGGCGGGCGATCGCGAACCCGGCGAACAGCGGCAGCAGCACCGAGCCGAAGACCACCTGCGCGACGGCGAGCGGACTGACGTGCACCGCCTCGCTGTCACCGCTGGCGAAGAGCTGGACACCTTCCACGGCGAGCGGCGTGACGATCACCGCCAGCAACGTGCTGGCAAAGAAGAGGCCGTTGGCGCCGGACATTCGCCCCGGCACGACGAGCGGCAGCATCGCGTGGGCGAAGAGTGCACTCACGGGGGCCACGGACAGCGTCACGAGCGCGACGATCACGGCCGGGTGCAGCGAGAAAGTCTTGCAGACGACGACGGTGGCGACGGGCACGAGCACGTTGATGGCGAGCAGCGCGCGTGCCAGCCGGCCGGGTTGCCCGAGGACGTAACGCAGGTCCTCCCGCTTCACGGCCATGCCGACCGCGAGCACCGTGAGAAAAATGCTGGTGGCGAACCCGGCGCCGATCAGCGTCTCGAGGTTCATCGCCTTGCCCCGAGCAGGCGGCCCGCGGGACTTGCGATCGGCTCTCCGGTCGGGCTTTTCGCGGCGTGCCGCGGGGCGCCTGCCTTCACCGGCAGCATCACGCGCAAAACGAGGAGTGCGTGTTTCATGCCCCGACCGGCGGTGGGTGACCGGAACTTCCCCGGCCTTTCTGGGTGTAGATCGGCCGCAGCGAAAAGTCCAATGCGGCGTGACGCCGTCGCGGCATTTACCCGACGTCACCCGGGTGCGCTTGCCCGGTGTAATGTCGCCGCGTTCCTCGCGGTCTTATGGAGACGGGCGGCGATCGGCCGCCGCGTGGACCCGGCCAGGCCGGATCGCGACGACGGCAGTATCGTCGTGCGCCTTGCGCCGGGTGGCGGCCGGGGTCAGGATGAGGGACCCGGCATGTTGATGCGATTCAAAAACAAGCGTGGATAAGCCGATGAAAGCTAAGATATTGACTCTGGTGACCTCCGGCCTGCTCGCGTGCCAGGCCTACGCGGCCCTCGAGCCGGGCGATACCGCGCCGGACTTCGAGACGCAGGCCTCGCTCGCGGGTGAGACGTTCGAGTTCTCGCTCTCGGAGGCGCTCGGCGAGGGCACGGTCGTCGTGTATTTCTACCCGTCGGCCTACACCCAGGGCTGCAACATCCAGGCCCGCGAGTTCGCCGAGAACATCGAGAAGTTCAAGGCCGCGGGTGCGAGCGTCATCGGCGTGTCGCTCGACAGCATCGAGCGGCTCAACGATTTCTCCGCCGATCCGGAGTACTGCGCCGGCAAGCTGCCCGTCGCTTCCGACGCCGACGGTGCGATCGCCCGTTCCTACGGGCTCGCGGTCCGCGAAGGCCGCCCCGGCATGACGGACACCCGCGGCGAGGAGATCGGCCACGACTTCGTGGAGCGCACGACCTTCATCGTGACGCCGGACGGCAAGATCGCCGAGACGATCAGCGGCGTCTCGCCGTTCGACAACGTGCAGAAATCCCTGGAGGCCGTCCAGCGCCTGCAAGCGGCCCTGTAGCGGCCGGGCGAGCCGGCAGCGCTTTCCGGGCGGCCTGCTAGAACAGGCGGCGCAGGTCGCCGAGGCCGAGCTTGCCGTCGCCGTCGCCGTCGAGCAGGCCGGCGATCGACCCCAGGCCGCCGCCGAGTCCGCCCTGCTGGCCCGCTTGCCTGCCGAGCGCTCCCATCGCGAGGCCGGCGACCATCGGCAAAGCCTGCTTGACGAGGCCGGCATCGAGGCCGGTGTCGCGTGATGCGCGGTCGGCGACGCTGCGGCTGACGTCCTTGCTGCCGAACAGTTGCCCCAGCACGTGGTTGCCGTCTTCGCGGGCGCTGTCGTCGGCCAGCCGGCCCGGCTCGTCCAGGTAGCGCTGGTAGCGGCCGGTCTCGATCTCGCTCGCGAGCCCGGCCTGGGCCTCGGGCGATTGCGCGCGCTGCTGCAGCCCGGCGGCCATCGCCGGCGAGAGGCTGCCGATCAGCTTCCGGGCCTGCTGCTCGTCGATGCCGAGCTTGCCCGCCAACGTGGCGATGCTGCTGCCGCCGCCTTGCTGTTCCAGGAGGTCGAGAAGATTCATGATGGTAGTCCGTGGTGAGGCGAACGCGGGCACGTCCGCGAAGCGGTGACCGCGGTGCCGGAATGCGCCGCGGCACATTCCAGTGTAGACGCCGGGCGCCGGATCGCGAGTGCCGGGCCGTTGCGCCGTTACACGGAGAAGGGAACGCCGCCGGCGTACACACGAGGTTCGGGATGGCAGGTCCGAAAACGGCTGGCGGGCGTCGCGCGGATCGTGTTATCAAGCGTCTGGCCGGTCGAACGGCGGCGCGCGCCGCTGCCGCCGGGCGTGCCGGGGAACAGGAGAGGGGGATGGTCTCAGGATTCGAGCAGCAGGCACGGCCGGGCGCGCTGCGCGCGGTGCTTTACGCCGGCCTCCTCGCCGGAGCCCTGGACCTTGCGTACGCGCTGGTCGCGAACGGGATGCGCGGCATCGAGCCCGCCCGCATCATGCAGTCGATCGCATCCGGGCTGCTGGGCACGCGTGCCTACGAGCACGGTGCGGCCACGGCGACGCTCGGGGTCGTCCTGCATTTCCTGATCATGTTCGTCATCGCCGCGACCTGGTACGCGGCCAGCCGCAGGATCGCGCTGCTGACGGAACGGCCGATCGTGACCGGCCTGGCCTACGGAGTCGTCGTCTACGTGGTGATGAACTTCGTCGTGCTGCCCCTGTCGGCGTTTCCGCACCAGCTCGCATTCACGCCGGCGTCGGTCGCCGTCGGCGGGGCCGCGATGCTCTTCTGCGTCGGCGTGCCGATCGCCCTGGTCGTCAAACGCTTCGGCTAGTCACGCGACGGCGAGACGCTCCGGCACGCCCTCCCGCTCCTCGTAGCCGCCGAGGGCCTGCGCCAGCGCAGCGAGCAGCCGCCGCAGCGTGCCGGCGAGCAACGCGATTCCGGCATCGAGTCGCGCGAGCGGATCCTCTTCGGGCAGGTCCTCGGGCAGATCGGCGCCGAGCAGCTTGAGCTTCGCGATGCCGCCTTTCTCGTCCAGGGTGCAGGAGAGCACCTCGTCGAAGCTGATGCCGAGCTGGGTCAGCCGCATGCCGTGGCGGAGGTGGGTCCTGAGTGTCGCGTCGGTGAGGTCGAGCTCGGTACAGCGGATCGACGCCCGCGTGTCGGAGGGATCGACGAAACGGCATTCCGTACCGAGGGCAAAGCCGCGCGGCGCGTCACCCAGGAAGATTCGCGTGAGAAGATCCGGCACCGGGCGTGCGAAGCCGAGCGGCACGGCATCGAAATCGTCCAACGCCGTGCGCAACGTATTGATGAACGTCTCGGTGCGCGCATCGGAAAGGCTGTCGATGGCCAGGATGCGCTCGGGCACCAGCACCAGCGCGCTCGTCCGCTGCGACCTGAGGAACGCCTTCGGCAGCAGCTCGTCGCGGAGCTGTGCCTTGAGCTTGCGCAGCTCGCGGCGGCCGGGCTCCGCTCCCATGCGCTCGCGCCATTGCACGACCCGCGCTTCCAGCGCGTCTTCGACGGCGGCCGCCGGCAGGATGCGGGTCTGGCTCCGGAGCTTCAGCAGGTCCGCGTTTTCGACCCGCCGCGCGAGAAGGCCCGCGGCGTCGCCGGTCGGCGGCTCGAAACCGGTGCTCGTCTCGGCGAAGGAGCCGCAAGGCTCGAACGCGGCGGCAGAGAGCTTTTCGGAGACGGCCTGTTCCGAATCGGGCCAGGCGCCGTGCAGGCGAAAGAGGCGGACGTTGCGAAACATTCTTCTTTTCCGATGCGTGCCGGGGACCGCGCAGTATCCGGATTCCCCCCGCGCATGTCACTCTTGAAAAAATCGTGCCGGCCCTGTCCGTCCGGTCCGGGCCGGTATTCCGATTACTCTTAGGGGCGGTTGGCCGCTGCGATCAGCTCCAGCGAGCGCAGGCGCGCGCCGTGGTCGTACACGTCCGACACGATGATGAGCTCGTCGGCCGCGGTCTCTTCGACGAGCGCGCGAATGCCGCGGCGCACGGTGTCCGCCGAGCCGACGATCGAGCGCGCGAGCATCTGCGACACCTGTGCTTTCTCCTCGGGCGTCCAGTAATCCTCGATGTCGTCGATGGGCGGCCGGCTGAGCTCACGCGTGCGGCCGCGAACGAGGTTCGTGAACGACATCTGCTGTGTCGTCCAGAGGCGGCGCGCCGCGTCGTCCGTGTCCGCGGCGATTGCGTTGACGCCGATCATCACGTACGGGCGATCGAGCTGTTCCGACGGCTTGAAGCGGGTGCGATAGAGCTCGAGTGCCGTCATGAGCTGTTGCGGCGCGAAATGCGACGCGAACGCGTACGGCAGGCCGAGCTCCGCCGCGAGCACGGCGCCGAAGTGGCTGGACCCGAGTATCCAGAGCGGCACGCGGGTGCCGGCACCCGGGGTCGCCACGATCGCCTGCCCGGGCTGCGGCGGAGCCAGCAGGGCTTGCAGGTCGAGCACGTCCTGCGGGAAGTGCTCGGCCGCCGCCGGCGAGCGGCGCAGCAGGTGCAGGGTCGCCTGGTCGGTTCCGGGCGCGCGTCCCAGCCCGAGATCGATGCGGCCGGGGAACAGGAGCTCGAGCGTCCCGAACTGCTCCGCGATCACGAGCGGGGAGTGATTCGGCAGCATGATGCCGCCGGCACCGACACGGATCGTGCTCGTCCCCGCCGCCACGTGGCAGATGACGAGGGAGGTCGCCGCGCTGGCGATGCTCGGGATGTTGTGATGCTCCGCGAGCCAGAAGCGCCTGTAGCCCCAGCGCTCGGCGTGCCACGCGAGGTCGCGCGCATTGTCGAGCGCGGCACGTGCGTCCGTGTCTTCGGTGACGCGGACGAGGTCCAGGATCGAAAGAGGGACCATGTGCTGTCCTGTCCTTGACGCCGGGCGCCCGCGACGCTTCCGGTCACCCGGAGCGTGGTGGAGGCGCCGCGGAAGAAGGTAGTGGAGGCGGAACCAGGAACCGCCAACGACGCGGGGAAATGGTAGCGCGTTGGACGCCGGGTAGGCCAATTCGAAGTGCCCGCAAAGCCTGCGGGTCGTTCGAGCACGAGAGCGCCAGGCCGTTCGTGCTTGCCGGTGAGGCGGGTCCGGCATTGCGGGATGGCAGGGGAATCGGGCTGTCAGCTATCGGCTTCATGCCAGCCGATTGACCTTGTCCTGAATGACAGCACACGCGTCCAGGACTGCATCGAGCTCCGGGTGGTCGGCCATCAACATGCCGTCCTCGCTCATCGCCGCAAAATCTTCTGCCAACGCCGTGTACGATGCGCCTTCCGGTATCAGCTTGAGCGAGCCTCTCACTGCCTCGAAGTAGTCGATCCGGCGGCCGTTCGCATCCTTCTCGACAAAGAACATCGACTTGTGCCGGGCAACCTGGTGCGCGAGCTCGCGATCGGCAGCCGCCTTTTCAAAGTGCTCGGTTCGGGCCAGCGCCGCGAGATCATACCAGTGACGTGAATAGCGCTCGCCGCGCAGGCGTTGCTGATGGCAGTAAACGTGTGCGGCCGTCGCCTTCTCCCAGAACGTGCGCTCGGCTGACATGACCAGGGGCCGTGCCGTCGGAAAGGCCACGTCCTCAATCCACGATGCAATGTCGCAGGCCACGTCACGAAAGGCGTGCGGTTCACCGGTGGCGCGAGCTCCGAATTCCAGTTGAACGGTCGCGGAGACATAGCCCGTGCCGGTCTTTACGGCAGGGTAGGCGACGATCAGCTTGTCGCGGTTCTCGCCTGCGAGCCTCACGTCCGCCTGCAAGCCGTTCGCGTCCAAGGCAGCTTCGATGACGGGACGTACCGTTTTCTCGATCCACTCGGGAAGTCGTGCGCGTACCGCGCGAGTGATCTTCTTTCCTTGGCTCGCAGATGCCGGGATGGGATTGCCTTCGCGGAGAAGGTCCGGAACGAGGGACCGGATGTCGTAGGTGAGATCGATGTCTTCGGAAAAGCGGTCAATGGCCTTGTAGACCTTCGAAAGCGATGTCCCGCCCTTGAATGTCACCGCGTCGGCAATGGGGGAGTCGTAGATCGCCGCAAGCGTCCACACCACCCAGATGTCTTTCTCCAGCAGATGTGTGGGGCGGCCGCTCCGGGCTGCCGCGTATTCCAGGGCATCGAGCCGATCGGCCCGGCCGAGAGCGAACCAGGGCTCAGCCGAGTGCATTCATTTCGCTGACCGCGCGGGCCATCCAACCGGGCAGGGCCGGGCGTGCCGCTTGCAGGGCTGCCCATTCTTCCGGGGGCAATCGGGTTCGCAGGGTGCGCAGAGCGGAGGATGCCTGTCCAGGTCCCAGCCACGACAAAGCGCGTATGGCCCTCCCGGCCAGGCGCGTGCCGAGGGCGAGTTGCCAGCGCTTGCCGTGCCTGAGCTCGACGGTGCGGTTGCCCAGGCGCAGCTTGCGGGTGGGCCCGGAGGTCAGAAAGATCTCCCGGGTCGGCACTTGCGCGGTGAGGCCCAGCGCGTTGGCTTCCGCCGCTCCATTAGGCACGACGACCTCACCGCGGGTGGACGCGATGGCTTCGACCACGGCCTCCGTCGCGGGCGGCCGGGAACCGAATCGGCTGGCGACAGGCCTCGTGTAGGCCCCTCGCGCGACGCGCAGCAACTTTCCCTCGCGCGCCAGCCGCGCAAGCGCCTGGTCCACCGCGGCCCTGGAGCCCAGGTGCAGGAATTCCTTGGGCGAGATGAGGCCTCCCTCCGGCTGGGCCCGGGCGGTCGACAGGATGGCGTCAGTGAGCTGGCTCATGGCGAGAAATCCGGTTTGTCAGAAATATAAGCAATTTTCTGACATCTCGCAAACGGTCGTGCTCGCCCGATCGGGCAATGGCCGAACCTCGCGAATGCTGCCGCTTCCGGGCCCCCTTGGAGGCAGGGTGGGGATCCGGGCTCCGGCCGGAAAGAAAGGCAACAGCCAACCCGAAAGGGCTGGAAGAAGTGGGGAATTGGAAAATGGTGGTGGAGTTTCACAGACAAATTAACCCGCGATCCGTAGGAGTCTGAGCACTCTCCATCGAACGCGGGCCGCGTGGAGGACGGCAGGGACATATCCCTCGCCCGCTGATTCACCCGGGTTTCCTCGACCTTCCCGATCGCCCTGAACTCGCCCGCACGCGGCCACACCGGCCATGTCGCCTTGGCTGGTTGCGCTAACAGCGCCGTAATGGTCTGCCGCAGCCCGAGCGGAGCAGACCATGTCGAACGACTCCGCCTTCACCGAAATCGAGCTGGCCCAACGATGGGCCATCAGCATCAGGACCTTGCAGCGCTGGCGCAGCGAGAACCGTGGACCCCGGTACATCAAGCTATCGAAAGTTGTGCGCTACCGCCTCGCCGACATCCTGGACTACGAACAAGCACAGCGACAAGGCGAACCCGTCCGCGACGAACTGCCGCCACTGCTGAGTTCGGCACCAGCGCCTGAGCCGACGGCCGACCCTGAACCGCCTCAACCCGAGCCGATGCGCTACACCTTGAAGGAAGCATTCGCGCTGATCGCGCAGTACGGCAGTCTGCAGGCGGCAGAAGCAGCCTTGGGGGAGGCCGACGATGAATCACGAGGCTGATGCATGGGTCGGCCAAGCGCGTCGCCGCAGCCGTCCCGCCCCATACGACCCCGAACCCCGTCCCCGGAGCATCGACATCCAGTACCCGATCCTGAGCGAAGCGACCTTGCTCCATCGGTGGAACCTCTCGCCGAAGGCCCTGCAGCGCTGGAGTGCCGAAGGCATCGGCCCACCGGCGTGGCGGATCGGCAAGCACCCGCGCTATCTGGTATGCGAGGTCGAGCGGTTCGAGCGCCATGCGCAAATCCGCCGTCGATCAGACGGGACCAGAGATCTGTCCGTGTCGCACCCCAAGGCGCGGGAAGAGGCCATCGAACAAGCAGCCGGTTCCTGGGCTCGGCCGAGGGAGAAACTGCTACTCACCGAACACGAGATCAGGCAGGTGACCGATCTGCCGAGCTACTGGTTCACGCACCGATCCGAGCGCGAGGCGCTGGGCGTCCCGCACTACACCCTCGGCGGCGGGAGAGTGATCCGCTTCGACGCGGAGGAGATCTTCCGTTGGGAGATCGCCCGCCT
>DATGQE010000065.1:0-2802 GCA_035304345.1 Woeseiaceae bacterium | reverse complement strand
ACTGATCAGCGAGCAATTTCTCGAAAGCGGCCTCGTCCAGGGTGGTTACCCCGAGGTTTTGCGCTTTTGTTAGTTTGGAACCAGCACTGTCGCCGTACACGACGTAATCGGTTTTCTTTGAAACACTGCCGGAAACCTTGCCGCCCAGGGCGACGATCCTCGCCTTCGCCTCTTCCCGTGTCATGCTCGAGAGCGTGCCGGTCAGGACGAACGTCTTGCCGGCCAGCGGACCTTCGCGATCGATGGCCTTCGGCTCGTGCTCCGGCCACCTGACCCCTGCCTGCCGCAGCTTGTCGATGATTTCGCGGTTGTGTGGCTCGGCGAAGAACGCGTGGATCCGCGAGGCGACAACCGGGCCGACGTCCGGGACCTGCTGGAGGTCCTCCACCCCCGCTTCCATGATCGGCTCGAGGCGGCCGAAGTAGCTTGCGAGTGCGAGTGCGGTCGATTCGCCGACTTCCCGTATGCCCAGCGCGAACAGGAACCGCTCCAGCGTGGTGTTCTTGCTGCGCTCGATCGCGGCGATGAGCTTCTCGGCAGATTTCTCGCCCATACGTTCGAGCTCGACGAGCTCTTCTTTCGTCAGCTCGTAGATGTCCGCCGGGGTCTTCAAGCGATCGAGTGCAACGAGCTGCTCGATGAGCTTCGCTCCCAGCCCATCGATGTCCATCGCGCGCCGGGAGACGAAATGCTTCAGCGACTCGATGCGTTGGGCAGCGCAGAACAGGCCGCCGGTGCAGCGCGCAACCGCCTCGCCCTCGATACGCACGACGGCCGAGCCGCACACCGGGCACTTGTCAGGCAGCGTCACCGGCCTGGCGTCCGGGGGACGCCGATCCTTCACTACCTGCACCACTTCCGGGATCACGTCTCCGGCGCGGCGGACGATCACCGTGTCACCGACGTGCACGTCCTTGCGCCGGAGATCGTCCATGTTGTGCAGGGTTGCATTGCTGACGGTGACGCCGCCGACGAACACGGGTTCCAGGCGCGCCACGGGCGTGAGGGCGCCGGTACGACCCACCTGGAACTCGACGTCGCGCACGACCGTCAGCTCCTCCTGCGCCGGAAACTTGTGGGCAAGCGCCCAGCGCGGCGCTCGCGACACGAAGCCGAGCTCGCGCTGGTAGTCCAGGCGGTCGACCTTGTACACGACGCCATCGATGTCATACGACAGCGAATCGCGCCGGCGGGCCATGTCGGCATAGTAGGCGAGGCAGCCGTCGATGCCTTCCACCACCCGACGCTCCGGGCAGATCTTGAAGCCCCATTCCTCCAGCCGGTCGAGGATGGCGCTGTGCCGGTCGGGCAACTCCCCGTCCTCGTACAGGCCGACCGAGTAGACGTAGATATCGAGCGGCCGGGAGGCGGTCAGCCGCGGATCGAGCTGCCGCAGGCTGCCCGCGGCAGCGTTGCGGGGATTGACGAAGGTTCGCTCGCCGCGTTTCAGGGCCTCCTCGTTGAACTTGCGGAAGCCCTCCCGGGGCATGAACACCTCGCCGCGCACTTCGAGCCGGGCGGGGATACGGGTCCCCACCAGCCGAAGCGGCACCGCCTTGATCGTGCGCACGTTGTGGGTGATGTCCTCGCCCCGGGTACCGTCGCCGCGGGTAGCCCCGCGCACCAGCACACCGTTCTCGTACAGGAGGCTGACGGCCGCCCCATCCAGCTTCGGCTCCACCGAGTACGCGAGCGGCGCGTCGATCTCCAGCTCGAGCCGCTCCGTGACACGGCGGTGAAATTCCCGCACCGCCTCTTCCGTGAACGCGTTCTCGAGCGAAAGCATCGGCCGCTCGTGGATCACCGTCCCGAACGCCGAGGCCGGGGGCGCCCCCACGCGCTGGGTCGGCGAATCCGGCGTGACGAGCTCCGGGTACTGCTGCTCCAGCGCCTGCAGTTCCTGCATCATGCGGTCGTACTCGGCATCCGGGATCTCCGGTGCGTCGAGCACGTGGTACAGGTAGTTGTGCCGGTGCAGCTCGCGCCGCAGCGACTCCACCTTCTTCCTGATCGCGGTCGGGACGGTCATTGGGCAGGTTGTGGCAGGCCGGGGCGCCCTCAGGCGACCTTGATGCCGTGCTGGTACTGGATGATCTCTTCCCGCAGGTAGCGTTCACGCTGGATGCTGAACGTGCTGCCGGATTCGTCGAGAAGCTCGCCACCGAGCGACTTGGCCATGGCTCGCCCGGCCGCGACCATGAGGTCGTACGCTTCCGCGCCGTCGAGCGGACCCGGCAGGACCATGAACAGGGTGATGCCCGGAATCCGCTGGTCTTTCAGGTTCGCCAGGTCGAAGCTGCCGGGCTCGACGAGGCTCGCGGCGCTGAACACGACCTTATCCTCGTCGTCGCCTTCGTAGCGGTGAAAGATGCCGAAACGGCCATGCCGCATGCCGATGCCGCGCAGGGTGAGGGCCAGCTCGTCGCCGGGGAACGTGCCCCGGTTCTTCGCGACGATGCGCAGGGTGACGATCATTTCCTTCGGCTTCGCCGGCTCCTCCCGGTCGCCGGCGACGACTTCCGGTTCCGTCGCCCCCTCGTCCGGCTCCGCCTCCGGGAGGGCTCCCGGATCGTCCGATTCCGACGAGAAGGAAGGCTCCACGCGACGGGCCCCCTTTTCTTTCGGAGCCGCTTGCCGCTCCCGCTCGCGCCGACTGTAGAAGTAGACCCCCACGATGACCAGGAGTCCGAACAACAACAGCATCCAGCGGAGGCCGTCCATAGGAGATTCCGCAGAGATCGTCAGCTAACTTGCTGCCATTCTAACCGCTTCGTCGAGGTCCACGGAAACCAGCCGGGAGAC
>DATGQE010000064.1:0-7699 GCA_035304345.1 Woeseiaceae bacterium | reverse complement strand
CGTGCTGAACCAGGTGCTGGTGAGCTTCGGCGAGCCGGAGGTCACGCGCCGGGTGATCGCCGCCATCCAGGAAGACGGCACCTGCTGGTGCAGCGGCACCGAGTGGCAGGGCAGGACGGCGATGCGCATCAGCGTGTCGTCCTGGGCGACGACGGACGCGGACGTCGAGCGCTCCCTCGATGCGATGCGGCGCGCGGCGCGCGCCGTCACGGGGCGGCGCGAGTGACCGGGGTGCCGGCCGGGCAGGTTCCCGCGTGGACGGCGGAGGCGGAAGCCCTCGCCGCCGTCGGCCGGGTGTTCGGCGAGCGGCAGTGGTGCCTCGCGACCGGGGGCAACTTCTCGCTGCGGCTCGACGGCGGGCATTGCCTGATCACCCGCTCGGGAACGGACAAGACGCGCCTCACCCCGGACGACCTGATGGTCTGCGACTTCGCGGGCGTGCCCGTGACGCCGGGCGCCCGGCCTTCGGCCGAGACGCCGGTGCACACGGCGTTGTACGCGCTCGACGACTGCATCGGCGCGGTGCTGCACACGCACTCGGTGACCTCCACCGTCGTGTCGCGCGCGGCACCCGGCGACATCGTTTTCGAAGGTTACGAGATGCAGAAAGCCATCGACGGCTTCACCTCGCACGAGGAAAAGCTCGTGCTGCCGGTGCTCGACAACAGCCAGGACATGCGCACGCTCGCGGCGACCGTACGCCAGCGGCATGCGCTGGGTCACCTGCGCGCGGCGGGGTTCCTCGTGCGCGGCCACGGGCTCTACGCCTGGGGCGCGAATCTCGACACCGCCAGGCGGCATGTCGAGGGCCTGGAGTTTCTGCTCGAATGCTACCGGCAGGAGCGATTCCACCGATGAGACTGGTCCGCACCGTCATCTGCGACATCGAAGGCACGACGAGCTCGCTCGATTTCGTGCACCACGTGCTGTTTCCCTACGCGGCGCGCGAGCTGCCGGCGTTCGTGCGCGAGCGCGGCGACGACCCGGCCGTGTCCGCGCTGCTCGACGACGTCCGCGCCGAGGCGGGAGAGCCCGATGCGGACGCCGGCCGCATCGTGGACATCCTGCTCGGCTGGATCGCCGAAGACCGCAAGGCGAAACCCCTCAAGGACCTGCAGGGCATGATCTGGGAGCAGGGGTACCGGGACGGCACGTTCAGGGGCCACGTGTACGCCGATACCGCACCCGCGTTCCGGCGCTGGCGGGAGCGCGGCGCCTCGATCGGCATTTATTCCAGCGGCTCCGTGGCCGCCCAGAAACTGCTGTTTCGCCACAGCGAGGCCGGCGACCTCACCGGCTTCATCGACGACTGGTTCGACACGAGCATCGGGCACAAGCGCGATCCCGAGTCCTACCGCCGCATCGCCGCGCACGTCGGGCGCCCGGCGGACACCATCCTGTTCATCTCGGACACCGCGGCGGAGCTGGACGCGGCCGCGGAAGCGGGCATGCGCACCATGCAGATGGCGCGCGGCGAGCGCGTGAGCGGCGGCCGCCACCCCGTCGTCGTCAGCTTCGACGAGGTCACTATCTAGCGCGGCATGCGCGCGCACCGCACCTTGCAGTAGAATCGCCGGCATGAGCCAGCTCAGGGTTTACGCCGAGACCGCACCCGATCGCCCCCTGGTGGAAACGCGCGAGCTGGGCCGCATCGCGGCCGAGCTCGGCCGCGCGGGGATCCGCTTCGAGCGCTGGAAGGCGGACCGCGAGCTGCCGCCCGACGCCGATCACGCGACGATCATCGAGGCCTACCGCGACGAGATCGATCGGCTGATCGCCGAACGGGGGTACCGCACGTTCGACGTCGTCAGCATGCACCCCTCGCACCCGGAGAAAGAGGCATTCCGGCGCAAGTTCCTCGAGGAGCACACCCACAGCGAGGACGAGGTGCGCTTCTTCGTCCGCGGCCGGGGGCTGTTCGTGATCCACGAGGGTGGACGCGTCTACTCGATGCTGTGCGAGGCGGACGACCTGATCTCCGTGCCGGCCAACACGCGCCACTGGTTCGACATGGGGCCGAACCCGGATTTCACCGCCATCCGGCTGTTCAACAACCCGGAGGGCTGGGTCGCGCGCTTCACCGGCGATCCGATCGCGGCGCGCTTCCCGTTGCTCGAGAACTGACGCCCGCGGCCGGCGACCCGGCGTTGGGCGCAGCAACGCTCCGGCACGGCGATTACGGCACGGCCAGCGCGGCTTCCCCTTCCCGGACCAGGAGCGCGTCGTGGCGCGGCGGCACGTTCGATTGTGCCGGGTTCGCGTGGATCAGGAACCCGTCCGGCGTGTGCATCAGGATCGAGACGTCGACGTCCATCTTCTGCTGCCCCGCCCGCCGGCGGATCTCGCACACGACGCGGTCGTTCTCGCGGTCGCGAATGACGTAGCTGCTGTCGGTGGAGCGGACGTCCAGCGCGCCGGGATCGCCCTCCACGAGCTCGGTGCCGCGAACCCTCGCCTTGCGACGGCCCTTGGCGTCGAAGACCAGTGCTTCGACCATCAGCTCGTCGCCTTCGGCTCGCCTGACGGTGAGCAACGGCTCGCCCTTGTAGACCACGAGATTCGGCGTATCGCAGTAATCGCGGCCGCCGAGACGCACGACGAAGTGCTCCTGGACCTTCATGCCTGCCGGGTGAGCACCAGCCTGCCCTGCTCGTCCATGTCGAGCATCTTGTCGGCGCAGAAGCCGGCAAACGCCTCGGGGACGGCCAGCACGGTCCGACCCTCGTACTCGTAGGTCGTGTCCCCCGGCTCGGGCGTTTCCAGCGTCAGCGAAAGGCTCGCGTCGTGCCCGCGGACGAGGCGCAGGCAACGCGAGCCGGCACCGGTCTCGTCGGCCCTCGAGAGCGCGCGATCGAACTGTTTCAGTACGGGTTCGGTGACCGTCAGCATGATGAACTCTCCGTGACAGTGTGTGGGCGGATGACGCCGGGGGCGACCGGCGACGGAGTGATGCCGGTGGTAAATCAGGCCGCGTGGCGGGACCGTGCGCGGCCGCGATTCTCGATGAGCGCTTCGTGCAGGGCGATCACCGCCCGCTCGAAGTCCTCTTCCGCCAGGATGAACAGGATGTCCACGTTGCGGATGAGCTGATGCAAGCCTAGCACCTCTATGCCGGCGTCTGCCAGAGCCCGCACCGCGATCGCCGTCAGGCCGGCAAGGTTGAGGTCGCTGCCGATGGCCGTGACGATGGCCACCTTGCGCACCGTGATCCGGGACGACGGGAACGCCCGTCCCAGGTCGTCGGACGCCCGCCGCACCGCTTTGAGGGAGCCGGCGAGGTAATGCACGATCGTGTTGGCGTTCGAGGTCTTGGTGACCACGCGGACGCGGTGCCGCCTGAGCGCGTCGAGGATCGCCGCGTCGTAGCCCTTGACGCCCACCATGTCCTGCTCGAAGAACTCGAGCGCGAACACGTTCTTCATGCCTGTGATGATCTCGGCCCGCGGCGTCGCGGACACGTAATCGCTGCGGATCACGGAACCCGCGTCGCCCGGCTCGAACGTGTTGCGAATGCGCAGCGGAATGCCGGCCTGGCGCAGGCCCTTGGCTGCGCCCGGGTGCACGGCTTCCATGCCCATATTCGACAACTGGTCGGCAACGTCGTAGTTCGTCCGGTCGATCTTGCGCACGCGCTTCGGCCCGAGCAGCTTCGGGTCCGCGCTCGAGAGATGGAACTCCTTGTGGATGATCGCCTCGCGGGCGCGCGTCAGGACCGCGATGCGCGAGAACGTGACCTCGCTGTAACCGCGGCCGTAGCGCTCCATGACGCCTTCGTCGCACTGCGCGTACCCGGTCACGATCGGCAGGGAAGCGGCGAGGTCGAGCTGCGGGATGGCGGCCAGGATGCGGTCGTCGAGCGTCGCGTGCGCCTCGTCACGCCAGCCGGTCAGGTCCACGAACACGGCATTCACGCCGTGGCGCTTGAGGAGCAGCGCCGTGTTGTGCGCGCTGTGCGCTTCGCCCAGCGCGGCGAGCATCTCGCGCACCGTCGCGAGATGCTCGCGCAGGTTGAAGTGCCCGTAGGAGCAGAGCCGGTGCAGGTCGAGCAGGCAGCTCCGGACGCCCTCGATGCGCTCCCGCACGAAACGATCGGCGACGACCCGGTCCGCCTCGTCGTCGAAGACCTCGCCGTTGATGCTGCGCATGCGCGTGCTGACGGCAGACAGCGCGTCGCCCCACGCCCAGTCCGACTCGGAGCCGGCGAACAGCGCATGCACCCCGGGCTCCCCGGTCTTCTTGTGCTCGAGCAGCATGTCCGTGATGCCGCCGTACGCCGATACGACGAAGATCCGCCGGTAGAGGTCGTCGCCCTCGCGCCCGCCGAGGAGGATGTTGTCCAGCACCGCCTGCGTGTCGGACATCGAGGTACCGCCGATCTTCTCGACGGTGTGCCCGGCCTGTCGATCCTGCCCGGTCACGGCTCAGGCCGCGCTCGACAGCAGCGGACCGCTGACCGGCTCCAGCGCGGCGCAGGCGGCCCGGGTGGCGATGAACTCCGGGCGCGGCCTGGCCGGCCCGAAAGGCGCCTCCAGCGCGTTCGACACCGCGTTGTAGACCATGAAGGCGTTGCTGCGCGGAAACGGGGTGATGTTGCCGGCGGAGCCGTGCATCGTGTTGCAGTCGAACAGGATCACGGTGCCGGCCGGCCCGACCGGCGCCTCGATGCCGCCCTGCCGGGCGAGCAACGTGAGCGATTCGCGATCGGGCACGCCGTATTCCTGCTTCCTCAAGGACTGCCGGTAGTGCTCTTCCGGCGTCTCGCCAACGCAGGCGACGAAGTGCCTGTGCGACCCCGGGATGAGCATCAGCGGGCCGTTGCAGGGCGTGTTCTCGGTGAGGAGCACGGTCGCGGAGAGCGCTCGCATGCGCGGCATGCCGTCCTCCACGTGCCAGGTTTCGAAATCCGAGTGCCAGTAGAACTCCTTCCCGTCGAAGCCCGGCTTGTAGTTCATGCGGGTCTGGTGCAGGTACACGTCGTCGTCCAGCAGGAAGCGCGCCACGTCCGCGAGCCGGGCATCGGCGGCGAGCCGCGCGAACACGGCGCTCTGGGCGTGCACGGCGAACACCGACCGCACCGCGCCGGAGCCCGGCTCGGCGATCACGGTATCGGGGTCGAGCTCGCCCGGCCGGCTGCCACAGAGCGCGCTCGCCTCGCGGCGCAGCGCCTCGACCTCCGCCGCGGTGAACAGGTTGCGCAGCACCAGGAAGCCGTCGCGGTCGAAGGCCTGCGCCTGCTCGCGCGAGAGCGGCGCATCCGGGCTCCAGGTTCCGTGCACGACCGGGTCGCGCCGCGGGAGGATGGCCGGCTCGCCGGCACGGCGCGACGGGTAAGCGTCCTGCCGCCCGGTCATACCGCCTCCGCCTGCAGGGGATAGGCCCCGCTTTCGTCGTGCACCTCGAGCCCCGAGAGCGGCGGGTTGAACACGCAGGCGAGCGTGAGCTCGGTTTCGGCGCGCAGCACGTGCCGGTCATGGCGATCCAGCGCGTACAGGATGCCCGGCCGGATCGCGTGAACCTCGCCGGTCTCGCCGTCCTCGATGGAGCCCGTGCCCGCGATGCAGTACACGGACTCGAGGTGATGGCGGTAGTGCATCGGCAGCTCCGCGCCGGCGTAGATCGTGGTGATGTGAAACGAGAATCCCATCTCGTCTCCCTTGAGCAGCAGCCGGACGCTGTGCCAGCCGTCGCTTTGCACCTTGCGGCGCGTGTGCTTCGCTTCCTCCAGGTCGCGGACGATCATGTCACGTTCCCCTTAGCTTCGTTGCTCATGAGCCATCCCTCACGCCGCTGCCCGGTCCCGCTTCGCGAGCGCGATTTCCACCGCCTCGCCGAGTATCGCGAGTCCCCGGTCGAGCTCGGTGTCGCCGACGGTCAACGGTGCGAGGCATTTCACGACCTCGTCGTGCGGCCCGCCGGTCTCGATCACCAGCCCGCGGTCGAACGCGGCCGCGACGACCCGCGCGGCGGCTTCGCCGGAAGGCAGCGCGAGCCCGCGCATCATGCCGCGTCCCCTGACCGCGACCGTGTGCGGGCGGGCCGCGCGCGCGATCGCCGCAAGCCCGTCCCCGAGCCGCCGGCCCTTGTCTTCGATTGCCGCCTCGAACGCCGGGTCCCGCCAGAAGGTCTCGAGCGCGGCGCGGGCGGTCACGAACGCATGGCAGTTGCCGCGGAACGTGCCGTTGTGCTCGCCCGGCAGCCAGCGGTCGTAGCGCCGGTCGATGAGGAGCAGGGCCAGCGGCAGGCCGTAGCCGGAAAGGGATTTCGCAAGCGTCACGAGGTCCGGCCGGATCCCGGCCGGCTCGAAGCTGAAGAACGTGCCGGTGCGGCCGACGCCGGCCTGCACGTCGTCGACGATGAGCAGCGCCCCGTGGCGCCGCGCAATACCCTCGATCGCCCGCAGCCACCCGGCCGACGCCGCGTTCAGGCCGCCCTCGCCCTGGACCGTTTCCAGCAGGATGGCGGCCGGCGCATCGACGCCGCTCGACGGGTCGGACAGCATCGTGTCGAGCACCGCGGCGGTATCGACGGACGGTCCGAGGTATCCGTCGTATGGCATGCGGGTGACCCCGTCGAGGCCGGTGCCGGCGCCGCCGCGGTGGTGCCGGTTGCCGGTGCACGCGAGCGCTCCCAGGGTGACCCCGTGAAATCCGTTGGTGAACGCGATGACGTTGCGCCGCCCGGTGACCTTGCGAGCGAGCTTGATCGCCGCCTCGACCGCGTTCGCGCCGGTGGGACCGGGAAACTGGGCGACGTAGTCGAGGCCGCGCGGCGTAAGCACCGTCTCCGACAGCTCGGCGAGGAAGCGGCCCTTGGCGTCGCTGTAGAGGTCGAGGCTGTGGGTGATGCCGTCCCGCTCAATGTAGTCGAGCAGCGCCTGCTTCAGCGCCGGCGGGTTGTGGCCGTAGTTCAGGCTCGAGCATCCGGTCAGGAAGTCGAGGTACTTCGTGCCGTCCCGCGCGAAGAGCCACGGACCCTGCGCCCGGTCGAAGATCGCCGGGAAACGGCGCGAGTAGCTGCGCACCCCGGATTCGAGGCGCTCGAAAGTGTCCGGGCCAGGGGGTGCCGCGTTCGTGCGTGTCGTGGTCGGGGTCATGGGTTTCCTCTGGTTCTGCCGGGGTTCGGAGGGCCTGCACCGCGGGCGCGGCGGGATCGGCCCGATGACGATCAGCCGCTCGCTCGCGTGGCGGCCGCCGAAATCGGTTGCGCGCTCGAAGCCTCGCTGCTCGGCGAAGGGCGCACCGCTCGCGCGCGCCACGCCGCGAAACAGGGCACGGGAGGCATCGTTGTCGGGCGTGACGGTCGCGTGCAGCCAGCGGATGTCGGCGAGGCGGTCGAGCAGCTCGAGCAGCATCCGGCGCCCCAGCCCCGTGCCCCGCGCGCTCTCGTGCACGGCGACCTGCCAGACGAACAGCGTGCGTGCATCGTCCGGGCGCCGGTAGCCGGAGACCCAGCCCACCAGCTCGCCGTCCCGCTCGGCGACGATGCTCGTGTCGGCGAAGTGCGTGCACTGCAGGAGATTGCAGTACAGTGAGTTGGCGTCGAGCGGCGGACACGCGGCGACGAGATCGTGCACGCGCACACCGTCGGCGGCGGTCGGTCGCCGGAAGACCGGCGCGGCATCGCCGCGTGCAGCGGCGGTAGGAGGGCTCGTGGAGGCGGTCATCGGAATATGATTTGGCATTCTAAGCAATTTCGCCGC
>DATGQE010000063.1:0-9714 GCA_035304345.1 Woeseiaceae bacterium | reverse complement strand
CGTTCGCGGTGATGCCCGGCTCCGTGAAGCTCTCGACCTGCTGCAGCACGGGGTCCGGGCCGCGCCCGGCGAACGCGTCGCCCGGGAGCAGGAGCACCGGCAGGCGGTTTACGTGCGCGAGTGCAGCGGCGGTCACCATGTTCGTGGCGCCCGGACCGATGGAAGTCGTGCACGCCATGAGCTGCCGCCGGTGCATCGCCTTGGCATAAGCGATCGCGGCGTGGGCCATTGCCTGCTCGTTGTGCGCCCGGTAGACCGGCAGGCGGTCCCGCGCGGTCTCCAGCGCCTCGCCCAGCCCGGCGACGTTGCCGTGCCCGAAGATCGCGAACACGCCGCGGAAGAGCGGTGCCTCCTGCCCGTCGATCTCGGTGCGCTGCGCCGCGAGCCAGCGCACGAGCGCCTGTGCCATCGTCAATCGAATCGTCTTTCCCGCCATGGACCTCGTCCCCGCATCAGCGCGACAGTCGGGCGTCGCACCACACGTCGATCATGCTCCGGTAGCTCTCGGCGATCGCCCGGCGCGCGTCGTCGTCGGCGCCGCCCGCGAACCAGCGCTCGGCGGCGCCCGCGAAGATGCTGCGGCCCACGGCAAAGCCGCGGCACACGTCGATTTTCGCCGCGACCGTGAGACCCTCGGCCAGCGTCTCCGCATCGGCACCCAGCCCGAGCAGCAGCACGCCCTTGCAGTGCGGGTCACCCTCGGCGATCACCTCGCGAACGGCGCGCCAGCCGTCCTCGGTCTGCGGCTCGAGCTTCCACCAGTCGGGTCGTACGCCCAGGTGATACAGGCGGCGCATGGCGCGGGGCAGGGGATCCGGGTGCCCGCCCTCGACCTTCGGGCAGATCACCTCGAGGACGAAGCGGCGCTCCAGGCCGGCGAGGGTCACGGCAAGCTCGCGGAGGCGCTCCTCCTGCGCGTGCCGCTGCTCCCCGGGCTCGTCCGGGTGATAGAAGACGAGGCACTTGACGACCCGCGACGCCGGCCACGTGAGCAGGTGCAGGGCGGTGCCGAAATGCGGCTCGAAGTCGAGCGGCCGCGACCCCGGAATCTCGATCGGGCTCGCCGTCCACAAGCCGGTCGGCGCGAGCCGGTCCAGCGCGGGTTTTCCGTACCGCTCGTCGACGATCGCGCCGTGACGGACGTCCGTCCGTTCCCGCGCGACGTCGAGCAGGGCGTCGACAACCAGCCGCTTGAACGCGCCGATGTCCTCCGCCGGGCGCCCGTGCCGGGTCGCGATGCGCTCGAACTGGCTGCGATGATCGAAGGCGAGGATGCAGAGCGGGCGCGGATCGTCCTTCCACGTCGTCGCGCGGTGCAGGTGCGCAAGCAGGTCGTCCTCGCGTGGCCGCCGCGGCGGCTGCGGTCGGGCGAGGAAAACCTCGAGCTCCTCGCGGCTCGGCATCGCCGGCGTGCAGCCGTGCCGCGCCACGACGAGGGCACCGCACGCGTTGCCCCACCTGCCGCAGTCTTCGAAGGGCTCGCCCGCGAGCCAGCCGGCGAGAAAGCCCGACAGGAACGCGTCGCCGGCGCCGACGGTGTTGAACACCTCGACGTCGAAACCGGGAACGACGATGCCGTCCTCGAGCGAACGGATGGGTCCCTCCGGGAACACGACACAGCCGTGCGGTCCACGCTTCAGCACGATCACCCCGGCGCTGTGCTCGCGGATGGCCCGGAGGGCGGCGAGCGGATCGGGCGCTCCGCCGGCGATGGCGATCTCCTCCTCGGTGCCCACCAGGAAATCGCAATCCGGCAGCACGCTCCCGAGCACGCGCGTGATCTCGCGCGCCTCGACGTAGCGGCTCGCGCCTTCGCCGTGGGAGGCGAGCCCCCACAGCACCGGACGATAGTCGATGTCGAGCAGCACCCGCGTTCCCGCGGCACGTGCCGCCGCGATCGCCTTTGCCACCGCCGCGCGGGTGCCGGGCGTCGACAGGTGGGTACCGGTGATCGCGAGCATGCGCGCGCTGCCGATGAACGCCGGGTCCACGTCGTCTTCGACGAGCCCCATGTCGGCGCAGCGCTCGCGGAAGAAGATGTGCGGAATGTCGCCGCCGGGGCCGACGCCGAGCACCACCGACCCGGTGAGGCGATCCGGGTCCGTGCGCACGTGACTCACGTCGACGCCCAAGCGCGCGAGCTCCTCGCGCACGAACCGCCCCATGTGCTCGTTACCGACGCGCGTCAGCATTGCGCTTTTGCAGCCGAGGCGTGCGAGGCCCGCCGCGAGGTTCGCGGAGGAGCCGCCGAGGTACTTCGCGAACGTCTGCATGTCCTCGAGGCGGCCGCCCGTCTGCTGGCCGTAGAGGTCCACGGCGGCGCGGCCGAGGCAGATGACGTCGAGCGCGCGATCAGCCACGGGGCACGCCCGCCGGCCACCAGAAAGGGGCGTCCGCGTTCATCGTCCAGGCGTGCGCCTCCGTGAAGTCGGGCACGGTGTAGGGATCGCCCGGGAGGTGGCGGATCACCCACGAGTAGTACATGCCGTAGCCCGGCGCCGCGCACTGCGCATGATCGAGGCTGGGCGGGATCAGGACGGTGTCGCCGTGGTGCACCTTGTAGACGTCGTCGCCGAGCTCGGCGTGCCCGTATCCCTGCGGCGCCGTGAACCGGTAGTGATAGATCTCCGGCTGGCGGTGATGATGGGGCGGGTAGCTGGACCAGCCGCCCGGCAGCGTCACGACCTCGCCCAGCACGAGCTCGGCCTCGGGCGGCGAGTTGCGCCCGTCGAAGATCGTGCGCACGAAGCGCAGGCAGCGCCCGGCGACCTGGCCATGCCCGCGATGCTCGTCCGGCACGTCGTCCGGCGTGAACACGCGCGGCGCGAACGCCCGGCGATTGCGACAGCGGTACACCGTGAGCTCGGTGGCGGCGCCCGCGGCGATGCGCACGGCCGTGCCGGCCGACGCGTGCCACGCGCTCGCCGACTCGTCGAACAGGGAGCGCCGCGCCAGGCGGAAGTCCTCGTCCCCGACGCGGCCCTCGACCTCGCCGTCCATCAGGAGCCACGCCGTTTCCGTGTCGCAGGTCAGCTCGCGCGTATCACCCGGCGCGAGCCGGAGCGAGCTCAAGGTGAGCTCCGCGAACTCGGCGATGGCCTGCTCGCCGGGGCCGGTCTTCCGCCCGGCGGCCCGGATCACGTGCTCTTCCGTACCGTTCATGATGTTTCCGCCGTCCAGTCCAGGGTGACGCGGCAGTGCTCCGCGGCCGCGTCCTCGATCGCCTGCATGACGCGCTGCACCGCGAGTCCCTCGTCGAAGTCCGGGTAGAAGCGCTCGCCGCGCTCCACGGCCCGGATGAAGTCGTGCATCTCGATCACCTTGAGGTCGTTGATGCCGAGCCCGTGCCCCGGCGCGGGGCAGAAGCGTGCGTAGTCGCCGTGGGCCGGGCCCGCGAGCAGCGTCCGGTAGCCCGCGCGCCCGGGTGCCTCGCCGCCGGTGAAAAGCTCGAGCTCGTTCATGCGCTCCTGGTCGAAGCGCAGCGCGCCCCGGGTGCCGAAGAGGTCGAACGCGAGCCCGCACTTGCGCCCGGTCGCGATCCGGCTGATCTCGAGCGTGGCGGGCACGCCCGATTCGAGCTCGATGAACGCGCGCGCGACGTCCTCGTTCTCCACGACCTGCATCACTCCGTCCGGGCGGCGCCGCTCGCGGATCGCCGTGCTCGTGTCCGCGGCGAGCACCCGCGGGCGGCCCACGAGGTAATGCATCATGTTGATGAGGTGCGAGCCCAGGTCCGCGAGCGCGCCGCTGCCCGCGAGGCGTCGCTCGCAGCGCCACGTGAACGGCGCCTCCGGCGACGCCATGTAGTCCTCGAAGTAACGCCCGCTGAAATGCAGCACCTCGCCGATCTCGCCCGACGTCACGATCTCCCGGGCGGTGCGGATCATCGGGTTCGTGGTGTAGTTGAGGCCGACGCCGTGCACGACGCCGGCGCTCTGCGCGGCGCGCGCGAGCCGCTCGGCTTCGGCGACGGTGAGCGCGAGCGGCTTCTCGCAGAAGACGTGCTTGCCCGCTTCCAGGGCGGCGAGCGCCATCTCGTAGTGCAGGTGATTCGGCGTGCACACGTCGACGACGTCGACGGCCGGATCCGCGACGAGCGCACGCCAGTCGCCGCAGGCACGCTCGAAGCGCAGGGCGCGCGCCGCGCCCGCCGCGCTCTCTTCGTCGGCGTCGGCGATGCACGCCGCTCGCGGCGCCTCGATGTCGTCGAACACCGCCGCCACGGAGGCGAGCGCGATCGCGTGCGCGCGGCCCATGAAGCCGGTGCCGATCAGCCCGAATCCCGTACCTGCCATGAAGTCACTCTCCCGTCAGCCGACCGCTGCCGCGGCCCCGCTCTGCCGCGCGGCTTCCGCGGCCTCGGCGAGCACCAGCGCACGCACGCCGTCCTCGCCGGTCGCGAGCGGTCCCGGTGAGCCGCCCGCCACCGCGGCCAGGAAATCGGCGAGCTCGCGCCGGTACGCCTCGCCGTACCGCTCGAGGAAAAAGGGCAGGGCGGGCTCCGAAAGGAAGCCGTCGGCCCCGGCGCGCTCGACCCGCGTGGCGGTTTCGTTGTCGGCGCGCAGCATGCCGCCGGCACCGAACACCTCGATACGCTGGTCGTAGCCGTAGGCGCAGCGGCGGCTGTTCGTGACCTGGCACAACGCGCCGCTCGCGGTGCGCAGCACCACCACGGCGGTATCCACGTCCCCCGCCGCGCCAATGGCCGGATCCACGAGGGTGCTCGCGCTCGCGAACACCGATACCGGCTCCTCGCCGAGCAGCCAGCGCGCCATGTCGAGGTCGTGGATCGTCATGTCGCGGAAGAGGCCGCCCGAGCGGCGCACGTAATCGAGCGGCGGCGGCGCGGGGTCGCGGCTCGTGATCGACACGACCTCGACCCGGCCGATCGCGCCGGCGGCGATCTCGTCCTTGATGCGGCGAAATCCCGGGTCGTAACGCCTGTTGAAGCCCACGAACAGCGGGATGCCCGCCTGCCCGGCGACCTCGACGGCGCGCCGCGCGCGGGCAGTGTCGAGATCGAGCGGCTTCTCGCAGAGCACGGGGAGGCCGGCGCGGGCGGCCGCCTCGATCAGCGGCAGGTGCGTGTCCGTGGAGCTCGCGACGAGCACGGCGTCGACGCCCCCCGCGAGTGCCGTTGCGGCATCGGCCGCCTGCGCGCCGGTGGCACGCGCGAGCTCTTCCGCCGCGCGCGCATCGACGTCCACGATGAAGCGGAGCTCCGCGTCCGGGTGAGCGGCCGCGTTCGCCGCGTGGATGCGTCCGATGCGCCCCGCGCCGAACAGCGACAGGCGGATCATCGGCGTTCGGCCTTCTGCTTCTCGAGGCGCTGCGCGTAACCGATGACGAGCGTCTGCGCGAGGCACAGCGAGGCGGTGAGCGAGCGGAACTGGCGCACCTCGGCGTCCCGGATCTCGAACGCCACGTCGGCATCGCGGGCGATGGGGCTGAGCCGGCTGTCGCTGAACGCGATCACGGATGCGCCGCTCGCCTTCGCCCGCGCGGCGATGCGGGCGGTTTCGTCGGCGTAGGGCTTGAAGCTCACCGCGACCAGGAGGTCGTTTTCGGTGACCATCGAACCCTGGTCGTCCAGCAGGCCGGCGAGCCCGTCGATGAGGTGGGCCGGCTTCTCCACGCGACGGAGGGCATATGCCATGTACGCCGCCACCGGGAACGAGCGGCGCAGCCCGACGAGGTGAACCGCCCTCGCGCGCTCGATGAGCTCGATGGAGCGCTCGAGTTGCGCATCGGCAATCGTGTCCTTCATGTGCTCGAGCGCGATGATGTTGGCGGAGGCGAATTCGTGCAGCAGCTCGCCCGGCGCCAGGTCCTGGCGGTCGCCGGTGCGCTCCTTGAACTGCCGGATGCGCTCGGCATAGCTCGGGCTGGGCGAGGAGTTGATGAGCTCTTCGCGGAACAGCCGCTGCATGTCGCTCGCGCCTTCGTAACCGAACGCCTTGGCGAAACGCACGATGGTGGAGGCCTGCACGCCGGAACGTTCCGCGATCACGGCGAGCGTCTGCAGCCCCATGTCGTTGGGGTGGTCGAGCACGTACTGCGCCACCTGCCGGAGCCGCGGGGAGAGCTCGTCGTGGCGGGCGACGATCGCCGCCCGGAGCTGCTCGACGTCCCGCGGGGCGCTCAGGTGCTGCCCGCGCGAAGTGGCCGTGTCCATGTCCGGTTCGTGTCCCACAAGTCCCACATTCTAGAACGGTTCCCGGCGATGACCGGGCCTGGCCCCCGGCGCGGCGCACGGGCCGTTATGAAAAATCCATTCCATATTTGCATAGTACAAAATTTCTGTTCTATACTCCAGTCACGAAACCGTCACTGCCCGGATGGGAGCATCCGGATGACGCCGTGAGCGGAGGGGGGGACGAATCGTGCACAGCAGCAAACCCAGGCGGTTCCTCGCGCCCGTTCTCGGGCTCGGCCTGAGCCTCACCGCCGGCATGCCGGCCGTTGCCCAGGACACGGAGCTCGAAGAGATCGTGGTGACCGGGCAGGTTCCGATGCGCAACCGCACCGAAGCCGTGGCGCCGGAGCTCACCTACGGACTCGACTTCTTCCAGCAGCTCGAGCCGATCTCGGTCGGCGACATGTTGAAACGCGTGCCGGGCGTCGCCTTCACCAGCGACGTCGGGGAACGCGAGTCGCCGCAGCTCCGCGGCATGGGCTTCGGCTTCACGCAGGTGCTGATCAACGGCAAGCCGGTCCCCGACGCCGGCGGCGAGAGCGCCACCGAGCGCTCCGTGCTGGTCGATCGCATTCCCGCGGAGCTCGTCGACCGCGTGGAGATCATCCGCAGCCCGAGCGCCGACATCGACAGCCAGGGCATCGGCGGCACCATCAACATCATCCTGAAGAACGGCGCGACGCTGCCGCCGGGCGGCTCCGTGCGAGGCTCCATCCTGCACTACGTGGAAGATACGCGCGGCGGCAATTTCGGCGCCGGCGGCTTCAGCTACGCGGGACGCAGCGACGACGAGCGGCTGGCCTGGTCGGTCACGGCCAACGTGCAGGAGCGTTTCAACCCGAAGCTGACGATCCAGGAGGTGTTCACGTCCGACCGCGGTACGCTCGACGACGCACTGCGTCTGTTCGCGAAGAACGGCGCGGACTCGGTCATCACCGACGGCGAGGAACGGAGCGTCGAGAGCGACGTGCGCGAGAACCTGGACAAATCCTTCCACGGCGATCTCGATTTCCGCATCAGCGACCGCACCTCGCTCGCGCTGACCGGCTACTGGATCGACACCGATCGCACGGAGCGCCAGGACACGCTGATATGGGAAGACTCCCCGGACAACCTGGTGGCGCTCGAGTCCGAAGACACCGAGTTCGACCAGGAGAACTGGGGCGTGGCGCTGGACCTCACGCACCACTGGACCGACGCCGTCACCGTCTCGGGCGGCATCGCGTATGGGCGCTTCGACAACGACATCTTCACGCTGAACAGCGAAATCGACGCCGAGGACGTGGCCGGCCCGCTGCCCACCGAGGCGTCCTTCCTCGACGATCCCACAGTGGCGCCGTTCGGCCTGGAGCCGGACTCCGTCGAAACGATCGCCAGCTTCGACGAGGAATTCCAGGCCAATGCCGACATCGAGTTTCACGTGCCCGGCTTCGCCGCGGCGATCGGCGCCGACGACGGCAGCTTCAAACTCGGCGTGCAATCGAAGTTCAAGAGCCGGGACGTGACCCAGGTCGAGGCCGAGTTCGACGACGGCGTCCTGACCGATCCGGAGCCGACCGACAACGGCGGAGAATTCAGCATCGAAGAGGACCGCATAGACGTCTTCGCGTTGCTCGATCTCAGCCTGACCGATCGCCTGACCCTGGAGACCGGTCTGCGCTTCGAGCACACCAGCACGGATCTCACCGGCCTGGTGGCCGGGGTCAGGAGCACGCGCTCGGTGTCCGAAAGCGACCTCAATCCTTCCGTGCACCTGCGCTGGGAGTTCCACGACCGGGCCACGCTCCGCGCGAGCTATGCGCGCACGGTACGGCGACCCGACTTCAACCAGCGCATCCCGTTCGCCCAGTTCGATTCGCCGGACGACGACGACGTGACGCGCGGCAACCCGGACCTCGACATCGAGACGTCGGACGGCGTCGACCTCGGCGTCGAGTTCGAGCTCCCGGATCGCGGCATCGCCGGCATCAACGTCTTCTACCGCGACATCAAGGATCTCATCCAGCTCGTCCGCGGTCCGGAGAACGACGACGGCGGCAGCGACTACACGTTCATGAACGTGGGTGACGGGGAGGTCTGGGGCTACGAGTTCGACTTGAGCACGCCGCTCTCGATGTTCGGCCTCGAGGAGACCGGCTTCTACGCCAACTACACCCGGCTATATTCCGAGAAGACGGACGTGTTCTCCGGCCTGAGCGACGTCAGGATCGACCGCCAGCCCGTCTTCGTCTACAACGTCGGGCTCACCCAGGCCATTCCGGCCTGGCGGATGAGTATGGGCGCGAGCTTCCAGAAGCAGGGGCGGTTCTACCAGTACCTGCTGGACGAGATCGAGACCGGTGTGCAGGACGGTAACCTCGAGATCTTCATCGAGAAGCGCTTTTTCAACGATCGCCTCGTCGCGCGCCTGACCGGCAGCAACCTCCTCGACGATCGGACCCTGCAGGCCGAACAGAATTTCGACGGTCCGATCTCGGACGGCGAGCTCGACGAGTTCGAGATCGAGCACGAGGAATCGACGCCGTTCTACCAGCTCACGCTGCGCTACAACTTCTGAAACCGTCACAGTCCGGCTGCCGCTCCGGGCAGCCGGCCCGCCTGCCCGTTCCCGCCGGTGGCGGGTGCACCTCGCCTTCGATTACAATTCGCGGCTCATCGCAGTTCCCCCTCGAATGGAGCATCCATGAGCGCCAAGTCCGCTTCCGTCGTCGATCGCCGCAGAACCATGGCCGAAAAGGCCGACATCTACGAGCTCTACGAGGAGGCGGTGCAGGACGTCGAAATGGAGGTGGAATTCCTCCAGACCACGTTTCGCGAGCTGCGTGGACGCACCGCGCACGTGTTCCGGGAGGACTTCTGCGGCACCGCGAGCGCCTGCTGCCAGTGGGTGCGGCAGGGCAAGGAATTCCGCGCCATCGGCGTCGACATCGACCCGTCGGTGCTCGAGTGGGGCCGCAAGAATCGCGTCGGCCGGCTGTCCCCCGAAGACCAGGCGCGGGTGCAGCTCCTCGAGTCGGACGTGATGACGGTGGAGACGCCGCCGGTCGACGTCATTGCGGCACTGAACTTCAGCTACTTCATCTTCGACACGCGGGACCGCATGCGCACGTACTTCAAGCGCTGTTACGATGCGCTGACGGACGACGGTGTGCTGTTTCTCGACATGTACGGCGGGCCGGAGGCGCAGGAGGAAACGAAGGAGAAGACGAAGTACAAGAACTTCACCTACATCTGGCACCAGGCCGAGTTCCACCCGGTCACGCACTACGTGCGCTGCCACATCCACTTCAAGTTTCCCGACGGCTCGAAGATCAAGAAGGCCTTCAGCTACGAGTGGCGCCTCTGGACCGCGCCGGAGATCCGCGAGCTCCTGCTCGAGGCCGGGTTCAAGAAGGCCACGGTGTACTGGGAGGGCGAGGACGAGGACGGCGAGGGCAACGGCGAGTTCACGCCGGACGAGAAGGGCGTCGCCGACCTCGCGTGGATCGCCTACGTCGTCGCCGAGAAATGAGCGCCGG
>DATGQE010000062.1:0-11383 GCA_035304345.1 Woeseiaceae bacterium | reverse complement strand
CCCGCGACGTCCGGCTCGAAGTCGCGACCCAGGCAATGCAGGTACTCGCGCAGGAGGAGCGCGTCGTCGTCGACCGCGAGCACGCGGTTGATCGGGGGCGCGGGCGGCATCATGGCGATGCCTGGACCATGTCCGCGACGTCTTCCGCCAGCCGGAGGAACGAGATGGGCTTGTTGAAATAGTGCAGCTTGAGGGGCGGCGGCACGCGCCGCTCGAGCTCGTCGCGGGGGATGTCCGAGTAGCCGGTGACGAAGACGATCTCGACCTCGGGGTCCAGCCGGCGTATCTGCCGGCCGGCCTCGACCCCGTCGATCCCGGGCGGCATGCGAACGTCGAGGATCACGACGTCGAACGGACGGCCGGCCCGGGTCGCCGCAGCGGCGAGATCGACCGCCTCGCGCCCCTGGCTGCAGGCCACGACGCTGAAATGGACGGAAGGCGCCGCCTCCCCGGGCGTTTCGAACAGCTCGGCCTCGAGCGTGTCGAGCGCGAGCCGGTGGGCGGGGCGCTCGCCGCCGCTGAACGCCTTGCGGTAGCACTCGAGAATGGTCTCGTCGTCGTCGGCGATGAGCACCCGGATGTCCTTCCGGGCATCGACTCTCTCGGGATTCGTGTTCATCCGCTTCTCCCGGATCAGGCCGCCGGCAGCAGCACGTGGAACGCGGCGCCCTGGCCGGGGCCGCTGCTCTCGGCGACGATCCGCCCGCCCATGGCCGCCAGCGAGTTCGCGCACCAGTGCAGGCCGAGGCCGGTGAACTCGCTCGGCCGTTTCGAGGTGAAACCTCGCTGGAAGATGCGCAGGCGCGCCGTCTCCCCGAAGCCGCAGCCGGAATCGCGCACCGTCACCCGGATCATGCGCGGATCCTCCTCCTCGGGCGCGGCGCTCACGTCGATGCGGCCGCTGCCCGCTCCGCTCCGCTGGATCGCCTCGTAGGCGTTCAGCATGACGTTGCCCAGCACCTGGGCGAGCCCGACCCTGTGCGCGCGAACCCGCAGGCGCCCGAGGCCGCTCGCGACGTTGAGCTCGACGCCCTGCTCGCGCGCGCCGGGGAGCACGAGAGCCGCCTCCCCGATCACCTCGTCCAGCGGCAGGTTCTCCATGACGGGCGGCACGTTGGCGAAGCGTTCCTGGTCGGCCAGGATCGCTTCCACCTGGTGTGCCTGGCGCGCCGCGATCTGCAGCTCCTCCAGCATGCCCGTGCGCGTCTGCTCGAGGTGCTCGAACGCGGAACGGAGATAGGCGAGCAGCTTCTCGCGACGCTCCGGCGGGCAGTCCGGGTCGGACAGCTCTTCGGTCGCCCGGGCGATGCGCAGGCGACCGGTCGATTCGAACGAATGCGCCACGCGCTCGATGCCGTTGATCATCGGCGTCAGCGCATTGCGTATGTTGTGCAGCACTTCGGCCGCGGTATCGGCCTTGCCGGCCTTGAAAGACTGCTCGAGCAACGCGCGGCGCGCGTCGTGCAGGTCGCTCGTCATGCGGTCGAAGGCGCGCGCGAGGGCACCGATCTCGTCCCGCCGCTTTTCGTTCAGCGCCACCGAGAGGTCCCCGCTCTGCCGGATGCCGTTCATGTGCGCGGCGAGACGCTCCAGCGGTCTCAGGATGATGCGCCGCAGGAGCAGCCAGGCGGCCGTCGCGACGACGATGCCCGCCAGCGCGAGCGAGAGCACCGCCGCGCCGACCGTGCGGCCGCCGATCGCCGAGACGCGGCGGGGCGTGCTCGTCTCCAGAACGAGCAGCGGCTCGCCCCCGAGATCGCGCAGCACGCTGTAGGCTTGCACGAAGTCGTCACCGGCGACCTGCACCACGTCACCCGGTCCCGCGTCGGGCAACCCGGCGACGCGCGGTGCCTCGGCCGGGGACAGGGCCTCGAGCGCGACCTCGGTCCGTTGCCGCAGGCTCTCGAGTCGCGCGGCGTCGAGGAACTGGCCCATGACGAGGGTGCCGGCGATCGGGCCCTGCTTGGCGCTCGTGATCACGGGGCGCGAGCTCACGAGCATGGGGCCCGCGTTCGTCGCGAGCAGGCCGTCGAGGCGGCTGTCGACCGAGGCGTGCCCGAGGAGCCGTGCAAGGACGGCGCTGCCCGGCTCGAGGATGCCGAGCCGGTCCGGGGGAGCGAGCGTGCCCTCTTCGATCAGCGCGCCCCACACCTGCCGTCCCGCCGCGTCGTACAAGACGAACAGGTCGAGGTCGAGGTTCGCGAGCGTCGCCAGGTCGAGATTGGAGCGTACGAAATCCGGGTTCTCGCCCCGCACGTAACGCCAGGCATCGTCCCATGGCGCCCAGTCCCCGGCGCTGGCAGCGAGCTTGTCGAGCTCGCTCCGGAGCGCGCGCTGCACCCGCACCATGTCGGTGTCGGCCGCAGCCCGCTCGAGCCGCGTGAACGCCGGGGTCACCGTGGCGTGCAGGATGCCGAAGCTCACGAGGACGAGGGCACCCGTCACCACGAGCAGGGTCAGGGTCATCTTCTGCTGCAGCGACGCTGGCGCGAGCCTGCCCGTCATGCCTGCCGATCCTCGCCGGCGGAGAATGAGCCGCGGATTCTAGGCCAGCGCCCGTGGCCCCGCTGTGACCCAGTTTGCTATCGAAGCCTCTGCCACGGCATGGTTTTTTCCGCCACCGCCGCGGCACCTTGGGTAACATTGGCCGCCGTGGGCGGCCGGCCGCCTGCCACACCGGGGAAGGAGGAAAGGCACATGAGAAGGCTCGAGATCCTCGCGATCGCGCTGCTCGCGGCGGGCAGCGTCCGCGCCGACATCCTGATTCACGCGGGACGCATGATCGACGGGGCGTCCGACCGGCCCGCCGGGGCGACCACGATCCGCATCGCGGGCGACAAGATCACCACCGTCGAGCGCGGCCACGCGGCGCCCGGACCCGGCGATACGCTCATCGACCTCTCGGATTTCACCGTGCTGCCCGGGCTCATGGACATGCACGTGCACCTCGACGGGCAGTACTCCGCCGACAGCCGCCTCCAGGAGTTCATCCTGAACGAAGCGGACTACGCGCTCGATGCGGCGAAATACGCGAGGATCACGCTCGAAGCCGGCTTCACCGTCGTGCGCAACCTGGGCGACGCCTTCAACGTGACCGTGGCGCTGCGCGAGGCGATCAACGCCGGGGACGTGCCAGGACCCCTGATCGTCACCGCCGGGAAGTCGCTCGCGTCCACCGGCGGTCACGCGGACCCGACCGTCGGGTGGGCCAGCACCCTCATGGGCGACCCGGGCCCGCTCGAAGGCGTCGTGAACGGTGCCGACGACGCGCGCAAGGCCGTCCGGCAACGCTACAAGGACGGCGCGGACTGGATCAAGATCACCGCGACCGGCGGCGTGCTGAGCGTGGCGAAGAGCGGCCAGAACCCGCAGTTCACGCAGGAAGAGCTCGAAGCCATCGTGTCCACGGCCGCGGATTACGGCATGCGCGTCGCCGCGCACGCGCACGGCACGGAAGGCATGAAGCGCGCCGTCCTGGCGGGCGTCGCCTCCATCGAGCACGGCACCTTCATGAGCGACGAGGTGATGCGGCTGATGCGGGAGCGCGGCACCTTCTACGTTCCCACCATCGTGGCCGGCGCCTGGGTCGCCGAGCAGGCGAAGATCGACGGCTTCTTTCCCGAGCTCGTGCGGCCGAAAGCGGCCGCCATCGGACCGGTCATCATGGACACCTTCCGGCGTGCCTACAACGCCGGCGTGCCGATCGTGTTCGGCACCGACTCGGCGGTGTCGCCGCACGGCGAGAACGCGAAGGAGTTCGCGCTGATGGTGGAAGGCGGCATGCCGCCCATGGAAGCGCTGCAGTCGGCCACCAGCGTCGCCGCGCGCTTCCTCGGCATCGAGGACACCCACGGCACCCTCGCCCCGGGCAAGCAGGCCGACGTCATCGCGGTGCCCGGCGACCCGCTCGAGGACATCCGGGTGATGGAGCGCGTCGCCTTCGTGATGAAGGCCGGCCGCGTCTACAAATCCCCGCCGTAGCAGCGAGGATCGCGCGCGACTGCGCGGCGCTCATCGTTGGCTTCGGTGGCACCGGCCTCTGACACCGCATCGTTCATGCCGGCCGGCGATTGAAGCTGATGCTCCGCCGTGACCGGGGGGTGTCCCTGGGGGAATGGCTCCCATGCGGACACGGCGGAGCAGCGCGGGCATCGCGCCGGATGTAGGTCCCGCGCCGCGCTGCTCCGCCGTGTCCTCGGTCCGCTTTATTTCCCCCAGGGACACCCTCCGGCCACGGCTCCGCGTCTCGGCCAGGGGCCGGGCATGAACGATGCTCGGGGCGGGTTCTGCGCGCGCGCGAGCGTTGCACACGGTCGGGAATGCCTGCCGTCTGCGGGAGCGCGCGGTGCGCGCTCTTGGATGCCGACGGGGCAGGTTCGGGTCGTCTCTCCGGGCCTACGGGGGGAGGGTCCGGTCCCAGTCCAGCGCGTTGTACTTGCGCAGGATGTCGATGACCGCCGGGATCGGGATGGCGTCCAGGCGCCCGCGGCTGCTCTCGACCGTCGTCGCCTTGAGCAGCGCGTTGTAGATCGCTTCTTCGGTCGCCTCGACGGCGGCCGCGAACAGCGGGGACATCATCTCGTTCGACAGCGTGCGCGCGGGGACCGGCTCGCGCGCGTCGCGCGGAGTGCGCAGCTCGGCTGCGGTGGAGAAGGCGATCACGTAGTCGCCGGAGCCGTTGCCCGCGAACGAGCCGGTGCGCGCGAGGCCCATGATCGCGCGCGCCGCCAGCCGCTCGAGGTTGCGCGCGTAGAGGGGCGCGTCGGTCGCGACGACGATCATGATGGAGCCTTCCGGTGCTTCGTCCTGCCTCGCGGCGCCCTCGAGCGCATCCCGGAACGCGTAGTGGTCGAGCTCGCGCCCGACCGGCGCGCCGTTCATCGACAGGACGCCGCCGAAGTTCGTCTGCACCAGCACGCCCAGCGTCCAGCCCCCGAGCGCCTCCGGCAGCACGCGCGAGCTCGTGCCGATGCCGCCCTTCCAGGCGAAGGCCTGCGTGCCGGTGCCGGCGCCCACGCTGCCCTCCGCCACCGGCCCGCCGGACGCGCCCTCGAGCGCCGCGACGACGGCCTCGGGCCCCACCGCGTCGGCCCACAGGTCGTTCACGCGCCCGTCATTCGTCTCCCCGACGACCGGGTTGATCGTGTGATCGCCCATGCCGGGCTGGCGATAGAGCCAGTCCTTCAGCGCTTCCGCCGCGCTCCACACGCACAACGTGCAGGTGAGCAGGATCGGCGTTTCGAGCTCGCCCAGCTCGCGCACCTGGCTGATCCCGGTCAGCTTGCCGTAGCCGTTGCCCACGTGAATCGCCGCGGGCACGGGATGGGTGTAGAGATTCCCCGGCGCCGGGACGATCGCCGTGACCCCCGTGCGCACCGCATCACCCTCGACGATCGTCGCATGCCCGACCCTGACGCCCGCGACGTCGGTGATGGCATTGTGCGGCCCGGGCGGAAAGATGCCGACGACCAGCCCGATCTCGCGTGCCCGCGGCCGCTCGCTCTCCGTCTCGGCGGCGGCCGGGCCGACCGCGACGCACAGCGCGAGCCAGGCGCAGGCGAGCCGCTGCACGCGACCGGGCCTCACGCGACTCGCGGCAACGGCACGGCGCCGGTGGCGAGCTCGACCGTGCGGCGGGCGAGCGCCTCGGTCGACGACACGACCGGCACCGGCGAGCGGTCGCCGTGCAGCACGAGGGGAATCTCCGTGCACCCGGCGACGATCACCTCGGCCCCCGCGTCCGCGAGCTTGCGAGCGAGCTCCGCCATGGCCGCCGCCGGCTGCTCGCCGGTATCGCCCGCCTTGATGCGCCGGATCAGCGTCATCAGGCGCCCGATGTCCGCCGCACCGGGCACCAGCGCGTCGTACCCGGCCGCGGCCAGCGCCTCCTGGAACAGGCCCGCTTCGAGCAGCCCGTCGGTCGCCAGCAGGCCTACGCGCACCGCATGCGGGGCGATGCGCCGCACCTCGCTCACGGTCTCGTCGATGATGCTGACGAGCGGAATGCGCACC
This sequence comes from Woeseiaceae bacterium, assembly GCA_035304345.1. GTDB lineage: Bacteria > Pseudomonadota > Gammaproteobacteria > Steroidobacterales > Woeseiaceae > IDS-8. The sequence goes on along the minus strand of DATGQE010000062.1, from coordinate 5,371 downwards.
GCCTCGCGCACGGCAGTGGCGAATGCGTGCGCCGAGTTGCACGGCATGACGAGAAAATCTGCGCCGGCCTGCTCCAGCCGCCGCGCCATGTCCGCCAGCACCCGTGACACGCCTGCGCTGCCGGAGCGAATGGCTTCCTGGCGATTGGGCACGCCCGGATTGTGGTCGACCAGCATGCGCACGTGGTCCTGGTCGATGCCCGCGGGCGTCAGCGCGACGACCCTGGCCATGAAATCGATCGTGGCCGCCGGTCCCATTCCCCCGAGGACGCCGACGGTGAGCCGTTGTGCCGCCACGCAGCCCGCCTCCGCTTCAGCCCGCGACGCCCAGGCGCTTGTGCATGAGCGGGCTCGTCGTCGTGTACTGCAGGTGCACCTTCTTGTCGGGCTCGATGCGCTGCTTGATCGCGAACGCCGCGAGCGCGGCTTCGTGGAACCCGCACAGGATGAGCTTCTTCTTTCCCGGGTACTGGTTGATGTCGCCGATCGCGTAGATGCCGGGCACCGAGGTCTCGAACTTCTCCGTGTCGACGTTGATCGTCTTGCGGTTGATGTCGAGGCCCCATTCCGCGATCGGGCCGAGCTTCGGCGCGAGCCCGAAGAAGACGAGCACGTGATCGGCGGGGAGCACGGTGTCCTCTCCCGCGGCGTTGCGCACCGTCACCGAGGTCACCCGGCCGTCGCTGCCGGCGATGGCGACCGCGTTGGCGGCGTCGATCAGATCCATGCGACCCTCCGCCACGAGCGCCCGCATCTTCTCGACCGACGCGGGCGCCGCGCGGAACTCGTCGCGCCGGTGAACGAGGGTGAGGTGCGCGGCCCGGCCCACGAGCTCGAGGGTCCAGTCGAGCGCGGAGTCGCCGCCGCCGAAGATGACGAGCCGCTTGTCCGCGAACAGGCCCGGGTCGCGCACGCGGTAATGCAGCGACGTGCCCTCGAACGCCTCCGCCCCCTCCACCCGGAGCGGCCGCGGCTGGAACGAGCCAACGCCGCCCGCGATCACGACCGCCTTGCACGAAAAGTGCGTGCCGGCGGAGGTTTCGACGAAGAAACGGCCGTCCGGCTCCGGCCTCACGACGGTGACCTCCTGCTTGAGGTGCAGGCCGTACTGGAAGGGCTTGATCTGCTCGAGCAGCCGGTCGATTAGCTCCTGGCCCGTGCACACGGGAATCGCCGGAATGTCGTAGATCGGCTTGTCGGGATACAGCTCGGCGCACTGGCCGCCCGGCTGCGCCAGCGAATCCACGAGCTCGGCCCGCAGGCCGAGCAGGCCGAGCTCGAATACCTGGAACAGGCCGCAGGGACCCGCCCCGACGATGACGACGTCAGTGGTGATCAACGGTCTCTCTGGTCTCTCGTTGGAGTCGCGAAATCGCGAATCATACTGGATTCGCCGCGATCACGTGCGGCGCGCCGGAGGCACGCGCGGGACGGCCGGGCCGCCCGGAAAGCGCCCTCAGCGCGTGATTTCGACGTAGGCGGCGAGCCGCTCGAGCCCCTTGCGGAGCTGGCTCCGATCGAGGCCGCCGGGCGGAACGTGCTGCAGGTCGGCCGCGACCCAGCGCACCTCGTGGGTGTCGCAGCAGGCCCAGACCAGCCGGCCGATACGCCAGACGCTGCTGCGTCGCCCGCAGTGCGGGCAACCCTGCATGGGGCGCCGGTGCAGCGGGAACGGCACCACGTTGTTCGCGCGCCCGGGCGCGCGCCTCGGCCGTGTGAGAGCGATCTTCATGGCGACATCGTCGGCTGCGCTGCCGGCGGCGGCTGTGACCCGGGTCGCGCTCCGCGCCCCGGGGCGCCGTTCGAACGCGATTCTGCGACGCGGTTCCCGCCCGCGAGGCCGGAAAACGTGACCCGTTTCAGGGGGTGCCCGCCCGTGCCCGCCTGCGCGTGCCGCGCCGCCAGCGGGTGATGGGCGAGCGCTTGCGGCGCGCCGTGACGAGCGGCCTGCCTGCGGCCGGCGCGCGGCGCCCTGTGTTATGGTCGCGGAACCGCACATTGCCGGAACGCCGCCGATGAGCAACGAAGAACCGCCGCGTCCCCCGCTTCCGCCGTTCGACGCCGAGTCCGCCGCGCAGAAGGTCCGTGCTGCCGAAGACGCCTGGAACACGCGCGACCCGCAGCGGGTCGCCGCCGCCTACAGCCCCGACAGCGTCTGGCGCAACCGGGCGGAATTCCTGCGCGGCCGCGACGAAATCGTGCAGTTTCTGATCCGGAAATGGAGCAAGGAGCTCGATTATCGCCTGATCAAGGAAGTCTGGGCTTTCCGCGAGAACCGCATCGCGGTGCGCTTCGCCTACGAGTGGCACGACGACTCCGGCCACTGGTTCCGTTCCTACGGCAACGAGAACTGGGAGTTCGACGACAAGGGCTACATGCGGCGCCGCATTGCCAGCATCAACGACCTGCCGATCGAGGAAAGCGCGCGCCTGTACCGCTGGCCGCTGGGTCCGCGGCCGGCCGGGCACCCGGGCCTCTCCGAGCTGGGTCTCTAGCCGGCCTGCCGGCGCGCACCGCGTGCGTGCGGGCGCGTTCCGGTCCGTTGCGCTAGAACTCCGCCGAGATCTCGACGAACAGCTTCGCGTCCCGGTCGCCGTCCTCGTCGGCGTGCGTGAGCGGCTTCGCGAGCTCGAGGCTGCCCGCGAGCCACGCCGCCCGGAACGACACGCCGATGCCGGCGGACGCGGCGGAATCGCGACCGGCGGCATCCTCGCGCCAGGTCGTGCCGAGATCGTAGAAGCCGTAGACCGTGCTGTCGGCGCGCCAACCGGAAAGCTCGTCCAAGCGGCGCTCGAGCCTGAGCGTGTTGCCCACGCCGCGATCGCCCGTGATCGCGGCCGCCTCGAAGCCACGCCCGATGCGGTTGCCGCCGACCTTGAACCGCTTCGTCGAGGGAAGGTGATGCGGCGAATGCTGCGCGAAGGCATCCCAGCGCACCGACCAGTGCTCGCCGAGCGCGGTGAGCCCGGCGAAGCGGAGGCGGGCGATGCTGAAATCGGGCCTGCGCGGGTCGTCCGGGTTGGTGACGGTATGCACCCCGCCGCCGAGCCCCGTGATGCCCTGTTCCAGCTCCACGGAGCCGTAGTAGCGGACACGGCCCCACTTCCACCCGAGGCCCGTTCCCGCCACGACGCTGCGCAGGCGATCCTCCCGCAGCACGATGCCGTTGATCGCGATGTCGAGGTCTTCCAGCTCGAACGCACCCCAGACCGACAGGCTGTGCTCGTCGTCGCGCCGCACCGGGTGCGTGAGCCGCAGGCGCACGAGTTGACGGTCGTGCTCCTCGAGCCGGTCGCCGCCCTCGAGCTCGAGCGCCGAGACGCCGGCGACCACGCGCGCCGAGGTGCCCGCGCCGCCCAGCGCCGTCGTCGCGAACAGCCCGCCGCTCGAGTACGTACCGCCTTCCGCGGTCCCGCCGGCGTACAGGCCGAGCTGGTTCTCGCGTCCGAGAAGGCCGTTCGCCGCCACCTGCCCGAACGCGAGGTTGCGGCCGATCTCGCGCGTGCCGCGGTTCGAAAGCCTGAGCCTGCCTTCGAAAGGTCGCCACTCGCTGTCGAGGTCGAGCACGACGCCCTTCCCTTCCGCATCGAGTCGCGTGTCCGCGGCCACGGTGACGCCCGGCATGTTCCGTGCGCGCCGCAACAGCTCGCGGATCGCCGCGGGCCGGATTGCCGATTCCGTGGGGAGCGCGCCGGCCATGTCGCGCAACTGCTGCTCGAACGGCCCGGCGCTGCCGGACCAGTCGATGCGCGACAGTTTCACCTCGACGACCCGGATGCGCACGACGCCGGTGCGTTGCCCGTCGTCGAGCACCTTGTATCCCGGTCGCGCATAGCCGCGGTCCTGGTACATCGCACGCACGGCATCGGCGATCGTGACGGCGGTATCGTCGGCGACGGGCCGGCCCACGTGATCGCGCCACGCGGCGAACAGCTCGGCGGGACTGAAGACTGCGCTGTCCCGGATGGCGACTGCCGTGAGTGTCACCGGCTCCGCCGACGCCGCGGTCGTCGAACAGTTGACAAGCACGCACACCACGACGGGTGCGACGCGCGTTCGACATAATCGCCGCACGCGACGCATTATGGAAAGGAAGATGGCGCGTGCAGTCGCTGTCACGCCGCGCATCGTAATTATGTCACTGCCGTTTTGCAGTGATGACGCTCACAGCATGACGCAGTTCACGGTTTTGCCCGTGACGATCTTCGTCGCATTTCGCAGAAGCTCCTTCATAGAATGCCGCCTCCGGTGACTGCAACGGATTCTGCGAATGCCTGTTCGAACCGTCCTGCGAACACGGGCCAGTCGTCACCCTCTCCTCACCGGCCTGCTGCTCAACATAATCCTCGCCGTCGCCGCCCAGGCTGCCGCTGCCGCCGACCTCGAAGTCGTCGATTTCTCCGGCCCGGTGAAGGTGAAGATGCAGGATCGCTGGCGCGACCCGGCGATCGGCATGGCCCTCGTTCTTCCGGCTACCGTGTCGACGGGCGAAGGCGGGTCCATCGAGCTGTCGCAGGCGGGTTCCGTGTTCTCGGTCGCACCGAACACCGCGCTCGAGTTCTTCGCCGATGATTCCGGCGAGCTCGTGAAACGCGTCGTGCAAAGCCGCGGCAGCGCGTTCTACGACATCGCGAACCGTGAGCACCGGAAGCTCAGGATCGAGACGCCGTGGCTGGCGGCGGTCGTCAAGGGCACGCAGTTCAACGTCACGGTCGAAACTGCACGCGCCTCCGTCGCGCTGTTCGAAGGACTGTTGCGCATCGAGGCGCCGGACACCGGCGAGGCCATCGACCTGCGAGCGGGGTTCATCGCGCGGCGCGCCGCGGGTGATGCACGCATCGAGGTGATCGCCATCGACGGGGAAAACCCCGTGTCCGACACCGGTTCCGGCAGCGCGTCCGCGAGCGGCCAGGACGACGGCGGCGAGCCGGTCGCCGGCGGACCGGCGGCTGGCGGCCACGACCTCGCCGAGCCCGGCGACGCCCTCACGGCACTCCCGGATGACGTGACGGACGGCGGGCCGCATGGCGTGGACGCCGGCGTGGACCTCGGCGGCCTCGAAGCCGCCATCGGCGTGGAGCCCGGCACGCCGGCGGTCGAGCTGGCGGCGGAAGCCGCGCTGGACGGCGACGTCGCCACGATCGGCGCGAAGCTCGATGCCGATCTCGGCAGCGGCGAGCTGGGCGCGGACCTCGGTGCAGACCTCTCCGTCGCCGGCCTCGCCGACGTGGGCCTCGACGCCTCGCTGGACGCCGATCTCGGCAGCGGTGAGCTGGGCGCCGACCTGGGTGCGGATCTCTCGCTCGGTGACCTGGCCGACGCGGGCCTCGAGGCAGGAATCGATGTCGACCTCGGCAGCGGCGAGCTGGGCG
>DATGQE010000061.1:0-7551 GCA_035304345.1 Woeseiaceae bacterium | reverse complement strand
CCCACACCACAGTGCCGGGACGGGCGGGTGTTGGCTTGCGCCTGGCTTGGGGCCGACAACGCCGGTATTTCCGGCTCAAAGGGTAAGATTCAGGTGCCCGGACGACGAAGGGCCGGGTCAGCTCGCCAGCAGGGCCGCCTGCTTCTGCCGTCGTTCGTCCGGTTTCATCCCGGCCCGACGGATTGCGTCGCTGACATAAGGCCCCTTATACGTACTATCCACCCGGCGCCAGCGTGCGCAGGTAGGCGCGCGCCGCGTGCCGCGCATCCGCCGCCTCGTCGCACAGCCACTCGCGAAACTGCACGATCTTGCGACTGCCGTCCCGCGCCACCGGACAGGCAAACCAGAAGCGGCGACCGTCGGAAGCGGCAAGGTCGTGCACCGGCACCAGGCGGCCGGTATCGAGCTCCGCGCGGAACAGGATCGGCGAGCCGATGGCGATGCCGTGACCGGCGACGGCGGCGGCGATGTCGAGGTATTCGGCGGAGAGGGTCGTGCCGAAGCGTTCCGGCGGCGGCACCCGTGCGGAGCCGCGCGCCCGGTGCCAGATCTCCCACCAGTCCGGGCGACCGAGCAACGGCGCGTCCGACGCCTTGCCCGGATCGGCCAGGGCGATGCGCGCGGCGTCGAGCAGCGGCGGGGCGCAGAGCGGCAGGAACAGGCTCGGGAACAACTCGACGGTGCGCAGACCCGGCCAGTCGCCGTCGCCGTTGCGGATCGCGGCATCGAAGCGGCCTCCTGCCAAATCCTGCGGCTCCGGCGACAGCTCGAGCTCCACCACGATCTCCGGATGCCGTGCGCGGAAGGCTCCGAGCCGCGGGGTGAGCCAGCTCGTGCCGAGGCTCGGCAGCGTCGTCAGCGCCAGGCGCGAGGCATCGATGTCGCTCGCACGGATGAAGCTGGCGCGCAGCGTATCGAAAGCGGCAGTGGCCTCGCGCGCGACCACCCGGCCCGCTTCGGTCAGCTCGACGCGCTTCGCGTGGCGCACGAACAAGCGCACGCCGAGTTGCTCCTCCAGCCTGCGCACGTGATAGCTGACCGAGGCCGCCGTGGTGTCGAGCTCCTCGGCCGCCCTGGCGAAACCGCCGAGGCGCGCGGCCGCCTCGAACGCGCGGATCGACGGGAGCGACGGGAAGCGGCGGCGGCTGAGCATAAGCCCAGCTTAGGCTAAGCCCCGTATTCCGCGTGGTCAACAGCGTGTGGCCGCGGAATCATCAGACGGTTCCCCGCTCGAAGCGAAAGGATGCCGGCATGTTGCGACGCGATTTCCTCGGACAGATGGCCGCCGTGGGCGGCGCCGCCTTCATCGGCTCGCCTGCGGTCAGCGCAGGCGTGGCACCCACTACAGCGGCGGCCGGGAAAGACGTGTCCGCGCACAGGGACGACTGGCGCTGGCTGCTCGGTACCTGGGACGTGCATCACCGGCGACTCAAGGAACGGCTCGCCGGCGACACCCGCTGGGAGGAGTTCGCGGGCAAGAGTGCGCTGTGGCTGACCCTCGGTGGACTCGGCACGATCGACGACAACATATTGGAACTGCCGGGCGGCACCTACCGCGGCATGAGCATTCGCGCCTTCGATCCGGTGTCCGGCACGTGGGCAATCTGGTGGCTCGACGGCCGGAGCTCGGACCGGCTCGACCCGCCGGTGCGCGGCGGCTTCGAGGGTGACACCGGCACCTTTCTCGGCCGCAACACGTTCAAAGGGCAGCCGATCGTGGTGCGCTTCCTCTGGCGCGACCTCCACGGTTCGCGGCCGTGGTGGGAACAGGCCTTTTCCACCGACAACGGTGCCACCTGGGAGGTGAACTGGCGCAACTGGTTCACCCGCACCGCAGCCGAGCCGTCGCCGCTGCCTTCGCTGGAGGACGCGCCGCGGGATTTCGATTTCCTGGTCGGGCGCTGGAACGTACGCCACCGGCGCCTGCGGCAACGCCTGGCAGGAAACGACACCTGGGACGAGTTCGAAGGAACGATCCACAACTGGCCGGTGCTCGGCGGCCACGGCAACGTCGACGACAGCGCGATGGCGTTTCCGGGCGGTACCTTGCGTGGCGTGGGCGCCTGCGTGTGGGACCAGGACAGCCGCCAATGGTCGAGCTGGTGGCTCGACGACCGCAACCCTTCCGAGATTGCCACTCCGTTGCGCGGCGAATTCACCGACGGCATAGGCACCTTCTACGGCGAGGAGGAAATCGACGGCAAACCGGCGAGGACGCGAGTCGTGTGGTCGCGGATCACGCCACGCTCGGTGCGCTGGGAGCAGGCGGCCTCGGCGGACGGCGGCGCGAGCTGGGAGACGAACTGGGTCAGCGAGTTCGAGCGGCAGGGCTAGCCACTGAAGCGCCTGCCCGGCCGCGGCATCAGCGCGGGAACCTGCTCCCGGTAGCGCGCGTAGTCCTCACCGATGTGCCGCACGAGATCGCGTTCTTCAAAACGGATCGCGACGAGGATATAGCCGCTCATGCCGATCGCGAACAGCAGGTGCCCGGCGCTCATCACGGGCGTGCCCCAGAAGATCAGCAGCCATCCGAGGTACTGGGGGTGGCGCACGATCTTGTAGAGCCAGGGCGTCACGAACGCCGGCGCGTGCAGGTGGCGGCCGCGAAGCGCATCCCAGCCCTGCCGCAGGCCGAGCAGCTCGAAGTGATCGATCAGGAACGTGGCCCAGAGGAGCACGGCCACGCCGAAGCCCATGACGCCCCAGCCGATCGCGGCGGTCCACGCCGTGTCCGCCTGCCAGAGAACCGGTGCGGGAATCGGGCGCCACTGCCACATGAGGAACGCGAGCACCGCGCTTGCGATCAGCACGTAGGCGCTGCGCTCCGCTTCCTTCGGGACGAGGCGCGTCCAGGCTCGTTTGAACCCGGGCCGCGCCATCACGGAATGCTGCAGTCCGAACAGGGCGATCAGGCCGACATCGAGCAGGAGCGCGGTGCCGAGCGAGCCCATGTCGCGGCCGAGATCGATCGAGCGCGGCACCCAGTCCCTGATCGCGGGCACGGCCTCGGCGAGCGGGGTGACCTGCAGGTTGCCGAGGAAAGCCATCAGATACAGGAAGACGAGCAGGAACGCGCCATAGGAGGCGATACTGAAGACGAAAACAGCGCTTCGATGGAAGGCGCCTTTCGCGAGCGCGCCGCGGTCGATCTCGATCTGTTCTGCGTGTGTTTCCATGGGAATTGCTCCTTGTCGCCAACACCGATGGAGCGGACTCGAAACCCGGGCCGCCGTCAGTGTCCCCCGCCGTCGAATTCGTCGCAGGACACCCGCGGGTGCCAGTTGACGAAGGTACCGGACGGGTTGTCCTTCCATGCCCACACGTGCAGCGTATAGAAGTCGGGCAACCCGAAGCGGTTGGGGCTCGTGAAGAGGTGCAGGAGCTGGCCCATGAGCTCGGGCGGCGCCGTGTTGCTCACATGCCAGGCTTCGGAGAGCACGAGGAAGTCCGCGCCGATGAGCCGCCGGCCTCCGTTCGGCCGGGGCTCATAGATGACGATCTCCGGCCGGGCAGGATCCAGAATGCCGTCGCCCACCAGCGCCATGTTCACGTAGTGCAGGCCCATCGCTCCCTCGTCGGGCCCGCTGACGCAGCCGAAAAGAAGCTGGTAGCCCTCGGCTTCCGCGACGGTCACGTCCCGGAAGCGCCGGGTGGCCTCCCGAACCACCTCGACGAGCTCGTTCGCGGATCGCTCGTGCTTGCTTTCGTTCGGATGATGGGAGCTTTTCTGCCATCCGCGATCGTGGTCGTCGGCGCCGAGGGCCGGCGAAGGCACGGCGCCCGCGAGCGCCAGCAAGAGAAAGCCAAGGTATACAACCGATGGACTCGGGTTCATGACAGCACCTCTCGATTCCAAAGCTGAGACGATTGCGCCGGGCAACGGCCCGATGCCGTTGCTTCGGGCTCCTCCGGCCTCCCGCGATTCAGCCTTCGAACCGCTGCCGGGTCCTCAGGAAGGCGCATGGAAAAGCTCCGGGTTTGCAAAGGGAGAGCCGAGCGCCCCGGTTTCGAGGGCGCCGTTCGGGGCGAGGCGCTTGTCTACTGCCCCGATTGCCCGACGTTCTGCGTCATCCGGCAGGCGTGCTCTCGACGGCGGCGCGGAAGCGGCGATGGCAGGCGATGGCCTCGTCGCGGAGGCGCCGGAAATCCGGGTTCTCGCGTAATCCGGCCCAGACGGGATCCTGGTCGAGGGCCGGCCAGGCGCAGAAATTGCGGTCGATCGCAAGCTCGATGAAGTGCAGCGCCTCGGCGTGGCGGCCGCAGTACTCGAGCATCGGGGCAAGGGCGTAGGGGAACTCCGGGTCCCGCCGCCTCGACCAGTACGCGACGAACGTAGCCGCCTCGGCGTCGAGCTCGGCGCCGCGCCGGCCCTCGAGGCAAGGCTCCATGAAGCGGCGCGGGTGCCAGTCGGGGGGAGCCTGGCGCGCGGCAACGAGCGCCGCCCCATCGTCCGCGCGGCGCAGGTTCAGGAGCACGGTGCCCCAGAGCGAGAAATACGAGCCCTCGTCCGCATCGAGAAACACCTGCACACGATCGAGCTTGCCGGCATAGAGATAGGAATAGGCGCAGGAGCGCAGCAGCGGGTTGTGCGGATCGCGCGCGAGTGCGATCTCGCAGTGGCGCTGCGAGGCCTCGAGCATGCCGCCGTACTTGTAGACGTACGCGAGCGCGAGGTGCGCCTCGGCGTTGGTCTCGAATCGCTCGACCAGGCGATGCGCCAGCGCGTACGCTTCCCCGAGATCGCCGGCCTCGGTGTGCAGCGTGACGATCCCCATTGCCGCCGAGATCGCATCGGGATCGAGCTCGAGCGCTTTCCTCCAGGCACCCAACGAGCGTTCCAGGGCGGCGTCACCGCCTTCGGCGAACGTGCCGTAGTCGTACGAGCTGCGTCCCAGCGCGGTCCAGGCGGGCACGAAATCGGGGTCGAGCGCGACCGCGCGCTCGAGCAGCTCGACCGCCAGCGCGTGAGAGGCCGGCTGTCTCGGAAGCGCGAGACTCTTCAGGTAAAGGTCGTAGGCCTCCCGGCTCGTGGGCTGCGGAGCGACGGCCGGCGGCGCGGCGCCGAGCGCCGGCAGAAGCCCGCGGCTGACGCGTTCCGAGATCTGCTGGCGCAGCCCGAGCAGGTCGTCGGCCGCCACGGTGACACGGGCGCGCCAGACCACTCGCTCGCCGGCCACTTCCTGCGCCTCGACCGCCACCGTGAGGTGACTGCTTCCTTCGAGATAGTAGTGCCCCGTGATCACGTGGCCCGCATTGCGCGCGCGGCCGACCTCGAACGGCGCCCCCGCGGCTTCGTGCTCGAAGGGACGGACGACGAGGTCCCGCGACGCGGTGAGCAGCGTCGTGATTTCATCCGGCAGCGCAAGGCGGAGGTAATTCAGATGCTCGTCGTCGTCGGCGTTGTCGAAAGGCAGCACGGCGATCGTGACGGGCCCCTTCCGAGCCGTGCCGGTGAGCGACCACCAGCCGAGGAGGCCGAGCGCGCCGATGGCCAGAAGCGCCAGGGCCGCGAGCGGAAGACGCCGGTCCGCCCGCGCCGCCTGCTGCTCCTCCGCGCCGGCCGACCGTACCGGTGCGACCAGCCGGTAGCCCCGTTTCGGCACGGTTTCGATGTAGCGCGGCTCGGCGCGGTCGTCCCCCAGGTGATGGCGAAGCTCGGAAATGCAGTTGGTGAGCGCCTGGTCGGAGACGACGGCCTTGCCCCAGACGGCGTCATAGAGGGTGTTGCGGGAGACGACTTCACCGGCGTGCCCGGCGAGGCACACCAGCACGGCCATGACCTTCGGCTCGACGTGCGCTTCGCCCTCCGGTCCGCGGATACGGTTCAGCGCCGGCCGCACCAGCCGGTCCCCGATCACGAATCCTCGTTGCAATTGTTCCGGGGTGAGCATTCCGCCCGTCCTGCCTCAGACGCAACTATATCCCCCCCGAAGCGCGGCGACGCGCCGATCCGCGCGGTCCGGGGCGGAGCGGGGTTATGAGTGCGGCGTCACGCAACCATCCGGTGTGAGTCGTACCATTCCGGTGAGAAAGCATGCTGCCGGCGGACATGGCCGGTGACACGAGAAGAATTCCTGGATCAACCGACCTTCCTGCCGAGCCTGCATGAACGACATCACCGGCGAATCAGCGGCGGAGCCCCGCAATGTGCGGCCTTTCACCACTTCGACGACGAAGTTCATCGCCATGTCGATCTGCACGTTGGGCCGATCTCCGCGCATCGCCTGCATCACGACGTTGACCGATGACATAGGCCGGGGACATCCCGGCGTCGACCTTGCAGCTCGCCAGCAGGGCGGCCTGGTTCTGAAAAAGGGGGCACCGATGGACCTCCTAAAAATAACAACAAGCTGATGGCCGATTACGAGCTTTTTCGCGCCGTGTATACCGCGGAGCAGCAAGAGAACGCTGCAACCGCGTTCTTCAAGCATCAGCGGCTGCTCAATGTCGACGGCTCGGGGCTGATAGCAGTCATCGTACTGTGGGTACGCCTTGCGACCCGCGTCGGCGCACTGGCAGTCTCGACGGGCAGCTCGTTCCTACCTTACATCTTCCTGCCAGCTTTCCTCACGTCGATCATCACGAGTCCAAGCAAAAGGTGCTGGACCCCCTCCTCAGGCGAAGGTTCTATTTTCAGTTCATAGCGTGATACTCGCTAACAATGCCTGACGGACCCTCGAAATTTCTGCTGCCTCTCCCACTTACCGAGCGGAAGCGCGTGCTTCTGCAGCTTCTGTGTGACCAGTGTAAGCCGCAGAATCTCTTGGAGCCGTTAACGACACAAGTGATCGATCCTCGTCTCATGTATCTGACTTCGGATGCCTCCGCGATGACCACCGGCGCGTGCATCACCCTGGACGACGGCCAGACCTTGTGAGTGCGACGCGCACGCGACGGGGCGCAGTGGAGCGCGGGCGGCCGCATTTAAGGCATCCGGATTCGACGGAGCGGCGGTATACTCCGCGCGCTGAGAACATCCTATGCCGCGCTGCTATCTGAATCGCTGGACGCCCTGGTTGTTGGCGCTGATCGCGCTGCGCGCCTTCGTGCCGGCCGGCTTCATGCTGTCGGTACAGGACGGCAGCCTCGCGTTCACTTTATGTCCGGGCACCACAGCGCCTGCGCCTGTCGCAACGATGGGGCATGCCGAGCATCACCATCATGCGCAGGCGGCGCATGCGCACGCGCATGACCCCACTTCACACGGCGACACGGGAGCGCAGCAGCACGACGGAAGTGCGCCGCCGTGTCCCTGGGCGCTAACGACAGCCGCCTGTAGCGTCGAACCTCCGCCCGTCCTGGGTGGTTTCGAGCGCCCGTCGCTTGGCGAAGTCACGTTCGAATCGGGGTTCATCTCCCGTTCCTTCCTGCGCGCGGACCGTATTCGCGGTCCGCCCTTCCACGCCTAAGTCCGTCACACACACCGGCGCGAGTCCAGACGCCTCGCTGAGCCGCACTAGCGAATGACGCTCGGCTCGCGAGCGGCTGCACGCCGTTCGCCGGCTACGTCATGAAAGCGGCGCCGCCTATGCGGCTGGCCGCATATCGGCG
>DATGQE010000060.1:0-2608 GCA_035304345.1 Woeseiaceae bacterium | reverse complement strand
TCGAGGCCCATGTCCCGCAGCCAGGAGGAGATGAGCTTCGCGCACCGGCCGTACGCCTTGCCCGGCGGGTTCTCGCTGGGAATCCGGATCAGCTCGGCAGCGAACTCCACCAGGTCCGCGCGGTCCCGCCGGAGCTGACGGCGGACCGCGGCCGCGAGCTGCCTCGCGTGGGTCGGCTTCAGGGCTGGCATGTCGGATATGACTCCAGGGTATCAATGTCGTTGATGATCGTGCAGGCCGGGCGGAATGCCCGGAGCAAGGGCGGCGGGAAGGTGAGCCTCGCGCGCGGCCCGGGCAAGAGTGCTTCGGGCAGAATTTCCCGGTGGAGCGAGAACGCTTGCGGGCGCGCCAGCGCGGGCCGTGCCGCACACGATGACGCGAGCCGCGGCGCCTCGGCCGGGGCGACCCGGAGCACTCGCTTCCACGGGCCGCCCCGGCCTCTCGATCACGGGGTCAGAGGTTCTCCTGAATGAACCGCGGGCTGAGGTGGACGTCCAGCTGGACGAGCGGGCCGTCGCCGATGCAGCGGAAGCTGTGGACCTCGCCCGCCTTGATCACGAGGATGTCGCCGGCTTCGGCCTCGAACTCCTGCCCTTCCACGTTGTAGAGCCCGCGCCCCTGCTGAATGAACTGCACCTCGTCGTACGGATGGCGGTGCGGCCGCGGGCCGCTGCCGGGCAGCCCGTTGAAGAGGAAGACGGAAATGCCGACGTCGCCGTGGTCGGCGCCGACGAAGTTGTGAGAGCTGCCGATGAACGGCAGGTCGGCCTGCTTGATTCGATACATGCTCGGTCGATTCCAGAGTGGGCTGAAGTGTGGCTGGTTCCGCCGGGCGATGTGTCCGCGTCGGCGCTAGCGATCTGCTTCGAACAGGCGTGCAAGGGCGTTTCCGTACACGTCGATCAGGTAAGCCTCCTGGCCGGCAAGCTCGTTGAGCATCATCTGGTGCACCCTCAACAGAGCCCGGTGTTCGCGACTCTCGAAGTTCGCCGGAGCGATGAGCCTCTCGCGCAACAAGGCCAGTGTCGGAGCGAGCGTGGAGCGCTGGATCAGGTAGGTCTCCGAGAGCACCGCCGCCAGGTCATAGTCCAGAAGGCTCAGGGCGCCCGTCGACATCGCGGTCTCCCACGCGGCTTCCCTCAGCGGGGGCGTGTCGAGTCCGCCCTCCGGCATCGTGCGGGCAAAGACGTCGAACGCGGTCTCGGCGGATCGCGATGTCGAGTCGACGATCGCTTCCGCAAGGCGCTCGGCGAACTCGGCATGCTTGGGCTGCACCCGCTGGAGCGTGTTCAGATTGGTCTGGATCTCGGCCCGAAAGCTCTCGATCGCGGCCTGCGCGATCCTGGCGTTCGCGCGGCGCTCGCCCCACGCCTGAAGGGAGAAACCCAGGAGCACGCTCAGGACGATCAGGGTGCTTTCAAAGAGAAGCATCCGACCGCGGCTTTGCCCGGCCGGCTGCATCGGCGTCGACGCCGGCTCGTCCGGCTGGCGCGGCTTCTCGCCGTGTTCAGTGCTCAAGCAGGGTTCCTCGGTTCAGGTGTGCGGAGCAAGGGCTTTGCAACCCGCCTCAACGCAACCGCGTGTACGTCTCCCGCCAGTCCGGCGACCGGATCGCGACGCGGCGTTCCAGTCCGTCCTCAAGGATCCGCAACGAGTCCTGCGGCGGCGCAACGGCCGCATCGGAGAAGTAGTGCCGGAGCAGGAGGGTTTCGCCCTCGACGTCGAAGGCGCCCGAGGACGCGAAGCTCTGACTCGAGACAGTGTCGCCGGTCGCGACCCTGATCGTGATCTCCTCGCGCGCGCGGCGGAAGAAGACGTCGTCGATCACCGTGAGCGTGTCGTACAGGATCCGAAACACGTACTGCTCTTCACCGACGGTGTATTCGAACGTCAGGTCCGGCCGACCCATCAGCTCCGTCATCACGTAGGTGCCCGCCACCGACGCAGGGTTGACTCTCGCCCGGCGGTCACGCCTGAACACGTATACGCGGTCTGACTCGCTGAACACGAGGCTCACGGAATCCCCTTCGAGCTCGGCAGCGATGTCGGCGCCGCCGTGGCGCGTCAGATGGAGGGTCGAGCCAGCGAGGCGCCACGCGCCTTCGAGCAACCCACATGGCGTGCATTGCAAGCCCAACCCGAACGTGCCGTCGGCGCGCAGGTACAGGTCGCCGCTCAGGACGGCATCGAGTCCCGTGCTCGGCGGAAAGTAGGCCGGGACGGGCACGCCGTTCACCGATGCGAGACGGTAAAGGCCGGACCCCCTTGCCGGGCCGGTCGTGTCTCCGCCGCATGCACCCACCACCAGGATCACGGCCGCGACGATCAGCGAGCGATGGTTGCTCATGCGGACCTCCGCGATGGTTCGACGCCACCTCGCGCGCCGCGACGACCGCGTCTCCACGGCGAAACCTGAAGGGCAGCGCGGCCGTAGGTGGCATCCGTCGAACCCCGGCACGGACCGGTACGATGCGGAGCGCTGCGTTGCACGGCCCCGGTCTCGCCCCGGGCCGGCGCTCCACAGGCCCCCGCACTCTAGAAAACCGGGCGCGGCCCCGGCAAGGGCGCCTGCGGCGGAGCGGGCGTTCCGGTGCCGCCGCAAGGGCCC
>DATGQE010000059.1:0-5263 GCA_035304345.1 Woeseiaceae bacterium | reverse complement strand
CGACGGCACCTTCGTGAAAGGCCTGCATTCGACCGGCGAACTGGATCCGAACCGCCGCTTCATCATGCATTTCCCGGAGGAACTGACCATCGAGAGCTACGGCTCGGGGTATGGCGGCAATGCATTGCTCGGCAAGAAGTGCCACGCGCTGCGCATCGCGAGCTGGCAGGCACGCCAGGAAGGCTGGCTCGCGGAACACATGCTGATCGTCGGCGTGGAAAACCCGCAGGGCGAAACGCATTACATCGCCTGC
The DNA here is from genome assembly GCA_035304345.1 of Woeseiaceae bacterium. Taxonomy (GTDB): domain Bacteria; phylum Pseudomonadota; class Gammaproteobacteria; order Steroidobacterales; family Woeseiaceae; genus IDS-8. The sequence goes on along the minus strand of DATGQE010000059.1, from coordinate 5,010 downwards.
GCGTTCCCGTCCGCCTGCGGCAAGACGAACCTCGCGATGCTGATTCCGCCCGCCTCGCACCCCGGTTGGAAGATCTGGACGCTGGGCGACGACATCGCCTGGCTGCACCTCGACGACGAGGGCAGGCTGCGCGCGATCAATCCCGAAGCCGGGTACTTCGGCGTCGTGCCGGGCACCAACCCGGAGACCAATCGCAACGCCTACGACATGATCCGGCGCGACACGATCTTCACGAACGTGGCCGTGACCGCCGATCGCCAGCCGTGGTGGGAAGGCAAAAAGGAGGGGCAGCCGGCGTTCGACTGGCAGGGCCGCGCGTACGACGCCGGCAACGGACCCGCCGCGCACCCCAACTCGCGCTTCACGGTCTCCGCGACCCGCAACCCGAGCTACTCGAGGCTCGCCGAAGCGCCCGAGGGCGTGCCGATCTCCGCGCTGGTGTTCGGCGGGCGCCGCAAGGAGCTCGCGCCGCTCGTCTACGAGGCGCTCGACTGGCGCCACGGCGTGCTGGTCGGCGCGGGCGTCGCCTCCGAGACCACCGCCGCCGCCGCGGGAGCGGTCGGCGTGGTGCGCCGCGACCCGATGGCCATGAAGCCGTTCTGCGGCTACAACTTCGGCGACTACTGGGCACACTGGCTGTCCTTCGAGCAACGCTCGTCGAAGCTCCCGAAGATCTTCCACGTCAACTGGTTCCGGCAGGATGCCCAGGGCCGCTTCCTCTGGCCCGGCTTCGGCGAGAACCTGCGCGTGCTGCGCTGGATCATCGATCGCTGCGAGGGCCGCGTCGGTGCCGTCGACACGCCGATCGGCCGGCTGCCCAGGCCCGCCGACATCGATACCCGCGACCTCGACCTCGCGCCGGAGACCCTGTCCGCCCTGCTCACAATCGACAACGCCCAGTGGCGCGGCGAGATCGACTCGATCGGCGAGTACCTCGACACCTTCGGCGAGCGCCTGCCCGCCGCGCTGCGCGACGAGCAGCGCAGGATCGCCGCTGCCCTCGCCGCCTCCTGACACGCCGGGCGGCGTGCCGCCGTAGCCTGGTGCGGTGCTGGTTTGCCCGCGGGGGAGCGAGGGTTATTCCTCGCAGACGTAGTGGATGGCGAGCGGGGTGCCGGGCTTCGCGACGCGGCCGAGCCCGATGACGCCCTCGCCCGCGAGCTCGGTGGTGTCGCGGCGCACGAACGTTTCCTCGCCGCGCGAGTTCTGCAGGAAGGTGCCGTTGGTGCTCTGGTCGACCAGCACGAACTTGCCGCGGCGCATCTCGACGCGGGCGTGAATGCGCGAGATCAGGTTGCCCTTGACGACGAGGTCGTTGTCGTCGGCGCGCCCGAGGTTGATGTTCTTGCGCTGGTCGTTCACGACGATGGTCTTGTCGCGGAAGCTTAAGACCAGCCGGCTCGCCTTGCGGGCCCGGCTTTCCCACTCGATGGTGGGCAGCATGCTGGTCGCTTCCTCGGGCTGCCAGACGAGCTCGAACAGCGCGACCTCGTCGAGCCGGCCGCGCACGGTCGCGACGTCGATCTGGCGCGTCTGGGCGCGCCATTCCTCGCTCAGGCGCTCGACCGTGGGACCGGAGATCACGATCTGGCGGGCCTTGGCCTGGGAGGTCATGCGGTTCGCCGTGTGCACCGCCGCGCCGAAGATGTCGTTCCGTTCCTGCACCACGGGTCCGTAGTGACAGCCGATACGGATGGAGACGGGGATGCGCCCGGGGCCGCTGCTGTCCTCGCTGATGCGCGTCTGCATCTGGCGCGCGGCGGCCATGGCCTCGTCCACGGTGGGGAAGGTCGACATGACCTCGTCGCCGATGGTCTTGATGACGGTGCCGTTGTGCTGGTGCGTGGCGTCTTTCATGACGTCGAGGCAGCGCGCCACCGTCTCGCTGGCCTTCGCGTCACCGTACTCGTCGTAGAGCTGCGTGCTCCCGACCACGTCGGCGAAAAGAATGGCGACTTCGAGGTCCTTGGCCATCGCGGCGTTTACTCTTTTTTCAGGCCGTTGCGACCGTCATTTTCCGTTTGTATCACAACGAGCCTTCCGAAAGATTATAAGCGGAAGCCCGCCGGGCGGCGAACGTTATGTTCAATTGCACGCCCGGGGCGTCCCCGGGACATCCCTGCGCCACCGCTCGCCACACGCGCGGCGGCGCCCGTCCCGCCGCCGCGCCGCTACTGCCCGTAGCCTGCCGGCACGGGTGCGGCCGCGGAATCGGCAGTCCAGTCCGCGAGCGCCTCCGGCAGCTTCGACGCCGGCTGCGGCGCGCCGATGTGGAACCCCTGTGCGAGGTCGCACCCGAGCTCGTCCAGGATCTCGAGCTGGCGCGGCGTCTCGACGCCGACGGCGCAGCAGGTCATGTCGAGCCGGTGCGCGACCTCGATGAGCCCGCCTGCCAGCACGGCGGCGCCCTCGGCGGTGGCGAGCTCCGACACGAGGCACCGGTCGAGCTTGAGCTCGCCGAACGGCAGCGTGTACCAGCCGTGCAGCGCGCTGCCCGGTGCGCCGAAGTCGTCGAGCGCCAGCTTGACCGATTTCAGCCGCAGCCGCGTCAGGATGTCGCTGCCCTTGCTCGACAGCCCGAGGTCCGCGACTTCGCGAATCTCGATCGTCAGGAGCTCGGGGTCGGTTTCGTGCTCGTTCAGGAGCGCCTCCAGCCGGTCCGGGAAACCCGCGTCGGCGATGAGGCCCGCGGCGACGTTGACCCGGAGCCCGATGTGCAGGCCTTCGTTCTGCCACACCCTGAGCTGCTCGACCCCGCGCTCGAACACGAAATCGGTGAGCTGCTTCATCAGCTCGGAGCGGTCCGAGTCGATGAGGCTCAGGAACTGCGCCGGCACGAGCAGGCCGAACGCCGGGTGCTGCCAGCGCAGGAGCGCCTCGACCGACTCGGCGTGCCAGGCGCCCGCGCGCAGCCGCCGCACCACCGGCTGGTAGCGCAGCGTGAGCTCCCCTTGCTCGATGGCGCGCGCGAGGTCCTCGCGGGTCAGCCGGTCGCTGGAGCCGCGCGCGAACGACAGGCGGCTCAGCAGCGCTTCGGGGGTGAACGGTTTCTGCAGGTGCCCGGCGATGTTGAGGCCGGCGTTGCGGCCGAACTGCTCGGCGCTGGCGATGGTGCGCTGGTCCATGCCCGACACGAGCAGGATCGGGCCGTCGTAGCCGCCGGCGGCGAGCTCCTTCAAGACCTGGATGCCGTCGGTCCCGGGCATCTGCAGGTCCAGCACGACCAGGTCCGGCGCGGCGCGCCCGAGCTCCTCGTAGAACGCCGCGGCGTCCGTGGTCACCGCCGGCTCGAAATCGGCACGCTGTCCCAGCTCGCCGATGAGCTCGGCGAGCTCGGCGTCGTCGTCCAGCACCAGGAGGCGGGCCTTCGCTACGCTCATGTCAGCTCTCCAGCACCTTGCGCACGGTCTGCGCGAGCTCGAGCACGTTCACCGGGCGCCAGAGGGTCGCGTCGGCACCGGGTGCCGCGCCCTGCGGGTCGGCGCCGGCCTCGAGCAGCGCGATGTGGCGCAGGCGGCGCTCGCGCGCACAGGCGGCGAGCCAGCGCCGCTCGTCCGGCGATTCGCTCGACGAACGCTCGGCGACGAGCAGCACGGGCTGCGGGGCGCGCGACGCGAGCAGGCGCCGCGCCTCGGCGAGGTCGCGCGCGGCGAGCACGGTATACCCCAGGGATTCCAGGATCTGTTGCAGCGACGCGCGCACTTCGCCGTCGCGGGTCGCGAGCAGCAGGATCTCGTCTCCCCCGGGGAGCGTCGACAAGGGCAGCGTCATGTTCGCGGTGGTTTCGGCGAGCCGCTCGGATTTCGGCAGCCAGAGCCGCACCCGGGTGCCGTGCCCCTCCTCGCTGGCGATGTCGAGCGCACCCCTTGCACGCGCCACGAAGCGCTTGACCATCGACAGCCCGAGCCCGCTGCCGCGTTCCGGCGGCTTGGTGGTGAACAGCGGATCCGTGACCCGCGGCAGGTCGCGGGCGGGAATGCCGCAACCGTCGTCCGCGACTTCGATGCGCACGTAGCCGCCGGGCCCGATGCCCAGCGCTGCCGCGCCCCTGACGTCGAGCTCGACGTCGCTCACGCAGATGTGCACCGTGCCGCGGCCCTCGAGCGCGTCGCGCGCGTTGATCGCGAGATTGATCAGCACGCTCTCGAGCTGCGCCGCGCTCGCATCGATGCAGCCGGTGCGCGGCGCGATGTCGATCTCGAGTGCGTGTTCCGCGCCGATCGTGCGCTTGAGGAGCGGCTCCAGCGAACGCACGTGCTCGGCGGGGCTGATCGCCCGCGGTTCGGCGTCCGTTTCGCGACTGAAGGTGAGAAGCTCCCGCAGCAGCGTGCTTCCGCGCTCCGCGGCGTTGCGAGCGCGCCGCGCCTGCTCGAACAGCTTCGGCTGGTCCCGCAGGTCCTCGGTGAGGAGGAACAGGTTGCCGGCCAGCACCGTGAGCACGTTGTTGACGTCGTGCACGGTGCCGGCGGTCAGCGCGAGCGCGGCTTCGAGACGTGCGATGCGCTGGATCAGCGAGTCCTCGAGCGCCTCGCTCATCCAGGCATCGTTCGCGCCGTCCTCCGTGGCGGAGTGCCTGCGTCCGTACGTATCGAGCTTCGTTGCGTGTTCCATCGGCCCCGGTTCCCGTGTCCCCGGCGCGCGGCCCGGAGCGCGCGCGTCGGTAGCCCCGGGGACGTCGGCCCGGGGGGCCCAGTGTAGGAGAATGCCGACGCCCGCGACCGTGTGTGCGTCACACGACCGCCGCGCCTCCGCGCGGTGCCCGCCGCGGGTGCCACCCCCACACAATAAACAGGTTTAAAAACCCTACGCAGGCCTTTGTTTCAAAAAGGAATCGGAGACCGAGTGAGGGGTCGCCGGGCGGGCCGGCGACCGGCGCTCATTTCTCGGCGACGACGTAGGCGATCCACGCGAGGTCGGCGACGCCCTTCTCGTCCGGCGTGAACTCGCCGTTGCCCTCGCCGTCCTCGTCCTCGCCCTCCCAGTACACCGTGGCCTTCTTGAACCCGGCCT
>DATGQE010000058.1:0-15568 GCA_035304345.1 Woeseiaceae bacterium | reverse complement strand
CGCGGCCCCGCCTCGCTCGTGCCGGCCGTGCCCTCGATCCGCAGCGTGCCTTCACCCGAGCGTGCGCTGGCTTCGATGTCGAGCTCGCCGGCACCGCGGCCGCGCACGACGGCCTGCACCTCCTGCAGGTCGAGCTCGGGTCCCGGCAGGACCGCGGCGCCGTCCTCGAGCGCAAGGCGGCCATCGAGCGCCGGCGTTGCGAGCGTTCCCGAGATGGCGATGTCGCCGTCGATCCGCCCGTCGAGCGAGCTGACCTGCGGCGTGAACTCCGTCAGGAACCCGAGCTCCGGCAATTGCGCGCGCACGCGGCCCTCCAGCGTCCGTTCGGTGAGCGGTGCCGTGCTCGCGGCGACTTCGGCATCCACTCGCAGACCGCCGCCGGATTCGAGCGGCAGGTCGAGATTCAGTTGTGCGCCGTTCGCCTCGTTCATGTCGAGAGCGACGTTGCCGTCGGCGAACGTCAGCACGGGCCGCATCGCCTCCGGCTGCTCCCCGGCGAGGAGCCGGATCGGCGTCGTGCGGAGGTCGACGCGGGCGGTCGGAAGGCCCGCGGCACCGCCGCCCGGGGCACTTGCAGCCATGGCGATACTGCCGGTGCCGTTCAGGGCGCCCTCGAGCCGGGCGGTGGGCGGCAGGAAGGCGTTCGCCATCGCGAGCGGCAGGTCCTCGAGCTCGAAGCGCGCCGCCAGCCGTTCTCGTGTCCGCTCGCCTTCCACGCACAGCCGCGCCGGGCCGCCCGTGAGGCAAAGCGGCTCGAGCGCGGCGGTTTCGGCCGCGAGCCGGCCGCGTGCCGGCGCTTCCAGCGTCCAGGGCTCGAAGCTCGGGTGCTCGTAGTCGAGCCGCTCGATCACGAAGGCAAGGACCTCATTCGGCCCGAGCATGCCGTCGATGCCGAGATCCAGCCGGCCGGCGCTGCTCTCCGCGCCCAGCGTCACGCGGTGATCGCTGCGCGTTCCCGCGCCCTCGAGCGCCAACGTCCGGACGTCGACGCCGCCGAGCGCGGCGCCCTCGAGCGCAAGCGTGACCTCCGAGCGCGCGGTACCGCCGGCGGCAATGTCCGCGTCGAGCTCCAGCGAAGCGAGCCGGTACTCCCCGTAGCGCAGCCCCGATCCGGAAAGCGTCGCCGTGATGTCCGGCGCCTGCAGCGAACCCGCGACGTTGCCGCGGCCCTCGACGCGTCCACCCGCGTCCGGCAGCAGGGCGGCCAGGTCCTCGCTCGCGATCGACCAGTCCATCGCCACCTCTTCGCCGATGCGGCCATCGGCCTCGAGGTGCGTGCTCCCCGTGCGCAGCTCGAGCTCCGTGAGCGCGAGCGTGCCGTCATCGAAGCGGCCGCGGGCGTCGAGCGCAACCGGCTGGCCGCGCAGGCGTCCTTCGGCGTGCAGGGTATGGATGCGTACTCGAGCCCCCGTGTCCGGCAGGCTGCCTTCGCCGCGCACCGCGAGATCGATGCTGCCGGGCCAGTCCGGGGCGAGTCCGCCGGGATTCAGCCCGCGGCCGGCGAGGTCGATGCGGCCGCCGAGCACGGGGGTCCACGCGACTTCTCCCGCGCCCTGCAACGTGCCTTCCAGCGTGGCGATCTCGATGGTGCCGAGCTGGAAGCTTCGGTCGTTGCCCGTGCCCGCGAGCGTCACGTGCCCGTCGGCCTGGTTCGGCACCCGCAGTGCGGCGTCGAGCCGCGCGCGATAGTCCTCGAGCGTACCCTTCACCTCGAGGCGTCCCTTCTCGCTCGCGACGCGCGGGTTACCCTGGAGCGGCCACTGCAACGCGCTCCATTCCGCGCCAATGTCCACGCGCGGCTCTTGCCCGCCGAGCTCGATGCGACCGCCGCCATCGATGCGGCCGTTCGCGAGGTTCGCCGTCAGCCGCTCGATGGCGATCAGCTCGGGTGACACCTCGCCGGCAAGCTCGACATCCACGGCGCCGATTTCCGGCTCGCTTCCCCGGGCGTCCAGCTCCACGCGAACGGCGTCCAAGCCACCGCTCGCCTCCAGCCGCAGGGTCACGTCGGCGGGCGGCAGGTTGCCCGCGATGTGCGCGACGTGTGCCTGCGTCACCTCCAGCGTGGCGTCGAAGCCGAGCTCGTCGAGCACGTCGCGCGCCGTCGCTTCGAGCCGGAGGTTGTAGGGAGCTGCGAGCGTCTGCAGCAGGCGCAGGCGTTCGAGGTTGCCGTCGAGCCGCGTGCTGCCGGAGAGCGGAGCGAGATCCGGCGGCCGCACGGTATAGGCGAGCTCGGCTTCCAGCGGGTAGTCGCCGCGCGGCACGAGAGAAGCGTGCGCCTGCGCATCCGCGAGCGGTGCCTGGATGCGCAGTGTCTCGATCTCGGCCGCGCGCCCCGTCCATTGCGCGACGAGTGCCACCTCGTCCACGACGAGCGGCTCGGCTTCCGCACTTCCCCGGACGGCGATGTCGCGCACGCGGACGTCGTCGGCGAAGACGTCCACCGGCAGGTCGATGCGCTCGGGCAGCCGAAACGGCTCCTTGTCTTCCTCGGGCGGTGGCGGCTGCTCGCGTGCGGCGTAGCGCAAGCCGTCGGCGTACAGCCGTTCGATACGGATCTCCCGCTTGAGGAGCCCCGACAGCCGCCACTCGAGCTCCAGCCGGTCGAGCGCGAGTGAGAATCCCGGCGCCTGCACGCGGACGTCCTGCACGAGGAGCGGCCCCGACGCGGTGCCGTCGACGGCCCCAATCTCGACACCTTCCGGCAGGTAGCCTGCGGCGCGCGCGAACGCGAAGCGCAGCCCCGATTCCGTGCCGAGCAGCCAGGCGACGGCCAGCACGGTGAGCAGCAGCAAGCCGGCGAGGGTAAGCGCCGCGATCGCCAGCACGCGCCGAACGGTCCTTGGCCGCGCGGCGCTCACAGGTCCGGCCCCAGGCTGATGTGCAGGCGGAAATCGCGCGACGGATCGTCGAGCGGATGCGCGAAGTCCACGCGGATCATGCCGACGGGCGAGCGGTAACGCAGGCCGAGGCCGACGCTGCTCACGAGGTTGTCGCCCGGCGACGTGTTGGTGGCGTTGCCGGTGTCGAAGAACGCGGCGAGGCCGAAGTTGCCGAAGACGAGGTAATCGACCTCGACGCTGGCGACCGTCAGGTAGCGGCCGCCGACGTCGTCGCCGAACTCGTTCTCCGGCGATAGCTCTTGGTAACCGTAGCCGCGCACCGTGCGATCGCCGCCGGTGAAGAAGCGCTGCGTCGGCGGCAGGTCGGCGAAGTCTTCGGCCTCGGTGATGCCGGTCTCACCTCGCAGCAGCAGGCGGGCACGCGCGCCGAGCGGCAGCACCGCGCGCACGCCGAGCGTCGCCTGCAGGAACGTGGTCTCGGCGAGCGGGCTCTCGGGCGCGCCGTGCACGTCGAGGCTCGCGCTCACGCCGCGCCTGGGGAACAGCGTGTCGTCGGCCCTCTGCCAGCTCAGGTTGATGCCGGGATAGAGCAGCGTGGCGTCGCCCCCGGGCTGGTCGCCGAAGTGGAAGGTCTCCCGGTCGTAGCGGAGATACAGCCGCCGGCGCAGCCCGTGCCAGTCGTCCTCGCGGCTCGCGCCGATGCTGAACACGTTGCTGTCGGCGTCGCCGATCTCGATCTGCTGCAGGCTGGCGAAGAACGTCAGGCGGTCGGCAGCCACGTTCTCGATCGGGATGTGATACTGCGCAATGAACGAGTTGCGGACCTGCGAGAGCTGCACGTCCGCGTTGAACTGGTGACCGCGCCGGTTGATGCGGCGAAACTCGGTGCCGAGCGTGAGCCGCGGCCCGGTGTCGGTCCCGTATCCTAGGCCGACCGAGTAACGCTGCGTGTCACGGGGCTCGGCGGTGACGGTGACCGGGACATGGAAGTCGTTGGCCTGCTCGCGCTCGATGTTCACGTCCACGGCGCCGAAGTAGTCGCTGCCACTGAGGCCGAGCTGCAGGTCGATGAGCCGCTCGGTATCGAAGGGCTCGCCACGCTCGATGTCGTTGAAGCGACTGACGAAGTCAGGGTCGAGGATCGACTGCTCGATCTCGACGTCGCCGAAGTAATAGCGCGGGCCGCTCTCGAGGACCAGGTAGATCTCGGCCCGGCGGCGCTCCGGGTACACGCGGAGCTCGCTGCGCTCGTACTCGGCATCGAGGAAACCCGCGGAGTACACCGCCTGCATCAGCCCGTCCTTCGCCCGGGCGTACGCCGGATGGCTCACGACCTGGCCTTCCGCGATGTCGATGCCCTCGAGCTGTGCCTGCACCTCGGGGAGATCGGCGGCCTCGCCCTCGACCCTGATCTCGACGTGCCCTATGCGCGTCGGCTCGCCCGGCTCCACGCGATAGGTCGCCACCCAGCCGTCGTCGGTCCGCTCGAGCGCGCCGTCCACTTGCGGGGAGTAATAGCCGAACGGCTGCAGCGCCTGGCGGATCTCGTCGGGCGCCTGCCGGTGGAGCTGCCTGATCTCCCCCTCGCCGAGCGGCGGGAGCTCTTCTTCTTCGTCTTCCGGGTCTTCCTGCGCTTCGCTGCGCGCGACCAGCCCGAGGAAAGCGCGGACGTTCTCCTCGAGCGGGTCGTCCAGCCCCTCGACGCGCACCTCCACCGTCGCCGCGGGCGCGGCCCCGGCGCAGAGGAGCAGGCTGGTCAGGATGGCGATTCGGCGCACACCGATGTCTCCGCCCGCGGCCCGCGAGGAGGCGGGTCGCGTGCACTCATGGACATAAGGAAAATCTAGATCAGGCTTCGCCCGCCTGCCGGATGCCGTCCAGGGGGTCGGCTCCCCACTGTCAGGGCGTGTAGTGGCAGCTCTTTGCCTGTTCAGAGCGCTGCGAGGTGAGGGATCGGGCCCGTCCGGGACGGGAGCGCCTGTTTGGCCGGTGCGTACCGAGGCTCAGAAGGCGCACTCCGCATCGCGTGAGAAAGTCGCGTGGCCCCGATCGCGAGCGGCGGCGGGCTCGCACAGCGAGTCGGTTACTGCGGATATCCGGCATTCCGGAAGGCACGGTATTCCATTCCGGCCTGTGGTCAGGCCGAGACGGCGTCGCGACCCAGCCGTGATTCCGTTTCGCGGACGAGTTTCCAGGCGGGGCAGTCGAGGGCCCTGGCGAGCCTGATCATCGTGTCGAGGCTCGGGTTGCGGCGTCCGTTCTCGAGCAGGCTGATGTAGGTGGGGTGGCATTCCGCCGCTGCCGCCAGCGCTTCCTGCGATATCCCGGCGCTGAGCCTCCGCTTGCGGACGAGCTCGCCGAAAAGCTGCGCTGCCGTGTGCTTTGCCACGTTGCAACGCTAGGCGATAGCGACTATTGTCTGAACAGACAATAGTCATGGCGTGCGAGCCGGCGCCGGGTTTAGCGCGCCAAGCGGGGGCTTCCCATGAAGAAAAGGAAGAGGGCTGGCCAGGAAGCTCCCGGAGAGGCGGCATTGGCCATCGGCGCCGCGCTGGATTTCCTCGAGCAGGAGGCGGATACCGCGGGCCTGGCGGAGGTGGCGCAACTGATCCGGCGTGCGTCCGCCGTTGCGAAGCAGCGTGGCGCAGGAGCGCTCGGGAGTGAACGGGGCGCGCCGCAGGTGCCCTCGAGGTCGAACGCCGGCTGAGCTCCCGGAGGTTTCCCGAATGTTGCCGTTTCGCGGAGATATTCGTGGGCCCGGGGGTGATGACGATGAGTCGCTTTCTGCCGGTCGCCCGGGCAGGGGTGAGGCGGCATGAGCGGGCCCGATCCCACGGAGGCGCTGTTCCGCGAGCACAAGGAGCGGCTGATGCGCTTCGCGCGGCATCTCGTCGGGCCCGGTCCGGACGCCGAGGATCTCGTGCAGGAGACGTTTCTCAGGGCGCATCACCATCTCGCGAACGGCAGGGAAATACGCGCGCCCCTCAGCTTTCTCTTCGTGACGATGCGCAACCTCGTCAACGACGCCGGCCGGCAGAAGCGTAACGAGCCGATCGACGCGCAGGCGTTGCCGGAGGACGAAGTGCCGTCGGCCGAGCGCCACGCCATGTCCGAGCGCGAGCTGGAGCGCCTTTGCATCGCCATCACGCAGCTGCCGGAGCGGATGCGCTATGCTTTCGTGCTGCGAAAAGTCTATGGCTATAGCTGTCACGAGATCGCCGAGCGCCTCGGGCGATCGGTGAACACCGTGCGCGAGCAGGTGGCGCAGGGCTTCAAGCGGCTGCGCGCAATGGAGGCGGGCGCAGCGACCGTGGAGCCGCGAGTGCGGCGCGCGGCGGAGCCGCCGACGCCCGCGGCGAAAGGCGAGCACGGCGCCAGGAAGGTCGAGGTTGTCCGGGTACTCAACCGTGGATCGAGCGGCTGACACGGCGGCGAGGAGCGCTGAGGACGAGGCGCTGCGCTGGCTCGCGGACTTCGACAACCTGTCGGAGGTCGAGCAGGCGCGGTTCCACGCCTGGCTGGACGAGCGACCCGAGAACGGCGAGGCATTCGAGAAGCTCGAGGCCGAATGGCGCCGCCTCGACGCGCTCCGACAGCTCGCGACGGCGGAGCCCGACCCGCGGGTGGTCGAGAAGTGGCTCCGGCTCCGCCGGTTCCGCCGCCGCTACCTCCCGCTCGCAGCGGCTGCCGCGATCGCGGCCCTGGCCGTCATCTTCGCGAGGATGCCGCAGGAGACTTACGAGGCGCATTACCTCACGGCCGTCGGGGAGCACGAGCGGGTTGCCTTGCCCGACGGCTCCGTCGTGGTGCTCAACACCGGCAGCGAGATGGTGGTGAGCTACGGACCCGAGGAACGCCACGTCCGCCTGGCCCGGGGCGAAGCGCACTTCGACGTCATGCCGGACCCCGAACGGCCGTTCAGCGTCGCGGCGGGCACCGGCCTCGTCGTTGCCGTCGGCACCGCGTTCAACGTGCACCTGAAAGGCGAGGCGGTGGAGGTCCTGGTCACCGAGGGCAGCGTGGAGATCCGACCGGATGCGCTGCGTGCGGCCACACCGCCGAAACCGTCGCGCGGCGCGGGCGCCGGCAAGGCGAAGCGCGGGCTCCCGGCCGGCCAGCGGCTCGCGGCGGGCCACAGGGCCGAGTACCGCGACACCATCGAGTCCGTGTCACCCGTGGATCCGGAGGAGATCGAGCGCAAGCTTGCCTGGCAGGCCGGCATGCTCGACTTTCGCGACGCCACCCTGGCCGAGGTGGTCGAGGAGGCGAGCCGGTACACCGAGACGCGGATCGTCGTTGCCGACCCGGAGATCCGCGAGCTGCACGTGACGGGCTATCTGAAGGCCGGCGACATCGATACGTTGCTCGAGTTGATCGCTTCGAACGAGCAAGTTGTCGTGCAACACACGGCCCCGAATCTCGTCCATATCGTCGCAAAGCGCGACTGATCCGTACTCCGCCCGGGCGATCGGAGATTCGGCGCTTCGCCGTCGTCGCCGACGGTGCCGCAGCGGTCCCTCGCGCCTGGCCAAGCCACTAGTCACAAATCAGCGGACGTCCGTCTTTCGGTTCAAGGAAGGCCGAAATGACGATGGCACTTCCGATACGACGGCGATTGACTGACCGGAGCTCCGTCATCGACGGCAGCTCGCAGTCGAGCTGCGCAATGGGGGAGAGCATCAATGAAGCATTCACGTTCATCGCGTGTCCGGATCCGCGCGGCGGTATCACTCCTGTTCATCTCCGCGGCCGTGCCGACGATCGGCGAGCCTGCTGTGGCGGATGACCGGGAGCTCAGCGAACCGATCGAGTTCCGGATACCGGCCCAACCCGTTCCCGATGCGCTCGGGGAGTTTGCGAGGCAAGCTCAGGCACAACTGCTCTTCATCTCGAATGGATTCGAGCGCATTGAAGCAAACGAGCTGATCGGAACCTACTCCGGCCAAGAGGGGCTGGATCGACTGCTCGAAGGCACGGGCTTGACGGGCAGCTTCTCGCCGGAGTGGGGAATAAAGGTCAGCCATGTCACGGCTTCCGGTGGCGCTGCAACGTCGCCTCTAACCGGTGACTCGGGGAATGCGGGCGGACAGGAGACCGGGCAGCCGGAGGCATCCGGCAGCAAGCCCGAGGCGCAAGAATCCGTGCCGGAAGAGGAGCCGCGTGGAACCAGAGCCGTCATGGAAGAGATCGTCGTGACCGGTACTCACATCCGCGGCGTCGAGGGAACGGGAGCTTCCGTCATCACTTTCTCCCGCGAGGAGATCGATCGAACCGGGTTTGGAACGGTAGAGGAGTTTTTCGAGAGCCTGCCGCAGAACCTGGACGAGTTGAGCGCCGACGGAGGGCTCGGGAGGGGTGTTTCCCGCGTTGCCTCCACGAACAACCAGGGCGCTGCGAGCATCAGTCTGCGTGGCCTCGGTCCGGGTTCGACGCTCGTCCTCGTGAACGGCAAGAGACGCCCTGCAAACGTGTTTGGCCTGGCGGTGGACGTATCCGCGATCCCCCTCGCGATGGTGGAGCGGATCGAGGTGGTCACCAGCGGCCTCTCCGCCGTTTACGGGTCCGATGCCGTGGCAGGCGTGGTGAACATCGTGACTCGCAACCGGTTCGAAGGCGCGGAGACCCGCATCTCGTACGGTGGTGCCCGTGCCGGCGCCAACGAGTTCGAGTTCAGCCAGACGTTCGGCCGCGAGCTCGACCGCGGAAGCTTCACCATCGGGTACACGTACCAGGACGCCCGCCCTCTCGATGCAACCGACGCCGGTGTCGTGATCGCGCCTTCGATCGTCGGCGGCACTCCCCTGCCCGGTCTGCTCGACCTGCGGCATGCATCGGAACAGCATGCCGCGTTGCTGGCGGGGCGCTACTCGCTGCGCGACAACCTCGAGCTGTACGCCGATGCCCACGTTTCGCTCGACGAGAATACCCGCGAGGTCGCCTTCGACTTGAGAGGCACCGAGATCGGCGAAATCAGCGTCACCGAATCCGATCAGTTCAGCGTATCCGGAGGGCTCATCCTGGGCATGGGCGCCCGGTGGCAGCTCGACCTGTCGGCGACCGCGGGTGCCGTGGAGAACGACCGCGGTGCGACGAACCTCGTTCTTCCTGCGGGCAGCATCACGACACTCGACGTGCCGCTGGAATCGGCCCGCAACGACGAAGCCAGTCTGACCTCGGTGTCGGCGATCTTCGACGGGCCGATCGGCGTAGTCGCGGGCCGTGAGCTGCTGGCCGCCACCGGGATCGAGTTTCGCTCGGAGAGCTACGAGCGTGTTCAAACCGACCTTTTGACCGGGGCCGTGACTCCATTCGAGGACGTGTCACGTGACATATGGGCGGTCTTCGGCGAAGTTCACGTGCCTTTGTGGCATCGCAACGAGCGGCGACTGGACCTGTCGCTGGCAGCGCGGTACGAATCCTACAGCGATTTCGGGGAGACCTGGAATCCGCAGCTCGGCATCGAATGGCGCCCTGGGCACACCGTGCGCGTACACGGTACGTACGGGCGGAGCTTCCGGGCGCCGGACCTGTTCACGCTCGCGTTCGGTACCCAGGTTGGGGTCAGCCTGCAGAGCGACCCGGTGACCGGCAACGTGGTCCCGCTTTTCACCGAGTTCGGGGGCAACCCGGACCTCGACCCGGAAACGGCGGATACCTGGACCGTCGGCATCGAGTGGGAACCGCTCGATCGCACGAGCCTTTCCTTGTCCTACTTCAGCATCGAGTATGAGGATCGCATCGATCAACCGGCCGAGAACGTGCTCCTGGCCCTCCAGAACGAAAGCCTCTATCCCGAGCTCATCGACAGAGATCCGACGGCCGACGAGTTACGCATCGTGCTGGATCGATTGTCGGGTCCCGGCAGTTTCCTCAACTCCACCGGCATTCCGTTCAATCCGGAAGTCGACGACCCGTTTGCCGTGTTTCCCGGGCTCATCTATTTCGACAACCGCCGGAACAACATAGGCCTCGAATCCACCGACGGCCTCGACGTCTCCGCATCCGGTGCCATCGATACGACGATTGGGGATCTGCTTTTCGGGCTTCGGGGGACGAAGTACTTCGGCCTGGAACGCAGGGTCACGGCAACGGCGCCGCTCGTCGCGACCCTGAACCAGCCGGGCAAACCCGTGGACCTCCGGTTCCGGGCGCACCTCGGCTGGCAAGGCGCCGCATGGTCGGCCAACGCGTACGTGAACTACGTCGACAGCTACCTGGATACGTTCGCCGCGGTCCCGGCGAAGATCGACTCCTGGACGACCCTGGACCTGAGCCTGCGCTACCAGGCCCCGCCGTCGATCGACGGCGGCGCACTCGAGGGTCTCGACGTCTTGTTGAGCATCAACAATGCGCTCGACGAGCGGCCGCCGGTATTCGAAAGTGACCTCCGCGGACTCGGATACGATACGGCGAATGCCAATGCCCTCGGACGTTTCGTGATGCTGCGCGTCTCCAAGGCCTGGTAGTTCGCTCGATCGAGCCGAAGATGAATGGGAACGGACGACTTTCCGTCATTCTCGCCGGCCTCTGTGTCACCTGGGCCTTTCCCGGTGTCGCTGCGGCGGAGCCGCCAGAGGCCGGGTTCACCGCGCCTCGAGTCGCCAGGAAGATCACCGTCGACGACCTGATGCGAGTGCACGAAATCGGTGCGGTTGACGGCCTTGGATTGAGCGTCTCGCCCGACGGCAAGTACGTTGCCTTCCAGGCACATCAGGCCGACGTCGCGAGCAACGACTACCGCGTGACGTGGTACGTCGCCTCGACACGCCCGGGCGGTCGCTGGGTCGCGGTGGCCGACGGCGGCGATGCCACCCTGTTCAGGAGCCTGCATCCCACGGGTCGGATCGTCGGCGCTTGGGCGTCGGAGTACGCCCGCTGGTCGCCCGACGGCCAGTGGATCGCGTACCGGCGCAAGGTAGACGGTGAAGTCCAGGTGTGGCGAACGTCGGTTGACGGTGCCCGGACCGAGCCGCTGACCCATAGTGCAGCGGATGTAATCGATTTTCGCTGGAGCCCTGACGGGGCGCGCCTCTACTTCATCACCGATGCAGATCGGGTCGATCTTGCGGAAGCGGAAGCAAGGCGCTACCGGAACGGGCACGTCTTCACTATGGAGGCGGAATGGTCGACGATCGACGCCAGGCCGATCTACCCGCGGTACGCCCTGACAGGAGGCACGCCGCGAGTGTGGGTCCTCCAGGTCGACTCGGGGCATCAGCGCCCGGCGAGCGCCAGGGAACGGAAACTGTACGAGGCGCTCGCAAACCCGAAGAAGGAAGGCCCTGCCGAGGCCCGGACGGCCGTCCGCGCGCCGGACGGCAACGGACTGGCATGGGTGCAGGCCGATGATCCCGAAAAGCAGGGCTGGTATCCGCCTTTGACCTTGTACGCGTCGCAAGGCGGCGATCCGGTACGCTGTGCCGCCGCGGAGTGCACGGGCATCATGGACCTGGACCGTCCGCTTCGCGACGGCCTGGCTTGGACGAGTGTTCCCGACGGCGAGATCGTGTTTGTCCTCAAGGAAGGCAGCGGCTATTCGAAGCGCACCTGGTATGCATGGCGCGTCGGAGACTCGCGAGTGCGGAAGATTATGACGACACACGAGTGGATCTCCGATTGCACCGTCATCGAGAACAGGGCGCTCTGCTTCAGGCAGCAGCCCGATCATCCCAGAACGGTCGTCGCAGTCGACCTGACCGACGGCTCCATCGAGACTCTGGTCGACCTGAATCCCGAGTTCCGGCGTCTCCGACTCGGCGAGGTCGAACTGTTCGAGTGGACGAATGCGAAGGATTACGGCACGTTCGGCTACCTCGTGACGCCGCCCGGCCGCGATCCGAACAGACCCGCTCCCCTCGTTCTCGTGGGTTATCGGGCCAAGTGGGGCTTTCGTGGCGGTGTCGGCGACGAGTACCCGGTTCACGTGCTGGCCGCGAACGGCTTCGTCGTGCTCGTGTACGACACGCCAACCACGTATGCGGCCATGGAGGTTTTCTCCGATCCCCTGGATATTACGAGGGTGAGGTGGGGACCTGATCTTTTCGACGTGAGCATGCCTCTTGCGTCCTTCGAGGCTGCCATTCGCATCTTGGCAGAAAGAGGACTGGTCGACCCGGAAAGGGTCGCCGTCACGGGGTTGAGCAACGGCGCCGCGCACGTCAACTACGCGATCATCCACTCGAACCTGTTCCGTGCCGCGATCGCGAGTGGCAGTAACTTCGCGCCAAACAAGGGCGCGCTCTCAGGCTCTTTCGGGGATTTCATCAGGGAGCACCGCATAGCGATGGGCGCAGGCCCTTACCCCGGGCCAAACGGAACTTTGTGGCCGGAGATGTCGCTCTCCCTGAACGTGGACCGGGTGCAAACCCCACTGCTGATCAACTGCAATGACAGCGAGCATCCGTGGGCGCTGCAAGAGGTCGCACCGCTGATGGAGGCGGGCAAGCCCGTGGAGATGGTGGTGTACCCGGACGAGGGCCATATCAAGTGGCAGCCCGCGCATCGCGTTTCCGTCTACCAGCGCAACATCGACTGGCTGAAGTTCTGGTTGGAGGGCATCGAAGATCCCGACCCGGCGAAACGTGCACAGTATGCACGCTGGCGCGAGCTGCGCGACAGGCATGCCGAATCTCGAGCCAACTAGCGGGCCTGTGAGGTCCAGCCTCTCACCCAGAACTCGGCCGTGATGGCATCGAGGACCGACGGGATCTGCTCCGGCCTGCGCAACAGGCTGGGCTCCTGCAGGGCAGACTCTGTCTGCCGACGGTCGAGCACCCCTTCGGCGATGAGAAGGCCATTCAGCAGAAACTCACGAACGGTCACCAGCGAGCGAATCAGCAGCGCACTGAAGTAGCCGGTCGTCGCCCCTTTCTGGGTTCGCGAGAGGATTTCAGGCGCCACGAGGCCGGCAAACGCCTCCCGTACGAGCGCACGGTCGATGCCGCCATAGCTGAGATCATAGGAAGGAATCTGCAAGCAAAGCTCGATCACGGGTTGAGCAATGAGCGGGTGTACGATGTCGGCTCGATCGGCAGGAATGCGGTAGAAGTTCTGCGTATCGATGATGTTGAAGACCTGCAGTCGCTTGCAGGCCGGCAGGTCGGATGCGGTATCGATCCATGGGTGCCGAATGCAGCACGCATCGATCGCTCCGCGGGCTGACGGGCTCAGCAACGGCGACGGTCGCAACGCATCGTAGGGATCGTACGGCCAGCGCAGGAGCCCATGCCCGATCACCGATCCAAGTACGCTCCATACCGATCGGCGTGTAAGCCTCGCCGTATCCGACATGACCCCCAGCAGCTCCTTACGGATACCGGTGCAGCGAGCATAATCCGCGGCAATGAGCGGCGTCCTGACGCCCTGGAAGAAATGATCGCCGCCTTGTCCCGAGAAGACTGCCTCGATCCGCCGTTCCTCGATCACGTGCCGGCGCGCGGTTGCGGTTTCCGGGACGAATGCAACCAGGGTCGGGCTGGCGACGAGCCGCGGTTCGAACATCCGGGTGATCGGTTCCGCCGGCGGCTTGATCGGCAGCTCGATGAGCTCCGCACAAGCGTTTCGGGCAGCGAGCCGCGCGAAAGCCCGTTCATCCCCCATGGCTGCCGGTGTGTAGTGATTCTCGCAAACGATATATGGTGACGGTTGGCACCGGTGGAGGCAGGCCAGCACGATGGCGGAATCCAGGCCGCCCGACAGTTGGTGCAGAATGCTCCCGTAGCTCCTGCCCCAGCTCGACACGCAGCGCTGGATGACGCTTCTCAGCGCGCACATGGCGCTTTGACGATCGCGCCGCTCTCTTTGCCGGTAAACGAGACCCGGTGTCCAGTAGTACTCGGACGACGGCGACTCGTCGCTGGCCAGCGTGACACATTCGCCCGCCTGGACCTGCCGCACCCCGGCGAGGCCGGTATGCGAGGTCACCATGTGGTTGAAATGGAGATACGCGACCACGTGATCCCAGTCGATCCGGGGCTCCAGCAACCCGAGCCGGGCAGCGTCATCCACGTGCGAGCAGGCGACCTGCACGTCACCGAAGCGGAGAACGAAGCACGGCACGGCTCCGGTCGGGTCACGCAGGATCCGGGTTCCGGCACCGGCCGGAAGCTCGAGCAACGCGACATACCGTCCCCAGAAGCCCTCGAGCAGGTAGCGGCCCTCGCTTGCCCTTATCCGCTCCGAGTCCGCCTCGCCGATGCACGGCAAAGGACCATTCCCGCCTGAATTCTCGCTGTGCCCGAAAAGCGTCCCGAGCACGACGCCTGCGGCTCTATGCAATGAATAGACGCGCCAGGCCGGCGTCGTACCGTTGTGCAGAACGACCAGCGTCTCCGAACGGAATGCGGTATCCCACGAGCCTTGGTCCGCAAGATGCCGCCCGACTACTTCCGCCATCCTGCCCCTCGCTGCCTGTTCACGACCGCAAGTGAAAGCGAGATAGCGATGCATCGCTCGAGTGGCGCGTCAGAACGCCATTATCGGGGTGAACCGGTTGACGTACTCGACCGAGTCGTTGAGTACGCAATCGCCCTCCTGGACCCAGCAATGGGCGCCGAAGGGCTCACCGCGAACGCCGAAGACCCACTGCGGATAGCAGTGGTGCAGGGCAAGAAATTCCAGCAGGGCGAGAGAGTCGAAGCGGCACAGGTACTTCCGAGGATACAGGGGTCGGAGCTGTTGAAACGTCGTAGCCAGTCGAACCATCGATATCAGGTCCTGCGACGCGTTCTTGCGGGCTCCGATTCGCCGAGCCTCGATGCCTCGCACCATCCGGCTTAGCGGCAACATCTTGAGCTTGATGCTGGCGACGGCGGCCGCACCGAAGAACCGTACGAGATCTGCGGAGGGACGGACATGGTGATCACCGCTTGCCATCGACGAGCGGCTGCGAACCACCTGGGGGATATCGATCACCTCGACCGGCTTGCCGGCTCGCGGTTCGTTGACCAGGAGCTCGTGCCGGCATAATGCCGCCACCACACGATCCGCTGCACGCTTGTCCGCTGGCAAGCCCGTCGATTCATTCGTGTTGCCCTTGGCGAGGCTTGGAAAGAGACGCAGGAAGAGCTGCGTATTCGCCTCGGTGAGGCAGGAGTACTTGTCCCGGCGCAAGTTTGCGATGACCAGCCTTCCGTCAGAGAGGCAGATGTAGGTCTCTTGTGTCAACCTCAACTCTCGTGCCATCTTTGTTGGAGGCTTTTTGGGCGCGAAGGGGCGACAAGGTGGATGCGCAGCGGGCACTGCGCATCCACCAGTCTCTTCCGATAGGACGGAATCGCGAGCCGCTACTCGCCCGCGATCTCAGCGCCTTGGAAGAAGTTCTGGTCGTCTTCCGGGATCACTCCTCCCGGACCGTTCGTCTCTTCCGAGATGTCGCCCAGCTCGATCACGATGTCGTCGTTCATGATCATCTCCTCGTTGCTTGCCGTTGATGAACGCCACAGTGCGTGGCATCGATCAAACTAGGAGACTGGGCGAATCGAAGTCAAAAATATCTATTCTTGCGCAAAGCCGCGGCCGGCCTGCCGTGTTCGACCAGGCCGGATCCCGGAAGATTGCGCCCGGGAGCTTGAATGAACGCCGAATACGACGTCGTCGTGGTCGGTGCCGGAGTCGCGGGGATCGGCGCCGGTCGTGTGCTGCACGAGCGAGGAGCGAGGTATTGCCTGCTCGAGGCAAAGTCTCGCCTCGGCGGGCGTGCCTGGACAGACACGGAGACGTTCCCC
>DATGQE010000057.1:0-9440 GCA_035304345.1 Woeseiaceae bacterium | reverse complement strand
CCTACAACGAGGAACTGGTGAAAGCAGGGATCATGCGGGACGGCGACGGGCTGAGGCCCAGCTCGGAGGGCGTGCGTGTGCGCTTCTCCGGGGAGAACCGCACCGTCATCGACGGACCCTTCCCGGAAACGAAGGAGCTGGTGGCGGGCTACTGGATCTGGGAGGTCGGCTCCCTGCAGGAGGCCATCGACTGGGTCAAGCGTTGCCCGAATCCGATGAGCGAGGAATCGGAGATCGAGATCCGGCCGGTGTTCGAGCCCCAGGACTTCGGCGAAGCGTTCACGCCGGAGCTCGCGGAGGACTGGAAGCGCCTCCAGGCGGAGAGCGGGAAGCTCGGGGGCCGCTGACCCCGGCACGTTCGACCCTCCGAACGCCAGGCGCAGCCCGGCCCACGGGTGCGCCGGGCACCGGCGTCGCCGGGTGAGCCGACTGCGGCCTCGCGGCCCCCGGCAATCGGTTCTACCATAGGCGGGCCTTCCTCCCGCGTGCCGCCCCGGCGCCGGGGGGCGGCAAGGTCACCTGCCCGCGGAGGGATCCGGAATGCCGGGATTTCCGCGCACGACGTGCGTCGCCTCGATCGCGTTGCTGCTGCTCGTCGCCTGCGCTGCTGCGCCGGGTGAGCCGGATGCGGGGGGCGTCACGGTCTCGGTGGACGGCACGACCCTGGTCTATCGCGGGCCGCTCCACAGGCAGGGAGTCGCGGCGTTGCGGCAGGCCGCCGCGGGAGCCCCGGAAACGCCGCGGGCGCTCGTGATCACGAGCACCGGCGGTGACGTCGAGGCCGGCATGGAGCTCGGCACCTGGGTGTTCGAGCACCGGCTCGACGTGCACGTGCCGGAGTACTGCATCTCGTCCTGCGCCAACTACGTGTTCACGGCCGGGCGCAACAAGGTGCTCGGCCCGTCGGCCCTCGTGATCTGGCACGGCGGCACCACGCAGGAGGGCCTGGCGAGCGCCTCGCCGTGCGACTACCTCGACACGCCCGACGTGCCCTGCGACGAGCAGAAGCTGAGGCAAGTGCTCGAGGATACGCTGACGCGGGTGCAGGAGCTCGAAGCGGATTTCTTCGCGCGCGTCGGCGTGACGCAGCTCATCACGGTGCTCGGCCAGTGGCCGCAATACGACTGCCGGCCCGGTGCGGACCGGCACGGCTACATCGGCTGGTACTACTCGATCGCCGATCTCGAGAAGCTCGGCGTGAACAACGTGAGCGTCGCCGGCGGCGACTGGAAGCCGGCGACGCGCTCGCCCGGCATCAAGTTCTGCCGCGTAATCCTGTAAGGGTGCGCACTGCGCGATGCGCGCTCCCGCAACGGGCCTACTCCAGCGCGACGACGGCAGTCGATTTCGGCGGCAGCTCGAACACGACGAGGCCGCGCGACACCCTCCCCTCGAACGGGGCCGGCGCCAGCGCCTCCGGATCCTCGAACGTGTTGCGCGCGTCCATGGTCCCGGCGGTCAGGACCTGGCCGGCGGCGCTCGACACGTCGGCGCCGCGCACCCTCACGGTCAGCGTCGCCGGCCGGTTCGGATCGAAGTTGATCAGCGACAGGTGGAGTTTGCCGTACTCGCCGCGCGCGGCGGAAACGTCCACGGCGGGCATCTCCCATTCCCGGTAACGGTAGGGCGGCGTCTCGGTCTCCGCCGGCAGGAAGGTCGCGCCCTGGAACGGGATGTGCATCTTGAACACGTGATAGGTGGGCGTGAGGATCATGCGCGGCCCGTCGGTGAGGATCATTGCCTGCAGCACGTTCACCGTCTGTGCGATCGCACCCATGCGTACGCGGTCGGCATGGCGATGGAAGATGTTGAACGTCGCGGCGGCGACGAGCGCGTCGCGCAGCGTGTTCTGCTGGTAGAGGAACGCGGAATTGCGCCCGGGCTCCGGGTCGTACCACGTGCCCCATTCGTCCACGTACAGGCCGATGCGCTTCTCGGGATCGTACTCGTCCATGATCGCCGAGTGCTTCGCCACCAGCTCGTCCATTCTGCGCGCGTTCGCAAGCGTTGACGCCCACTCGCTTTCGTCGAAGCCGGTCGATGCGCCCTTCTTCTCCCAGGAGCCAGGAAAGGTGTAGTAGTGCACCGAGTACGCGTCCATGTAGCGCGCGGCGCGCGACATCATCACCTCGGTCCAGTTGTAGTCGTTCGAGTTGGCGCCGCTCGCCACCTTGACCGGTCGGTTGTCGTGCGGCGCGTCGATGAAGGTGGCGAAGCGCCGGTACAGGTCGGCGAAGTACTCGGGGCGCATGTCACCACCGCAGCCCCAGGTTTCGTTGCCGACGCCGAGGAACGCGACCTTCCAGGGCTCCTCGCGGCCGTTCGCGCGGCGCATCCGCACCAGCGTCGAGTCGACGTCTGACATCATGTACTCGACCCACTGCGCCATTTCCTTCGGGCTGCCGGTGCCGACGTTGGCCGCGACGTAGGCATCGGCGCCGATCAGCTCGGCGAACTCGAGGAACTCGTGCGTGCCGAACTCGTTCGGTTCGGGCACGTAGCCCCAGGTCGTGTTGATGCGCACCGGCCGCTCGTCTCGCGGCCCGATGCCGTCCTCCCAGTGATACTCGTCGGCAAAACAGCCGCCCGGCCAGCGGATCACCGGCACCTTCAGCTCCTGCAACGCGGCGAGCACGTCGTTGCGGTAGCCGTTCGTGTTCGGGATGTCGGAATCCTCGCCGACCCAGATCCCTTCGTAGATGCCGCGCCCGAGGTGCTCCGCGAACTGACCGTAGATGTTCTTGTGGATCACCGGGCCGGGGTGGTCGGCATGCACCGTGGTCGAGGCCTCGATCCCCTGGGCCTGTGCGGCGCTCGCGAGCACGAGCAGGAGCAATGCAGGAGCGAGGACTGCTCGCGAACGGGTTTGCAGGTGTTTCGGCGATCGATCGCGAGCGACGCTCGCTCCCCTCGGATGCGATCTCATCTCTTATTCTCCTATTCGACAAACGGCGCCACGGTCACACGGCGCGCGCAGAGGAACGCGTCCGCCACCAGCCGGAACGGCTCGACGTCGACGTCGATACCGTTCTCGGCCACGAGCGCCGCGAAACGCCCGTACAGCCGCGGGTACTCCCTGTCCGGCGCTTCCTGCGGCGGCTCGTCCCCCACCTCGAGCACCGCACCGCCTTTCGAGAGACGCAGCGGGCCCCGGTCGGTGTCGATGGCGATGTCCCAGGCGGGCGGTCCTTCCTGGAGAAAGTCGAGCGACATCGTGACCGGCACGCCCTTCTCGTCCGCGAGCTCGAGCTCGCCGGCGATCGGCGCGTCGCAGTTCTCCGGGAAGCTCAGCACGGCGCGCTTCAGTATCACGCGGTTCGGCAGGATGCGGGTGAGGATCGACAGGGCGTTGATGGCGGGATCGAACACGCCGAGACCGCCCGGTTGCCAGATCCACGTCTGCCCCGGATGCCAGTAGCGCACGTCCTCCTTCCAGGTGATCGTGACCCGCCGGACTTCGCGCGCGAGCAGCAGCTCGCGCGCCGGCTCGACCCCGGCGGCCTCCCGCGAGTGCCAGGCCGCGAACAGCGTCCGGCCGTTGCGCCACGCGAGCTCGCGCAAGGCGTGCACCTCGTTGAGCGTCGCCCCGGGCGGCTTCTCCAGCATCACGTGCAGCCCGCGTTCCAGCGCCTGCCGGGCGACGTCGAACCGCACCTGCGGGGGCGTGCACACGCTCACGGCATCGAGATCCGGATGTGCGGCGAGGAGCGCCTCGAGATTCGTGTAATTCGGCACCCGCTCGAGCTTCTGGTGGCGGCTGACGGCGGCCACCAGCTCGAACGCATCGCTCGCGTCCAGCGCGGGCACGTGCTGGTCCCGGGCGATCTTGCCGATGCCGACGAGGGCGATGCGCAGGCGTTTCATGTGCGCTCTCCTGTCAGAGCGGCCGCACGACCGGCGGTTTCGCCGGCTCGGCGATGAGCGGGTTGCGCAGCGCCAGCGTGAAGGGCGGCGCCTCGATCTCGAACACGTCGCCGGGCTCCGTGCGCACGCCGTCGGCGAACGAGAGCGTCGCGGTGCCGAAGAAATGCACGTGCACGTCACCGGGCCGGCGGAACTGGGCGTACTTGAAATGGTGGTGCTCGAGATTTGCGATCGAGTGAGACATGTTGGCTTCCCCCGTCCAGAACGGCTTTTCCCACAGCGGTTCCCCGCCGCGCAGGATGCGGCTCGTGCCGCGGATGTCGTCGGGAACCGCGGCGAGGAGCTCCGGACCGAGCGCCGCGGTGCGCAGCTTGGAATGCGCGAGCCACAGGTAGTTGTGGCGCTCGGTCACGTGGTCCGAAAACTCGTTCGCCAGGCAGAAGCCCAGGCGCCGCGCGTTGCCCTCGTCGTCGATCACGTACACGCCCGCGAGTTCGGGCTCCTCGCTCGCATCCTCTGCGAAGTACGGCCGGACGAGCGGCGCGCCCGTGCCGACCACCATCGAGCCGTCGCCCTTGTAGAACCACTCCGGCTGCACGCCGACCGCGCCGTCGGCCGGCTTGCCGCCCTCGACGCCCATGCGGAACATGCGCATCGAATCGGTGAGCTGCTCGCCCGCGGCATTCCGGTGCATGCGATCGCGCGTCTCGGCGGAACCCAGGTGCGTGAGGCCGGTGCCTGAGAGCAGCAGGTGCGCCGGGTCGGGATGGTCGATCGGCGCGAGCAGCCGGCCTTCGCGGGCCGCCCGCTCGAGGTCGACCGGCTCCGGCGACAGGTGGCGCCGCACGCAGCCCTCGAGCGTCGAGCGCTCGTCGAGCGCCCGGCGGGCAAGCTCGTAGACGGTCGCGATGCCGTCCACGCGCTGCGGGCCCTGCCCGAGGTCCGCCGCGAGCGAGCGCCGCCCGTCGGCGTCGGCGAGCTGGACGAGTCGCAAGGCCGGCACCGTCAGTCGAGGCGCCAGGCGCCGTCGACGCGGCGCGGCCGGGGCGGCGCGTCGTCGCGCAGCTCGGGCGGCAGCAGCGCCTGCGGCAGGTTCTGGTAGCACACCGGGCGCAGGAAGCGCTCGATCGCCAGCGTGCCCACCGAGGTCGTTCGCCCGTCGGAGGTCGCGGGAAACGGACCGCCGTGCACCATCGCGTGCGCCACCTCGACGCCGGTCGGCCAGCCGTTCGCGATGATCCTCCCGGCCTTCTGCTCGAGCGCCGGCAGCAGGCGCGCGGCGAGCGCCTCGTCGCTGTCCTCGAGGTGCAGCGTCATGGTGAGCTGGCCCTCGAGCCCGGTCACGAGCGCGAGCAGCTCATCCGCGTCGCGGCAGCGGACGATCAGCGATGACGGCCCGAACACCTCTTCGGCCAGGGAGGGGTCCGCGGCGAGGTCCTCGCCTGCGACGGCGAACAGCGCCGCGCGCCCGCAGGCAGGGCCGGCCGGTTCCGTGCCTTCTGCGAGCAGCTCGACCCGTGGATGCTGCCGCAGGCGGCGCACACCTTCTTCGTAAGCGGCATGGATGCCGGCCGTCAGCATGGTGCCGGGTGCGATGCCGGCGAGCGCGCCGGCGGCCGCCGACGCGAAGCGGTCGAGCGCGGGCCCGGCGATGCCGAAGACGAGGCCTGGATTGGTGCAGAACTGGCCGACGCCCAGCGTCAGCGACGCCACGTAGCCCTCGGCGATGGCCTCGGCCCTGCGCTCGAGCGCGCCGGGCAGGAGCAGCACCGGGTTGACGCTGCTCATCTCCGCGTAGACCGGGATCGGCTCCGGGCGCTCGCTCGCGATCTTCACGAGCGCCAGCCCGCCGCGGCGCGAGCCCGTGAATCCGACCGCGCGGATCGCCGGGTGCGCGACGAGCGCGGCGCCGAGCTCGTGCGATTCGCCGTTCAGCAGCGAGAACACGCCTTCCGGCATGTTGCAGTCGCGGGCGGCCGCGACGATCGCCTGTGCGACGAGCTCGCCTGTCCCCGGGTGCGCCGGGTGCCCCTTCGCCACGACCGGGCAGCCCGCCGCGAGCGCGGCGGCCGTGTCACCGCCGGCGACCGAGAACGCGAGCGGGAAATTGCTCGCGCCGAATACCGCGACCGGCCCGAGCGGAATGCGCCGCTGCCGGAGATCCGGGCGCGGCAGCGGCGTGCGCTCCGGCAGCGCGGGATCGATGCGCAGGCCGAGCCAGCCGCCCGCCCGCAGCTCGTCGGCGAACAGCCTGAGCTGGTTCACGGTACGGCCGCGCTCGCCGCTCAGGCGCTCGCGCGGCAGCGCCGATTCGAGGTGGGCGCGCTCGATGAGCTCGTCGCCCAGGCCCATGATGGCGTCGGCGATGGCCTCCAGGAAGCGCGCGCGCTCGTCCGGCGCGAGCGCCCGGTACCCGGTGAAGGCGCGGGCGGCCAGGCGGCACGCACGATCGACCTCCTCCGTGCCGGCGCCGGCGAACGCCGGCTCGAGCGGCTGCCCGGTGGCCGGGGCGACGGCGCGAAAAGTCGCCGCCGTGCGCGCGCGCGAGGTGCCGATGAAAAGGTCTCCGGACAAGGGCATCACGAGCTCCTGGTGAGGGTAAAATCGTCCCTGGAATAACTCAGACAATATTACACGCCCGGCGCGGGATCAAACGCGAGCCCGGCCGGCGCTCCCCGGGTCCCGTGCGGGAGGACCGGCGGCGGGCGGCGCTCCGCCCGCCTTCCGGTGGTGCGGCTCTCCGGGCTAATGTCGTACAATTGCGCGGGGGCCGGGGCCAGCCGGGGGTACGGGCGGCGCGGCATCGCACGCAGAACAACGGGGAGATGTCACGCACATGACCGGGTTCGACTGGTTCGTCATCCTGCTTTACTTCGTGCTGATCGGCTGGCTGGCATGGTGGTACGGCCGCAAGCAGCGCGACAGCGTCGACTACTTCCTCGCCGGCCGGAATGCCGGCTTCATCGTCATCGGCGCCTCCATCTTCACGTCGAACATCGGCTCGGAGCACATCGTCGGGCTGGCGGGGCAGGGGGCGGTCACCGGCATGGCGATGGCCCACTGGGAGCTGCACGCCTGGATCCTGATCCTGCTCGCCGGGTTCTTCGTGCCCTTCTATTACAAGGCCGGCGTGCAGACGATCCCGCAGTTCCTGGAGCGGCGCTTCAGCGCGGGGGTGCGCACGATCCTGTCCGTCGTCTCGCTGGTCGCGTACGTCTTCACCAAGGTGAGCGTGACGGTGTATGCGGGCGCCATCGTGTTCCAGGCGCTGCTTCCCGATACCTTCGGCACCCCGGAGAACGCGTTCTGGGTGGGCGCGTTCACGACCGTCGTCATCACCGGCATCTACACGGTGTTCGGCGGCATGCGTGCCATCATGGCGACCGCGGCGCCGCAGGCGGTGATCATCCTGTTCGGCGCGGCGGTCATCACGTTCTCCGGGCTCGCGAAGCTCGGCGGCTGGGGCGAGCTCATTGCGACCCTGCAGACGAACGCCGAGCAGTTCGCGCTGTGGCGGCCGCTGTCGGACCCGACGTTCCCCTGGCTGGGCGTGCTGATCGCGTCCCCGATCGTCGGTATCTGGTACTGGTGCACGGACCAGTACATCGTGCAGCGCGCGCTGTCGGCGAAGGATCTCGCGACCGCGCGGCGCGGCGCCCTGTTCGGCGGCCTGCTGAAAGTGTGGCCGGTGCTGATCTTCCTGGTGCCGGGCCTCATCGGCTGGGCGCTGCACCAGAAGGGCGTCATCCAGTTGCCGACGCAGACGGTCAACGGCGTGACCAGCCTGAACGGCGATACCGTCTTCCCCACGCTGGTGGCCGCGCTGCTGCCCGAGGGGCTGCGCGGGCTGATCGTGGCCTGCCTGCTCGCGGCGCTCATGAGCTCGCTCGCCTCCCTGTTCAACTCGAGCGCCGCGCTGTTCACGGTCGACATCTACGAGAAGCTGCGCCCGGGGCAGTCGGAGCGGCACCTGCTCACCGTCGGCCGCATCGCCACCGCGGTGGTCGTCGTGCTCGGCATCCTCTGGATCCCGGTGATGAAAGCCGTGTCCGGCGGCGGGCTGTACGTGTACCTGCAGAGCGTGCAGGGCTACCTCGCGCCGCCGATCACGGCCGTGTTCCTGCTGGGGCTCTTCTGGAAGCGGCTGAACGCCACCGGTGCCCTGTGGGCGCTCGTCGGCGGGTTCGTGCTCGGCATGCTGAAGCTGACGATCCAGATCCTGTTCGGGGAAGGCAAGCGCCAGGATCCGGCGTTCCTGGCCGCGATCGGGGACTTCAACTTCCTGTACGCGAGCGGCGTGCTGTTCCTGGCCGCCGCCGCGCTGATGATCGTGGGTTCGCTCATGAGTGCGCCGCCGCCCCCCGAGAAGGTGGACGGGCTCACCTATCGCTCGATCCGCGAGAAGTACGGCGACGAGATCCGGGCGAGCTGGGATACCGGCAACAAGGTCATGGCCTGGACCATTTTCATCCTGGTCGTCGGCATGTACACCTACTTCAGCTTCTGGCTGGATTGATGCAGGCGCGCCGCGCGCGTGCCTACCGGGTGCGGTTGGGAGGCTCGGTCATGTCGAGCAGCGCGAGGTCGACCAGGTTCTCCATGGCCGCGTGAGCCGCGTCCGGATCCTGCGCCCGCACGGCCTCGAACACCCGCACGTGATCCGGCAGCGGGTCGCGCTGCAGCGGGTTGTCGCGCTGCTTGAACACCGTCGTCCAGGCGATCGCGGCACCGACGCCGCTGATCATCGATACCAGGAACGCGTTGCCGCTCGCGTGGATCAGCGCGGCATGGAAATCCTGGTCTGCCTGCCTGCCTGCCTCGACGGCGAGCGTGTGCGACGCCATCGCCTCCAGCGCACGCTCCATCGCCTCCAGGTGCTCGGGCTTGCGCCGCTGTGCGGCCAGCGCGGCCGCGCGCGGCTCGACGATGTTGCGCAGCTCGAAGAGATCGACGAGCAGCTTGCGGTCCGGCTCGAACTCGAAGATCCATGACAGGACGTCCGGGTCGAGCAGGTGCCAGTTCTCCGGCTGGCTCACCCGCGTGCCGACCTTGGGCCGCGACTCGACGAGGCCCTTGGCGGCGAGGATCCGCACCGCCTCGCGATAGGCGCCGCGCGACACCTGCAGGCGGTCGCTCGCGGACACCTCCCCGTTCAGGAGCTCGCCCGGCTTGTAGCGTCCCGAGACGATGGCCACGCCGAGGTCGCGCGCGATCGAGCCGTGCAGCCTGAGCGCGCGGCGGGCGCGGGCGTCGGCCTTGCGGCTCCAGGCGGGTGAGGCCACGTCAGGCCCCTTCCCGGGCGGGCTTGGCAATGCGGTGTGCGCTCATGTTCGCGATCGATCGTGGCCGCCCGGCGCAGCGGGCGGTCGGGTTGGCGTCACGGGGTATTGTACGACATGAGGTCCGCGCGCCGCGCCACGCGTGCCGCCGCCCTCCCGCCTTGCCGCCCCGTCCGGGGCTGGCTACCATCAATTTGTCGGAGTAATTACAGGCAGGGGGGCATGCAGCACCTGGAGGGGGAGGCCGGCCGGATCACCCGGCGCCGGCTGATCCGGCTGCTGGCCGGGGCGGGCCTC
>DATGQE010000056.1:0-16025 GCA_035304345.1 Woeseiaceae bacterium | reverse complement strand
CTCAGCGTCTGGGTCAGACAGTGGGCGACGACCGACGGCCAAGCCTGAACTGGCGCGATTTGCATCCGAAAATTGACAGAAGCCCTCGCGACTGCATCAAATCGCCTCTTCGCATCACGCGAGGGATAAAAAATCTGGCGTTTAGCTGGCAAAAAAATGGCAAAGGCCCGGCACTGATCAGTCTTGCCGCAGGAAAAGCAAGCCCATTCAGCTCACAGGAATAAAGCAACGCCGATATTGCTGCATCATGGGCGTGTGTACGGCGGCGATACTGGAGCTCATCCGGTGTCGTTCTTCGAATGTCGGCGAGCGCCGCATGATAACGTAGGGCCCGCGAGGCGGGCGACCGGGACCCTGCCGTTCACGGCGCACGTCGCCTCGGGGAGTCGGGCGGCGCCGTCTTGTGGCCGCGCGGGGCCTGCAAGAACAAGAGCAGCGGATGAAGGTTCTGCACGTCGAGACCGGGCGTCACTTCTACGGCGGCGCGCAGCAGGTCGCCTGGCTGCTGCGCGGTCTCGCGGCCGCCGGGGTCGACAACGTGCTCGTCTGTCCGCCGGCGAGCGGGCTGGACGAGGCCGCGCGAGCCGCCGGGATCCGGGTGGTGAACCTCCCGTGCGGCGGCGACGCCGACCTGACGTTCGCGTGGCGGCTGAGAAAGCTGCTCGGGCGCGAGCGCCCGGACCTCCTTCACAGCCACAGCCGTCGTGGCGCCGATTTCCTGGGCGGGCTGGCCGCGCGCCTCGCGAGAGTCCCTGCCGTCGTCTCCCGGCGCGTCGATCACGAGGAGCCGCGTGTCGCGGCGCGCCTGCGCTATGCCGGATTCGCCCGCATCGTCGCCATCTCGGAAACGGTCGCCGCGGCGCTCGGCGCTTCGGGCGTCGAGCCGGGGCGGGTGACGGTCATTCGCAGCGCGGTCGACGCCGGGCGATTCCGGCTGCAGGCGGGTCGGGAGCGGCTGGCGCAGGAGTTCGGGATCGGCCCCGGGGGGCTCGCGCTCGCCGCCGCCGGGCAGCTCATCCCCCGCAAGGGACACGACCTCCTGCTGGAGGCCATGTCCTGGCTCCTGCCCCGGGTTCCGAATGCGCACCTGGTCGTGTTCGGCCAGGGAGAGGGCCGGGCGACGCTCGAGGCCCGGGCGGCAGCCCTCGGGCTCGGGGCCCGCGTCACGTTTGCGGGATTCCGCCCGGACCTCGACGATTTCCTCGGCGCATTCGATCTCCTCGTGCACCCGGCGCTGCGCGAGGGACTGGGCGTGATCATGCTGAAGGCCGCGGCGGCGGGCGTGCCCGTGGTCGCGTTCGACGCCGCCGGTGCGCGCGAGGCCGTGCGGCACGGGGAAACCGGCTGGCTCGTGCCGGCAGGGGACGCCGCCGCGCTTGCGGACGCGGTCGCGCGGCTCGCGGCCGACCCGGCGCTGCGCCGCCGCCTCGGGGAAGCCGGCCGCGAGCGAATGCGCCGCGATTTCGGCCTCGAATCGATGGTCGAAGCACACCTGCGCCTGTACGATTCGGTAGTGAATGGACGCGATTGAACGCATCGGAAGCGCCGCCGCCGACATCGTGCGGCAGATGACCGAGAGCGGCGCGACGCTGGCGACCGCCGAATCCTGCACCGGCGGCTGGATCGCGAAGGCGATCACCGACGTTCCCGGGAGCTCGGCGGTCCTCGGTTACGGCATCGTGAGCTACAGCAACGACGCCAAGGAATCGCTGCTCGGCGTGCGCGCCGGGACGCTCGCGGAGCACGGCGCCGTGAGCGAGGCCGTCGTGCGCGAAATGGCCGAAGGCGTGCTGGCGCTGAGCGGGGCCGACTATGCGGTGGCCGTGAGCGGCATCGCCGGGCCGGGCGGCGGCACGCCCGACAAGCCGGTCGGCACCGTCTGGTTCGCCTGGGCGCGTGTCTCCGGCGGGCGCCCCGCCGTGGAGGCGGCGGTGCACCGGCTGGACGGCGATCGCGACGCGGTCAGGCGAGGCAGCGTGCTGCTCGCGCTCGAAGGCCTGAGGGACCGGCTGGCGGATGGCTGAGCGGCGGCTGTTCTTCGCCCTCTGGCCCTCCGACCGCCAGCGCGAGCTCCTGCGAAACGCGCTGAGACCCGTGCTGACGACGGTGGAGGGCACGCCCGTCGATCGCCGCAACTGGCACGTGACGCTGGTGTTCATCGGCAGCTTCCCGGAGGCCCAGATCCCGTTCCTCGAGGCGGCAGCGGGCGAGGTCGGTACCGAGCCGGTGCGCCTGCGCTTCGACCGGCTCGCGTACTGGCCGCGCCCGAAGGTCGCCTCGCTCCTGCCGCTCGCCGTGCCCCCGGCGCTGGAATCGCTGGTGGGCTCGCTGGAAGCCCTGCTCGCGCCTTTCGGGCGCGAGCCCGAGGACCGGATCTACCGACCGCACATCACCGTGGCCCGGCGGGTGCGCGCCTTCGAGACCCTGCCGCTCGCCCGCCCCGTCGATCTCGAGTGGACCGGCTTCACGCTGGTCGCCTCGCAGACGCTGCGGACGGGTGCGGTGTACGAGCCGATCGCGGAGTTTCCGCGGTAAGCGCGCAGCGCTGCTGGCGGGACGCTCCCGCACGCTCCGGGACCCGGTCCGGGCCGGGCGCGAATCTCGACGGACCGCGGACTTTCCGCCCCGGGGCCGCCTGCCGGCCGCTGTCGATTTGTGAAATAATCGCGGCCTCCAACCCGACCAACCGACGGCACCAGCAAATGGACGACAATCGCAAAAAGGCGCTCGCGCAGGCGCTCGGGCAGATCGAAAGGCAGTTCGGCAAGGGCTCGGTCATGCGGCTCGGCGACGCCGGCGCGGCGCGCGACATCGAGTGCATCTCCACCGGCTCCATCGGCCTGGACATCGCCCTCGGCATCGGCGGGCTGCCGCGGGGCAGGGTGGTGGAGATCTACGGGCCGGAATCCTCCGGCAAGACGACCCTTACGCTGCAAGTGGTCGCAGAGGCCCAGAAAGCTGGCGGAACGGCCGCCTTCGTGGACGCGGAGCACGCGCTCGACCCGTCCTACGCCGAGAAGCTCGGGGTCAACGTCGACGAGCTGCTCGTGTCGCAGCCGGACACGGGCGAGCAGGCGCTCGAGATCACGGACATGCTGGTCCGCTCCGGGGCGATCGACGTCATCGTCGTCGACTCGGTCGCCGCGCTCACGCCCAAAGCCGAAATCGAAGGCGAGATGGGCGATTCGCACGTGGGCCTGCAGGCGCGCCTCATGTCGCAGGCGCTGCGCAAGCTCACCGGCAACATCAAGCGCTCGAACACCATCGTCATCTTCATCAACCAGATCCGCATGAAGATCGGCGTCATGTTCGGCAGCCCCGAGACGACGACGGGCGGCAACGCGCTCAAGTTCTACTCGTCGGTGAGGCTCGACATCCGCCGCATCGGCTCCCTCAAGAAGGGCGACGAGGTGATCGGCAACCAGACGCGCGTCAAGGTCGTCAAGAACAAGGTGTCGCCGCCGTTCAAGCAGGCGGAGTTCGAGATCCTCTACGGCGAGGGCATCTCGCGCGAAGGCGAGCTCATCGAGCTCGGCGTCGCGCAGGGGATCATCGAGAAATCCGGCTCCTGGTACAGCTACGGCAACGACCGTATCGGCCAGGGCAAGGAGAATGCACGCGAGTTCCTGAAGGCCAACCCGGAGATCGCCGCCGAGATCGAACGCCGGATCCGGCAGGCGCTGCTCCCGCACACCGCCAGGGAAACGAAGGAAGCCGAGCCCGTCGCGAAAGAGGCGTGATCGCAGCGTCCGATCCCGGGTCGGATGCGGCGCCCGGCGAGGTCGAGCGGCGCCGCGACCGCCAGGCCGCGCGGGTGAAGGGAATGGACTGCCTGGCCCGGCGCGAGTACGGCCGGGCCGAGCTCACGGCCAAGCTCATCGGGAGCGGCTTCGACCCGGATACCGCGCGCGAGGCCGTCGAGCGCCTGGCCGCGGAGGGGTTGCAGGACGACGCCCGCTTCGCCGAGAGCCTGGTCCAGTCGCGCATCCGCCAGGGGAAGGGACCGGTCCGCATCCGGCTCGAGCTCGAGCAGCGCGGCATCGACGCGGCCGTCGTGGAGCAGGCGCTCGCGGACTGCGGCGAGGACTGGCGGGCGCTGGCGCGCCGCGTCCGGGCCCGCCGCTTCGGCGCCGACCCGCCCGCCGACTTCCCGCAGAAGGCCCGGCAGATGCGCTTCCTGCAATACCGCGGCTTCGAGCCGGACCAGGTCGCCGCCGCCGTGGGCGCGGACCCCGCCGAGCCCTAGCGAGCCCTTGCCGAGCACCGGGAGCCCACCCCGCGCGCTCCCGCAACGCGATTTCGTGAAATAATCGTCGGCTTGGCCCCGGACCGGCTGGGAAAAGCCGGGAAAGACCCGATTTTTAGCCGCATGACGCCCAAAACCGCCAACGAGCTCCGCCGATCGTTCCTCGAGTTCTTCCGCGAGCGCGGCCACGAGGTCGTGCCGAGCTCCCCGCTCGTGCCCGCGGACGACCCGACGCTGCTCTTTACGAACGCCGGCATGGTGCAGTTCAAGGACGTGTTCCTCGGGCGCGAAAAGCGGCCGTACGTGCGGGCGGTCACGGCGCAGCGCTGCGTGCGCGCCGGCGGCAAGCACAACGACCTCGAGAACGTGGGCTACACGGCCCGGCACCACACGTTCTTCGAGATGCTCGGCAACTTCAGCTTCGGCGATTACTTCAAGAGCGAGGCGATCCGCTATGCCTGGGAGTACCTGACGGAGACGCTCGGGCTGCCGCCGGAGCGCCTGTGGGTCACGGTGTTCGAGGACGACGACGAAGCCGCGGCGCTCTGGCTCGAGGACATCGGGGTGGACCCGGCGCGCTTCTCGCGCATGGGCACGAAGGACAATTTCTGGGCGATGGGCGACACCGGGCCCTGCGGTCCGTGCAGCGAAATCTTCTACGACCACGGGCCCGAGGTCCCCGGCAGCCCGCCCGGCTCGCCCGACGGGGAGGGCGATCGCTACGTCGAGATCTGGAACCTCGTGTTCATGCAGTTCGACCGCTCGGAAAGCGGCGAGCTGACCCCGCTGCCGAAGCCTTCGGTCGACACCGGCATGGGACTCGAGCGGATCGCCGCCGTGATGCAGGGCGTGCACAGCAACTACGACATCGACCTGTTCCGGAACCTGATCGCCGCGACCACGGAAATCCTGGGCGTTCCGAACGACGGTTCGAGCTCGCTCCGCGTGATCGCCGATCACATCCGCGCCTGCGCCTTCCTCGTGACGGACGGCGTGCTCCCCGGCAACGAAGGGCGCGGCTACGTGCTCCGGCGTATCATCCGGCGCGCCATTCGCCACGGGCGCAAGCTCGGCGTCGTCGACAGCTTCTTCCACAAGCTCGTCGCGCCGCTCGCGCGCGAGATGGGCGACGCGTACCCGGAGCTCGTGAAGGCACGGCCCCACGTCGAGCGCGTGCTGGCCGCGGAGGAAGCGCGCTTCGCCGAGACGCTGGACCAGGGCATGGAAATCCTGGAGAACGCCATCGCGGGGCTCGACGGCACGGTGCTGCCGGGCGACCTCGTCTTCAGGCTCTACGACACGTACGGGTTCCCGGTGGACCTGACCGCGGACATCGCGCGCGAGCGCGGACTCACGATCGACGAGCAGGGGTTCGAGGCGCAGATGGCCGTGCAGCGCGACCGCGCACGCGCCGCGAGCAAGTTCGGCCCCGGCCAGGAACGCCTCGCTACTGAGGCCGAGAGCACCTTCACCGGCTACGAGCGCCTGGAGCAGGAGTCGCGAATCGTCGCGTTGTACCGGGACGGGGAGGAGGTCGCGGAGCTCACCGCGGGCCAGCAAGGCGCGATCGTGCTCGACGAGACGCCGTTCTACGCGGAAAGCGGCGGGCAGGTCGGTGACACCGGTGCGCTCGAAGGCGACGGCGGCTCGTTCACGGTCACGGACACGCAGAAGTCCGGCAAGGCGATCCTGCACCTGGGCGAGGTGCCGCTCGGCACGCTGCGGCGCGGCGACACCGTCACGGCACGCGTCGACGCGGAGCGCCGCGGCCGCATCGTGCTCAACCACTCGGCCACCCACCTGCTGCACGCCGCCTTGCGCAAGGTCCTCGGCGAGCACGTGACGCAGAAGGGCTCGCTGGTGGCGCCCGACCGGCTGCGGTTCGATTTTTCCCACTACGAGCCGCTGACGCGCGAGCAGCTCGACGAGATCGAGGCGCTGGTGAACGAGGAGATCCGCAAGAACTCCGCGGCCGAGACGAAGGTGATGACCTACGACGACGCCGTCAAGTCCGGCGCGCTCGCGCTGTTCGGCGAGAAGTACGAGGAGCGGGTGCGGGTGCTGCGGCTGGGCGATTTCTCCGTCGAGCTCTGCGGGGGGACGCACGTCAAGAGCTCAGGGGAGATCGGACTGTTCAAGATCACCTCCGAGAGCGGTATCGCCTCCGGCATCCGCCGCATCGAGGCCGTGACCGGCAAGGGCGCGCTCGAGTGGTTCGGCGCCCACCTCGATACGCTGGATGCCGCGGCCCGGCTGCTCAAGAGCGAGCGCGCGCAGGTACCCGCGAAGGTGGAGCAGCTCCTGAAGCGCAATCGCGAGCTCGAAAAGGAGCTTGCGGCGGCGCGCCAGGCCCTCATTTCCGGCAAATCGGCGCTGGCCGGAGAGGTGCGGGAGGTGAACGGCGTCAAGGTGCTCGCGTCCCGCATGGACGGGGCGGACGCCAAAGCGCTGCGGGATGCCGTGGATCGCCTCAAGGACCAGCTCAAAAGCGCCGTGATCGTCGTGGCGTCCGTGGACGGGGGCAAAGTGCGGCTTGCCGCCGGCGTGACCCGGGACAACGTCGACCGGATCCCGGCCGGGGAAGTCGTCCAGTCGGTGGCGGAGCAGGTCGGGGGGCGCGGCGGCGGCAGGCCGGACTTCGCGCAGGCGGGGGGGACCCGGCCCGAGGCCCTGGATGCCGCCCTCGAGTCCGTCCCTGACTGGGTCGCCCGGAGGCTCGCCGGGTCCTGACGGGGGTGCCCGGGGACGGGACGGCCTTATTGAGGCCAGGACGCGAAAAAACCCCGGGACCGCGCATCCGCCTGGTATTTCGTCTACCATTACAAGCGTTTAAGGCTCGAAGGCGTAGTCCGAAGAAGAAACGAGGGTAGCGTCGTCCCACCTTCGCGCGTAAGGCCCTCAAAAATAAGGCAGGAGTAGGAAGTCATGCTGATCCTAACGCGGCGCGCCGGGGAGACCGTCATGATCGGGAGCGACATTACGATCACGGTGCTCGGCGTCAAAGGGAATCAGGTTCGCATCGGAATCAACGCTCCGAAGGACGTGGCCGTGCACCGCGAGGAGATTT
This sequence comes from Woeseiaceae bacterium, assembly GCA_035304345.1. Classification (GTDB taxonomy): domain Bacteria; phylum Pseudomonadota; class Gammaproteobacteria; order Steroidobacterales; family Woeseiaceae; genus IDS-8. The sequence goes on along the minus strand of DATGQE010000056.1, from coordinate 8,712 downwards.
ACGAGCGGATCCAGAGCGAGAAGAACGCCCGGAACTCGGAAAACAAGGCCGGCGAGGAGGGGGATTGAGCCGGGGGCGCCTTTACCACGCGCCTACCGATCAGTAATATGGCGGACCCCGCGGGGCTCCGGGGGGCAGCCGGCAGGGGGCCGGCGGGCCGGAACGGAGAGATGGCTGAGTGGTCGAAAGCGGCGGTTTGCTAAACCGTTGTACGGGTTAATGCCTGTACCGAGGGTTCGAATCCCTCTCTCTCCGCCACCTCCGCGGAAGCGAACCAGACAACGCGCCCGTAGCTCAGTTGGATAGAGTACCTGGCTACGAACCAGGCGGTCGGGAGTTCGAATCTCTCCGGGCGCGCCAATCAATCAAAGGGTTAGCCGCAAGTGCGCGCTGGCCCTTTTTTCCTTTGGTGACATTTTGCCCACACGCGTGCCCGTCCTGCGCACGATCATCAGCGTGGGTGTCTGCGCAACACGCGCGTCCACGATCTTCTCGGCAGCTTGTCGCAGCTCATCGAGTTCCGCCGCCGAGTAGTGCGTCGTGACGTCGCCATCGGCATGGCCGAGCAGCGTCTTGCGAGTTTCCAGCGGCACCCCTGCACTCCGCAGGCGCCGACCGAACGTGTGACGAAGGTTGTGCACGCCTTTGCGGATACCCTTCTCGTCGGTAGTCCGGCCTTGCGCCACGCCCGTTTCCAGGCCGTGTTGTTGAGCTTGCCCATCGGATGGCCGCAGTAGGTGAACACAAAGTCCTCGTGAATACCCCGCCGTGATTCGATGACCCGCTTGGCTACCGCATGCAGAATCACGACCCGCTCGGTGCTTTTGGTGATCTCTTCCGGGAGAATGAAAACCGAGGTCTCCAATTCCGGAATTTCCACTTCCCAGTCCCAGCGAAGCTGACAGATCTCCTGCTCCCGGCAGCGCGTGTTGATCCCGTACAGCACGGGATCGGCCAAGTGCCGGGGCATGTCCTTGATCAGCCGGTTCTGCTCGGCCCACGACAAGGGATACGACTTGGCCTGCTTGCCCTTCACCGGCAGTCGGCTGATCCTGGCCGGCGCCTGCGCAAGCCAGGGCCGGCCTTCCCGATCCCGCCAGACGCGTGCCGCCCGATTCAGGATCGTGGCGACACAGCCCAAGGCGTTGTTGATCGACTTGGGTGCCAGGCCCCGTGCCCGCTCATGTTTGATGAACGGCTCGATCGTGCCGTCGTGTACATGGGCCAGCGGCAGGCGACCGATAAAGGGTAGGAGCTGATCCAGATGCATCGCGATCGTGTCCGCCGACGACTTCTCCGAGATATCCTCGATATATTGCAAGGCAGCCTGCTCGAAGAGATGAATCGCGTCGGCCTGTCGTGTTGCTTCCTCCTCCAGTTTCGCCAAACGGCGAATCAGGATTCTCTCTGCCTCATCCCGCGAAGATGTCCCCGTGCGTAAGCTTCCCCGTCAAGTAGACAACTCGAAAGTAGAGATCCTGGCATGTTGAAGGGCTTCGACGGGCATCATGCCGTCGAGGCCGTCGTGATCTCTTTCCTCGTTGTACTCGAGCATCCATGCGCAGCTGAGCTCGCGAACCTCGTCAAGGTCACGGAACAACCAGGCATCCAGCACTTCTTCCCGATACGATCGATTGAAGCGCTCGATGTAGGCGTTCTGATGCGGCGCACCGGAAGCCGCGTGACCGGGTGGCCTGACCGGGCTCGTCGCCAACCCTGCCGCTCGAGCTGCTGATCCGAGGTTGCCGTGCACGACGAGCAGCGGCTAACCGTGCAGTGTTCCGTCGCAATGAGAGGCGCGAGCGAACCGGCATCCCGGCCGCCTGAAAAGGCCCCCTCTACGGGCCCATTGCGGCCCGGGCCACGACAGAGGCATTTCGCGTCTATACTCGTCTGACGCGCCCCGCCGGCGCGTCGGACTATGCCGGCCGATCGGCCCGCCACGGCACCGGTCCGCCTTCGGCGCTCAGTACTTTCCGGCGTTGCCATCCTGCCCGGTCTGGGTGATCGTGGCGGGGCAATCGGCTCGAACGCGAGCCCGGGTATGCTGCGGACACCGACAACTCGCCTGATCCTCATGCTCGCGATCGTCGGGATCGTGAGCACGGGTTTGCTACTGCCGATGTGGCTCGGCCCGCGGCTCCCGGGCTATCGCGTCGCCGCGCGACCCCTCGTGCAGACCGTGGTGGCGACGGGACGCGTCCTCAGCGTGTCGCGAGTGCAGGTCGGCAGCGAGATCACGGGCGTCGTGCTCGAGCGTCGCGTGGAGGAGGGCTATCGCGTCGCGTCCGGCGATGTGCTTGCCGTGCTCCGCGCCGACGATCTCGCCGCCCGAGTGCGCGAGGCGGAGGCGGCACTCGACAATCTCGTTCGTTCGATCCGCCCGCAGGCGGAGGAGTCCCTGCGGGAGGCGGAGGCGCGTCTCGCCCAGGCCGAGCGCGAAACCGCGCGGCGGCGCGACCTGTCCGAGCGCGGCCTGATCGCCCGCGAAGCGCTCGAGCAGGCGGAGGAAAGCGGAACGATCGCGCGCGCCTCCGCGGAATCGGCACGCCTTCGCGTCATGGCCGTCGCCCCCGGCGGTCCCGAGGAGAGCGTCCTGCGGGAACGCCTTGCGGCGGCTCGCGCGGCGCTCGCCAGGACCGTGGTCCGCTCCGAGGTGGCGGGTATCGTGCTGACCCGCAATGCCGAGCCGGGCGATCTGGTGCAGCCGGGCACGGTGCTGTTCACGATCGCACGAAGCGGTGACACGGAGCTCCTCGTGCCCTTCGACGAGGAGAATCTCGCCTTGCTGCGCACCGGCCAGCGGGCGACCGGCATCACCGACGCGTACCCGGAGCGACTCTTCGCCGCCGAGATCACGCTCATCGCGCCGCGCATCGACCCGCAACGCGGCACCGTGGACGTCCGGCTCCGGGTCGACCCGGTGCCGGAGTTCCTGCGGCAGGACATGACGGTCTCGGTGAGCGTCGAGACCGCCCGCCGCGAGCGTGCGCTCGTGGTGCCGAACGACGCGCTGCTCGATCGTGCCGCGGATCGCGCTCACGTGCTGGCCGTCCGCGATGGACGCGTGCGGCGCACCGCGGTGCGCCTCGGGCTGCGCGGCCTCACGCTCACGGAGGTGCTGTCGGGGCTCGAGGCGGGAGACAGGGTGCTGCTGCTGCGCTCTGCCGAGGGCGTGGCCGAGGGCGATCGCGTGCGGGTCGTGGAAGAGGCGATGCCGACCGGAGAATCCGACCGCCCGGCGTCCGGCGGCTGAGGATCCGGTGATGTGGATCGAATGGACCATCGCCATGCGCCTGCTGCGCGAGGGCCGCATCCAGAGCACGCTGATACTCGTCGGGATCGGTGTCGGCGTCGCCGTCATCGTGTTCATCACGGCCCTGATCAGCGGTCTGCAGGCGAACATGATCGCTCGCACGCTCGGCACGCAGGCGCACGTGCGCGTCGAAGCGCCGGAGGAAGCGAATCGCATTGCACCCGCCGCGAGCGGCGTGGTGCAGCTGGTGCTCGAGGATCCGCGGGCGCAGCGCCTGCGCTCCATCAACAACTGGCAGGAGGTGCAGGCCGAGCTCGATGACTTTCCCGGCGTCGTCGCCGTATCGCCGCTGGTCTCCGGACCGGCGTTCGCGCGGCGCGGTGAGGCGCGCGAGTCGGTGGCCGTGATCGGCATGGACGTCGCTCGCTACCGGCGGATTGTCGCCGTCGACGAGGACATCGTCGCAGGGGAGTTCCGAGTCGGCGCCGGGGACGCGGTCATCGGTCGTGTGCTCGCCGGCAACCTCGGCGTCGGCGTGGGCGACAAGGTGCGCTTCGACACCGGCGGCGGGCGTGAAGCCGTTCTCAACATCGTCGGCATCTTCGAGCTGGGGGTGCGTGAGCTCGACGAACGTTATGCCTATCTCGGACTGAAACAGGCGCAGTCGCTGCTCGGACTACCGGGCGGCGTGACGGTGATCGATCTCAAGGTGGAGGAGATCTTCGCCGCCGACGAGGTGGCCCGGCGCATCGCGCGGCGCATGAGCCTGAAGGCGGAGAGCTGGATGCAGACCAACGCCGAGCTCCTGAACGCTCTCAGCGCCCAGAGCCTGTCCACCGGGATGATCAGTTTTTTCGTCGCCGTGTCGGTGGCGTTCGGAATTGCGAGCGTGCTCTCCATCAGCGTCGTGCAGCACACGCGCGAGATCGGCATCCTGCGCGCGATGGGTACGACACGACGGAGGGTGTTGCGCGTCTTCCTGCTCCAGGGCGGCGTGTTCGGATCCGTGGGATCGGTGGCCGGAAGCTTCCTCGGCTACGGGCTCGTCAGTGCGTTCAATGCCTTCGGCCCGGGGCTTTTCGAGGTGCCGGTCTCGCCCCGGCTCGTCTTCGCGGCCGTGGCTCTGGCGACGGTGACGGGTGTGCTCTCCGCCGCGCTGCCCGCGCGGCGCGCGGCACGGCTCGATCCCATGACGGCCATTCGTCATGTCTGAGCCGGACCGGCAAGTGGTCCTCGATCTCGTGGAGCTGCGCAAGTCCTACAATGTGGGCCGGCCGACGGAAACCGAGGTGCTGCACGGCGTGAACCTGAAGCTCGGCCGCGAGGACTTCGCCGCGCTGGTCGGCCCGTCGGGATCTGGGAAAAGCACGCTCCTGAACCTCATCGGGCTCCTCGATACGCCGACGGGTGGCGAGCTGTACCTTCTCGGCCGGGCGACCAGCACGCTCGATGACGCCGACCGCACGGCACTGCGGGCCGTTGCGATCGGCTTCGTGTTCCAGTTCCATTACCTGGTCGAAGCGTTCTCCGCGCTCGAGAACGTGCTGATGCCGTGGATGGTGAGACATGGCCGGCCGGACGGCGAGACAATCGACTGGGCACGAAGCCTGCTGGATGCGGTCGGGCTGTCCGACTTCGCCGACAGGAAACCCGCCGAGCTTTCCGGCGGTCAGCAGCAGCGCGTGGCCGTTGCGCGGTCGCTCGTCACGCGGCCGGCATTGCTCCTCGCGGACGAGCCGACCGGCAATCTCGACACGCGTACCTCGGCCAGCGTGTTCGAGCTCTTCAGGCACTTCAACGCCGCCCTCGGCTGCGCCGTGCTGCTGGTCACGCACGACCTGCACCTGGCCGAAACCTGTGACCGGCGGATCGAGCTGGTCGACGGGCGAATCGTATCGGACAGCAAGCCGTTCACACCCAGTCAATGAACGAAGGCGTCGAATTCACCGCGAGCGAAACCCTCTGTGAAGGCCGCCGCACCGGGCGGGAGCTCGGGTACTGGAATGGCGGTGCGCACGTCCGAACCGCGCTCTAACGGGCCGCCGTCGATCGTAATCTCTTCGGCGAGCGCGGTGCGGAGCGCATCGCAGGCGCCGCCTTCCATCTGCGCGCGCACGCCGTTCGGGTTGACGGCGAGGCCGCAGTCGACGGCGCCGCTGAGCTTCAGCACCTTGAGATCGCCCAACTCGCGGACATAGCACCGCATTCTCGCGGCGATAGTATTTCGACGGACTCGCGACGCGATGCCGCCAGACCGTGGGCAGGCCGTCCTCTCCCAGCGTGGCCGAGAGCTCGTGATGGCCGCCCGGGCGCAGCATGTCGTCTTCGCGCGTCCACGTCACCTTGACGGGCACGCCGGCGGCTTTGGACACGAGCACCGCTTCCGCGGCGTGGTCGCTGACGAGCCGTCGCCCGAAGCCGCCGCCGAGACGCGTCAGTGGATGCTGATGGCGAGCCGGTCCAGGCCGATCAGGTCCGCGATGAGGCGCGAGCAGCTCGAAGGCATCTGCAGCGGACCGGTTTCATCCGGCCTTTTTCATGTGAGGAAGAAGCGGGCCTCGAAGCCCGTACGGCTCGCGAGCACCGGCATGGCAACGCCATGCCGCCGACGCCATGGCGCGACCCTTCCAAAGATCTCTCCCGGACGTGATCGCGTACGGTGCGCCTGGCGTGCTACGCCTGCGCGGTCTTGGTCGTTGCGGGGCGTTCCCACACGCCCGCGGTCAGGACGCGAGGGCCGAGCAGCAGGGGAGCAGCGACGGCGCAGCCGCCTTCGAGGGTGCAGAGCTCGTCGGCGGTAAAGGGTATCGGGATGTACTCGGCGAGATCTTTCGCCTTGCGTTTGCCGCGGACGGCCAGGGAAAGGGCTGCATCCGCGTCTTCCGTCGTGCTGAACAGGAACTGCTCGACGTCGAAATCGGGATCGCTCCGCTCGTACTTCCCCTTGAAGCGGATAGCGTAGTAAGTCGCGGCCGGCTCCCGACGCCTGTCCTCCGGGTGAATGTATGTCAGAACCGGAACCAGGTATCGTGCGCGGCCTTTTTCTTCTGTCCCACTGGCCACGGGGACGTATCTCAGCACACCAGGCGGTCAGTGGCAACAGCCGGCGCCTGTCACGGGGCAGCTCGGTCCCCCTCAGGACATGACGCTGTGCTCGATTCCGGGCTGGCGATGCATGCCAGCGCGGCGCGAATGAGCGGGGCCAGGACGAGTCGTGCCACGGTTCCGGGGGCTGCACCACGATCGCGGCGGCTGCCCTCGGCAAGCGTTATCTCGGGGACCGTCAACGACCATTCCTGCTCGAGATCGTCGAGGTAGAACGCGGCGGTGACGTTGCCGATGTCGAGCTGCTCGATGACGAGCTGCCTGACGCCCGCTTGGTCCGTGCCGTCTTCGTGAGCCCGGTCGACGGAACCCAGTATCGTTCGCAGGTTGCTCCGCCTGCCGCTTTGCTCGATGCGCAGGTGTGCTCCCCCTACGGCTACTCTACCTCGATCGAGCTTTCGGGCAACTCGCGCGGTGTGCGGCTCCTGGAGGGGCGCAAGCTGTTCTGGCCCGAGGAGCTCCCGGACGTCCTTGCCGAGGAGGCACTGGCATTGTGGAGCTGATTCGCGGCAGCGCGGCCGCATGGGGGCAGGTGCATGCGGCGAGCGGCGAAGATCCCGAGCATGCACGGCGATCGGCGCAGGCGACCGCGGCTTTCTATACCGGAGAGTAGATGCACGCTTTCGACGTCCTTGGCGACCCCGTCAGGAGACGCATCCTCGAGCTCCTCGCCGATGGCGAGCGGCGCTCGGGCGAGATCGTGGCCGTAGTGCAGGCCGAGTTCGGGATTACCCAGGCCGCAGTGTCACAGCACCTGCGCGTGCTCCGCGAGAGCGGCTTCGCGCACGTGCGCAAGGAGGGTGCGCGGCGCATCTACCGGGTGGACTCCAGGCCCCTGCAGGAGGTCGACGCTTGGCTCGACCCGTTCCGGCGTTACTGGGTGCCGAAGCTCGCCGCACTCGAGACCGAGATCGCGCGCGGCAAGAGGAAGCGTGGGCGCTGACGTCGCGGGCGGGTACGGCGCGGAGCCCGTCACGCGACCGGCCGGTACGAATCCGGGAAATCTGCTGATACTGTTGCTCACCGACGCAGCCGCGGTGATGGGCTGGCAGCAAGCCTTGAGCGAGTCGGACATACTTTGCGGGTGCGGGAAGAAGGCAGCGACGACGATCGGCATTCGGCTAACCAGCAATGTCTCCAAGTGAAGCCCGCCAGCATGTGCTCGACGTCATGCGCGCCGCGCTCGCTGCCGTGAACGGGCGCCAATGTGTCCGCGAAGCACTCGCCGCGGAGCCGATCCAGGGTCCCGTCTACGTGCTCGCGTTCGGCAAGGCGGCTTGCCCGATGGCGCGCGGCGCGAGCGATGCCCTCGGCGAGCGTGTCGTGGACGCGTTCGTCGCCACCAAGCACGGGCACGCGGAGACGCTGCCCTGGCCGGTGCTGGAAGCAGCCCATCCCGTGCCCGACGAGAGCAGTCTCGCCGCCGGGGAAGAGCTCCTGCGTTTCGTCGAGCGCATCCCGCAATCGGCCCACGTGCTCGTGCTGCTTTCGGGCGGGGCCTCGGCGCTCGTCGAAAAGCTGCCGCCGGGCGCGACGCTCGAAACGCTGCAACGACTGAACGAGTGGCTGCTCGCCTCCGGGCGCGATATCGCGGCCATGAACCGTATTCGCAAGCGCTTGTCGCTGATCAAGGGCGGCCGGCTGGCGGAGCGGCTCGCGCCACGACCGGTCACCTGCCTTGCCATCTCCGACGTGCCGGACGACGACCCGCGTTTCATCGGCAGCGGCCCGCTGGTTGCCGATGCGAGCGTTGCCGAGGAACCGTTCGACGATGCGCCGCCGGAGGTGCGCGCGGCACTGCTGGCCGCACCCCCGGTGCCGCCGCCCGGCGACCCCTGTTTTGCCCGCGTGCGCTTCAGGATCGTCGCACGGCTCGGCGACGCAAAGCGCGCCGCCGCGCGTGCTGCGGCGGCGCGCGGCTGGCAGGCGGTCGTGCACGACGAGCTGCTGGCCGGCGAGGCGACGGACGCGGGCGTGACACTTGCGCGGGAGCTGCTCGCTTCGGCACCCGATACCCTGCACGTCTGGGGTGGCGAAACGACGGTGCGCCTGCCGGCCAGCCCCGGGCGCGGCGGGCGCAACCAGAGCCTCGCCCTGGCCGCCGCACGGGAGCTCACGGGCGCACGCGGCGTGCTGCTCCTCGCGGTCGGCACCGACGGCACCGACGGCCCCACGGCGGACGCAGGCGCGCTGGTGGATGGCGGCACGATCGAGCGCGGGGAGCAGGCGGGTCTCGAGGCCGACAGCGCCCTCGCCCGCGCCGATGCCGGCACCTTCCTCGAGGCCAGCGGTGATCTCGTCCGGACCGGTCCCACGGGCACCAACGTCATGGACCTGGTGCTCGGCCTGAA
>DATGQE010000055.1:0-14865 GCA_035304345.1 Woeseiaceae bacterium | reverse complement strand
GTGACCCTCGCCGGCCTGGAGCGCCGCTTCGTCCTCGAGGTGATCTGTCCGAAGGTCGAGGGCGGGCACCCGGATCCCCTGCCCCGCGCCATGCGCCGCCTGTATCACCTGGGCGTTCGGCCCGACTGGTGGAAGCTCGAGCCGCAGACCGAGGACGGCTGGCGCGCCGTTCGCGAGGTGATCGCCGAGGGTGACCCGCACTGCAAGGGGGTGCTGCTGCTAGGGCTGGGTGCCGATGCGGAGACGCTGGCCGAGGGTCTCACGGTCGCGGCGAAAATCGACGTGTGCCGCGGCTTTGCCGTGGGCCGCAGCATCTTCGCGGGCGCCGCCGAGCGCTGGTTCGCGGGCGGCGCCGACGAGGACGCGCGCCGGGCGATCGTCGAGAGCTACCGGAGCATGATCGACGTGTGGTGCGACGCCCGACAGTCGCGCTGATACGGGGACGAGGTCCATGGCGGGAAAGACGATTCGATTGACGATGGCACAGGCGCTCGTGCGTTGGCTCGCGGCGCAGCGCACCGAGATCGACGGGCAGGAGGCACCGCTCTTTCGCGGCGTGTTCGCGATCTTCGGGCACGGCAACGTCGCCGGGCTGGGCGAGGCGCTGGAGGCCGCGCGGGACCGCCTGCCGGTCTACCGGGCGCACAACGAGCAGGCGATGGCCCACGCCGCGATCGCTTATGCCAAGGCGATGCACCGGCGACAGCTCATGGCGTGCACGACCTCCATCGGTCCGGGCGCCACGAACATGGTGACCGCCGCGGCGCTCGCGCACGTGAACCGCCTGCCGGTGCTCCTGCTCCCCGGCGACGCGTTCGCCGGGCGCGGCCCGGACCCCGTCCTGCAGCAGGTCGAGAGCTTCACGGAGCCGGGCATCACCGCGAACGACTGCTTTCGGCCGGTCGCGCGGTTCTTCGACCGCATCGCGCGCCCGGAGCAGCTCGTCGCCTCGCTGCCGCAGGCCGTCTCCGTGCTGACCGACCCCGCCGAGTGCGGCCCGGTGGTGCTCGCGCTGCCGCAGGACGTGCAGGCGGAGGCCTACGACTACCCGGCGCGGCTGTTCGAGCCGGCGCTGCACCGCATACCGCGCCCGCGCCCGGATGCCGAGGCGCTCGCGCGGGCCGCCGGGAGGCTCGCGCAGGCGAAGCGGCCGTTCGCGATCGTCGGCGGCGGGGTGCACTACTCGGGCGCCTGGCGCGAGCTCGCGGCCTTCGTCGAGCAAGGGCGCATCCCGTTCGGCGAAACCCAGGCGGGCAAGGGCGCCCTGCCCTGGGATCATCCTTTGAACGCCGGCGCCGTCGGGGTGACCGGCAGCGCCGCGGCGAACCGCCTCGCGGCGGAGGCGGACGTCGTCCTCGCGATCGGCACCCGCCTGCAGGATTTCACCACCGCTTCCGGCACCCTGTTCGCGGAGGACGCCGCTTTCATCGCCATCAACCCGGCGCGGCACGACGCCATCAAGCGGGGAGCACTGGCCCTCACCGGCGACGCCGGCGCCACGCTTGCCGCGCTGGCGGAAGTGGTACCCGCGCACGCGCCGGATGCGGCGCGGGAAGCCGGCATCGAGAGCGCCATCCGCGAGTGGCACGCCGCCGTCGACGCCGCGACGCGCTGGCCGGAGTCCGGGCTGCCAGGCGACGCCCACGTCCTCGGTGTCGTGAACCGCATCAGCGGTCCGGACGCGACCGTGGTCTGCGCGGCGGGCGGCCTGCCGGGCGAGCTGCACAAGCTGTGGCGTGCCACGGGTCCCGGCAACTATCACCTGGAGTACGGCTATTCCTGCATGGGCTACGAGATTGCGGGAGGGCTGGGCGTGAAGCTCGCGCGGCCGGAGCGCGAGGTGATCGTGCTGGTCGGCGACGGCAGCTATCTCATGCTGAACTCGGAGATCGCCACCTCGGTCGCACTCGGGCTCAAGCTCGTCATCGTGGTGCTCGACAACCGCGGCTTCGGCTGCATCGACCGCCTGCAACGCGCCTGCGGCGGTGCGCCGTACAACAACCTGCTCGGCACGACACCGGCGATCGACTTCGTCGCGCACGCGCGTGCGCTCGGCGCGGACGCCAGCGCCGCCGGTAGCGAAAGCGAGCTGGAGGCGGCGCTGGAACGGGCGCTCGCGGCATCGCGAACCAGTGTCGTCGTGATCGAGACGGATCCCGCGAAGTCGACGACGGCCGGCGGCGCCTGGTGGGACGTGCCGATCGCCGAGGTGTCGGGGAACGAGGCGGTGCGCCGCGCACGCGCCGAGTACTCGCGGCGGCGCTCGTCATGAATCGCATCGGCATCAATCCGCTCACCTGGAGCAACGACGACCTGCCGTCGCTCGGCACGGAGATTCCGCTCGAGACCTGCCTCGCGCAGGCGGCGGCTGCCGGGTACGCGGGTGTGGAGCTGGGGCACAAGTTCCCGCGGCAGGCGGCGGTGCTCGGGCCGCTGCTCGAGCGGCACGGCCTCGCGCTTGCCTCCGGCTGGTACAGCCTGCGCCTGCTCGAGCGCTCACCGGAAGCGGAGCTCGCCGCGATGCAGCCGCACCTCGAGCTGCTCGCGGCACTGGGATGCGAGGTCATGGTGTGCGCCGAGGTGACCGGCTGCGTGCACGGCGACCGCAGCGCCCGCCTGTCCGCCCGGCCGCGGCTCTCGCCCGCCGCCTTCGAGCGTTTCGCGCACGATCTGTCCGCGCTCGCCGCCCGCATGCGCGAGCGCGGGATGCGCCTCGCGTATCACCACCACATGGGAACGGTGATCGAGACCGAAGCCGAGGTCGATGCGCTCATGGCCGCCACGGGGCCCGAAGTCGAGCTGTTGCTCGACACCGGACACCTGCGCTTCGCCGGCGGCAACCCGGCGGCGGCCGCGGCGCGGCATGCCGACCGCATCGCGCACGTGCACTGCAAGGACATTCGCGAGGCCGTGCTCGCGCGCTGCCTCAACGGCGGGACCAGCTTCCTCGAAGCCGTCCTGCAGGGCGTGTTCACGGTGCCTGGCGACGGCTGCATCGACTTCGCCGCCGTGCTCGCCCCCTTGCGCGCACACGGCTATGCCGGCTGGGTCGTGGTCGAGGCCGAGCAGGACCCAGCGATCGCCGATCCCGTCACCCACGCCACCCTGGGCTACCGCACGCTGAGCCGGCTGCTCGAGACCGCCGCGTAGAAGCGTGCAGCGCGCTCCTGCGTGCTTGATTTAGATCAAGGCGGGCGCCGGCCGCGCCCCCTATCCTGCCCGATGGCCACGATCGCCAGCCGGCGAGATCGACCGGCCATCACCTGGCGCTACACAGGGACGAGGAGATGCAGGGAGGGTCCGCCGCGATCCCGGCCACACAACACCCGGTCACACAACAGGATCACGCCGGCGACAGGGATGCCCTGCGGAGCGTCTTCGTCGGCTACACGATCACCGCCGTTTTCTGGCTGCTCTTCGCCACCGGCGTCGGCATCCTGCTGGCGTACAAGCTGGGCGCGCCGGATTTCGCTCCCCAGCCGTGGCTCAGCTTCGGCCGCCTGCGCGCCGTTCACACCAACGCGACGTTCTACGGGTTCGCCACGCTGGCGCTCGTCGGCCTCGCCTGTTACGTCGCCGCCAGCAGCTCGCGGACCGCGCTGCACAGCACGCGGCTCGCGTGGGCGGGCCTCGTCCTGTTCAATCTCGCCTGCCTCGCCGGCACCGTGGCCCTGTGCCTGGGCTACAACGACGGCAACCTCGAGTATCGCGAATGGCCGTGGCCGATCCGCGTGGTCTTCCTCGGCGCGCTCGGCGTCACCGCGTGGAACCTGATCGGCACCGTCGCCGGGCGCAAGACCGAGGACATCTATCTCGCCAACTGGTACACCGTAGGCGCGACGCTGTTCACCTGCGTGATCGCAACCGTCGGCGTGCTGCCCTGGTACCAGCAGGGGCTGGGCCAGGTGTCGGTCTCCGGCTACTACATGCACAACGCCGTGGGCCTCTGGTTCACCCCGCTGATGCTCGGCATCTTCTATTACGCGCTGCCGAAGCGGCTGAACCGCCCGATCTATTCCTACGCGCTCGGCGTGCTCGCGTTCTGGACCAACCTCGTCTTCTACCCGATCATCGGCGCCCACCATTTCTTGTTCACGCCATTGCCCTGGTGGCTCCAGACCACGGCGATCGTTTTCAGCGTCGCGATGTTCGTGCCGGTATGGGGCGGCACGGCGAACTTCCTGCTGACGATGCGCGGGCGGGTGAGCGACATGGTGCACTCCTACTCGCTGCTCTTCATGTTCGTCGGCGTCATCGGCTACCTCGTCGGCTCCAGCCAGGGCACGTTCGAGGCGTTCCGCTCGCTGCAGGAAGTGTGGCATTTCACGCACTTCACCGTCGGGCATTCGCACCTGACGATGTACGGCTTCATCTCGTTCGGCATCTTCGGCACGGTGTACGCGCTCCTGCCGCTCGCCACCGGCCGGCGGGCGAGCCGCTTCGGCATGGCGGTCCACTTCTGGCTGGCGCTCGTCGGCAGCTTCATCTACGTCATCTCGCTGTCGGTCGGCGGCACGATCCAGGGCCTCGACTGGATGGCCGGCAAGCCGTTCATCCAGTCCGTGATCGATCTCCAGCCGTTCTTCATCTGGCGCGGCGTCGGCGGGCTCATGATGTTCCTGAGCCACGTGGTGTTCGCGTGGAACGTGTGGCGCATCGCGTACGGCCGTGAGCCGGCGCCCGCGACGGCGCCACGGGCCTCGCTCGCCGGGGAGGCGCCGGCATGAGGCAGATGTGGCTGATCTTCGGCGGCGCGTTCGCGATCTACGTCGTGCTGGCCGTCATCATGGGCGTGCTGCCGGGCTTCGCGCTGTCGAGCATCGAGCCGACCCCCGGCCTCGAGCCGCTCACGCCCCTCGAGGCGGAGGGCCGGGCGGTCTACGTCGCGAACGGCTGCAGCTACTGCCATACGCAGCAGGTGCGCCCGCTGCCGCAGGACCGAGTTTGGGGCCGGCCGTCGGCACCCGGCGATTTCGCTTACCAGACGCCGGAGCTGCTCGGCTCACAGCGGACCGGTCCGGACCTCGCGAACGTCGGCGCGCGCCAGCCGAGCGCGACGTGGCACTACATCCACCTGTACAACCCGCGCGCGGTCGTGCCGGAGTCGATCATGCCGCCGTACGCCTGGCTGTTCGAAACGGTGGACCAAGCGCCCGCGAACGTGCCCGCGGTGCCGCTGCCCGCGCCGTGGGCACCGGAGCACGGCGTCGTGGTGCCGACGCGGGAGGGCGAGGCGCTGGTCGCTTACCTGCTTTCGCTGAAGCAGCCGCCGCTGCCCGGTGCGAGCGAGGCCGGCGCCGGCGGAGATGCCTCGCACGCGGCCCCCGTGGGGGACGGGTCCGCGACACGGACGGAAGAGCAGCCCTCCGAAGCCGAAGAAACCGCGGGGGACGACTACCGGTACGACCCGGCCCGCGGCGAGTCGCTGTACGTCGCGTACTGCGCCGCCTGCCACCAGCCGGGCGGCCAGGGCCTGACCGGCGCGTTTCCCCCGCTCAAGGGCAACGCCGCCGTCAACGACCCGGATGCCGCGCGCCACATCCGCGTGATCCTGGACGGCCTGCAGGGCGAGGAGATCGACGGCGTCTTTTACGGCAGCCCGATGCCCGCGTTCCGCACGTCGCTCGACGATCGCGACATTGCCGACATCGTCAATCACGAGCGCCGCTCGTGGGGCAACGCCGGCGCGTTCGTCACGGCCGCCGACGTGGCGGCGCACCGTGCCGCGGCAGGCGAGTAGCGCGAGGGCTGCCGTGCACCATCACCTTGCAGGACCGCTGCTCGGCAACGTCGTCATCATCGTCGTCGCCGGTGCCATCACGCTGGCCTGCTTCGCGCTGATGCTGAAGATGCTTTTGAAGCCCGGCGAGACCGACAGGCGGCATCCCAAGTACCGCATCCTGGGCGACGAGCATCGCCACGAGGAGAACGAGTGAACACGCCGAGCGTCCGTATCTACCTGGACGACGATCCGGAACCGGTCGTCACCGGCACCCTGCCGGCGGATTTCGTGCTCGACACGCGCAACCTGGCCGACGGGCCGCACCGGCTCGTCGTGCAGGCACGGGACCAGAGCGGTGCCGAGGGCGTCGAGGAGATCCGGTTCCACGTCCGCAACGGCCCGGGGATCGTCGTTTCGGGATTGCGGCCGAACTCGACGCGCAGCGGGCTCGTGCATCTCGGCGTCGATGCCTTCAGCGCCGACGATCCGTTCGATCCGCGGCGTGCCGAAGCGCGTTCCTCGATCCCGACGTGGGTCTTCGTCATGTCCCTGTTCATCGTCGCGTGGGCGGTGTGGTACGCGGCGAGCATGTGGCAGGTGCCGGAACCGCTCCGCGCCACGCCCACCTACGGCAGCCCCCTGGAGCACGCCGCCGCGGCGCCGGATACCGCCGAACGAACGCCGGCGGTAGCCCCCGCCCCGTCCGCGGCCCCGTCCCCGGAGGAGTAGCCCGGCGCGCGGCGCCCGCTGCCGCCGGACCCGACGTAAGCATCGTTCATGCCCGGCCACCGGCCGAAACGCGGACTGAGCATCGTTCATGCCCGGCCACCAACCGAGACGCGGACTGAGCATCGTTCATGCCCGGCCACCAACCGCACCGCGGAGCCGTGGCCGGGGGGTGTCCCTGGGGGAAATAAAGCGGACCGAGGACACGGCGGAGCAGCGCAGCGCGGGACGTACCCTCTGCGCCGATGCCCGCGCTGCTCCGCCGTGTCCGCACGGGAGCCATTCCCCCAGGGACACCCCCCGGTCGCGGCGGAGCTTGAGCCCCGATCACCACCGGGCATGAACGATGCGGCGGCAGGGGCCGGTGCCACCAAGCCCCGAAGCAACACCGCACGTTCGCTGTCGGCCGGCCTTACGGAAGGTCGAGCGCTTCGGCGACGTCCGCCCAGGACACGAACTTGAAGTTCTGCCGCTCCTCCGGCCCGATGTTGCGTCCGTCCTGCACGACGAGCAGGCCCTTGGGAAAGCGCGGACCCAGCGGCGCGCTCGTCACGTCGAGGCCGTCGGTTTCGGAGGCGCCGTCGACGCCGGACGCGGGGTCCGCGACGACGTGGAACGTACCCACGTACGCGTGATCGGGACGGCGTTCGTAGAGGACGTAGTTGTCCGCTCCCTGGTTCGACACCACGATGTAGCCGCCGCCGTCGGGCGCCTTCCACAGCGCGACACCTTCGACGTCCGCGGTGAGGTGCCCGTCTTCGGTGCCGTCGATCAAGGTGCGCGCGTCGCCGCCGTCGGGCTCCGCCGAGTACTTCCACAGGCCGACGTCTTCTTCGTTGACGTACAGCGCGCCGGTCTCGTCGTCGGCGACGCAGCCTTCCGCCTGCGAGCCCACGGAGAACTCGCGCACGAGCTCGATGCCGACGCGGCCGTTGCCCGCGTCGACGAGCCGCCACTGGCGGAACGTGCCGTCGTCGCTCTCGTTGACGAACACGAACAGCTCGCCGGAAACGCCGCTCGAGTACAAGCACAGCCCGTACGGGTCATTGAAGCCGGTCGGGAGGACGCCGGCCGCCACGTCGGAGAGTCGGCGCGTTTCGGGGTCCAGGCGGTACAGGGCAATCGAGTCGGTGCTGCGGTTGCTCGCGGCGACGAGCGTGACCTCCTCGCCTCCGAGCCGGAACCCGTCGCGCACGTCCACGTTGTTCATGCGGCCGTCCGGCAGCATCTGCAGGGTCCGTCCCTCGAGATCGAAGACGTACAGGCCGAGCTGCTTGTCGGTGCCGATGACGAGGCTCTGTTCCGGGTCTTCCGGGTGCACCCAGATCGCGGGATCGTCGGCGGCATCGCCGTAGCTCGCGGCCACCTCCGTCTCCAGCACCGGCCGCACGGCGGGCACCGGCGCCGGCGGCTCCGGCCGCGACGTTGCCACCGGCAGGGCGAGCGCAGCGGCCAGCGTGTCCCAGGCGAGGAGCTTCACGTTGCTGCCCTCCGGCGCGTCCTCGTCGGCAATGGCGAGCACCCCGGTGGGCCAGGGCCCGAAGGATTCGATCGCGGTGAGCCCTTCCGCCTCGGCGAGGCCGGTCACGGCGGCGTGGCCGAGAACGCGGCCCGAGTCGGCATCGATCACGGCCAGGCGCTCCTCTCCCACGTCCGCGGCGACGAGCAGCACCGTCTCGCCGGCCCGGTACACGGCCACGCCCTTCACCTCGTCGCTGAGCTCGCCCCACGGTGCCGCCAGCGCGACCGGCTCCCGGCCGGGATCGCTTTCCGCCTCCGCGCCGATGCGCCAGATGCCGACGCTTTCCTCGCTCACGTACAGCGCGCCGGCGACCGGATCGACGTCGCAGAAGCCCGCGCCTTTGCCGACGGGAATCGTGCGAAGCTGCCACGCAGCGGCGTGGTCGGTGCCGCGGTCGAGCTGGAAGTGGAGGACGAGCCCGCCGTCGGTGACGGCGTACACGTAATCGGCGCCCGAGACCGGGCTCCGGTGGTGGCACAGCCCGATGACCTCGTCCTCGACGACCACCGCTTCGCCGGGCACCGGCGTGAGCGCCGGCGGCGAGTGCGAGAGGCGGTAGAACTCGAGCGCGGAATCGGCGCGGTCGTAGACCACGACCAGCGGCTGTGGGTCCGCCGGGCCGGCCGGCAGCACCGCGACGCCGCCGGCGACCGCCTCGTCCAAGGCGCCGAGCCGGCGGCCGTCCGGCGCGTGGAGCACCACCCCGGAAAGGCCGGCCGCCGCGAGGATCACGCCCCCGCCGGGGACGGCGGGATCCTCCCAGAAGGCGACGTCGACGACGCTGCCCGGCCCGGGCGGCTCGGTGGCCACTGCCGGCTCGACGGCGGCAGGCGCCCGCGCCGCGGGCGGGGCCTCCGGGGTCTCCGCGGGCCCGCGGCAGGCCGCGAGACACAGGCACAGCAATACGGGCAGGGCGTGGCGTGGCAGGATCGTGGTCGTGGTCATGGCTCTGGTCACCGCCGGACTGGAATACAGATTCTATTTGTTACTATAATCGAATGAAAATTTCAGCACCTTAAGCTTTCCTGAAAACGGGAGAGGGCCATACTCCGCAAGCTGACGACACGGTTCGCCACGGGCCCCGACCGGCCCGTGATCGAGGACCGCGCCACGATCGACCGCCTCTACCGCACCTGGCGCATACGGGTCCTCGTCGCGATCACGCTGGGCTACGGGCTCGCCTACACCTGCCGCCTCGCGCTGTCCGTCGTCAAGAAACCGCTCATCGACGCGGGCATCTTCACGCCGGTCGATCTCGGGCTGATCGGCGCCGCGCTGTTCTACACCTACGCGGCAGGCAAGCTCATCAACGGCTTCCTCTCCGATCACGCCAACATGAAGGTGTTCTTCGCCTTCGCCGTGCTCGTGTCCGCGCTCATCAACATCGGCATGGGGTTCTCGACGGTCGTCGTGCTGTCCATGGTGCTGTGGGGGCTGAACGGCTGGTTCCAGGGCTTCGGCGCGCCGGCGGGCATCGTCACGCTCGCCAACTGGTTCAGCAACCGCGAGCGCGGGCGCTATTACGGCATCTGGAGCACGGCGCATTCGATCGGGGAAGGCCTGACCTTCGTCATCGTCGCCGCCGTCGTGTCCGCCTGGGGCTGGCGCTTCGGCTTCTGGGTGCCGGGGCTGATCTGCGTCGCGGTGGCGATCGGCATCTACCTGCTGATGCAGGACCGGCCGCGCACGCTGGGCCTGCCGGAGGTCAACGACTGGCGCAACGACCGCTGGCAGGCGTCGCGCCCCGCGGAAACGAGCCTCTGGAAGACGCAGCTTTCGATTCTCCTGCTGCCGTCGATCTGGGTGCTGGGGCTCGCGAGCGCCACCAACTACGTCGTGCGTTACGCGATCAACAGCTGGGGCATCCTCTACCTGCAGGAGGACCGCGGCTACTCGCTGGTGGAAGCCGGCTCCCTCCTCATGGTGAACACGATCGCCGGCATCGCCGGCTGCATCGCGTTCGGCTTCATCTCCGACAAGGTCTTCGGCGCGCGCCGCCCGCCCGCGAACCTGCTCTTCGCCGTCATCGAGATCGTCGCGCTGTGGCTGATCTTCTTCGGGCCTCGCAACACGCCGATGCTGTTCTTCGCGTTCGTGCTGTACGGCATCGGGCTGAACGGGCTCGTCACGTCCTTGGGCGGGCTGTTCGGCGCCGACATCGTGCCCAAGCGCGCCGCCGGCGCCGTGATGGGCTTCATCGGCGTCTTCAGCTACATCGGGGCCGGCATCCAGGAAAACGTGAGCGGCTACCTGATCGAGAGGGGGATCACCATGGTCGGCGACACCCGCGTGTACGATTTCTCCGAGGTGATCTGGTTCTGGATGGGCGCGGCCGTCCTTTCCATGCTGCTGGCGGCGAGCCTGTGGCGAGTCCAGCTGCGCGACTAAGGGGGAGCGGTACACCACATGCCACGCTTCGACGTGCTCACCATCGGCAACTACACCAAGGACACCATCGTCACGCTCGCGGGCACCCGGCACGTGCACGGCGGCGGTTACTCGTACGCGGCGCACGCCGCCGCGGTACGGGACCTCGCCGTCGGGGCTGTCACGCGGCTGGCGGCGGCGGATCGCGAGTCGACCGCGAGCCTCGTCGGGCGCGGCGTGGACGTGCACGTGTTCGAGAGCGCGAGCTCGACCCTGATGCGCCTCGAATACCCGACGACCGACGTCGACCAGCGCCTCCTGACGGTCGCCGCGGTCGCCGACCCGCTGACGCCGGACCTGCTCGAAACCTTCGAGGCACGGGTTTTCCTCGTGAACGGATCGCTGCGGGGCGAGCTGCCGCTCGCCACCATGACGCTGCTCGCCGGCAAGGACGGCCTGCTCACGGCGGACCTCCAGGGCTTCATCCGGGTGCGTGGCGACGACGGCCGGCTGGCGTACGCGCCGTGGCCGGAGCAACGCGAGGTACTCGGGCTCGTCGACATCCTGAAGACGGACGCCGTCGAAGCCGAGTTCCTGACGGGGCACGCCGACCACCGGCGCGCTGCCGCAGCGCTGGCCGAGCTCGGCCCTGCGGAGGTCGTGCTCACGCACCGCGACGGGGTCCTGCTGCTCGCGGAAGGGCGTTACGTCGAATGCCCGTTCCGGCCGGAAGCGCTGCGCGGGCGGAGCGGGCGCGGCGACACCTGTATCGGCGCGTACGCGTCTGCCAGGCTCGACCTGTCGCCCGCGGAGGCGATCCGCTGGGCCGCCGCGCTCACCAGCCTGAAGCTCGAGCGCGAGGGACCGGTGCAGGCATCGGCGGCCGACGTCGAGCGGGTGCTCCGCGAGCGCTACCCGGAGGCGGCGACGTGAGGCGCGCCGGCCTCGCCGCGCTCCTGGCGGCGCTCGCCGGCTGCGCCGGCGCGCCGCGGGAGGCGCCCCCGGAACCGGTCAGCATCCTGCTGTTCGGCGACACCGGGTACGACTACGACTGGCTCGAAGCGGACGAATATGCAAACCCGCTCGATGCGCGCACGTTCGTCATCGAGGAGCTCGACGACTGGATCGAGGACTACCGGCCGATCGAGGAATTCCGCATCCCGCCGATGCATCGCCTGGAGGCGACCGGCGGCTGGGTGATGGCGAGCGGCCAGCGGCCGGTGGCGCAGGCCGCCACCGAATGGTGCGCCGCGCCCGGGCGCTGCAGGTTCGCGATCATGCTCGGCGACAACGTCTATCCGGCGGGCGGCACGGCCGGCGCCGACGGCCGCGACGACGCGGAGCGCTTCGATGCCCTGCTCCGCCGGCCGTACGAGCCCTTGCAGCAGCAGGATCCCGACTTCGTCATCTACCCCGTGCTCGGCAATCACGACTGGGACACCTCGCGCGAGGGCGCGATGGCCCAGGTCGCCTGGCTCGAGCAGTCGCCGCTTTACGATCTCGACGGGATCTTCTACCGGCGCCGGCCGGCGCCGGACGTCGAGGTGTTCCTCATCGACACGACCGTGCTGCTCGCGGCGGAAACGGTCTACGACGACGCGCTCGCCCCGGACGGCACGCCGATCGACACCGGCGAGGAGGATCGTGACGAGCCGTGGACGGAGCCTGTCGGCGACGAGCGGCACATGCTCGCGTGGCTGGAGCAGGCGCTCGCCGCGTCCGACGCCCGCTGGAAGATCGTCGCCGGGCACCACCCGCTCTGGTCGTCGTCCGGCAGCAAGCACGAAGAAAGCAAGGTGCTGCGGCGCCTGCTGCTCCCCGCGCTGTGCCGTCATGCCGACGCCTACGTCGCCGGGCACGATCACACCCTCGAGGTGCACACCGACGACTGCCGCACGCAAGGCGCCGAGTACCGCGAGCGCCCGCCCCTCGTCACCGTCGTGTCCGGCGCCGCGGGCAAGCAGCGGCCGCTGCACACGCCGTTCATGCGCTGGCAGGATCGCACGTTCCCGGAGCTCCGCACGCTGTACGCGCGCGGGCTCGTGTGGGGCTTCGCGGAAATGGTCCTCGACGGCGACGCGCTCACCCTCACGATCGTGACGACGCCGGACTCGGGCTCGGGCGAGCCCGTGGTGGCCTTCCGCCACACGTTCGCGGGTCGCTGACCGGGCGGCTCAGGCGGCTTCGCGGACGGAGGCGAGTGCCTGCTCGAGCACGTCGGGACCGGCGTCGGCGCGATGCGCGTGCTCGCTCAGGTGGCGGCGCCAGTGCCGCGCGCCCGGCTGGCCCGAGAACAGGTTGAGCAGGTGGCGCGCGATGGCGCCGAGCTCCGCACCGCTCGCGAGCGTCGCCTCGACGTATGGCAGCATGCGGCGCACGACCGCGGAGCGGCTTTCCGGCACGGCCTCGGCCGGGGCACCGAGGCGCCGCTCCAGCTCGGTCAGGAACCACGGGTTCTGGTAAGCCTCCCGCCCGATCATGATGCCGTCGACGTGGCGCAGGTGGGCGAGCGCCTCGTCGGCGTTCGTGATGCCGCCGTTGAGAATGATGGTGAGCCCGGGATGCTCCGCCTTGAGGCGGTACACCCGCGCGTAGTCGAGCGGCGGCACCTGGCGGTTCTCCTTCGGCGACAGCCCGCCGAGAATCGCCTTGCGCGCGTGCACGACGAAAGTGTCGCAACCCGCCTCCGCCACGGTGGCGACGAAGTCCCGCAGGAACTCGTAGCTGTCATGGTCGTCGATGCCGATGCGCGTCTTGACCGTGACCGGCACCGTGACCTCGGCACGCATCGCGCTGACGCAGGCGGCGACCGTCGCCGGTTCGGCCATGAGGCAGGCGCCGAAGGCACCGCTTCTGACGCGATCGCTGGGGCAGCCGACGTTGATGTTGATCTCGTCGTAACCGAATTCCGCGCCGATGCGGGCAGCCTCGGCCATCTGGCGCGGGTCGCTCCCGCCGAGCTGCAGCGCCACCGGGTGCTCCGCGGGATGGAAACCGAGCAGCCGGCGGCGATCGCCGTGGAGCACCGCGGCCGCGGTGACCATCTCGGTGTACAGGCGGGCGTGCGGCGACAGGAGCCGCAGGAAGTAGCGGCAGTGACGGTCGGTCCAGCTCATCATGGGCGCGACCGCCAGTACCGGCCTGGCGTCGGGCATGGTCATGGTAGCGCCACCATAGCGAACCCGGCGCGAGCCCGCCAGTGCCGCGGCGCCGGCGACAGGTAGCGACTCCGCGTTCAGCGGTCCTCGACCGGGGCGCGAGCGTAATAGCGGAACTTCCCGGAGCGCTCGCGCGGCACGGTCGCCACGCGTTGAATGTCCACGCGGCAGATCTCCCCGAACGTGTCGCGCACGAGGCCGGCCAGCGCACCCGCGAGGCGCTCGTCGAAGCCGTCGCGGCTCTCGACGAGGACCTGCCAGCGGCGCGCATCGTGCTGCCGGAACAGCACCTGGCCGACAGCGCCGGGCGGCGCGGCGGCCAGGAACGCCTCCAGCCGCTCTGCCAGCGCGGAGCCGTGCACCAGCCGGCCGTCCGCGGCCACGAACAGGTCCGCCGCACGCCCGACCAGGCGGGACAGGACCGGGTGCGGCAACCCGCAGGCACAGGGTTCCGGCGAGAGGCTGCCGCGATCGCCGACGCGGCAGCGGACGAGCGGCATGGCGCGGTTCGTGAGCGAGGTCAGCAGGATGTCGCCTTCCTCGCCCGGCGCGACCGGTTCCCCGTCGCGCACGACCTCGAGGTGCACGACCTCGGCGTGTACGTGCAGGGCTCCCGCCGGGCATTCCGCCGACACGGCGCCCACCTCCGTGCAGCCGTAGAAATCGAGCACGCGCGCGCCGAGGTGACGGCGGATCTCCTCGCGCTGGAACGCATACACCTGCTCGCCCCCGATCTTCGCCCAGCGGCACAGCGGCTGCGGCGCGTCGGGAAAGTGCGCGCGAACGTGGCGCGCCAGCCGCGTGACGGCCGAGGACAGCCCCATGAGGACTTCGGGACGCGCCGTGAGCAGCCAGCGCGCCGCCTTGTCGAGCTGCGCCCGGTCGAGCTCACGTGCGTTGAACACCCGGTCGTGGCGGATCCAGTCGAGCACCGTGTTCCGGCCTCCCCAGAGCTTCAGGGTCCTGGCCCCGACCGGGATGCCGTGCCACAGCCCGGCCCGGTACTCGCTCGCCCAGCTCCAGGCGGCGGCTTTCGGGTCGTAGGCGACGGCGATCGGCGCGCCGGTGGAGGCGGAGCTCCGGCGATAGAACGTGCCGAGCGGGCGATGGCGCACGAGCAGCCGCTCACCCTCGTGGCGCAGCACGTCGCGCTCGAGCACGGGCCAGTCCTCGAGGCGCCCGGCGGAACGCCCGGCGAGCGCAGTGCGCCAGGCGTCCTCGGCGTACAGGGGCACGTCCGCCCGCGCCCGCGCGAGCGCCGCCGCGAGCCGCTCGCGGCACAGCCTCTCGAACGCGGGCCGCTCGAGCCTTTCCCACGCGCGCAACTGCCGTATGCACTCGCCGACCGGCCGGCCGCGCAGCGCCTGCAA
>DATGQE010000054.1:0-17626 GCA_035304345.1 Woeseiaceae bacterium | reverse complement strand
GCTGGCGTTTCCGCACGCCGTAAATCAGAACCATCACGACCTTCGAACGGGAGTCCTGCCATGCACACCAAGAGGTTCTCCGCACTGCGACGCCTGGGACCGGCGTGTAAGAAGCTGTGGATCGCCTGCGCAATCTTCGCGCCGCCCGCGCTGGCACTGGACGACACGATGACGCCGATCGAGATCCCGCCCCAGCCGGACGCCATCGTGCTGGATACGGGGCCGCTGCCCGGCGCCACGACCCCGGAAAGCTGGCATAGCCAGTACGGCAGCATGTTCGCGCGCAACGTGACCGTCGCCACGCTGACCCCGTTCCTGCCCGATGAGGGCAAGGCCACCGGTGCCGCGGCCATCGTCGCCCCCGGCGGCGGCTTCCTGACGCTTTCGATGGAGAACGAAGGCTGGGATGTCGCCCGCGCGCTCGCGAAGGAAGGCATCGCAGCCTTCGTGCTGAAATACAGGTTGCGCCAGACTCCCGCCGACTTGCAGGAGTTCCAGCGCGCGATGGCGGAGATGTTCTCGGGTGCGGCGCGACGGCCGCCCCCGGAACCCGACCAGGCGATAGCCGGCCTGGCACCACAAATCGCGGATGCCGTGGCGGCATTCAAGCTGGTCCGCGAACGCGCCGCCGAATGGAACGTGGACCCCGACCGGATCGGCATGATCGGCTTTTCCGCCGGCGCGATGCTGACCATGGCGACGACACTTTCCACCGAGGCGAAGCCAGCTTTTGCCGGGGATATCTACGGTCCCCTGGCGCCGGTTACCGTGCCGGATGATGCACCGCCCCTCTTCGTCGCCCTGGCGGCGGACGATCCGCTGTTCGGGAACACCGGCTTCGGTCTGATCGAGAGCTGGAAAGCGGCAGGACGCCCGATCGAGTTTCACCTGTACGGCCAGGGAGGCCACGGCTTCGGCATGTACCCGAAAGAAACCACCAGCACGAACTGGTTCGATGCGTTCGTGGCCTGGCTGCGCATGGAGAACATCCTCGAGCCACGACATTGATTCTCGAGGCGCCTATCGCAGATAAAGTCGTTACTTCGCCGCATTGGCCGGAAAAGGCGAACGGGGTGCCCTACGGAGTCCATTCCCCGGCAGCGACCAGGGAGTTGGCCCTTGATTATCCCTTGCGAACCTGAGATGACGGAACCCAGGCGCTGACGGACGCTGTCGAGGCCGTGCACGCCGAGCGACTGTGCCATGCCGTGTCAAAAGGAGGTTCCTGATGGCCGATGAAAGGGAATTCCCGCCCGAGAGGAACTTGCCCGCCGGATACGTCCCGCCGAAGGTGTGGGAGTACGCCCCGTCAGGCGGGGTATTTGCGCCGATCAACCGGTCGGTTGCCGGGCCGACGCACGAGAAGGAACTGCCTGTCGGCAAGCATCCGCTGCAGCTCTATTCGCTCGGGACGCCGAACGGCATGAAAGTCACGATCATGCTGGAAGAGCTGCTGGCGGCAGGCCATTCCGGCGCCGAGTACGATGCCTGGCTGATCGATATCAACAAAGGCGAGCAATTCAGCTCTGGCTTCGTGGCGGTCAATCCCAACTCCAAGATCCCGGCGATGATGGACCATGCACCCAAGGGCGGCGGCGCGCCCGTGCGCATCTTCGAATCGGGGTCGATCCTGCTCTACCTGGCCGAGAAGTTCGGCGCCTTTTTGCCGCGCGACCTGCGCGCGCGCACCGAGGCGATGAACTGGTTGTTCTGGCAGGTGGGAGCCGCACCGTACCTCGGCGGCGGCTTTGGCCACTTCTACGTCTACGCGCCGATGAAGATCGAATATGCCATCAACCGCTACGCGATGGAGACCAAGCGCCAGCTCGACGTCCTCGATCGCCACCTCGCCGGCAACGAATACATGGCCGGCAGCGAATACACGATCGCCGACATGGCGATCTGGCCGTGGTACGGCCGGCTCGCTCTCGACCAGTCCTACAAGGACGCCGGTACCTTCCTGTCGGTGCACGAGTACGAACACGTCCGGCGATGGGCGCGCCAGCTCGCCGAACGCCCCGCAGTGCGCCGCGGCAGCATGGTCAACCGGACCTCGGGCGATCCGGCGAAGCGGCTGCGCGAGCGCCACGACGCCGCCGATTTCGATAGACTTTCGACTTGAGCGCCTACAGCTTGTAAAAGCGCACGGCGTTGTCGTGGAAGATGTTGCGCTTGTCGGCAGGCGTCAGGAACGGCGCCGACTCGACGGCGTCCACGGACATGCCGATGAGGTCGACCCAGAACATGTGGTCGGACCCGAACATGATCCGTTCGCCGAAGCCCGCTCGCATCAAGCCGCCGAGATAGGCATAGAACTCGGCGCGCGGCAGGCCCCATCCGCACGCCCCCAGGTCGACGTAGACCTGCGGATAGACGTCCATCAGCGCAATGGTGTCTTCGAGGTGCGGCCACGCCGCGTGCATCAGGTTGACGCGAAGATTCGGATGCCGGTTGAGCGCCTCCTCGATCACCAACGGGTTGCCCAGGCTCACGCGGAAGTTGCGACAGCACGGGTCGTACGAGATGCGCGAAGGGGCCATGCCCATGTGCACTGCCACCGGGATGTCGAACTCCTCCGCCAGGGCCAGGTAGTCCCGGTACGGCGGATCGCTGAGGCTGAGGCCTGCGTATTGTGCAGTGACCTCCCCGAGGACACGCAGGCGGCCGTTCGCAAATGCCTCGCGAAGCACCGCGAGCTCGGGCAGCGGTGTATCTTCCGAGCCTCGCACGCCGGCACCCGGAATGATGCGATCCGGAGCCGCGTCGTGCCATTGCATCGCAGCCGCCAGCCGGTCGCCGGTGCCGCCGCTGACGACGCCCTTGACGATGTTCAGGCGCTCCATCTCGGCAAGGCAGGCACGCATGTGCGCCTTGCCGTCTGCCACGCCGGGCGGCTCGCCCGTCACGGGATTGGCGGCCGACGCGGGGATGGGGGCGTCCGCCGGGTAGGCATGCATGTGGACGTCGATGATCGGCCCGCGCGCCGTGATTTCGGCAGAACCGCCAACCGGTGCGCGCAGCGGCGCCTCGGCGGCCTGGCCCCGGGCTCGCCCCAGCAGCGCCTGGTATCCCATGAGCCCGCCGCCCATCAGCATGGTTCCAAGAAAGTTCCGTCGTCTCATGAGCTCCTCCTGCGCCCGTGTGGGCATCGTGCCGGTTCACCCGAGCCGGGAGCGCACGCGCGCGCCCCAACGGCGACTCATCTGCAGTGGTTTGGCCAGGCCGCGCACGTACACCCGGTAAGTGAAGTGCGACCACTCCTCCACTCGCTCGACGAACTCGAGGTTCACAATGGTCGAGCGGTGGATCCGGATGAAGCTCTGCTCTGGCAATCGGTCGATCCACTCGCGGAGCGACTTGCGAACCCGGGCATGCTTGCCATCCGCGAAATGCAGGGTCGAGCCGTCCTCGTTGGCGAGGATGGCGACGATCTCACGGACGCGGAGAAAGGCCATCCGCTCGTCCACCCGGAGGAACAGCCAATCCTCGCGCGCCAAAGCCTGGTCCCCCGGCGTTTCGGCGTCCGCCGGCTTCGTCAGCCTGGCGAGCGTGGCGGCGAGGCGCTGCGGCGCGACCGGCTTGAGCAGGTAGTCGAGCGCGTTCGCCTCGAATGCCCGGATGGCATAGCGATCGAATGCGGTCACGAACACGACGGTCACGTCGGGATCGAGACGGGGCAAGAGATCGAAGCCCGATTCGCCGGCGAGGTGGATATCGAGGAAAACCACGTCCGGATCCTGCAGCCTCACCAGCGTGGAGGCTTCCTCTACCGTCGCGGCTTCGCCGACGACCTGGATCCGATCGCCGTGCCCCTCCTCGAGCAGCTGCTTGAGCTCGCGGCGTGCGAGCCGCTCGTCGTCGATGATGATCGCCGTGTTCATGTCAGGTCGACGTCAACGGCAGCTCGACTCGCGCGCGCACGCCGCCGTCCAGCTCAGTCAATGTGAACCGGTGCTGACCGGGAAAGAGTGCATCCAGCCGCCCTCGTACGTTCGCGAGGCCGACGCCGGCGCCGGCGGTCGAATCGGCCGCCGAAGGCAGGAATGCTCCGCCGTGAGCGCTTGCGGCCGCGCGCCGCAGCGTCCCCGAGTTCCAGACGTCGATCACCAGGCGATCGGCTTCCGCCCGCGCGCTCAGGTGAAGCTGCAGAGGCTCTTCTGGCGATCCACCGCTGCCGTGCCTCAGGGCGTTCTCGACCAGTGGGTGCAGAAGGAAAGCCGGCACCGGGGCCTCGACGACGGTCCGATCGACGTCGAACGTGACCGCGAGTCGGTCCTCGAATCGCACCTGTTCGATCGAGAGATAGCTCTCGATCACTTCGAGCTCCTTGGCAAGCGTCGTGTGCTCGAGGGGGCGATGAAGCAGGGCATAGCGCAGGAACTCCGCGAGCTCGGTCACCATGCGGCGGGCCCGGGCGGCGTCCTCACCGATCATGGCCCGCAACGAATTCAGCGCATTGAAGAGGAAGTGGGGGTTGAGCTGGTACGCCAGCATGCGGAGTCTCGCGTCCTGGGCGAGGAGCCGCGATTCCTGAGACGCACGCCAGAAGACCACGCTGAACCAGGCGCCGGACCATGCCATCAGTGCGAAGCTGAATGCCAGCACCGCCCGCGCGGCGGCTGGCCAGGAGAAAAGCGGCTCGTCCGGTGCCAGCAGCCCGAGCCACAGCAGAAGCGCC
Organism: Woeseiaceae bacterium; assembly: GCA_035304345.1. GTDB lineage: Bacteria > Pseudomonadota > Gammaproteobacteria > Steroidobacterales > Woeseiaceae > IDS-8. Next base: position 12,948 of record DATGQE010000054.1, on the reverse strand, counting down.
CGGTACGCCAGGAAAAAGGCCGTGCCCGCCGCGGCGCATCCGAGCAGCGCCACGAACGCGGTGGCGAGCCAGGGCGTTCGCCGCTCGAGAAGCCGGCCATAGGCGAGGCCGAGCACCGTGCTCGCCGCAATCCCGAGCGGGATGTAAAGCGCTTCGGTCGCGATGAGTCCCGCGTAGCCGAGGTATTCGAGATACTCGCCGGGTGCGAGGGCGGGGAGGTAGGCGAGATAGTGCACGACCGCATATACGAGCCACCCGCAGAATTGAGCCAGCCAGTAGCTTCGTCGAGCGGTCGTCAGTTGCGTTTGCCTTGTCGTTGAGAGCCGCTTCCACGCCGAAGCAGGAGGGAGATCCTACGCCCCTTCGCCCCCACTGTGACCCGTCGTGGCATGAGCGGTTCCATACGCCGCCGAGCGGCATTCGCGGGAGGTGAGCGGCCGCTTGCCGGCGGACTACTGCTCCACCGTCCAGACCCCGTCCCAGGATTCGAGCTCGTAACGATCGGTGACCGGGAAACCCGGGGGGCGGCGCGACTCGAGCCGCGGATCGAAGCGGATGCGGGTGGCATAGCGCGGCTCCGTGGCACTCAGGGAGCCGGCCGTGAGACTGCCGTAGATCTCGAGCGTCGCATTGTCGCGGTGACGGTAATCGCGCACGCGAAACAGCCGACGTGCATAGATCGCGCCGTGAATGTGCAGGTCCCCCGGTCCCGTGACCGACGGCTCGGCGACCTCCACCGTGCCTGCGGACACGAGCCCCAGGTAATCGTCGCCATTCCCGGTCGTTTCCGGGTCGGTCGCGTACCGGAGGCTGCCGGTGATCAGGATCCGCGTCGGTGAGAAGACGAGCACTTTCCCGGCAACCATGCCCGCGACGTGCAGCTCCGCCTCGTCCAAGGCGACCAGGTAGGACGCCGGTTGCCGGATCTTCCCGTGCTGCTCGGGTTGCTCGGATTCGAGCGGGATCCAGGAGTAACTGCCGTCGGCATGGAACGTGATGCGGGTATCCTCCGCGAACTCGTGAAGCTGTTCTTCACGGATCGAGAGCGAGTCCGGCAGGGGAACATAGTCCCGCGGCAGGCGAATCGACCGCACTCCCGTCTCGAGGCCGCCCTGGAAAATCTCGTCGCGGCTCCGGTATCCGGATTCTTCCGTGATGCTGACCCTGCGCGCCGACGTGGTGACCTTCCCGAGGAAACGCGGTGCCACCGTACGGCTGTACGACAGGTTCAGCTCGGAGTTCGTGTGGAACCTGCCCTCGAGCTCGTCGTCGTGGATCTGCACCGAGTCGTCCCAGCGATTCACGAACTGCGCGTAGTTCGAGAACGCAAGCCGCTTCATGCGTATCGTCGTCGCCAGGAGCCCCTCGCTGCTCCCGGTGGTCACCCGCACGATGACGCGATCCAGTTCCGTGTCGTCGCCGCCCGGCAACGAGGTGAACCGGGCGGTGTAGCGCTGCCCCTTGTAGGTCCAGGCTACCTCCTCGTCCGGTGCTTCGGCATGGTGATACGACTGCGCCCAGTCCTCTATCTTGCGTGCGAGCATCGATTGCTGCTGCGGCGAATACGCCGCGATCTTCTCCGGCGCCTCGGGTGCCGTCAGGACCGGCTTGGGAACGGCCACTTCGAGCACGGGTTCCGGCGCCGGGGGCGTGCTGATCAGTCCGGTCATCGAGAGGTCGGCGAGCACGGCGGGTGCGGCGGTCTCGAAGCTGTCCGGCTCCGGCCCCGTCGCGTGGCTGTCGTCCGGCTCCGGCGAGATTACCGGGTTCCCGGACGCCTCGGCGGAGGCCCTCATCACCGGCTCGAGAGACGGAGCCTGCTCGGGAGCGTCGCTCCGGTCGGCCGCCAGCGATGCGTCGGCCGCTTCGGCGCCGGGCATTCCCATCTGTTCGTCGTCGCCGGATTCCGGGACCTCGAGCACGACGGCAAGCGACAGGTCCGGTGATTCCTTCCCGGTGACGCCGAGATCCAGGTTCGCGCCGAGCAGAACCAGTATCGCGGCGTGGATGACGGTCGAGATCGCCATCGCGACCACGATGGGCCTGCGCCCTGGAAGGCTCAGAATTCGCCAGGCTTCCCGCTCCACGAGCCGACCGCCGCTGCCGCCTGAGGAAATGCGCTTCTGGCAGAGTATAGCCTCAACGACGGCGGGTACCGGGCGGTCGCCGACCCGGCAGGTTCACGGCGTATTCGCGGTTTCAGATCGCAGCCGGCCCGGGCCGGCCGTCAGGCAACGGGTCCCTGCCGCGGCGTGAAGCGAAAGCGGCACACGTGCCCGCCGCGCGCCATGCATTCGGTGAGATCGACCCGGCTGCCGGTGAGGCCGGACAGCAGGGAGAGGTCGAACTGGCAGACCTCCGGATTCTTCATCGCGAGCTCGTGGAACACGCAGTTGTCGGCTTCGATCGCCGGCGCACCGTCGACGTCCTCCGCCGTACGTGCGTCGTAACCCAGGTCGTCCAGCAGGCACGACGCGCTCGCCACCTTCTGCCGCAGCGTGTCGTTGTGCGCCGGGGACGGGCGCATCTCCGCGACGACGCCCGCGGCAATACGGCCGAGCCGCACGCGGAGGCCGCTCGCGCCGTGCTCCCTGGCAATCGCGTCCACCAGCAGGCGCGCGAACCACGAGTAGTGGCGCGGAAACGCTTCGCGGCCTTCCTGCGTCAGCACGTACAGCCGTTCCGGACGCCCGCCGGTGGGGCGCTCGGCGCCTGCCACCACCATCGAATCGCGCACCAGCGCGGCGAGGTGTTGCCGCACGGCCGTGCGCGTGATCCCGAGCGCCCGCGACAGCTCGTCGATGCTCGCGCCCTGCTTGTGCCGCAGGAGGTACCGCATCAGTTGCTTGCGGCGCATTCCATATATTTCGGCCATGGCGGACCTCCTGCCCGCGGGGCGCCCTGATCTTTCGGCATATTAGCCTTGGTTTAGGCCCGGTGTCGATCCCCGAACAGCCTTGGCAAAACGCCCGAAGCCGCTCCGTTCAGCCTTTTGGCATATAAACGTTCGTTTTATGCCGCTGCTGGCGTATACCCGTCTCCACAGGCCATCAACTCGACAGGAGACCGATCATGAAACCGTCAGCTTCACTGTTCCCCGTCGTCACCGCCGCGCTGGTGCTGTCGCTGCCCGCGCTGGCACCGGCCCACGACGCGCCCGCCGGGGAGAAGGCCCCGCTCACGGCCACCTTCGCGGCGACCCAGGATGCGCTGCGCGACCTGTGGATCGGCCACATTTTCTGGGTGCGCGCCGTCGTCGATGCGCGCTTCGACGGCAACGAGAACGCCGCCAGGGCGGCGGAACAGCAGGTCGTCGCCAACGCGCAGGCCATCGCCGGGGCCGTCGAGCCGTTCTACGGTGACGCCGCCTCTGCCCAGCTCTTCGAGCTGCTCGCCGGCCACTGGGGCGCGATCAGCAGCTATCTCGACGCCACGCTGGCAGACAGCAAGCCCGGGCAGGACGCCGCGTTCCAGCAGCTCGTGGACAACGCCAACGGGATTGCGCAGTTCCTCGGCGGCGCCAATCCGCACTGGCCGGTCGACACCGTGAGCGGCCTGCTGACGGCCCACGGATCGCATCACGTGCAGCAGATCCAGCAGTTCGCCGCCGGCGATTTCGAGGCGGAAGCGAAGACCTGGACGCTGATGAAGGACCACATGTACGTGATCGCCGATGCGCTCACGGACGGTCTCGCGAGGCAATTCCCCGAGAAGTTCGAGTGACGAGGAGGGGTGGTCGCCATGTACGACGCCACGCTGGGCCCGGGGCTGACCGCTGCGCAAAGCGCGGACCTGGTGGAATACCTGAAGTCGCTGTGAAGTCGCGCGCGGGGTACCCCGCCGCCTGTGGCTCACTCACCATCCACCCCGCGCCGGCATCGCCCGGCGCTTCCGCGGAAGCGTGCGACACCTCCGCGGAAGCGCGGGCGCCGGCGTTCGCGTACTCCGCCTCGGTGCCGGCACCGTCGTCCGTGACGTCCTCCGGCCGGTAGCCGCAGGCGGGCACCGCCCGGCCGTCGGGGCGGCGGAAGAACCAGCGATCCCGGTAATCCTTCTCCATCGTGTACCGGCCCTCGTGCAGCAGCACGTGGTGCTGCGAGCAAAGCAGCACCAGGTTCTCGAGGCTGGTCTCGCCGCCCGCGGCCCAGTGCACGACGTGATGCGCGTGCACCCAGCGCCGCCGCCCGCAGCCGGGGAAGCGGCAGCCCTTGTCGCGTGCCCACAGGGCGCGCTCGATCGCGGCCGGCACGACGCGCGTCTTGCGCCCGACGGAGAGCGGCGTGCCGTTGCCGTCCTTGACCAGCACGACGAGGTCGCTGTCGCAGGCGATGCGCCGGACGGTTTCGATCGGCAGTGCGGCACGTCCCACGCTTCCGCGGAGGGCCGCCTCGTCGACGTGCACCGTCACCTGGTAATGATCCGGGGTGCCGGAAGTCCTCGCCCGCTGGCCGTCCAGGTAGTCCTTCGCCATCGCGACCAGCGCATCCGCCCGCTGCGCGGCCCAGCTCTCCTCGGCGAACTCGGGACCGGACGCGGCCGTCGCCTCCAGCGCCCGGTCGATGGCCTTGTCCACCAGCTCGCCCGTTTCGAGCGGCAGCTCCACCGTGATCACGAGGGTGCCGCGCGCCTCGTCGCGCCGCACGCGCAGCTCGCGCCGCGCTCGGGCCCGCACGGCATCCGCGAGCGACGCCGCCGTGCCGCAGCGCAGCTCCCGGCAGCGCTCTTCGACCCGCGCCGCGGTCGTGCCCAACGCGAAGGCCACCAGCTCCCGTTCATTGCCGGGCGTCGCGACCCGCGTCATCGACCTGGGCGCGTTCTTCATGCCATCTCCTCCGCCGACGGCACTAGCGGAGCGACCCTTTGCAGGCTGTCCGCGAGGGCTGCCAGTGTCTTCCGCAAACACGCATCGAGCGCCGCCAGCGCGGCGGGGTCGACGCGGCCTTCGATGGCGGCGCTTTCCAGGTCGCCCGCCATTTCACTGAGCCGCAGGCACCCCAGGCCCGCGGCAGCGCCGGCCAGCTTGTGGGCGGCTTCGCGGACCACGGCCGCATCGCGCGCCGTCGCCGCTTCCAGGCTCTCCTTGAGCTCCGTGCTGCTCAGCCGGAACCGCTCGACGATGTCGCGCAGGCGGCCGGCGCCCAGCGCGCGGCAATGTTCCTCGAGCAACGACTCGTCGAGCAGCGGGACGGCGTCGCCGTCCGCCGCGCTCGCGGTCACCGGTGCGGCCGGTGCGAGCGCACGGCGCAAGGTGTCCAGCGTGACCGGCTTGCGCAGCACCTGGTTCATGCCGGCGTCGAGGCAGCGGCGGATTTCCTGCGGCTCCACGCTCGCCGTCAGGCCGACGATCGGGACCCCGGCCTTGATCGGTTCGGGCAGGGCGCGTATGCGGCGAGCCGCCTCGGCCCCGTCCATGTCCGGCATGCGCAGGTCCATGAGCACGAGGTCGAAATCCGCGGCAGCGATCCGTTGCAGTGCGCGATGTCCGTCCTCGGCCTCTTCCACCCGGTGGCCGTCGAGGCGCAGCAGGCCGGCCGCGACGTCGCGGTTGATCTCGATGTCGTCGACGAGCAGCACCCGCAGGGGCGTGCCGGCGGCGCCGGCCGCTTCCTCGGCGTGATCCTCGGCAGCCGTCCCGATGTCGAAGCCGAGCTCGAACCAGAACGTCGAGCCCTCGCCGGGCCGGCTGTCGAGCCCGATCGAACCGCCCTGCGCTTCCACCAGGCGCTTGCAGATGGCGAGGCCGAGGCCGGTGCCGCCGTAGCGGCGCGTGATCGACGGGTCGGCCTGCGCGTAATCCCGGAAGAGCTGCGCTTGTCGCCCGGGCTCGATGCCGGGCCCGGTATCGGCGACCTCGAACCGCAGGCGCACACCGGAACCGGGGGCATCGAGGCGCCGGACGCCGAGCGTTACGCGGCCCGCGTCGGTGAACTTCACGGCATTGCCGAGGAGGTTCAGCACCACCTGCCGGAGCCGCACCGGGTCGCCCACGAGCGTGTCGGGCACGTCTTCGCCGACAGCGGCTTCGAGCACGAGCCCCTTGTCCGCGGCGCGGGCCGACATCAGCATGACCAGGCTGTCGACGAGGCGGCGTATGCTGAAGCCCGTGCGCTCGAAGCTGATCTTCTCCGCCTCGATGCGCGAGTAATCGAGGATGTCGTTCAGGATCGTGAGCAGCGCCTGCCCGGCGTACTGGATGCTCTGCACGTACTCGCGCTGCTTGCCGGCCAGCGGCGTCGTAGCGAGGAGCTCCAGCATCCCCAGCACGCCGTTCAGCGGCGTGCGAATCTCGTGACTCATGACGGCGAGGAACGCCGACTTCATGCGCGTCGCCCGCTCGGCGGCATCGCGCTCGCGCGCGAGGTGCTGCGCGACCAGCCGCTGGCGGTAGTAGTTGAACGCGGCCGCCAGCAGCAACAACCCGGCTGCGGCGTACAGCGCGTACGCCCAGCCCGTCCGCCAGGGCGGCGGCAGCGCGACGACCCCGATCCCGGTCTCCGGGCCCCAGTCACCGGCACCGCTTCGCGCCCGCACCAGGAAGCGGTAGCTGCCCGGCGGAAGGTGCGTGAACGTGGCGACGCGCCGCGTCGCGTCGGTTTCGATCCAGTTCTCGTCCAGCCCGTCCATCCGGTAGGCGTAGCGCACGCTGCCGGCGTCGGTCAGGCGCAGCGCGGCGAACTCGAAGGTGATCACCGATTGCCGGTGCGTCAGCGTGATCGAGTCCGTGTGCGTGATGCTGCGTGTCAGGAGCGCGCCGTGCTCGGCGGGCCGCGGCGCGACCGGCTCGTTGAACAATCGCAGGCCGGTGAGCACGGCCGGCGCGGGCGCCTCCGGCACGGCGACCGCCTCGGGCCGGAACGCGACGATGCCGTGCATGCCGCCGAAATAGAGCCGGCCGTCACGCCCGGTGAAGTGGCCGAAGGAATTGAACTCGTGATTGCCGAGCCCGTCGTCGGCGTCGAAGACGTGAAAGGTTTCGGTGACGGGATCGAAGCGGGACAGGCCGGCGCTGGTGCTGATCCAGAGGTTGCCTGCGGCATCGCCTTCTATGCCCATCGCGAGGTTGTCGGACAGCCCGTCCTTCTCGCGGTAGACGCGGAAGCGGCCGGTCTCCGGGTCGAGCCGGTTGAGCCCATGGCGAGTCGCGATCCACAACTGGCCGCGCGCGTCCTCGAAGATGTCCTCCACCGCGTCGTGGCTCAGGCTGCCGGGGTCGTCCGGGTCGTGACGGAAGTGCCGAAACCGGCCGGTGCGCGGGTCGAGGCGGTCGAGCCCGCCGCCCGTCGTGCCCACCCACAGGTAGCCCTCGCGGTCGAGGTGCAGGGCCATGACGCGGTCGTGGCTCAGGCTCTCCGGATCGCCGGGGCGGTGCCGGTGATGCGTGAAGACGCCGGTCGAAGGATCCAGGTAGTCGAGCCCGCCGCCCCAGGTACCGACCCACAGCCCGCCGGCCGGCGCTTCCAGCAGCGCCACCACCCAGTCGTGCGCGAGGCTTGCCGGATCGTCCGGATCGTGCCGGAAACGCGTGAACGTTCCGGCCTCCCGGTTCATGAGGTTCAGGCCCGCGCGATTGGTGCCGACCCACAGGCGGCCGCGGCTGTCCTCGAGGATGGCGCGCACCTCGTCGCCCGAGAGGCTCTGCGGATCGGCGGGATCGTGCCGGTAGTGCTGCGCGCGACCCGTCGCGGGATCGATGCTGTCGAGCCCGCTGTCGTAGGTGCCGACCCACAGCAGTCCGGCGCGGTCCTGGTGGAGCGGCAGCACGATGTCCTGCGCGAGGCTCGCAGGCGCATCCGGGTCGTGGCGAAAGCGGCGGAACACGTTCTTCCACGGCGCGTAGCTCGCGAGCCCGCCGCCGTAGGTGCCGACCCAGATCACGCCGCGCGTGTCCTCGAACAATGCCAGCACCACGTCGAGCGGCAGGCTCCACGGATCGCTGCCCGAGCTGCGGAAGACGGCCCATTCGCCGTCCGGCCCGCGGCGCGCGAGGCCGTCGCGCGTGGCCACCCACAAGGCGCCGCTGCGATCGCGGAGCAGGGCCTGCACGTACGCGGTGCCGTCGAGGGGAACCGTGTGCCGGCGGAGCGATCCGTCGCCCGCATCGAAGCGGAGCAGCCCGGCCTCGGTGCCGAGCCACAGGCTCGCGCCGGACGCCGGCGCGATCGCCCGCACCGGCGCCCCGGTGCCTGCCACGCGCTCAACGCGGCCGGCATCCGCGTCGATGCGGAACAGTCCGCGCGCCGTGCCCGCCCACAACGTTCCCGACTCGTCCTCGTGGAGGCTGTGCACCGCACCGGGATCGCCGTGCAGTCGCGCGAAGGCGTCGGCCGACGGGTCGTAGCGGTCGAGCCCGGCCTCGGTGCCGACCCACAGCACGCCATGGCTGTCGCGCAGCAGGCTCAGCACGCGGTTGGAGGAAGGGCCCGCCGAGCTGCCTGCGGCGTGGCGCCATGCGCGGAACGTTCCCGTCGCCGGATCGAAGAGGTTGAGGCCGCCGGAATCGGTGCCGATCCACAGCGTGCCGTCGGCATTCGCGAGCAGCACGCTCACGAAGCCGTCCGACAAGGTGTGCGGCGCGTCCGGCTCCGGTTCGAACACCCGGAACTCGTAGCCGTCCCAGCGATTGAGGCCGTCCTGCGTGCCGACCCAGAGAAAGCCGCGCGTGTCCTGGGCGAGCGCCTGCACCGTCTCCTGCGACAGGCCGTCCTCGCCGGTGAGTCGCTCGAAGAAGCCGTCGGCCGCGGCCGTGCCCGCCGCGCCGGCCAGCAACGCGGCGGAGAGCAAACCCAACGCTGCCGGCCGCGCGCTCAGGAGACGATCTTCGGTATGAACCGGTAGCCGACGCCGCGCACGGCCATGATGAAGCGCGGGCTCGCGGAATCGTCCCTCAGCTTGCGCCGCAGGCGACCGATGAGCACGTCCACCGAGCGGTCGGACGGCGACCAGTCGCGCCCCTGGAGATGATCGAGCAGCTGCGCGCGGCTGACGACCCGGCCGCCGTGGCGGATGAGCGCGTCCAGCAGCCGGAATTCGCCTTCCGTCAGCGGTACCTCTTCCTCGTCCGGCGTGAACAGGCGCCGCCGTGCCGGCTCCATGCGCCAGCCCAGGAAGCGGAGCGGGCCGTCCTCCGCCCGTGCCGCCTCGCGCGCATGCGCGACGCGCCGCAGGAGGTTCTTGACGCGCGCCACGATCTCGCGCGCGTTGAACGGCTTGAGGACGTAGTCGTCGGCGCCGAGCTCGAGGCCGACGATGCGGTCGACGTTGTCCTTCTTGCTGCCCGTGATCAGGATGATCCCGATCTCGGATTCGGCCCTGAGCTCACGGGTGAGCGTCAGGCCGTCCGCCCCGGGCAGGCGGATGTCCAGCAGGACGACGTCCACGTTGCCGCCGGCGAGCACCTCGCGTGCCTGCTCGACCGAGCCGGCCTCGCTGACCGCATAGCCCTCCTTTTCCAGGTAGCCGGCCAGCAGCGAGCGCGTCACCGCGTCGTCGTCTACGACGAGTATCTGCGCTTGTCCGGGCACTGCCGCTCCCCGTTTCCCCGCTCCCGGCGTGCAAGGGTACCTCTGTTTACACGCCGTTTACACACCGTCACACAGTGTTACCGGCCGTTGCTTCCCCGTTTACCCGGCCCCGCTATAAGGGAACGAGCGGCACCTGATGGCCGGGCCCGGATGCGGAGAAGGGCGCTCCGTCTGGCGATTGCTCCACCCGCTGCCGTGTCCTTTGCTCTCGCGTTCGTGCTGCTCCCCGGCAGCATTTCGCTCGCGAACGCGCAGGAATGGAACGGCAGCGGGCCTTTTCCGCGCGACCCGACGAGCCGCACGGTCCATGCATTCGCGCTCGACCTGCTCGCCAACGACATCGATCCCGATGGCGATCCGGATCCCGCCAGGGTCATCGCGTCGCGCGACGATGATGCGGCCGCGGTCACCCCCTTGGCGCCGTCGTCTCCCCCACTACGTGCCTTGCGACGTTTGGTTGCCCAAAGGTTAAATCCAATGGAGTTCGTGGCCGCGCGGGGATCCGGGAGCCCGCGCCCGGGGGGTTAGCGGAATGAAAGCAGGTCGTGTTGCCATCGGCTGTTGCGTATCGATGGCATTTCTGGTCGTCGGTCCGGATTTTGCGAGAGCGCAGGGAGAGCTCGAGGAAATAATCGTAACGGCTGAGAAACGAGAGCAGTCTCTCCAGGACGTGGCGGCAGCCGTAACTGCTTTTACGGACACCTACATCGCAGAAGCCGGAATCGTGAATGCGAAAGATATCGCTGCGCACATTCCGGGCATGCACCTCGCAGTTTTCTCCAGGATGCAGGCGTTGCCAACCTTGCGTGGTGCACAGTCCGGCGAAGACAGCCCCGGGTTGGATCAACCCGTCGCCATGTTCGTCGATGGCGTGTACAAGGGGAGGGTAACGGATTGGGACCTCGCCCTGTTCGACGTCGAACGGATTGAGGTGCTCCGAGGTCCTCAGGGTACCTTGTTTGGCCGTAATGTCGTGGGCGGGCTGATCAACGTCATCACCAAAAAGCCAACTGATACAACGCGTGTCGTCGTAGAAGCGGGTGGCGGCAACCTCAACCTGGTGGATCTCAAGGGCGTAGTCAGTGCCCCAGTGTCTGAGGGCGCCGGTTTATTCGGCTCGATCACCTTCTCTACCCGAACCAGGGATGGCTATACCTTCAATCCGGTGTCCGGGAACTATCTGGACAGCATAGACAAGCAGGCTGCCAAGGGACAGCTCAGGTTTACGCCTTCTGACTCATACGAAATGCTCTGGCAGGCCGACGTTCTGCGCGATACCGGCTTCGGCCAGCACCGCGATTACATCGGTGCTGCACCAGAGTCACCGGAGTTCGGCGGTTTCGTTCCCGACGATGATCCCTCTGTTTCACACCAGGCGTCGGATGGCGGAATCGACCGGACTGCGTGGGGCACCTCCCTGGAAATCGACTGGTCAACACCGTTAGGCGAGGTCAAGTCAATTTCGGCGTATTTCGAGGATGAGGCAAAGCTGCCTGCCACAGACGGCATGGGATCGCCCTTGCCCGGGTTGTTCGTGGAGACGCAGGAGTATGAGTTGAACCAGTTCTCACAGGAGTTGCGCTTACACGGGGATGATTCGATCAACGGCAGGCTCGACTGGGTGCTGGGGCTCTATTACCTGAACATCGATCATGCCCGCGATCGCAGCTTCAGTCATGATTTCGCCGAAGGTACGTTTCTGGGTGACCTGCAGCTCGATATTTTTGGCAACACCGATCCCCAGTTCCTCCAATCCTTCCAGGCGGTCCGAACGGATAGCATATCCGGCTTCTTTCAGGGCACGTATTCGGTAACGGATGCATTTCGCCTCACTTTGGGCGGGCGGTACACGCGGGACAAGAAAGACGGCGTTGTGCGCCACGCGGGGAGCAGCTTCATCTTCTCGACCGGCGAAGACTTCTCCCTTCCGCTGTCTGCAACGTTCTCCAAGTTCACTCCCAGGGCCACGGTCGAGCTCGATGTGTCCGAGGATGTCATGGTCTATGCCACTTACTCAGAGGGGTTCAAGAGCGGTGGCTTCATTCAGTTCGGCCTCGATCGCCCGCAGGACCATCAGGTCCCACTCAACCCAGAGACGGCGAAGAACACCGAGATCGGTCTACGTTCCGCCTGGCTCCGCAATCGCCTGACAGCCAACCTGACCGCCTACTCGGTGGACTACACCGATCTGCAGGTTTCGCAGCTTCTGCCTGACGGCACGTTCCTGCAGACGAACGCAGGTCGGGCCGAGGCGGACGGTATCGATCTCGAACTGAACGCCGCCATTACACAAAACCTCACGGCGTGGCTGAACTACAGCTACTTCGATGGAACTTACACCTACTTTCCCGGATTCACCGGAAACAAGATGGTTGCGCCCGAGAACGCCTACACGGCGGGTATCTCCTGGTTTGTCGAGCTCAACAGCGGTAACGAGCTGAGGTTCCGCCTGGACATGCAGCACAAGGACGAGTACTTCCAGGATCCGGACAACTCTCCTGGCATCATGAACGGTCTCGACAACATCATGAACGCCAGTGTCAACTGGACAATTGGCCCCAACTGGCAGCTTACCGTATGGGGTAAGAACCTGAGAGATGAACGTGCCTTCAACTACCTGAACGACTCCAGCGTCTTCATGTTGAGTGCACAACAACTCGCGGCTGGCCTCACTTCGCGGGCCGCAAACTATATCGAGCCACGCACTTGGGGGCTAAGCGCGCAGTACTCATTCGAGTGAAGACAAGGGATCAATGAAGCTGGTGAGTGTCTGCGTCGGACGAACGCAGAACCTGCGCATCCGTGACCAGAACGTAACCACGGCCTTCCTCAAGGCGCCCGTGGAGGGACCTGTTCGAGTAAGCGCGAACGGCCTCGAGGGAAATGACGTGGCGGTACATACCGACGCGGTGTACGCCATCGCTGAAGAGCATTATGGGCACTGGGCCGAGCAGTTGGGGCGAGACGTCGCTGACTGGCCGCATGGTTTTTTCGGTGAAAACCTGACCATCCGGGGACTCGACGAAAGTCAACTGCATGTCGGCGACATACTCTCGGTCGGCGACGAAGTGAGACTCTCCGTTGCCGGTCCGCGCATCCCCTGCTTCAAGCTGTGCTGGCGGTTGAACCAACCCGATACCTTCATTCGGGAGTTCGGTCTTTCTGGAAAATCCGGGGCGTATTTCAATGTCGACCGACCCGGGACCATCCAGGCGGGAGACCCGGTCAGAATCGTCAGCAGCGCTAATGACAGCTTCAGAATCGGCACTATCGCCGAGTATGCCCTCGGTACAGAACCGGTCGATCCGGATGTCCTGGCCCGCGTTCTCAATCTGCCGGGATTGAGTCAGACTTCTGCCCTGCTGCTACGCAACAAGCTCTATCACAAGCTCGATCATCAAAGGACTCTTGAGCGCCGTTGGCAGGG
>DATGQE010000053.1:0-91150 GCA_035304345.1 Woeseiaceae bacterium | reverse complement strand
GATCCCTACAACTTCCTCGCGCGCCTGTCGCGGGGCTGGCTGCTCGAGCGGCTGGGACGCAAGGTGCAGGCCGTCAGCGCCTACCGGGAGGCGCTCGCGATCGCGCCCCCGGAGGATCGCCTGCCCGCGGACGTCGCGCCGGTGGTGGCGCGTGCGCGCGCCGCCGTGGAGGCGGAGAACGCGGCGCTGAAAGCACATCTCGAGGCGCGCGTACGCGAGGTGCGCGCGCGTCATGCCGGCGAGCGGAACCTCGAACGGTTCGAGGAGAGCCTCGCGATTCTTGCCGGGGAGGCCAGGGCTTACGTGCAGCAACCCCTGCTGCTGCATTACCCGCGCCTGCCCGCCGTGCCGTTCTTCGATCGCGAGCTGTTCCCCTGGCTGCCGGAGCTCGAGGCGGCAACCCCGGTCATCGTCGAGGAGGTGACCCGGCTGCTCACCGACACGGGGCTGGAGCGCTTCGCGCCCTACATCGACTACCCGCCGGGCGCGCCGCTCAACCAGTGGCAGGAGCTCAACCGGTCGGTGCGGTGGAGCACCTTCTTCCTGTGGCGCGACGGCATCCGGCAGGACGAAGCCTGCGCGCTGTGCCCGCGCACTGCCGCAATCCTCGAGTCGCTGCCCATGGCGCGCCAGGAGCATTACGCGCCGACGGCGATGTTCTCCGTGCTTGCGCCGCACACGACTATTCCGCCGCACACGGGATCGATCAACACGCGCGCCATCGTCCACCTCCCGCTCATCCTGCCGGACGGGTGCCGCTTCCGCGTCGGCAACGTGACCCGCGAATGGCGCATGTACGAGGCCTGGGTCTTCGACGACACGATCGAGCACGAAGCCGTCAACGAGTCGGACGAGCAGCGTGTCATTCTCATCTTCGACGTCTGGAATCCCTACCTGTCGGAAGCGGAACGGGAGCTGGTGTCGGCGATGATGGCGGCGAAGGCCGAGTTCCACCGCCGCCAGGCGGCCGGTGAAGCGCCTTGAGCGAGCTCGAGGAGGCGAGGGGCAGCTTCGACCGCGCCGTCCGGTTCCTGCGCTCGGGCAACGCACCGATGACGGAGCGCATCAGCCGCGCGGCGCTCGAGACTTACCCGGGCGAGGTCAATTTTCAGGCGTTGCTCGGCGCCGCGCTGCTGCGCCAGGGACGCACCGACGAAGCGCGGGTTGTGCTCGAGGCGGTCGTCGAGGCCGAGCCGGCGTACGCCAAGGCGCACGAGCAGCTCGGGCAGGTCATGCTCGCGCTCGGCCGCCTCGAGGACGCGGTCGAGTCGTTCCGTCGCGCCGTCGATCTCGATCCTGCGCTCGAAGCAGCCGAGCTCCAGCTCGGGCGCACGTTGCTCAGGCTCGGGCGTGAAGCGGAAGCGCAAGCCCTGTTCGAGGCGTTCGTCCGCCGCAAGCCCGACCGGGCGCGCCTCGCCGCGGCCGCCAGGCTGTACCGCGAGGGCAGCTACGAGGCGGCGGAAAGAAGCTGCCGCGACGTGCTCGCGACGGACCCGGACAACGTCACGGCGTTGCGGCTGCTGGCGATGATCGCGACCAAGGCCGAGCACTACCGGGACGCGGTCCTGCTGCTCAAGCACGTGGTCCGGGTAGCGCCGGACTACCGCGGCGCCTGGATCGACCTCGGGTACGCGCAAACCGAGGCATTCGAGCTCGAGGATGCCATCGGCACGTTCCGCCATGCTCTCGCGCTCGACCCCCACGCCCATGCCGCGCGCGTCGGCCTCGCCAATGCGCTCGCGCGCTCCAGCCGCACCGCCGAAGCGGTGGCCGCCTACCGGGAGGCGATCGCGCAGCGTCCGGAGATCGCCGGCACCTGGCTCGGTCTCGGCAACGTGTTGAAGACACTCGGCCGGCAGGAGGAGGCGATCGCGGCGTATCGCAGCGGGCTGGAGCGCAATCCGCGCGGCGCGGAGCTGTACTGGAGTCTTTCCAACCTCAAGACCTTCCGGTTCGAGGCCGCGGAGATCGAGGCCATGCAGGCGGAGCTCGCGCGGGATGGCCTGGACGACAACGCGGTCGTGCACCTGAGCTTCGCCCTGGGGAAGGCCTGCGAGGACGCCGGCGATTACGCTGCGGCCTTCCGTCACTACGAGCGCGGGAACCGGCTGCGGCGCGCGCAGGAGCATTACGATCCGGTGCAGACGGAAGTGATGGGAGAGCGCATCCGCGCGGTGTTCACGCGCAAATTCGTCGCGGCAAGGGAAGGCGGGGGATTCGACGGTGCGCAGCCGATCTTCAT
This sequence comes from Woeseiaceae bacterium, assembly GCA_035304345.1. GTDB lineage: Bacteria > Pseudomonadota > Gammaproteobacteria > Steroidobacterales > Woeseiaceae > IDS-8. The sequence continues at coordinate 88,908 of DATGQE010000053.1, read as the reverse complement.
CGTCGGGTTGCCGCGCTCCGGGTCGACCCTGCTCGAGCAGATACTGGCGAGCCACCCACTGGTCGAGGCGACGCACGAGCTCCCGGAAGGCGGGCGGCTGATCCGCCACGTCGACCGCCGCCGCCTAGGGCGGGAGCAGTACCCGGAAGCGCTGCGCTCGTTCGGCGACGAGGATTTCGTGGAGCTCGGCCGGCGTTACGACCGTGAGACACAACGCTATCGCCACGGGGCGCCCCGCTTCATCGACAAGATGCCGAACAACTTCGCGAACGTCGGCCTGCTCGCGCTGGCGCTGCCCGGCGCACGATTCGTGAACGCGCGCCGCGATCGGATGGACACTTGCCTGAGCTGCTACAAGCAGCTCTTCGCCCGCGGCCAGAGCTTCACCTACGACCTCGAGGACCTGGCCGCCTACTACCTCGAATACCGGCGCATGATGGAGCACTGGCACGAAGTGCTGCCGGGCCGCGTGCTCGACGTGGATTACGAGAGCGTCGTGGACGACCTCGAACGGGAAGCGCGGCGCCTCCTCGACTTCTGCTGCCTGCCGTGGCACGACGCCTGCCTGCGCTTCTACGAGACGGAGCGACCGATCCGCACCGCGAGCTCGGAGCAGGTGCGCCAGCCGATCTACCGCGATGCCGTCGGCCACTGGAAACGCTTCGGCTCCGACCTCGATTCCCTGCGCGCGCTCCTCGGCGCCTGAACCGCATCGCTTCGAGCCCGCCGGAGGGTGACGGCCCGCCGGCCGTAGGCCGTTGCTGCGCGTGCGCGGAACGGCTGGGACGCGACGAATCAAGGCCGGTCGTGTCGCGGAAAACCGCAATAGTGGCCGGGCCGGGTCCTGTGGCAGTTTTCGCCCGGCAACACGAAGCGGAATTGCAACTTGGACGCGACAGCCAGTTACAACGACCGGGTCGTCCGGCAGTTCACCGTCATGACGATCGCCTGGGGCATCGTGGGGATGCTCGTCGGCGTTTACATCGCCGCCGAGCTGATCTGGCCCGGCCTGTCCTTCGACGTCCCGTGGCTGACCTACAGTCGCCTCAGGCCGCTGCACACGAACGCGGTGATCTTCGCCTTCGGCGGCTCTGCGCTCATCGGGACTTCCTACTGGGTCGTGCAGCGCACCTGCCAGGTACGGCTCGCGTTCGACCGGCTCGCGGCCTTCACCTTCTGGGGCTGGCAGGCCGTCATCGTGCTCGCGGCGGTCACGCTGCCGCTCGGGATCACGCAGAGCAAGGAGTACGCCGAGCTCGAGTGGCCGATCGACGTGCTCATCGCCGCGGTGTGGATCGCGTATGCCGTCGTGTTCTTCGGCACGATCGCGCGCCGCCGGGTGAAGCACATCTACGTTGCCAACTGGTTCTACGCCGCCTTCATCATCACCATCGCGGTGCTGCACGTCTTCAACAACCTGGCGATGCCGGCGTCGCTGTGGAAGTCCTACCCGATCTACACGGGCGTGGTCGACGCCATGATGCAATGGTGGTACGGCCACAACGCGGTCGGCTTTTTCCTGACCGCCGGTTTTCTCGGCATGATGTATTACTTCGTGCCGAAGCAGGCCCAGAGGCCGGTCTACTCGTACCGGCTCTCAGTGGTGCACTTCTGGGCGCTCATCGCGATCTACATGTGGGCGGGACCGCACCACCTGCACTACACCTCGCTGCCGGACTGGGCGCAGTCGCTCGGCATGGTCTTCTCGCTGGTGCTGTTCGCGCCGTCTTGGGGCGGGATGATCAACGGCATCATGACCCTGTCCGGTGCGTGGAACAAGCTGCGCACGGACCCGATCCTCAAGTTCATGATCGTCGCGCTCTCGTTCTACGGCATGTCGACCTTCGAAGGGCCGATGATGTCGATCAAGACGGTGAACGCGCTTTCGCATTACACCGACTGGACGATCGGCCACGTGCACTCCGGTGCGCTCGGCTGGGTGGCGATGATGACCATCGGCTCGGTGTACTCGCTCGTACCGCGCCTCTATGGCGTGGAGAGCATGCACTCCGTGCGCATGATCGACGTGCACTTCTGGACCGCCACCATCGGCGTCGTGCTGTACGCCGTGTCGATGTGGGTCTCCGGCATCTCCCAGGGGCTGATGTGGCGCGCGCTCAACGACGACGGCACGCTGACGTGGTCGTTCATCGAGACGGTGAAGTTCACTTATCCGTATTACGGCCTGCGCCTGCTCGGCGGCCTGCTGTTCTTCTCGGGCATGCTGATCATGGCGTGGAACGTCGCGATGACGCTCCGCCGGGTGCGTCGCGACGAGCCGGTAGCGGCATTGCAGGCGGCGTGAGGACGGCAGCATGAGTCACGAACGCCTGGAAAAGAGCATCAACCTGATGGCGATCCTGATCGCGGCCGTCATCAGCGTCGGCGGCCTGGTCGAGATCGTGCCGCTCATGAGCTCGAGCGCGGCGACGGAGCCCTACCCGGGCGTCACGCCGTACCCGGCGCTCGAGCTCGCGGGTCGCGACATCTACGTGCGCGAGGGCTGTTACGGCTGTCATTCGCAGCAGATCCGGCCGTTCCGCAGCGAGACCGAGCGTTACGGCCCGTACTCGGTCGCGGGCGAGTTCGTCTACGACCGGCCCTTCCAGTTCGGCTCGAAGCGCACCGGCCCGGATCTCGCCAGGGTGGGTGGCCGCTACAGCGACGACTGGCACCGGATGCACCTGGTCAAGCCGCAGGAGCTCGTCCCGGATTCGAACATGCCGGCCTACCCGTGGCTCGCGGAACGGCAGGTCGACGGCGAGGCGGTTGCGCGGCGCATGCGGGCGCTGCAGCGCCTCGGCGATCCGTACACGGACGAGGAAATCGCGGCGGCGGCCGGGATCGTGGCCGGCAAGACCGAGCTGGACGCCCTGGTCGCCTATCTCCAGAACCTCGGCACGGTGCGCTCGGCGCGCCAGTAGGTGAAAGCGATGGACATGGGAATCGTGCGCGGCCTGGTCACGGCGGTCCTGCTCGTGCTGTTCACGGCCATCTGGATCGCGAGCTGGAGCCGGAAGCGGAAGACGGACTTCGACGAGGCGGCCCGCCTGCCGCTGGTCGACGACGAGGCGCCCGCCCGGCCGGAGGAGCGGCGATGAGCAGCGGCTGGAGCTGGTACGTCGCGATCGGCACGCTGGGCAGCCTGCTCGCGATCCTGTGGCTGATCTTCTGGACCAACCGGCAGCGCGCCACGCCGGACGAGATCGCGTCCGCCGAGGCGCACGTGTGGGACGGCGACCTGCGCGAGCTCAACAACCCGCTGCCGATGTGGTGGCTGTACCTGTTCGTCCTGACGGTGGCCTGGGGCGGGCTCTACCTGTTGCTGTATCCGGGCCTCGGCAACTTCGGCGGGCTCGGGTCCTGGTCGTCCGCCGCGCAGTACGAGGCCGAGATGGCGGCGGCGGAAGAGAAGTACGGTCCGCTCTTCGCGCGCTACGGCGCGACCGACATCGAGGTGCTTGCGTCCGACCCGGCGGCGCTCGCGATCGGCAAGAGCCTTTTTGCCCACTATTGCGCGCAGTGCCACGGCTCGGGCGGGCTCGGCGCGGTCGGGTTCCCGAACCTCACCGACGACGTGTGGAACTGGGGCGGCACGCCCGAGGCCATCGAGCAGACCATCCTCGAGGGCCGCAGGGCCGCGATGCCGCCGTTCGCCGCGTTGTTCCCGGACGAGGCATCGCTCCAGGAGATGGTCACGTACGTGCAGAACATGCGCGACGGCATCGACGAGTCCTCGCCGGCGCACGCGAAGTACCGGACGGTCTGCATCGCCTGCCACGGGCCGGAAGGCCGCGGCAATCCCGCGCTCGGCGCTCCCAGCCTGGTCGACGACACCTGGCTCTACGGCAGCTCGCGCGCGGCGATCGCGAAGACCATTCGCGAAGGACGGAACGGCGTGATGCCGGCGCACGCGGAGCTGCTCGGCCCCGACCGCGCGCGCATTCTCGCGGCCTACGTGTACAGCCTGTCCCGATGAGCGCCGGAGGCCAGGTTTCCCACGACCTGTCGCGCGATGCGCAGAAGATCGCGGTGCTGACCTGGGCCTCGTTTCTCTGTGCAGCCGGGTTCTCGGTGGTCCTGTTCGCGTTCCTGGATCCGCTCGTGCTGGTCGAGGCACTGGACGTCGAGACGATCGACTCGCGCCATGCCGGCTACGCCATCGGCTTCTTCTTCCTCTGGGCGAACGGCTGGCTCGCCGCCTGGCTCACCGCGCGGCTGATCCGCCGCAAGCGGAGAGGACCGGGAGCGGGGCGCCTGCCCGGCACCGGGGCCTGACCGCGCCATGAACGACGTCGCCGTCGCGTCTCCCAAGCGCGGCCAGCTCTATCGCAGCGAGGAGAAGATCTACCCGCGGGAGGTGCGCGGCCGCTTCGCGACGCTCCGGCGCATCGCGATGTTCGTGCTGCTCGGCATCTTCTACGCCGGTCCGTGGCTGTCCTGGAACGGCCGCCAGGCCGTGTTGTTCGACCTGCCGGCGCGCAAGTTCTACGTCTTCGGCCTCACGCTCTGGCCGCAGGATTTCATCTTCCTCGCGTTGCTGCTCGTCATCGCCGCCATCAGCCTGTTCTTCTTCACCGCACTGGCGGGACGGTTGTGGTGCGGCTTCGCGTGCCCGCAGACCGTGTGGACCGAGGCGTTCACCTGGATCGAGCGACTCATCGAGGGCAATCGCTCGCAGCGCATGAAGCTCGATCGCGCGCCGTGGACGCTGTCCAAGGTCGTGCGCAAGACGGCCAAGCAGGCCTGCTGGATCGCGCTGGCGCTCTACACGGGCTACACGTTCGTCGGCTACTTCTCGCCGATCCGCGAGCTGTCCGTGAGCCTCGCGACGTTCAGCGCCGGCCCCTGGGAATGGTTCTGGGTGCTGTTCTACGGCTTCGCCACCTGGGGCAACGCCGGCTACATGCGGGAGCAGGTGTGCAAGTACATGTGCCCCTACGCGCGCTTCCAGAGCTCGATGTTCGATCGCGACACGCTGATCATCACGTATGACGCGGAGCGCGGCGAGCCGCGCGGCAGCCGCCGCCGCGGAATCGATCCGCGGGCGGCGGGGCTCGGCGACTGCATCGACTGCACGCTGTGCGTGCAGGCCTGTCCCACCGGCATCGACATTCGCAAGGGCCTGCAATACGAGTGCATCGCGTGCGCGGCCTGCATCGATGCGTGCAACCAGGTCATGGACAGGATGGGGTACCCGCGCGGCCTGATCCGCTACGGCACCGAGCGCTCGCTGGCGCACGAGAAGTACCGGCTGTTCCGGCCCCGCACCGTGATCTATGGCGCCATCCTGGCGGTGCTCACGACCGTGCTCGTGGTGTCGCTGGCGACCATGCCGCCGGTGATCCTGGACGTCATCCGCGACCGCAATGCCCTGTATCGGGACGTGGGGAGGGACGGCATCCAGAACACCTATACCGTGCGCGTCGTGAACAAGCACAACGCGGCGCACGAGTACCGCCTGCGGGTGACCGGCATCGACGGGATCGAGGTGCAGCCGGAGGCGACATTCACGGTGGCGCCGGAGTCCGTGTACACGCTGCCGGTTTCGGTCACCGTGCCGCACGAGCATGCCGCCGGCGGCCACGTGGTGCTCTTCCACCTGGAGTCGATCGACGGCAGCGACATCCGCGTCAGCGAGGAAAGCCGCTTTCGCGGGCCGACGGAGAATCCCTGGTGAACACCGTACGCGAGAACGAGGCCTGGTACCACAATCCCTGGGTGTGGCTCGTGATAGCCATCCCTTCGCTGACGGTCGCGGGCTGCCTGTTCACGATCTACCTCGCGCTCACTCACCCCGATCATCTCGTGCGCGACCCGGCCGGCGCCGGCGTGCCGCGCGCGGAGCAGGCGTCGCCGTGAAGCCTTTGACCTGCTACCACTGCGCGGAGCCCGTGCCGCCCGGAGCCCCGTACCGGGCGACGATCGACGGGCGCGAGGAGCCCGTGTGCTGTGCGGGCTGCCAGGCCGTCGCCGAGCTCATCCACGCGCAGGGGCTCGAGGCTTACTACCGGTTCCGCGAGGCGCCGTCCCCGGCGGAGGTGCTGCGGCCCGAGGCGTCGGAGTGGTCGCGCTACGACGCGCCGGACCTCACCCACCGCTACGTGCTCGCGACCGGCGATTTCGCCGAGGCCACGGTGGAGATCGGCGGCATGTACTGCTCGGCCTGCGTATGGCTGCTCGAGCGCGCCCTGCGGCGCTGCCCCGACGTGCAGGTCGTGAGCGTGAACCCGGCCACCCGCCGGGCGGTGCTGCGCTGGAGGGCGACCGAGCTGTCGTTCGGCGGCCTGCTCGCCGCCATCGCCGAGGTCGGCTTCCGGCCCCGCCCGCTCGCGCCGGGACGCCGCGAGGACGCCGCCGAAGGCGAGTATCGCCGCGCGCTGAAACGCCTGCTCGTCGCCGCCGCCGCGGGCATGCAGGTCATGATGTTCTCGTTCGCGCTGTACGCCGGCGGCTGGTTCGGCATCGAAGCGGGAATCGAGCAGTTCCTGCGCTGGACCAGCCTGCTCGTCACGGTGCCGATCGTCACGTACTCGGCGCGGCCGTTCTACGCGGCGGCATGGCGCGGCATCAGGGCGGCGTCCCCGGGAATGGACCTGCCGGTCGCGATCGCGATCACGGCGGCTTTCCTCGCCTCCGCCCGCGCGACGCTCGCCGGGAGCGGCGAGGTGTGGTTCGACTCCGTTGCCATGTTCGTGCTGTTCCTGTCCGGCACGCGGTTCCTCGAAATGCGCGCGCGGCATCGCGCCGACGACCAGGCGACGGCGCTCGCGCGGCTCCTGCCCGATTCGGTGACCCGCGTGCGCGGGGAAACGGACGAGACCGTGCCGCTCGATGCGCTCGAGGCAGGCGACCTCGTGCGGGTGCGCCCCGGCGAGGTCGTGCCCGCGGACGGGGAGGTGGTCTCGGGCATGCTCGCGCTCGACGAGTCGCTGCTAACGGGCGAGGCGATGCCGTGCTCGCGCGCCGCCGGTGCGCGGGTGCTCGCCGGCAGCGTCAACCGGGGCGGCAGCGGGCTCGTGCGCGTCGTGCGCACGGGCGCGGAGACGACGCTCGCCGCCGTCGGCCGGCTCATCGAGCGCGCGAAAGCCGATCGCCCGCCGGTGGCCGTGCTCGCCGACCGGATCGCACGCCGGTTCGTGCCCGGCGTGCTGCTCGTCGCACTTGCGACGGGCGCCGTGTGGCTGAAGCTGGATCCCGGGCGCGCGTTCGAGATCGCGCTGGCGACGCTGGTCGTGACCTGCCCGTGCGCGCTGGCGCTCGCCACTCCCGCGGCGCTCGCCGCCGCGGCCTCCGCGCTGGCGCGGCGCGGCTTCCTGCTGGTGCGGGCGCGGCTGCTCGACGTGCTCGGGCATGGCGCGACCGTCGTCTTCGACAAGACCGGCACGCTGACGGAGGGCCGTCCGCGGGTGGTGCAGGCGACCTGTCCCGATCCGGACTGGCCGCAGGCGCGCTGCCTCGCCCTCGCGGCGGCGCTCGAGAAAGCCTCGGGGCACGTGCTCGCGCGCGCATTCGACGGGGACCCCGGGCCGTTCCGCGCCTCGGAAGCACAGGTGGAATGCGGCCGGGGTGTCGAAGCGCTGGTGGACGGCGCCCGCTGGCGCATCGGGAGCGCCGCGTACCTGACGGAGTTGTGCGCCGCGCCTCCCCCGGCGCAGGACGGCATGCCCGAGGGCTGCACGCGCGTGCTGCTCGGCAACGAAGAACGCGTGGTGGCGGCGTTCGCCGTCGGCGACGAGCTGCGTGCCGACGCGGCCGCGACGGTCGCCGCGCTCGAGGACGCGGGCCTGAAGCCCGTGATCGCGAGCGGCGACCGCGAGCCGGCCGTGCGTGCGGCAGCCGTTGCGCTCGGCGTGGAGGAATGGCACTCGGGACTCACTCCCGCCGGCAAGGTCGCGCTCGTCGAGCGTCTGCAGGCCCGCGGCGAGACCGTCGTCATGGTCGGCGACGGGGTCAACGACGCCCCGGTGCTCGCCGCCGCGGATGCCTCCATTGCAATCGATGCGGGCACTGCGCTCGCGTGCGCCACGGCGGACGCGATCGTGCCGGGGCGGCGGCTCGCCACGCTGCTCGACGGGGTGCGCGTGGCCGCGATGACGCGGCGCGTGATCCGCCAGAATCTCGCCTGGGCGCTCGCTTACAACCTGGCGGCGGTGCCGCTCGCGGCGAGCGGCTGGCTCGCCCCCTGGATGGCGGCGCTCGGCATGTCGGCGAGCTCGCTGCTCGTCGTGATGAATGCGCTCCGCGTCTACCGTCATGCGGCGCCGGCCACTCCCGTGCGCCGCCCGCACGGGCGCGCGTTGCCGCTCGGGAGCGAGTCGCCGGCATGAGCGTCCTGTTCCTCCTGATCCCGCTCGGCCTCTTGATGCTCGGCATCGCGGTGTGGGCATTCTTCTGGGCCGTGGCGAACGGGCAGTTCGACGATCTGTCGACGCCCGCGCTGTCGGTCGTGATGGACGACGATGCCGCGCCCCCGGCGCCCCGCAGCGAGGACGGCCGGTGACCGGCGGGCTGCTGCTGCCCGCCGCCTTCCTCGCGGGTTTTTTCGGGAGCGCGCATTGCCTCGGCATGTGCGGTCCCCTCGTGCTGCTGCTCGAGGGCCGCGGCGGCGCCGGCCGCTGGCCCCGGCGCCTCGTGTACAACGCCGGGCGGCTCGGCTGCTACGCGCTTTTGGGCGCCGTGGCGGGCGGCGGCGGTGCCGTCCTCACGCAGGCGGCGGGGCTGGAAGCGGGCCTCCGCATCCTGCGGCTCGTCGCGGCACTGCTCGTGGTGGCGCTGGGCCTCGACCTGCTCACCGGGAAACGCCTGCTGGGCACGCTCGAGCGGGCGGGGGCGGCACTGTGGCGCCGGCTGCAGCCGCTGGCGCGCCGGGTGTTGCCGGCGACGACGCCGCTGCGGGCACTCGCCGCCGGGTTCCTCTGGGGGGCGCTGCCCTGCGGGCTCGTCTACGGCGCGGTGGCGCTCGCGGCCACGGCCGGCACGCCGGCCGCCGGCGCTTTCGTGATGGCCGCTTTCTGGGCGGGAACGGCGCCGGCGCTCCTCGTTGCCGGCGCTTCCGCCGCCCGCCTGCGGCAGGTACGCGGCCGGCCGCTCTTCAAGCGGGCCGCCGGCGCGGTGCTCGTCGCCAGCGGCAGCGTGGCGCTCCTGCTGCCGGTCCTGCACGCGCATTAGTCGGGCCATTCTCCGGTCCTGCCGGGGCGGTGCCCGGATGGCGCGCTGCCGGGTCCCGCACTAAGCTAGGACATCGCGGCTCGACCCGGGAGCTCCCGGATGCCCCCTTCCGCCTTGCCCGCACCCCACCCGCTGCCGCGCGGCGGGATCTCGCTGGCCGTCTCCATCGCGCTCGGCACCCAGGTTCCCGTCGCACAGGCCCAGCAGCAGCTCGAGGAGATCGTCGTCACCGCGCGCAAGCGCGCGGAGAACCTGCAGGAGATCCCAGAATCCATCCTCGCGATCTCGGAAGCCGCCATCACGCGCGCCAACATGCAGACCATGGAGGACTTCGCGCGCCACATCCCGAGCCTGTCGTACGTGGCGCGTGCGCCGGGCGCGAACAAGATCGTGTTCCGCGGCGTCACCGAGGCAGGGACCGCGTTCTTCACCGATTCCTCCGCGGCGGTGTACCTGGACGAGCAGCCGCTCACCCAGCCGTCGTTGACGCCGGAGCCGAGGCTCGTCGACATCGAGCGCATCGAGGCGCTGAGCGGACCGCAGGGCACGTTGTACGGCGGCAGCGCCCAGTCCGGCACGCTCCGCATCGTCACCAACAAGCCCGATCCGTCGCGTTTCGAGTCGAGCGTCTCGGCCATGGTGCGGACGGGGAGCACGAGCGACACGAGTTACGACGTGAGCGGCGTGCTCAACCTGCCGCTCGTCGAGGACCGGCTGGCGGTCCGGCTCGTGGGCTTCTCCGCCCGGGACGCCGGTTTCATCGACAACGTGCTCGGGACCTCGCCCGGCGGCACCTTCACCAATGCCGCCCTCGTCGGGGAGAACCAGGGTGGCGAGGCGGATTTCATCGGGGGACGAATCGCCGCGCGCTGGCACGTCAACGATGCATGGACGGTGACGGGGAGCATCATTCACCAGGACGTCGAGTCGACGGGCGACACCGAGCACCTGCCCGAGACGGTCGGCGACCTGCAGCGAGTGCGCTTCATCGAGGAATTCCGCAACGATGCCTGGACGCAGTACGGGCTGACGATCGAGGGGGACGTCGGGTTCGCCCAGCTCGTCTCCGCGACCGCGTTTTTCACGCGGGACATCCTCTACCAACTCGACAACACTTATTACCTCGCCTACCTGCGCGGCTTCTATGCCGCGTACGGATACTACGTGCAGTACGCGTTCGGGCCCGATCCGGTGGGGCTCGGCTGGATCAGCCCGCAGGACACGCGCCGCTTCTCGCAGGAGCTCCGCCTGTCCCGCGAGGGTGAGAAGTGGATGTGGCTCGCCGGCCTCTACTACGAGCGTTTCGACGACCACTGGGACTTCCAGTCGCGCATCCGGGATTACGAGAGCACGCGCTCGTTCCAGTACTGGTACGCCTACTACGGCGCGCAGCCGGGCACCACGAACAATGCGTTCTGGAATTCCAACAACCACACGAAGACGGAGCAGGTCGCGGCATTCGGCGAGCTGACCTACACGGCCTGGGACGACTGGGCGTTCACCGTCGGCGCACGCTGGTTCGATCACGAGCGCGACCGGCGCTTCTTCGTCGCACAGCCGCACGGCCGGATCGCGCAGGACCAGAACCCGGTCGAAAGCGAGAGCGACATGACCTACAAGCTCAGCGTCAGCTATCGCATCGACGACGCGAAAATGGTCTACGGCCTGTACTCGGAGGGCTACCGACACGGCGGCCGCAACATCGTGCGCCCGGGCGCCGTGCTGCCGGCGGTCTACGAGCCGGATTTCCTCCAGAACTACGAGGTCGGCCTGAAGTCGCAATGGGCGGACGGGCGCCTGCGCGCAAACGTCACCGCGTTCCACATGGTGTGGGACGATTACCAGCTCGGCGTGGTGGACCCCGGGCCCCTGTTCGCGGTCATGGTGATCAATTTCGGCAATGCCGAGATCGACGGGGTGGAGCTGGACATGAGTGCCGCGCCCGTCGAATCCGTCGACCTCACCCTGAACGCGATCTTCCTCGACGCCGAGACGACCTCCCCGAACGAGCTGATCGGCGTCGACGAGGGGGCTCGCCTGCCCATATCACCGGAGCTCAAGCTGTCCGCCTCGCTCGAGTACACGTTTCCGCAGCTCGTTCTCGGCGGCAGCCCCTACCTGCGGCTGCAGTACAGCTACTACGGCGACTCCCTGAACAGCGTCGAGTGCAATACGCCCGACTGCGACCCGGCAGAGGTGCAGGAAGCCTACCAGATCGCCGACGTCAAGCTCGGCATCGAGACTGCGCGCTGGGACGTCAACGTGTTCGTCGACAACCTGACGGACGAGCGCGCCCAGCTCGCGGTCGTGGATTTCGTGCCCGAGGGTCTCGTCAACGTGAACCGGCCGCGGGAGTACGGCGTCGGTTTCACCTGGCACTGGGGCGATTGAACCCGCCGCCCGCCTGCCGCGAGCGCTTCAGCCGAACCATTCCGGGGCGTTGCCCGGCCGCCACTTGATGTTGCAGCCGATGCTCGGCTTCTGATCCTTGGGCACCTCCCTGCCTTGCAGCACCGCGTCCAGCGCGGCGCGCAGGTCCGCACCCGTCACGGGCTTGTCGTTCGACGGCCTGCTGTCGTCGAGCTGGCCGCGGTACACGAGCCTGCGCTCGGCGTCGAACAGGAAGAAATCGGGCGTGCAGGCGGCGCGATAGGCTTTCGCCACGGACTGGTCGCGGTCGATCAGGTACGGGAAGCGATAGCCGTACCGCTGTGCTTCCTCGCGCATGCGCTCGGGGCTGTCGTCCGGATGCCGTTCGTAGTCGTTGCTGTTGATGGCGAAGATCGCGACGCCTTGTGGCAGGTAGTCGTCCCCGAGGCGCGCCAGCTCGTGCCGGACGTGCTTCACGAACGGGCAGTGATTGCAGATGAACATGACGAGGTAGGCGCGGGCGTCCGGGACGTCGTCCAGCGAATGCCGGCGCCCGTCCGGGTCGGGCAGCGAGAACGACGGCGCTTCAGTCCCGAGCGGCAGCATCTGCGATTCAACAGCGACCATGGTGGATATCTCCCGTGCTTTCCGTGGCAGGTCAGGATGTGGCCGGGCGTCTCCCGGCGCGGGGCGACGCCGCTTCGCGAGCGGAGCCGCCAGCAGCAGGCAGGCGGTGCCTGCTGCCAGCGAGGTTGCCGCGAGGCCCCAGCGGTCGGCCGCGGCACCGGCGAGCAGCCCGCCGAGCGCCGTGCCGCCGAATGCCAGCATACCCCAGAGGCTGCTCACGCGTCCGCGCACCTCGTCCTCGATCAGCGACTGCAGCAGGATCTGCGCGCCGACGCCGCAGAACGTCAGCGTGAAGCCGAGCAAGACGACCACCGCCACGCCGTACCAGAAGGACGGGGCGAGCCCGAGTGCCGCGACGAGCGCGCCGATGAGCACCGTTCCGGCGACGATCCTGCGGATGCCCAGCTCGGCGAGGCCGCGCGACAGCACCACGCCGGCGAGCACGGCGCCCGCGCCCGCGGCGGAGGTCAGCGTGGCGAGCCCCGTGGCGCCGCGGCCGAACGCCGCTTCGGCAAACGCGGGAAGCAGCTCGAGCGTGCCCCGCCCGAACAGCGACGCCAGCCCGACCAGCGCCATCAGCCGGCGGACCGGGCCGTGCGTGACCGCGTAACGCACGCCCGCGGAAATGTTCGAGCCGAGGCGGCCGCGCACCGGCGCGAACGGTGCCACCCGGATCAGGATCAGTGCGGCCAGCGCGGGCAGGTAGGACAGGGCGTTGAAGGCGAAAGCGGCCGCCGAGCCGTAGAGCGCGATGAGCACGCCGGCGAGCGCCGGACCGACGAAGCGCGAGACGTTGAACGCGATCGAGTTCGTGGCCATCGCGCTCCGGAGCTGCTCCCTGGGCACGAGGTTCGGGACGAGCGCGAGCCGTACGGGCGTGTGCGCGCCCTCGGCGATGCCTTGCGCGAGGGAGAACGTGCACAACAGGTAGATGTCGACCACGCCGGCCGCGGTGCACGCCGCGAGCAGGGACATGATCGCTGCGCTCACAGCGTTGATGGCGACGGCCGAGCGCTTGCGGTCGAAGCGGTCCGCGAGGGCACCAAACAACGGTGCGAACAGCAGGATCGGGAAGAACTGCGTAAAGGCGACTACGCCGACCCACAGCTCCGACTCCGTGAGCTGCCATGCGTACCAGCCGAGCGCGACGCGGTAGACCCACAGGCCGTGCAGCGACACCGTGTTGCCCGCGAGGAACAGCAGGTAGTTGCGGTTGCGCAGGGCGGATGTTTGCATGACCATAAGCGGCCTTCCACGGCGTGAAAGGTCGAACGTGAACGTACTCTTCGAGATTGCGCGACCCTGCGTTTCCGTCCACGGGAGCGACGCGCTGTTTCCGGTACATCGAATCTACTGCGTGGGACAGAACTACGCCGCCCATGCGCGCGAGATGGGCGCCGACCCGGAGCGCGAAGCGCCATTCTATTTCATGAAGCCGGCGGATGCCGTGATTGCGTCGGGAGCGACGATTCCGTACCCGCCGCGCACGGCCGACCTGCAACACGAGATCGAGCTGGTCGTGGCGCTCGGGAGAGGGGGCCGCGACGTGCCGGTCGCGGACGCGCTTTCGCTGGTGTTCGGTTACGCGGCCGGCGTCGATCTCACGCGCCGGGACCTCCAGGCCGAGGCGAAGCGGCGCGGCCGGCCGTGGGAGACGGCCAAGGCCTGCGACGGCTCGGCACCGGTGTCGCCCATCCGCCGCGCCGCCGACATCGGCCATCCGCGCCACGGCCGCATCTGGCTCGAGGTCAACGGCGAGCTGCGCCAGGACGGCGACCTCCGGGACATGGTGTGGAACGTGGCGGAAGCGATCGCGGAGCTGTCGACTTATTTCACGCTCGCTCCCGGCGACCTGCTGTTCACCGGCACCCCGGCCGGCGTGGGCCCGCTGGCGCCGGGCGACACCGTGCGCGGCGGCGTCGCGGGCATCGCGGAGCTCGACTTCGCCATCGGCCCGGCGCCGCGGCAAGGTGCGCCGAGCGTGTCGCAAAGCTGATTGTTGCCGGGGCGCAACAGGGCGTAGCGCCTGATCCGGGCTTAAGGTTGGCCACGCTTGCCCGCCATTGTTGTATTATCGAGACGGACGAAAAACGACGCGGCATCACGGCGCTGGCAGGCGCGATGCTCGCTCACCAGAGGGGATAGGTTATGAGAACGAGGACTCCGGTTGCGAGCGCGATCAGCCTCGCGCTTGCAGCGGGCTCGATGGGGTTCGGCGCCCACGCACTGGCACAGGACGAGGACGAAGCCCGCGACGTCGAGGAAGTGGTCGTCACGGGATCGCGCATTCGCAAGGACACCTTCACGGCGTCCGAGCCCATGGACGTGGTGCTGACCCAGGAAGCGTACGTCCAGGGCTTCTCGTCCATCGGCGGCTTCCTGCAGACGACCACGGTTGCCGCCGGGTCGCCGCAGGTCACGGCAGCCACGTCTACGGCTTTCGTGCAGAACGGCGGCATCGGCGCGCAGACCCTGTCGCTGCGCGGACTCGGTGCCAACCGCACGCTGACGCTGATCAACGGGCGCCGGGCGGGGCCCGCGGGCACCCGCGGCGCCGTATCGTCGTTCGACCTCAACGTGCTGCCGCTGGTGGCGGTCGAGCGCATCGAGATACTGAAGGACGGCGCATCCTCGATCTACGGCTCGGATGCCGTCGCCGGTGTCGTCAACATCATCACCAAGAAGGAAGACGGTGCCTCCTTCGATGCCTACCTCTCGCAGCCGGTGGAAACGGGCGGTGAGGAGGTGCGTCTGAGCGCGAGCTTCGGCAAGAGCTTCGAGCGGGGCAACTTCCGCATCACGGCCGATTTCCACAACGAGTCGGAGCTCAAGAAAGGGGACCGGGACTACTTCCGTTGCGGCGAGCAGTACATCTTCGACCCGGACACCGGCGAGCGGGTGGACGTGATCGACCCGCGCACCGGCAGGCCGCACTGCACGGACCTGCTGTGGGGCCACGTCTGGATCTACGATTACCAGGGCCCCGGCGGCAACGTGCCGCGCGGATCGCTCGCGCAGTACGACTATGACGGGGACCTCGGCCAGTACATCCCGGGCTACGCGGTCGACCCGAACAACCCGGATTTCATGGTGACGCCGCCGGGCTGGTTCCCGGTGCGGTACGACCGCGCCTCGGATGCGGTCTCGAACGCCGACCATCCCTTCCAGGACGCCTCCTACCTGCAGCCGGAGGTGGAGAAGCTCACGCTGTTCATCGACGGCGAGTACGAGCTCACCGACAACCTGACGCTGTACTCGGAAGTCCTGCTGAACCGGCGCAAGACCTCGGTCGAGAGCTATCGCCAGTTCTGGACCTACATGTACAACGAGAACTTCTTTGCCGGCAATCCGCTGTCGGCGGGCTGGCGCGGTGCGCAATGGCTGAGCCCGACGCCGATCACGGATCACAACAGCAGCCTGATCGAGGTCGATTACCAGCGCTACGTCGCCGGCTTGCGCGGCGGGCTCACGGAAACCTGGGACTGGGAAGTCTCCTACCAGTACAGCCGCTCGGACGGCGATTACCACGATGACCAGATCTTCTTCGATGCGATCGCCGACCAGTGGTTTGCCACCGGGTCATGCGTCGGCACGGTGACCTCCATCCGCGGTGTGCCTTGCGTCGACGTGCCGTGGCTCGACCCCGAGTTCCTGCGCGGCAACGTGTCGCCGGAGGTCCGCGAGTTCCTCTTCGGGCGCGAAACGGGCAACACGGAGTACACGCAGTGGTCCGTCGAGGGGTTCGTGACCGGCGAGCTGTTCCAGCTTCCCGCCGGACCGCTCAGCGCCGCGGTCGGCGTGCACTACCAGTTCGACGAGATCGAAGACGTGCCGGGCGAGATCACGCTCGCCGGCAACGCCTGGGGCACCTCGTCCGCCGGCATCACGAAGGGTGACGACCACACCGTTGCCTACTTTGCCGAGCTGCAGATGCCGCTCCTCAGGGACAAGCCCGGCTTCGAGCACCTGTCCCTGAACGCGTCCGGCCGGTACACGGACGTCGACTCGTACGGCAGCGACACCACCTACAAGGTCGGCCTGAACTGGCAGATCGTCGATGCCCTGCGGTTGCGCCTGAACCAGGGGACGTCGTTCCGCTCGCCCGCGTTGTTCGAGCTCTACCTGGCGGACCAGACCTCGTTCGTGAGCCAGCGTGCCGTCGATCCGTGCATCCGTTGGGGTGAGGCGCTGGCTGCCGGCAACATTTCGCAGCGGATCGCGGACAACTGCCAGGCCGAAGGCCTCGCGCCCGACTTCGCCGGCGGCACGATCACCGCGACGGTGATCACGGGCGGCGGCCTGGGCGTGCTGGAAGCCGAGACCTCGACTTCCAGGACGGCGGGTATCATCTGGACGCCGGCGTTCGCGGACCTCAGCCTTTCGGTCGACTACTTCGACATCGAAGTCAAGGACGAGGTCGACCAGCTCGGGGCGGGCAGGATCGTGTTCGAGTGCTACAACTCGGACTTCTACCCGAACGACCCGCTGTGCAACCTGTTCGAGCGGGATCCGCTGATAGGTGGCATCGACAACATCCGCGACAGCTTCATCAACATCGCCACCCAGCGCAATCGCGGATGGGACGTGTCGTTGCTGTATCGTACCGAGCTGGGGCCGGGCAACCTGACCCTCGAGACGCAGCACACGTTCCAGACGGAGGACACGAAGGCGTACTTCGAGGACACGGTCCAGGACACCAACGGCGAGCTGGGCCAGCCGGAATGGGTGGGTCGCGTGAACGCGACGTACGACTGGCGCGACTGGTCGTTCTTCTGGGCCGCCAACATCATCGGCGAAACGGACAACTACGACAGCTTCGGCGGCAACACCGTGACCTATCGTGGCGAGACGGTTCGCGTGGTGCTGGACGCCGAGAGGGTGATCTACCACTCGTTCTCCGTCAGCCGGTACTTCGAGGACTGGGGCCTGAACGCGATCGTCGGCGTGGCGAACGCGTTCGACAAGGAGCCGCCGCAACTGTCGACCGTAGGCACGGGGGGCGAGGTGAATGTCGAAGGGCGCTCGGCGTTCTACTCGCAGTATGACTGGCTGGGTCGGCGCTTCTTCGTGAACTTCACGAAAGCGTTCGAATAGCCGGCGCCAATCGGGGGAGGGGAAGTGCCGGCGAAAGCCGGCACTTTTCTTTTTCGGGTCCCGGCCGCGCTATGCCCGGCGCGGGCGCGGATAACCGAGAATTTCGCGCAGGCCCGGGGCGGCGTAGTCGACGAGGCGCTTCTGCACGGCCGGCAGCTCGTCCGGTACGCCCTGCATGCCCGTTCCGGCGAGGTTCTCCCGCGCCGTGCCGCTCTGCTCCCGGTCCGACCCGATCCGGACGCGCTCACGCCAGTCGGGCGGCAGCCGGTCGATGCCGCAATGCCCGAGCAGGGTCGCGAAGTAGGTCTCGGCTTCGGGCGCGTCGAGATGCGTGACGTGGTGCAGCAGGTCCTCGAAGTGCAGTAGCACGGCATGCGTGCCGAGCCACGACACCGCGTTGTGCGTGAAGATGTCGTTCAGCGAAGGCGCCTTCCCGTGTATGCCGAAGATCATCATGTTGAGCACGTCCTCGATCGTGGTGTTCCCGCCCTTCAGGTGCTCGAGGTTCCCCTGGAACGTGTCGGACAGGAAGAAGCGTGCGCGGGCCAGCACCCAGTCGTAAGGGTCCCGTACCTGCACGATGTGGCGGACGTGGCGCACCGCGATCGCCGAGTCGTCCGAGAACAGCAGGTGACCCCAGCTCAGCTTCGGCGCGGTCCGGGAGAACGCGGCCAGGTGCTGGCGGAGGATCGCATACTGGATGAACGCCGCGTGGTACTGCTGTTCCACCGGCACGAACATCCGCAGGATGTTGCGCACCAGGTGGGTGCCGCATTTCGGCACGCTGTTCAGGAAAACCGGCTCGCGCAGGGGTTCCTGTGAGAACTCCGCGTTCCGCTTGTTGAGATTGTCCTGCTTTGCGACGATTCGTGGCATATAGTCTTCCGCTGGAAATACCGGCGCCGGCCATCATACAACGCAAGCGCCCTCGGGGCCGGTGCCACCTGGGGAAAGCATCGTGAGGAAATCCCGGAGGATCCTGATCGTCGGCGGCGGGTCGGCGGGCTGGATATCGGCCGCCTACCTGGACGCCGCGCTCAACCACGACGGGCTGCGGCTGGCCGAGATCAGCCTGATCGAATCGCCGGACGTTCCGCGCATCGGCGTGGGCGAGGCGACCATCCCGAACATCAACCACCTGCTGGCCGTCATCGGCATCGACCCGTACGAATTCATGCGGCGGACGGACGCCACGTACAAGCAGTCGATCCGCTTCGTCAACTGGCTGGACGGCAAGGGGGAGTTCTACCATCACCCGTTCAGCCGCTTCCGGCCGACGCGGGAGCCGATCGATCGCTCCGGGGAGCTGTGGCTGAGGAGCGACCGCTCCATCCCGTTCTGCGAAACGGTTTCCGCGCAGCCGGTGATCTGCGAGCTCGGGCTCGCGCCGCAGATGCTCGGCCCGTGGGATTTCGGGCCGCCGCTCGCCTTCGCGTATCACATGAACGCCATGAAGTTCGCGGACTACCTGTGCGAGATCGCGACGGCGCGGGGCGTGACCCATTACCTCGATCACGTCGCGAACGTCGAGATGGCGGAGAACGGCGACATCGCAGCCGTGACGACGCGCAGCGGTCGCCGGCTCGAGGCGGATCTCTTCGTGGATTGCACCGGTTTCGCCGCGCTGCTCATCGAGAAGGCGCTGGGAGTCAAGTGGGTCGACTGCTCCCGCTGGCTGCTCTGCGACCGTGCCGTGACGATGCACGTGCCGTACGACGTGCATTTCCCCGGCTACGTGCGGCCGTACACGACCGCGACGGCGCTGTCCGCGGGGTGGGTATGGGAGATTCCGCTGCAGGACCGGCGATCGCTGGGCTACGTGTACTCCGGCAGCTTCCAGGACGACGACGACGCGGAGCGCGAGGTACGTCGCTTCGAGGGGCCGCACGCCGCGTCCCTCGATTGCCGCATCGTGCCTTTCAAGGTCGGCCACCGGGAGAAGGCGTGGGTGCGCAACTGCATTGCCGCCGGCCTTGCAGGCAGCTTCATCGAGCCGCTCGAATCGACCGGCCTGTACCTGAGCGCGCTCGCACCGGTCCTGCTCGCTGAGCATTTTCCGCGCAACGACGACCTTGCGCCGCTCGCGTTCCGCTTCAATCGCATCATGGCGAACCGCTTCTACGAGATCCTCGACTTCATCAACCTGCACTACTGCCTCACGCGCCGCGAGGACACGGAGTTCTGGCGCGAGGTGCGGCGCCCGGAGCGCATCAACGGCAGGCTCGCGGCGAAGCTGGAGTTCTGGCGGACCAAGCCGCCGTCGCCCGGCGATTTCGAGGACCCCTGGTTTCCCGGCCAGCCGGATACGCCCCTGCCCTCCGGCGGCCTGCCGGGAGACCACCGGCCGCCGGTCGACACCGGCAATCTCTGGAGCTACACGAGCTACGAAGCCCTGCTCTACGGCATGGATTTCCTGGCGGCGGAATGCGACGAGTGGTACGGGCGCGACCGGCCGGCGCCCAGGATTCTCCGCAACGTGCTCGAGCGCCTGCGCCTCGCTCCGTGGAAACTGCCGCCGCACCACGTCTGGCTGCAGAAGGTGGCCGGCATGGCGGAATACCCGACCACGACGCAGAAGGCGTGACCGGCGCGGCACGCCCATCTGGGACCACATGCGGCCACCGCACGCGTCGCGATTCGCGCAGTCCGCGGCTCGCGCCGGCGTGCGTACCAGATTGTGGGACCGCGGGACTCTCGAGGCGCCGAAAATGCGAGGATGCAGCGGCGCCCCGTCCCGCCGAAAACACTCGATACGCGGGACGGCATCCGGCGCATGGAGAAAGGAAACGAGGGGGATAGCAATGCGTAGATCCAGGCGCTCCCGGTCCGGGACGGACAGGCTCGTGCCCGTGCTGACGCCGGTCGCCGCGGCGATGCTCGCCGCGCTGCACCCGGGCGGCCCGGCGCTGGCGCAGGAGCCCGATGCCGAGGAAGGCGGCAACGTCGAGCAGATCGTCGTCACCGGATCGCGCATCCAGAGAGACACTTTTTCGAGCGCCGCGCCGATGGACGTGGTGCTGACCGAGACGGCGGCCGTGCGCGGTATCCACGACGTCGCGACCATGCTGCAGACGACCACGGTGGCGGCAGGGTCCCCGCAGGTCACGCCGGCGCTTTCCGCGGCGTCGGTGGTGAACGGCGGCCTGGGCACGTCCACCCTGTCGCTCCGGGGACTGGGCGCCAACCGGACGCTGGTGCTCCTGAACGGCCGCCGCGCCGGCCCGTCGGGCGTGCAGGGCGGGGTGTCGGCTTTCGACCTGAATACGATTCCGCTCGCGACGATCGAGCGCGTCGAGATCCTGAAGGACGGCGCCTCGTCGGTGTACGGGTCCGACGCCATCGCCGGCGTGGTGAACATCATCACCCGCAAGGACGAAGGTGCCGAGTTCAACGCCTTCTACTCGCAGCCCGCCCAGTCGGGCGGTGAAGCCCTGCGCCTCAGCGGCTCCTGGGGCAAGCGCACGGATCGCGGTTACTTCCGCGTGACGGGCGACTACAGCAAGCAGGAAATCCTCCAGCGCGGCGATCGCGACTACTTCGCGTGCAACGAGTACTACGTTTTCGACCGTGCCGGGAAGCGCGCGGACCTGATCGATCCGCGCACCGGCAAGTACTTCTGCAGCGACCTGCCGTGGGGCCATGTGTGGGTCTACGACTACGCGACCGAGTTCGGCGACGGCACGACCAATGCCGGCCCCCCGGTGTTCCTTATGCAGTACGACCACGACGGTGCGCTGGCGGCGAACGGTGTTCCGCCGCTCGCGCCGCCGACCAACCCGAACCACATGGTTGCCCCGGAAGGCTGGTACCCGATCGGGCGAGGCGACCGGCTCACGGACTCGCTGACCGACGAGGAGCCGCCGATCCAGGACCTGACGACGCTCGTGCCGGAAGCGGAAGTCATGACGCTGTTCGTCGACGGCGAGTACCAGCTCACCGACTCGACGACCGCGTACGCCGAGGTGCTGCTCAGCCGCCGCAAGACGACGAACGTCGGCTGGCGCCAGATCTGGACGTACGTCTACAACTACGATTCGGCGGAGATGGGCTGGGGCAGCGATCCGTTCAGCGTCGGCTGGACCGGCGCGCAGTGGCTGAGCCCGCTGACCCTGACCGATCATGCGGGCCAGCGGGTCACGGTCGACTACCAGCGCTTCGTCGCCGGGCTGCGCGGCGAGATGGACCGGGTGTTGCCGGACTGGAACTGGGAGCTTTCCTTCCAGTACAGCTTCTCGGACGGCGAGTACCACGACGACCAGATCCTCGCCGACACCATCGAGATGACCTGGTTCCGGACCGGCTCCTGCGTGGGCCAGGTGAGCCCGATCTCGAACCGGCCGTGCGTCGACATCCCGTGGCTGGATCCCTCGTTCCTGGCGGGCAACATCCCGCAGGAGGTCAAGGACTATTTGTTCGCCGTGGAGACCGGCACCACGGAATACACCCAGTGGTCGGTGGAAGGCGTCATCTCGGGCGAGGTCATGGAGCTGCCCGCGGGCAGCCTGGCCATCGCCGCCGGGCTCTTCTACCAGGAAGACGAGCTCATCGACACGCCGGGGCCGATCACGCTGGCGCAGAACGCCTGGTTCTCGTCCAGCGCGGGCATCACCGCGGGCGACGACGCGACGACCGCGGTCTTCGGCGAGGTCCGCGTGCCGCTGCTGGCGGACAAGCCCCTCGTCGACTCCCTCGAGCTCACCGGCTCCGCGCGCTACACGGACGTCGAATCCTACGGCAGCGACACGACGTACAAGGTGGGGCTGAACTGGGGAATGACGGACGCGTTCAGGGTCCGCAGCACTTTCGGCACCTCGTTCCGCACACCGGCGCTCTACGAGCTGTACCTCGCGCGGCAGACGAGCTCGCCGTTGTCGGCGCGGAACTCCGACCCGTGCATCCTCTGGGGCGACAAGCTGGCGAACGGCGACATTTCGCAGCGCGTCGCCGACAACTGCGCCGCCGACGGGATACCGGAAGACTTCCTGTTCACGATCTCGCCGACGGTCGTCACGGGCGGCGGCAAGGGCATCCTGAAAGCGGAAACGTCCGAAGCCTTCACCGCGGGCTTCGTGTGGCGACCCGCCTTCGCGGACCTGAGCATCTCCGTCGACTACTTCGACATCGAGGTGAAGGACGAGGTCGACGTCATCGGTGCGCGCAACATCACGTTCGGGTGCTATGAATCCGCGTTCTTCCCGGACGAGCCGCTGTGCGACCTGTTCGACCGGGCGCCGGCCAATGCGACCGGCGGCATCATTCCGTTCTCCATCATCGAGATCAGGGACAGCTACATCAACATCTCGCGGCAGAAGAACCGCGGCCTCGACATCGCGTTGCGCTACGTGCAGGACCTGAGCTTCGGCACGCTGACGGTCGATTCCCAGCACACGCTGCAGTTCGAAGACACGCTCGGGCTGTTCGACAACACGGAGGAGGATCACGCCGGGGAAGCCGGGCACCCGGACTGGGTTGCCAACCTGAACTTCACGCTGGAACGTGACCAGTGGTCGTTCTACTGGGGCATCAACCACATCGGCAAGACCGACAACTACGCGAGCTTCGGCGCATCCACGGCGACCTGGTACGACGACGAGGTCGTCCATCTCGACCTGGTTGCCGAGGCGACGACCTACCACAACCTGTCGGTCAGCCGTGCTTTCCGCAACGGCATCACGGCACGGCTCGGGGTGGCGAACGTCTTCGACGAGGAGCCGCCGAAGATGAGCGCCTACACCACGGGTTCCGAGGTGGACGTCATCGGCAACGTCGCGTTCTACTCGCAATACGACTGGTTCGGCCGCCGTTACTTCCTCGACATCGGCAAGACCTTCTAGGCCGGCTGCCTCGCCCGGCCGTTCCGGGCGAGCGCGGGCAGGGGGCCCTGGCCGCGGGCAGGGCCCTTCCGCAGCCGTCCGCGCCTGTAACCCCGCCCGAGTTGGGCTAAAGTAGAAGGCCGCTCGCCGCCCGGTGTTATCCATGCGCTCAACGACGCACGTGACCGCACTGCTGGCCTGCGCCGTCCTCGCCGCTTCCTGCGGGACAGGTGAATCCGCCGTCGAATACGAGCTCACCGGTGCCGCCATGGGCACCCGCTACAGCGTCAAGGTCGCGGAGCCCGTCCCCACCGAGGCCAGGGAGCGGCTGGCCGGCGGGATCGAAGAGGTCATCGACGGCATCGAGAGCCGCATGTCGACCTACATCGTGGGCTCCGACGTTTCCCGGTTCAACGCCAGCCGCTCGACCGACTGGATCGAGGTCTCCGCGGACGTCTGCGACGCGGTGGTGGCTTCCGCGAGGCTGAGCGAGATGACCGGCGGCGCGTTCGACATCACCGTCGGGCCGCTGGTGAACCTGTGGGGCTTCGGGCCGGACACGGTCGAGCTCGCGCCACCCCCGGAAGAGGAAGTGGCGGCCGCGAGGGCGCGCGTCGGGTGGCAGCGGGTGCACGCGGACTGCTCGAAGCCCGCGCTGCGCAAGGACCGGCCCGACGTGTACATCGACCTGTCGGCGTGGGCGAAGGGCTACGCCGTCGATCGCGTCGGGGAGCTGCTGGAACGCGAGGGCCTGCGCAACTATCTCGTGGCCATCGGCGGCGAGCTGCGCATGCGCGGCCGCAACGCCCGGGGCGAGCTTTGGTCCGTGGCGATCGAGAAGCCGACGGACGACGGCGGCACGATCGAGATGGTGCTGGCCCTCACCGATTCCGCCGCGTCGACGTCGGGCGACTACCGCAATTACTTCGTGCACGAGGGGCGGCGCTACTCGCACCTGATCGACGGGCGGGAAGGCCGGCCGGTCGCGCACAACCTCGCCTCGGTCACGGTCATCGCGGAACGGGCGACCTTCGCCGATCCGATGGCGACGGCGCTCCTGGTGCTCGGTCCCGAAGAAGGGATGGCGCTCGCGACCGAGCAGGGCATCGCGGCATTGTTCCAGCAGCGGACCGACGAGGGCTTCAGCGAGGCGATGTCCCCGGCCTTCGCGGAGCTCGTCGCCAGGCAGGCGCGCTGACCCCCTTGCGGCTCCGCGGGCACGAAGGGCGGCGGATGGCCCGTTGATATAATCGATCGTGACCCTATTACCGGCCACTCGGACCGGCGGCGCTTTAGAGGACGACTGTCATGCTCAAGCGAAAGCTCACCGTTCTCCTACTGGCGATCGGCCTCACCGGGTGTGCCGTCAACCCAGTCACCGGCAAGCGGGAGATCGTGCTCGTCGGCGAGGCCACCGAGATCCAGCTCGGAGAGGAAAACTACCTGCCCATGCGCCAGTCGCAGGGCGGTGACTACGACATCGACCCGGCCCTCACGGAATACGTGCAGTCGGTCGGGCAGAAGCTCGCCGCCGTGAGCGACCGGGATCTTCCCTACGAGTTCACCGTGCTCAACAACTCGGTGCCGAACGCGTGGGCCTTGCCGGGCGGCAAGATCGCGATCAATCGCGGCCTGCTGGTCGAGCTCGAATCCGAAGCCGAGCTCGCCGCCGTGCTCAGCCACGAGATCGTGCACGCGGCGGCGGGCCACTCCGCCAACCAGATGGAACGCGGGATGCTGTTGCAGGGCCTCGTGCTGGGCACCGCGGTCGCGAGCCGCGACAGTGACTACGGGCAGCTTTTCGTGCTCGGCGCCAACGTGGGCGCGCAGCTCATCAACCTCAAATACGGGCGCTCGGCGGAGCTCGAAGCCGACCATTACGGCATGCGGTACATGTCCGCGGCCGGGTACGATCCGCAGGGGGCGGTCACGCTGCAGGAGAAATTCGTGCGGCTCAGCGAAGGGCGCCGGGAGAACTGGCTGACCGGCCTCTTTTCCTCGCATCCCCCGTCGCAGGAACGCGTGCAGGCCAACATCAGGACGGCGCAGTCGCTGCCGCCGGGCGGGATCACGGGCGAGGACACCTATGCCCGCGTGATGCAGCGGACGCGGGAGGTCCAGCCGGCCTACGCGGCCTACGAGGAGGGCCGCAAGGCGCTGACCGAAGGCGATACCGCCAAGGCCCTGCAGAAGGCCGAGGAAGCGATCGCGATCCTGCCCGAGGAAGGGCACTTCTACGCGCTGCGCGGCGATGCGCGGCTGGTGGAAGAAGAGTACGAGGACGCGATCGAGAGCTACGATGCGGCGATCGAGCGGCGGGACGACTTCTTCTATTACTACCTGCAGCGCGGCCTCGCGTACAACGAGCTCGGCAACGAGAGCCGCGCCGTGCAGGACCTGCAGAAGAGCCTGGCGCTCCTGCCGACCGGCCCCGCGCATTACGTGCTCGGCGACATCGCGGCGAAGCGCGGCAACCGCGCCGCCGCCATCGAGCACTTCAAGGTGGCCGCGGGCGGCCAGGGCAAGCTGGCGGAAACCGCGCAGGCCCGGCTCATCCGGCTGGATCTCGCACAGAATCCGGCCGGCTACGTGCAGGTGCGATGCGATGCTGCGTCGAGCGGCGAGCTGGTCGTCTCGCTGCGCAACGCGACGTCCGTGCCGATCGGCGACATCGGCATCGCCGTCCGGCTGACCGGCCAGCGCGTGCTCGAGCGCAGGCTCACGGGGGTGCTGGGTCCCGGCGAGGTCGCGAGCGTGCGCACGGGGCTCGGCCCCTATACGCCCGGCAGCGGCTGCCCCGCGCAGGTCACGCACGCGCGCGCCGCCGACTGAAGCCGCGCCCGCCGGGCCGTCGCGCTTCCCCGCTCCCGCAGGTCGCCGTCCGGGCCGCGCCCGGTCAGCTCCCCATCCGCCAGATGTCGCCCTGCTCCGGTGCGCGATCCCGGTTCGTCAGGATCCACTGCGCATGCTCGTCGAGCGCCGAGTCTCCCAGCGCCCGGAGGATCTGCCGCCGCTCCGCGTCGTTCTCCGCATGGTCGAGGCGCCGGCGTGCGTTCTGGAAGATGCGCAGCATGAAGTCGTATTGCTTGATCAGCTCCTCCTCCGCGGTGCTGTCGGCGTAACTCTCACGCACACCGAACAGGAGCAGCGTCACGCCCATGACCACCAACAGCCATTCCCGCAGCGTGTCCGTCATGGTGCTGCCGGCCACCAGCAGGACGGCGACCACCACCACGCTGACGAGCAGGCTGAGCCGTGCCAGGCGATCGGTGATTCGCTTCCTCGCGAGCCGCTCCTCCCGTTTCCGGCCGAAATAGCCGAGCTGGCCGGTCGCGGAATCGCCGATCCATTCCCGGATCGCGAAGTCCAGCCCGCGGGCCGCGCCGGCGGGCTCGACGTCGCAGCGAAAGCCCGCGACCCGCATCACGTTGCGGATCCAGCCGAGCTCCGGGTCCTGGGTCTGGAGGAAATGGTCGTGCGTGAACTTGGATACCGATTCCCGCCTCACGCCGGCCGCCGCCCAGTAGAGCTGCACGCGCAGCCCCTCGGCGAGCACGCGGTAGTCGAGGTACTTGCGATGCCACGCCTTGCGCCTGCTCCAGAGCTGGATCGCCGTCGCCCCGGCGAACAGCAGCAGGAACGCGATCATGAGCATCGGCGATGGCAGGACGTCCGCGTAAAGCAGGAAGGCGAGCGCCATGAAGAACGCGAGCAGGTAGGTCGTGCGCAGGCCGGCGAGGACGCGCCGCTGGTAATGCACCGCGAGCCAGTCCGCGGTGCGGAACAGGCGGTCGATGTCGTCGATTCCGGGGGGCAGCCGGGTGAGGTCGGCCGTGCCCAGCAGCGAGTTTCCCGCCGCCTCGATGCTCGCGCCGAAACGGACGGCATCCTCGCTGAATTCGCCGTAGCGGCGGAAGACGAGCCGGTGCTGCGGGGGCAACTCCTTGCTCAGCGGACGTTCCCGGTCCTTGGTGAACCACCACCAGTCCAGCGGCTCGAGACCCGCGCGCGGGGCGCCGTCCGGCCGGTCGCGCGAGCACACGACGTGGTACACGAGGTCGCTTTCGTCGTCCACCAGCATCTGCTGGGTCGCGGCCGTCGGCGCCGAGTAACCGGGCATGACGTCGTCGTGGTGAAAGCGAACGATCTGGCCGGTGCCGCCGAGCCGGTCGGACGGCTTGCCGTCCCAGAGCGCCAGCAGGATGTGGCAGTGCGCCGACAGGAACACGCCGAGTTGCGCGTACTGGAGGCCGCGTGCCCGCTCCGAGCTTCTGATGTCGTCCGCGCCGATGCCGGGGGCGAGGGGCAGCTCGTAAACGGCGGACGCACGCCGCACGAGGCTGTCGAACCCGGCTTTCGATGCGTCCTCCCGGAAGTCCCGGACGTAAAGCTCCCGCGGCATCGGCAGCAGCGCCACGAGCTCGACGCCGGTGGCGAGGGCTTCCTCCGCCACCAGGCGATCCGCACCTTCCGCCAGCGCCGACACGACCTGCAGCCTGCGCTCCGGGAAGCGCTCCGCGAGCCAGGCGAAAAGGTCCCGCACCCGCTCGCGTATGCGGGGCATTTCGCCGGCGACCAGGTCGCGATGCCCCGTGGTCGCGATCACCAGCGGCAACGCGCGCGGTTCCCGGCTGCCTGGCCTGCCGGCTTCCTCCGACATGCGACCGGAGCCCGGCTCAGGGCATGATGCCGATCACCTTCTCGTCGAGCATGAACCTGACGTTGTGCGCCCGCATCTCGACGTTGCCGTGGTGATTGAAATTGCTCGGCTCGAAGCAGGCGCGCTCCACGAGGTGGATGAAGTTGGCCATCTCGCGTGAGGCGAGATGATAGCGTCCCTGCTCGTGCGCCTCGCTGGCGCGCGTGACGCTTTCCAGGAGCTTCTTGAAGTACTTCTTCGGCAGGACGCCCTTCGCATTGACGACTGCCTGGACCAGGCCGTGGAACTTCACGCTCGTCAGGTCGACGAATGCCTGCCGGACCGCGTCCGGCTGCGTGCTCCAGTCCAGCCCGAAGTCGATGTGTAAGCCGACCACGTACCAGGACAGGCCTCTCGTACGGCCGCGCGAGCTGCCGCATTCGAACGTCAGCTCGAGCGCGTGACCTTCCTCGATGTCGGCACTGTCGGTGGGTTGCCAGACCATGACGTCCTGCTGCTGCGGATCCCCGGTGATCGGCGTCGCGCAGGGCAGGGCGTCGGCAAAGAAGGCCTCCGGCTCGTTGGTGGCGATGACGGTGCCCTGCGTGAGGAGGAGGTCCGACCGCGTCCGCAGGACGACGAAATCGGGCGAGCCGCACAGGTATTCCGGGATGATGAGGTCCGGGATCCGCGGATCGTCTTCGAAGAGCACGAGCGGATCCTTTCCGCAGCGGCCGCTCGCGACGCGCGGGTCCGTGATGAACAGCGTATGCTGGGTGATGGTCGCGTCCGGCGGTATCGCGAGCGTGTCGGGCAGCACGAGCGCCTGTCCGCCGGTCGGGTTGCACCCGCCGCGCGCGGCGGTGCAGTCGCTTGCCAGGACCCGTACGCCGAGAAGCTGCAGGCCGGCGATCCGCACGCCGTCGCCGAAACGCCCGACGATGCGGACCTTGCCGCGGTGCTTGCCGTCCGTTTCGATCGACGCCAGCTTCTTCCCGTCTTTCACCGCGCCGTAGAGGGTGCCGTCCGGCCCGAAGGCCAGGCCGGTGACGGCCGCGTTCTCGTCCGAGAGCTTCAGCCGGGAGGTGAAACGGCCGGTCTGCGGATCGACGGTGTGCAGGACGGCAGCCGCCGCGCCGCCGTGCGACGTCCACAAGCGCCCGTCCGGCGCGGTCGCGAGTCCCGTGATCTTCACCGGCTCCTTGCCCTTTTTCAGGGCCTCGGTCGGCCGGCTCGCGATTACCGCTCCCGTCGCCTTGTCGACCGTGAGCAGCTTGCCGCCCTTCGTGCCGCCGTTCCAGCCGCCGGCATACAGCGTGCCGTCACGGCCGAAGGCGAGGGCATCGGCGCCGCCGCGGCAATGGGGGCCGGGGGTGCCGTCGAACCCCGAGCCCTGCAACACACCGATCACCGTGAGCGCGCCGGTGTCCTGGTCGACCGTGACCAGCGTCGCGCCGTCGCACGCGCTCCCGAGTATGCCGTAGAGCGTTCCCGACTGCGGGTCGAGCGCGAGTGCGCTCACTCCGCCCGCGCTGCCCGGCCCCACCGGCACGGCCGCGCCGTCGCCGGCGGCGATCGTGTAGAGGCCTGCCGCCGCGTGGGGGTCCGCCGAGGAACCCCACAGGACCGTGTCGGCTTCCGCCGCGCAGGCGCAAAGGAACAATGCAACGAACGCAATGGAACGAAGACGACGAACTGGCATGTGACATCCCCGCCGGTTTCCCCGGCTCGCCTGGATATGTATTTCGTGTGATAGAAGGAAATCGCCCGGAAGGACTTCGCCTCGCGGGTTCAAGCGCGTCCTTGTATCGAGTTCGTTATCCGGAGCGCTCGAGCCAGAATACCCCGGCTTCGGAACCCGGGCAATCGGCGCCCTTCCTGCCGCCTCATTATGTCAATTCAGCCCGTGCTCCGACAGCGCCAGCCAGCGCGCGGCTTCCTCCGGCTTGCCCCACCGGCGATAGAGATCGGCGAGGCGCCGTTCGGTGTCGGTGACGAAAGCGGGTAGTGCGCCGACGTCGCCTTTCAGGATCGCGAGGCTCTCTAGCAGCAGCGTTTCGGCCGCCTGGTACTGGCCGAGGCCGGTGAGCGCCGCGCCCTCGACGCTGGCCGCCCCCGCCGTGCGCCAGTGGTTCCCGGACAGCGCCCGGGCGCAGATCGCGCGCGCGCGTGCGGCGAGCTCGCGCGCTTCCTCGTACCGTTCCGTGTGCACAAGAACGTCCGCGAGCAGGGTCAGGCTGCCTGCGACGTCGATGTGCTCCTCGCCGAGCAGCCTGACGCGCAGCGCCAGCGCCTCGCGGAGCATCGGCTCGGCCGCCGCGTAATCGCCGGACTCCGCGATCCACATCGCCAGATTGTTCATGCCGCGCGCCACCGACGGATGCTCGTCGCCAAAGGCGCGGCGGTACATGTCCAGCGACTCGCGGGAGAGTTGCATTGCTTCCGCGGTCTCGCCTTTCTCGTACAGCAGGAAAGCGAGGTTGTTGAGGGTCATCGCCACGGCGGGATGATTCTCGCTCAGGAGCTCGCGCTGCATCGCAAGCGCGTCCCGAAACATCACCTCGGCTTCCTCGTGCTTGCCCTGGTCGTGCAGCATGAACGCCACGTTGTTCAACCCGATCGCGATCTCGGAATGGGCGTCGCCCAGGACCTGGCGCTTCATGTCCAGCGCTTCGCGATACAGCGCCTCGGCTTCCGCGTACTCGCCCAGCTCTCCGAGCACATAGCCCAGGTTGTTGAGCGCGTCGGCGAGCTCGGGATGCGGCGGTTCGCCCTGCAGCTCGCGGCGAATGGCGACGGCATCCCGCAGCAGCGGCACCGGGTCCTCGTAGTCGCCCTGGTCGAAGAGGTTGAGCGCGAGCCCCTCGAGGCTCTCGGCGACCTCGACCGTTCGCGGGCCCCCCAGCTTGCGGCGCATCTCGAGCGACTGGCGGAAAAGGGGCTCCGCCTCCGCGTACGCGCCTCTCCGGCCCAGCACGTCCGCGAGCGCGTACAGGGTGCGGGCGACGTCCTCGTGCTCCTCCCCCAGCAGCTCCCGCTGCATGTCGAGCGCCTCGCGGTACATCGACTCCGCCCGTTCGAAGCTCGCGTTGAGCGTGAGGACGTCGCCGAGGTGGACGAGCGCCTTGGCGACTTCGACGTTGCGGTCGCCGACCAGCTCGCGCCGTTTCTCGAGGGCGCTCTCGAGCAGCGACGTCGCCTGCGGGTAGAGGCCGAGGTTCGTGTAGACGGTCCCCATCGTTTCCATGAGCGTGGCCCGGATGGCCGGCTGGTTCGCGAGCTCCTCTTCGATGCGCGCCGCGCCCTTGTCCAGGATCTCGCGCGCCGTCACCGTGTTGCCGCGCGCTTCGCCGGCCGGGTCGGCCACGCCGAACAGGCCGACCATGAAGTCCGTGATCTGCTTTGCCGTTTCGGCTTCGACTTCGGCGCGCGTCCGGGCCTCGACGGCGAGGTTGCGCTGCTCGTTGGCGAAGAACGCGGCGCTGCCCGCGACCAGTGCGAGCGCCGCGAGCGTCACGACCACGCCGATCTCGAGGCGATGCGCCCGCCTGGACCGCGCGATGGAGGCGCGCACGAACTCGGTCTCGGTCGGGCCAAGCTCGACGCCCTGTCCCAGGAGCGCCTCGGCCTCGGCGAGGGGCTGGCCGCGGGGCAACAGCAGGTCCGCCCGGCGGTTTTCCGTGGCCCAGCGCTCGGCGGCGGTGCTCACGCGGCTCTGCACCCGGAGGTTCGCCCGGTTCTGCTCGAGCCATTCCTGCACGCGCGGCCAGTGCCACAGCAGCGCCTCGTGGGCGACGCTCACGACCACGCTCCCGTCGTCCGCCAGCTCGGTGACGAACAGGCGCGCGGCCACGAACGTCTCGAGGAACTCGCGGACTTCCGGGTTCGACGCGATGCTCCACGACGCGCGCTTGCGCCCGACGGCGTCGTGCCCGTCGCGCTCGACGCTGACCAGGGCCGACAGCACGGCCGGCAGCGCCGCCTGCACCTCGGGCGCCAGTTGCCGGTATACCGTTTCCGCGCGCTGCGCCAGCGAGCCCTCGACGCCGCCGAGCGCCCGGTAGGCCTCGAGGGTGAGCATGCCGTTCGCGGTCCTGCGCTGGTACAGCTCCTCCAGCGTGAACTGCAGGAGCGGCAGGATCTCGGGACGCTCGGATGCCGTGTCGCGCAGGATGTCGTCGAGCCGTTCGCTGGTCGCGGGATCCTCCTCGAAGCGCAGCCCGGCGGCGCGCGTCGGCAGCCGGATCATCTGCGCGATCTCGCTCGGCCGGGGCGGCATGAGATCGTACTGTCCGGCACCTTCCTTCAGCGCACCGATCACGGGCAGCTCGGCGAGCCGCGGATAGAAGTCGCTGCGGAGCGTCGCCAGCACCCACACCCGGCCGCAACGCGCGAGCGCATCCACCGTGTCGGCGAAACGGCGCCGGTCCTGCGCACTGATGCCGTCCTGCGTGAACAGCTCCTCCATCTGGTCGATGACGAGCGCGAGCCGCGCATCTGCTTTGCCGTCTGCGGGCTGGACCGTGCCGGCACCGGCTTCCCGCGCCAGCGCCGTCCTGATGAGCTGCACGGCCGCGT
Source organism: Woeseiaceae bacterium (assembly GCA_035304345.1). Classification (GTDB taxonomy): domain Bacteria; phylum Pseudomonadota; class Gammaproteobacteria; order Steroidobacterales; family Woeseiaceae; genus IDS-8. The sequence goes on along the minus strand of DATGQE010000053.1, from coordinate 56,616 downwards.
GCGGCGATTCGCGCAGCACCCGGCCGAGCGCGGCGGGCCCTTCGCCGTCCGGATCGAGCGAGGGCAGGGCATGCTCGCGCAGGAGCGCGGCCGCGAGCCCGGTGAACAGGTCGCCGGGCGCATCGCCCGGCCGGAACACCGCCCTGCGCCACGAGCGCACGCCCTCGATGACCCCGGGCTGCGTCAGCATCGGCAGGACGCCCGCCCGCACGAGCGACGACTTGCCGCCGCCGCTCATGCCGAGGATCAGCACGAAAGCGCGATCGTCCGCGGCCTGCCGGCGCAGCGCGGCCAGCACGTCGGACACCGCCTTGGTGCGGCCGAAGAACACCGGGGCATGCTCGAACTCGAACGCTTCCAGGCCGCGAAACGGCGAACCCTTCTTCCAGACCGCCGGTACTTCGCCCGCGGCGCCCAGCGCGTCGGGCAGCTTGCGCTCGACGAGCCGATGCAGGTGCTCCTCCAGCAGCTCTTCGAAATGCCCCGGGGACTCGAACGAGTGGAACGCGGCGATGAGCGTCCCTTCGGCCTGGTCGTGGAACCAGCGCGCGATGAAATCGTCGAGCTTCTTTTTCTGCCGCAGGCGCTCGAGCAGCTCCCGCTCGTCGTCCAGCCGCACGGAGGGCGGCGCGGTCTTGCGGTACACGAGCAGGTCCGGCTTGCCGTTCGCGCGGAAGCCGGCCAGCGCGTCCTCGAACTCGAACTCCGTCCCGGACTCGTAGCGGGAGCCGTCCGGGCGGGTGAAGCCCCTGGGCAGGCGCGTGCCGAGCCGCGACCACAGGATGGACACGACCACGTCGGTCTCTGCCGGGCGGATGATCTGTTCCTGGAAGTTCCCGGTCGCGACGAGCGGCTCGTGCTCCCAGAGCACCGGCTCGAGCACCAGGCGGCCGACATACTCGCTCTGGAGCCGTTCGATCACCCGCTGGGCGATCGTCCGCTCCTCCAGGACATCGCCGGGAGACGAGATGAAAATGCGGAGCCTTTGCACGGCCGTGCTGCACCTTTTTCGTCCAGAGTGTAGTGCAGCGGTGCAACAAAAGACATGCAGCCGGGGTTCCGCAGAGCGGTGTGACGCCACCCGACGGGACGGCGGGTCGGCCGGCTTGTGACGCCGGTCGCCCGGCCACTAACATGGGCAGGCGTGCCGGCCGCGAGTCACGGGTCACAAGGGGCAATGACCGACAGGCGCAGGATTACCCGCCGCGATTTCATCAACGGCATGGCGCTCGGCGTCGCTGCCGGCAGCTCGTTGTCGCCGCTCGAGCTCATGGCAAGGGCGGCACGGGCCGGTGATCCGTACCCGCCGGCGCTCACGGGGATGCGAGGCAGCCACCCGGGCTCGTTCGAGGTTGCACACGCGCTCGCGTGGGGCGGCCGGCGCTGGCCGCGACCGGAGGCACGCACGGACGACGTCTACGATCTCGTGGTGGTCGGCGCGGGCATCTCGGGTCTCGCCGCCGCGTTCCTGTACCGGCAGCGTGCCAGCGCCGGCAAGCGCGTGCTGATCCTCGACAATCACGACGACTTCGGCGGGCACGCGCGCCGCAACGAGTTCACCGTTGACGGGCGGCAGCTCATCGCTTACGGCGGCAGCCAGTCCATCGATTCACCCGGCCGCTACTCGCAGGCGGCGAAGCGGTTGCTCGCCGACCTCGCGATCGACACGGACCGCTTCTACGAGTGGTTCGACCGCGGCTGGCACGCCCGCCACGGGTTGGTCCGCGGGATCTACTTTTCCGCGGCTGCGTGGGGCGAGGACCGCGTCGTGCCGAACGTGCTGCCTTACTACGGCCTGCCGCCCGAGGCCGACCTGGCCGCGGCGATCCGCGAGTATCCGCTGTCCGCGACCGCGCGGGACTCGCTGCTCTCGCTGCTCGCTTCCGCTCGCAACCTGCTGCCCGGCCGCAGCCCCGGGCAACAGGCCCGGATCCTGCGCCGGACGAGCTATTCCGATTTCCTGCGCCGATACGCCGGCGTGCCGGAGGAAGTCGTCGAGCTGCTCCGGGACACCGTGCTCGGGTTGTGGGGAGTCGGGTGGGATGCGCTGTCGGCGCTCGAGGCGTGGCGGATGGCGATGCCGGGAACGGGCGGCCTCGATCCCGGCGAGCCCGACGGCGGCGCAGCGGGACCGGACGAGCCCTACATCTTCCACTTTCCCGACGGCAACGCCGCCATCGCCCGCGCGCTGGTGCAGAGGCTGGTGCCGGCCGCGGTGCCGGCGACGACGATCGAGGAGCTCGTGACCGCGCGCATCGATTACGGCCGGCTCGACCGTCCGGATGCCGACGTTCGCATCCGCTTGCACAGCACGGCGGTCGACGTCCGCAATGCGAACGGCGGCACGGCGGAAGTCACCTACGTCCGGCGGGGCCGCGCGGAGCGCGTGTGCGGCCGGCACGTCGTGCTCGCCTGCTACAACTGCATGATCCCCTACCTGTGCCCCGAGCTGCCGGCCGCGCAGAAGGAGGCGATCGAATACGCCACGAAGGTGCCGCTCGTGTACCTGGGCATCGCGGTGCGCAACTGGCACGCTTTCGAGCGGCTCGGGTTCTACGACTTCTACGTGCCGCGCGCCGAGCTCATGTGCAATTTCGGCATGGACTTCCCGGTCAGCATCGGGCGTTACGCGTTCACCCGGAACCCGGGAGAGCCGACGGTGATCCACGGCCTGTTCGCGCCGACTCTCCCGGACCGCGGGCTGTCGGCGCGCGAGCAGCACGATGCCGGCCGGCGCCGGCTGCTCGAGATGAGCTTCGACGAGTTCGAGGATGCCATCATGCGGCAGATGGACGGCGCGCTGTCGAAAGGCGGGTTCGACGCCGAGCGCGACATCGCCGGCATCACCGTGAACCGCTGGCCGCACGGCTACGCCTACGAGTACAACGACTACTCGGATCCGCCACACTGGGGGCGTGACGAAGGCCCGCACGTGGCCGGGCGGGCGCGCATCGGGCGCATCTCGATCGCGAACTCGGATGCCTCGGCCTACGCGTACGTGGACGGCGCCATCGATGCCGCGGATCGCGCCGTAGCCGAGCAGCTCGGCCTCGCCTGAGGAGCGCGCACCGCACGGGCCCAGGCCCGCCACCGAGGCGGGGCCGGTGGCGCCCGCGCCGAGACTCGAATCCCGGTGGAAATGGGCCCCTGATTGCTCTATTGTCGACGGTGTACCAGTCCGCCGGCAACAAAGGGGGCGCCGATAAGAACAAGGACGTGGTAGGGGGAATGCATCTCGCCGTCCGTGGGCGCGACGGGCGAAGATACTGCACACCGACACGGAAGCCGACGGCAACAGGGGGCGGCAACTGATGTAGTCCACTCGAGTCCACGAGCAACATTCCATCCGGACGATCGCGGCAGAGGGTGCGCCGGGTATGCCTTTAGCAATAGTGTTGATCCTGTTGGTCGTGGGCTCCCTCGCATTTCACTTCCTGAGCCCGTGGACGTTCACGCCCCTCGCATCCAACTGGGAACGCATAGACAGAACGGTAGACATCACGCTCGTCGTGACGGGTCTGGTGTTCGTGGCCGTCAACCTCTTCATGGCTTACTGCGTCATCCGCTTCCGCCATCGCCGGGAGCGCAAGGCCGCCTACGAGCCCGAGAACAAGCGCCTCGAGTGGGTCCTCACCGCCTTCACCACGGTCGGCGTCGCGGCGATGCTCGCGCCCGGCCTGCTCGTATGGGCGCGCTTCGTCGACGTGCCCCCCGACGCGCTGCAGATCGAGGCGGTCGGCCAGCAGTGGCACTGGAGCTATCGCCTGCCCGGTGAAGACGGCCGGTTCGGGAGGACCAGCACCCGCCTCGTCTCGTCGGACAATCCCTTCGGCATGTACCCCGAAGACCCGGACGGCCAGGACGACGTGCTGGTGTCGAGCGCCGAGGTACACCTGCCCGTGAACCGCCCGGTTCGCTTCTGGCTGCGCTCGAAGGACGTGCTGCACAACTTCACCGTCGCGCAGTTCCGCGTGAAGATGGACCTCGTCCCCGGCATGGAAACCCACATGTGGCTCACGCCCACCCGCACCGGGCGCTTCGAGGTGCTGTGCGAGGAGCTCTGCGGCATTGCGCACCACTCCATGCGCGGCGCGGTCGTGGTCGAGGAGCAGGAGGCGTTCGACGAGTGGGTGGCGAGCTGGCCGACCTGGGCCGAGCTCGCGGCGCGCCCGCCGGGCAACGCGACCGCTGGCGCGGCGCAGTACGCGGTGTGCTCGGCGTGCCACGGGCCGCGGGCGGAAGGGATGCCCGCGCTGAACGCGCCCAAGCTGGCCGGGCAGGACCCGTGGTACATCGAGCAGCAGCTCGAGAACTACCGCACCGGCCTGCGCGGCGCGCACGAGGCCGACACGTACGGACGCCAGATGGCGCCCATGGCGCGTACGCTGGCGACGCCGGAAGCCGTCGCCAACGTGCTCGCGTACCTCGCCGGCCTGCCGGACGAGCCGCCCGCGCACACGGTCGAGGGGAACGTCGCGGCGGGCGCGAAGCGTTACGCGGTGTGCGCCTACTGCCACGGCGCCCGCGGGCAGGGCATCGAGCACATGAACGCGCCGCGGCTCGCGGGCATGAGCGACTGGTACCTCGTCCGGCAGCTCGAGAACTTCAAGAGCGGCGTGCGTGGTGGCCATCCCAGTGACTATTACGGCAAGCAGATGGGGTTCATGGCCGAGACGCTGCAGAACGAGCAGGCAATCCGGGACGTCGTGGCGTACATCAACACGCTGTCGACCCCGGAGACGCCGGAGCGTACCGCACCATGACCGGCACGGCATGAGGACAGGCTGATGGCCTACGTAGCAATCGCGGACCGGGATCACGAAATCGCGCATCACGATCCGCAGACCTTCATCCGCAAGTACATCTGGAGCCAGGATCACAAGGTCATCGCCGTCCAGTACGGCCTGACGGCAATCTTCGTCGGCGTGGTGGCGCTCTGCCTGTCGGTCATGATGCGCCTGCAGCTCGGCTTCCCGAACGAGTTCTCGTTCATCAACCCGGAGAGCTATTACCAGTTCGTCACCATGCACGGCATGATCATGGTGATCTACCTGCTCACGGCGCTGTTCCTCGGCGGGTTCGGGAACTACCTCATACCCCTCATGTGCGGCTCGCGCGACATGGTATTCCCGTACATGAACATGCTGAGCTATTGGGTGTACCTGCTGTCGGTGATCATCCTGCTCGCGAGCTTCTTCGTGCCTGGCGGCTCCACCGGTGCAGGCTGGACCCTGTATCCGCCGCAGGCCATCGCGCCGGGTACCGCGGGCGTCGAGTGGGGCATCGTGCTCATGCTCGTCTCTCTCGCCGTGTTCATCGTCGCCTTCACGATGGGCGGCCTGAACTACGTGACCACGGTGCTGCAGGCGCGCTGTCGCGGCATGACGCTGATGCGCCTGCCGTTGTCCGTGTGGGGCATCTTCATGGCCACGATCCTGGGCCTGCTGGCGTTCCCTGCGCTGCTCGTGTCCGCGATCATGATGCTGCTCGACAAGACGATCTACACCAGCTTCTTCATGCCCGACATGGTGTCCGCGGGCGAGCAGACGGTCTACACGAACGGCAGCCCGATCCTGTTCCAGCACTTGTTCTGGTTCTTCGGCCATCCCGAGGTCTACATCGTGGCGCTGCCGGCCTTCGGCATCGTGTCGGACCTGCTCGCCACGCATGCCCGGAAGAACATCTTCGGCTACCGCATGATGGTGTGGGCTATCCTCGCGATCGGTGGCTTGAGCTTCATCGTCTGGGCACACCACATGTACGTCAGCGGCATGAACCCCTACTTCGGGTTCTTCTTCGCGACCACGACGCTGATCATCGCGGTGCCGACGGCGATCAAGGTGTACAACTGGGTGCTGACACTGTGGCAGGGCAACATCCACCTGCGCGTGCCGATGCTGTTCGCCATCGGCTTCATCTTCACGTTCATCCACGGCGGGCTGACGGGTATCTTCCTCGGCAACGTGGTCGTCGACCTGCCGCTGTCGGACACGTACTTCGTGGTGGCGCACTTCCACATGGTGATGGGGGTGTCGCCGATCCTCGTGGTCTTCGGCGCGATCTACCACTGGTTCCCGAAAATCACCGGCAAGATGTACAACGAGCGGCTCGGCCGGTGGCATTTCTGGCTGACGTTCCTCGGCACGTACTCGATCTACCTGCCGATGCACTACCTCGGCTTCCTCGGCGTGCCGCGGCGGTATTTCGCCATGGGTGACACCGAGTTCATGCCGGCATCGGCCCAGGCGCTGAACGAGAGCATCACGATCTCCGCGATCATCGTCGCGCTCACCCAGCTCATTTTCTTCTACAACGTGGTGACGTCGCTGGCGCGGGGCAAGAAGGCCGATCCGAACCCCTGGGGCGCGACCACGCTCGAGTGGCAGACGCCCGATACGCCGCCGAAGCACGGGAACTGGGGCCACGAGCTGCCCGAGGTGCACCGCTGGGCCTACGACTACAGCGTGCCTGGCCATCCCGAGGACTTCATCCCGCAGAACGTGCCGGCCGAAGTCGCGCCGGTCGGCCGTCGTCACGGGGTCACGCATGCGTAGCGCGGTGCGCGCTCCCGAAGAGCAGGATGCATGACGTTCACGCTGCTGATCCTCGCCGTCCTGATGGCCGTGGTCGTCGGGTGGCTGCTGCGCCAGACGCTGAACACCGCGCCGTGGCAGCCGCGGGCGGCGGACGATGCGGCGAGCGGCAGCGCGTTCGACACCGGCCCGCGGGTGCTTGGCCTCGCGGCGTTCCTCGCGGTGGTCACGTCGCTGTTCGCGTTGTTCATCAGCGCGTACCTCATGCGGCGGCACATGCACGACTGGGCAGACCTGCCGGAGCCCGATATCCTGTGGGTCAACACCGTGCTGCTGGTTTTTGCAAGCCTCGTGTATCACCGGAGCCGCGGCGCCGCGATCCGCGGCGAGGCGGCCACCCTGAAGATCGGGCTGGCGCTGGCCGGCCTGCTCACCTTCCTGTTCCTCGCGGGCCAGCTCATCGCATGGCGGGAGCTCCACGACACGGGGCACTACGCGAGCCGCAACCCGGCGAACGCCTTCTTCTACCTGCTCACCGCCGTGCACGGGCTGCACCTCGCGGGCGGCTTGTGGGTCTGGGCGCGCTCGGTGGTGAAGATCATGAGCGGCGCGGAGCCGGAGGCGATACGGACGAGCGTGCAGCTTTGTACCGTCTACTGGCATTACCTGCTGCTCGTGTGGCTGGTCCTGTTCGCACTGCTGCTCTATACCTGAAGGGTCTCGCAAGATGTCGGAAGCCATCATGACGAAGATCGACGACGTGCTGCCGGCGGGCAGGCGCGGCGTCGTCAGCGATTTCTCGGCGGACAAGCAGGCGTTTCACATGCCGTGGGGGAAGGCCATGATGTGGATCTTCCTCCTGAGCGACACCTTCATATTCAGCTGCTTCCTGATTTCCTACATGACCGTCCGGATGTCGACGGCGGAGCCTTGGCCGTTGCCGAGCGAGCTGTTCGCTCTGGAGGTGTTCGGCGTATCCGTGCCCCTGTTCCTGATCGCGATCATGACGATGGTGCTGATCACGTCGAGCGGGACCATGGCCATGGCGGTCAACATGGGATACCGGAAGGAGCGCAACAAGACGTTCTGGCTGATGGTGGCCACGGCGGCGCTCGGCGCGACGTTCGTCAGCATGCAGGCGTTCGAGTGGAGCAAGCTGATCCTGGACGAGGGGGTAAGGCCCTGGGGCAACCCGCACGGGGCGGCGCAGTTCGGCTCGTCGTTCTTCATGATCACCGGCTTCCACGGCATGCACGTGACGGCCGGGGTGATCTACCTCCTGATCGTGGCCTTCCGCGTCAAGCGGGGCTTCTACGAGAAGCGGGGCGGCAACTACGAAATCGTCGAGATCGCCGGGTTATACTGGCACTTCGTCGATCTCGTCTGGGTCTTCATCTTTGCATTCTTCTATCTCTGGTAGGCAGGAACACGCCATGGCGCAGGAAGGACAGCAGCACCCCATCGCCATCTACTTCTGGATCTGGGGGCTTTTGTTCGTCGTCAGTTTCTTTTCCTACATGGTGGACTACCTGGAATTCCAGGGAATGCTGCGATGGTCGCTGATCGTCATATTCATGCTGCTCAAGGCCGGGTTCATCGTGGCCATTTTCATGCACATGAAGTGGGAGCGGCTCGCGCTCAAGCTCGCGATCCTCGTGCCGCCGGTGGCGATCCTCATCCTGATCTGGCTGATGTCCCTCGAAGGCGACTACACCTTCCTCACCCGCATCGAGTTCTTTGCCGCCGGCGATCCTGCCCCGCATGGCAGCCCGCACCACCAGCCCGCCGGCGGCGGCAGTTGAGCATTGATCCGGCAGGAGCCGGGCCGGTGGCCTGTCGAGCGGTGGTCGCCCTGACGGCGGGTCACGGAGCAGCGGCTCGCTGATTCGCGCATGCGCACCCTGATCAGCCTGGGCGGCATCCTGCTGCTGCTCCTCTTTGCCTGGCTCCTGTCCAGCGACCGCAGGGCGATCCGGCCGCGCACCGTGCTGGCCGCGTTCGCGATCCAGCTCGGCATGGCCGTCGTCATCATGTACCTGCCCGCCGGCCGGCGGGCGCTGGACGCGGCGGTACGCGGCGTAGGCCACGTGATCGGTTACGCCAACGCCGGCATCGAGTTCGTGTTCGGCAACCGCATCGGGGACAGCCTCGGCTTCACCATCGCCTTCAACGTGCTGCCGATCATCGTGTTCTTCGCGGCGATAATGTCGGTCCTGTACTACCTCGGCATCATGCAATGGATCGTCGCGGTCCTCGGCGGGGCGCTGCGCAAGCTGCTCGGGACCACGCAGCCCGAGTCGATGTCGGCCGTGTCGAACATCTTCGTGGGCCACACCGAGGCGCCGCTCGTGGTACGTCCGTACCTCGCGCGCATGAGCGAATCGGAGCTGTTCGCCGTCATGACCGGCGGGTGCGCGACGATTGCCGGCACGGTGATGGCGGCCTACGCGCAGATGGGCGTCGACCTCGGTTATCTCATCACCGCGAGTTTCATGGCGGCGCCCGGCGGGCTGCTCGTCGCCAAGATCATGGTCCCGGAAACCGGCTCCCCGGCTCCCTTCGACCCTGCCGACCTGGGTGGTGAGACGCGCCCGGTGAACCTGTTCGAAGCGCTCGGCAACGGCGCGGCGACCGGGCTCACGCTCGCGTTGAACGTCGGCGCCATGCTGCTCGCGTTCGTAGCCACGATTGCGCTCGTCAACGGCGTGCTCGGCATGCTGGGGGAATGGGCGGGGTATCCCGGGCTCAGCCTCCAGCTCATGCTCGGCTGGCTGTTCGCCCCGGTCGCGTTCATGATCGGCGTGCCCTGGGAGGAAGCCGTGCAGGCCGGCACCCTGATCGGCGAAAAGTTCGTGATCAACGAGTTTTATGCATACGTGCACTTCGTCGAAATGCAGGCGGAATTCGGCGAGCGGACGCGGGCGATCATCACGTTCGCCCTGTGCGGCTTTGCCAATCTCACGTCCATCGCCATCCTGCTGGGCGGCCTGGGCAGCATCGTGCCCAGCCGGCGTAGCGACATCGCCCGGCTTGGGCTGCGGGCCGTGATCGGCGGTACACTGGTCAACCTGGTGAACGCGACGATCGCAGGCATTCTCGTCTCCCTGTAAGCGCGCGCCGGGCTGCGACTACCCGTTGAAGCGTCCATCGCACGCGACGAGGATGGCGAGCAGCCGATTCGAGGAGAAATCATGACGCGAGCCCTGATCCTGATGCTCGATTCCTTCGGCATCGGCGCCAGCGCCGACGCCGGGCGCTTCGGCGACGCCGGGGCGGATACTTTCGGTCACATTGCCGAGCACCGGCAGGAACAGGGCCGGCCGCTGGCCGTGCCGCACCTCGCCGGGCTCGGCCTGCTGCACGCCGCGCACGCGAGCACCGGGCGCTGGCCGGCGGGCTGCGAGGTGCCCGGGGAGGTCAGCGGCGCCTGGGGCTTCGCGCGCGAGCTCTCCACGGGCAAGGACACGCCGAGCGGCCACTGGGAGGTGGCCGGCGTGCCCGTGCTGTTCGAGTGGGGGTATTTCCGCGGCGAGACCGACACCTTCCCGCCGGAGTTGCTCGACGCGCTGATCGAGCGGGGCAGGCTGCCCGGGGTGCTCGGCAACTGCCACGCCTCGGGCACCGAGATCATCAAGAGGCTCGGCGAGGAGCACATGCGCACCGGCAAGCCGATCGTCTATACCTCCGCCGACAGCGTGTTCCAGATCGCCTGCCACGAGGAAACCTTCGGTCTCGAGCGGCTGTACGAGCTGTGCGATATCGCGCGCGAGCTCGTGGATGCCTACCGGGTAGGCCGCGTCATCGCGCGGCCGTTCGTCGGGAAAACGGCGGCCGACTTCGTCCGCACCGGGAACCGGCGCGACCTCACCACGCCGCCCCACTCGGATACCGTTCTCGACAAGCTGGTCGCCGCGGGAGGCGAAGTCATCGGGATCGGCAAGATTGCCGACATCTATGCGCATTGCGGTATCAGCCGCGCCGTCAAGGCGACCGGCAACGCCGCGCTGTTCGACGCCACGCTCGAGGCCTGGAGCGCGGCGCCGGATCGCTCCGTCGTGTTCACGAACTTCGTGGACTTCGACATGCTCTACGGCCACCGGCGGGACATCGAGGGCTACGCGACGGCGCTCGAATATTTCGATGCGAGGCTGCCGGAGCTCACCTCCCGCCTCGGAGCAGGCGACCTCATGATCCTCTGCGCGGACCACGGCTGCGACCCGTCCTGGCCCGGCTCCGATCACACGCGCGAGCACATCCCCGTGCTCGCGAAGGGAGCGCGCGTCACCCCCGGTCCGCTGGGCGAGCGCGCCACGTTCGCCGACATCGGGCAGTCGCTCGCCGAGCTGTTCGAGCTCCCGGCCATGGACTACGGCACGAGCTTCCTCGCCCCGCCCGCATAGGAGCACGCGGCGCGGCTCCTACAACGTGACGGTGCCGCTTGGCGTGCGAATGCGGGCAGTGATGTGCGGCTCGTCGGCGGGATGGACGGGCAGCTCGATGCCGATGGCCCGCAGGCGTTGCGCGGCGTTGTCGGCGTGCGGGTGATACAGGCCGAGCTCGAGGAGCTCGCACGACTGCGGCAGGCTCCGGGCCGGGTGCTCGGTATCCCCCCAGTCGATGAAGAACGGCAGCACGCCGCCGTTGCGCGCGGCCAGCGGATCCGTGAAGCTCCAGGTAAGCTCCATGCCGTCCGGCCGGTGGCGGCTGCCGACGCTCACGGTGCCGAGATCGACCCCTTCGCGCCGTGCCGCGCGCGTGAGCTGCTCGAGGTCGGTGCCGTGCGCGGCCCACGTAACCAGCCGCGGGCGCTCGAGCTCGTGAATCCCGAATACCCGCACCTCGTCGCGGGCGAGCACCTGCGGGTCCGGCCCGATGATCTCGAGGTAACGGGTCTCCCCGAGCGCGACGAGGGCATTGCGCGTGCCGTACACGGGATGGTGCCCGCCGGGCACCGGATCCACGCCGAAGCGCTCGCGGATCTCGGCGACGCCGGCATCGAAGTCCGGCGTGGCGAACACGAGGTGATCGACTACGTCGAGGGCGTCGCTCACAACGCCAGCCACAAGGCGGCCAGGGCGACGACGGCACCCGCGGCGAACAGCCAGGAAAGCAGGCGCAACCGTGCGGCGAGCACCTGCACCGCTTCGCTCAGGTCGCTCACCTGCCGGGCGAGCTGCTCGATGAGGCGGGCGTTCTCGGCGTCGCGCTGCTCCAGCGCGCGAATCCGTGCCGCCATCTCGATCTCGTCCGCTTCGTCCGGCGGGTTGCGGAACTCCTGGCGCGCCGCGGCGTTGCGCTTTGCCAGCAGGTCAGAGGACGCGGCAATGATTTTGGGCGCGTTGCGGGCGAGCTCCGCCCAGGGAATGGTGCGGGCGACGATCGTGAGCCAGGGCCAGGCCATCGTTCTCAAAGGCAATCCGGGCAGGTGAGGATAGGGCGTATCAGACCCTGACGTCCACCACGACGTCGCCCTCGCGCCGCAGCACGTTCACCGCCACGTCCGTGCCGTGGCGGCGCAACAGGAGGTCGATCGAGGTGGTGTCGTCGAGCTTGAGGCGCCGGAGCCAGATCTCGTCGATGAACTCGGGCAGGCGCGGGTGGTGCATCAGGATGGCCCGGTTCGGGATGTCGAAGCTGAGCCCCAGGCTCGCCTGCAGCAGCGCCAGCGGCGCGGCTGCCGCCCAGGCCTGCGGCGAGCAGGCAACGGGATAGGCGGTGGGACCGCGGCCCAGCCGCCGGCGGAACCCGCAGAACAGCTCCGGCAGTCGCCGCAGGTTCATGGAGCTGGCCGCGAGATACAGCCCGCGGAAGATGTCCTGCACGGCGTGCGTGTGCTGGTAGTTCGCGAGTCCCAGCGCGATCAGGGCGTTGTCGTGCGGCCAGACGGACCCGTTGTGGTAGGACATCGGGTTGAAACGTGCCTCGCCGGCGGGAATCGTGCGTATCCCCCAGCCGCAGAAGAAGCTTTGGCTGAGCAGGTCCGCCGCCACCCGCCGCGCCCGTTCCTTCGACGCGATCCCCGAAAGCAGCACGTGGCCGGCGTTCGAGCTGCGCACCTCGCACGGCCGCTTCTCGCCGTCGAGCGCCAGCACGTACGTGCCGAGCTTCTCGGACCAGAACGTCTGCTCGAAGCGCACGCGCAGCGCTTCGGCTTCGGTCGCCAGCCGGGCCGCATCGGCGTGATGGCCGAGCGTGCGCGCCACCCGGGCGATGGACTGTTTCGCCGCGTACACGTAAGCCTGGACCTCGACCAGCGCGATCGGCCCCTGCGCGAGCGTGCCGTCCGCGTGGAACACCGAATCCGAGGAGTCCTTCCATCCCTGGTTGACCAGGCCGTCGGCTCGCTGCGAGTGATACTCCACGAAGCCGTCGCCGTCCGGGTCGCCCGGACCGTCGATCCAGCGCAGCGCCGCCATGATGTTCGGCCAGATGCTCCGCAACGTTTCCGCATCGCCGGTGCGCTCGAAATAGCGGCCGGCGAGCAGCACGAACAGCGGCGTCGCGTCGACCGTCCCGTAATAGCGCAGGAACGGCACTTCGCCGATGCGTGCCAGCTCGCCATGACGCATCTCGTGCAGGATCTTGCCGGGTTCCGCATCGGCCATCTTGTCCTCGTGCTGGGCCTGCGTGCGGGCGAGGAACTGCAGCACGCCGCGGGCGACCCCCGGGTCGACCCACAGCATCTCGAGCGCCGTGATGATGCCGTCCCGTCCGAACGGCGTGCAGAACCAGGGTACGCCGGCGAACGGGTAGGGACCGTCCTCGGTCTGGGTGATCAGCATGTAAAGGTCCGCGATCGAGCGGCGGACGATCTCGTTGAAGATCTCGTTCGAGCTCTCGATCGCGGTGGCGCGGCTCGAGAGGCGCGACAACGCCGTCCGGGCGAGTCGCATCGACGTGAGGAAGGAGCGAGCCGACGACGTGTTCCGCGCGACGGGATCCACGCGGGCGAACAGCATGTAACGGTGCCCGGGTGCGAGCTTGAGGTCCCACTCGGCGGCGCAGGCGTCGAGCCGGTCCGGTGCGGGGTCGAGGGATACGACCGTGCCCTGCTCCAGGCCGTCGGTCGCCGTGTAGCGGAACTCGATCGTGTTGTGGTCGACCACCCGCTTGGTCATCTTGCCGTGGGCGACGACACGGTGGCCGCGCACCTCGAAAAGGTCGATGAAATCGGCGTCGAACTCGAGCCTGAGAACGTTGCGTTGCGCGGTCTGCCCGTAGTTCGAGAGCGCGATTCGCTGGTGGCAGCCGTTGTCCCACAGGAAGATCGTGCGCACGATGTGCATCGTGTCGCGCGGCTGCAGCAGGCGATCCTCGTCGAAAATGTCCGGGTTGGTGAGGTCGACGATCAGTGCGGCATTGTCGTCCCGCAAGGTCGAGCTCAGAAACAGCGGCTGGTGGCCGTTGAACAGCAGGCGCCAGCGGGACAGGACCCGCGTATCGCGGTGATAGAGCCCGTCTGCGCGATCGGGCTCCGAGTCGATGTCACCGTGCTGGTCGAAGAGCGCGAAGCTCTGTCCCTGCTTGAGGGCGTAATGCCACGGCTCCGCCTGGGACGGTATGTAGTGCGTCCCGGTTTCGACGCGCTTCGTGCGCGTGCTCTCGTCCGTGCGCTCGACCGTCGCCTGGCGGTCCATGCGCCCTCACGCGGCCGTGTGGACGGCCGCGACGTGCCCGTCGACGAGTCGTTCGTAAATGGCCAGGTAGTCGGCAGCCATCCTTTCGACACTGAACCTGGATTCGAAGTATTCGCGGACGCGCTTTCGGTCGTAGGTCGCGAGCTCGTCGATGGCGGCTACCGCCTCGTAGATGCTCTCGACGATACGCCCGCTCACGCCGTCCACGATGATCTCAGGCACGGAGCCGCAATGCCAGCCGAGGACCGGGGTGCCGCAGGACATTGCCTCGATCATCGCGAGGCCGAACGGCTCCGGCCAGTCGATGGGGAAGACGAGCGCCAGGGCGCCGCCCAGCAACTCGGCTTTCTCCTTGTCGGTGACTTCGCCGATGAAGCGCACGTTCGGGCTGCGGTCGAGCAACGGCTTGATGTCCGTCTGGAAATACTCGCGGTCGGCCTTGTCGACCTTGGCCGCCACGATGAGCTCCCGGCCGGCACGCGTGGCGATCTCGATCGCCCGGTCCAGGCGCTTCTCGACGGAGATGCGCCCCACGAAGGCGAGGTAGTTGCCGCCCTTCGGCGAGAACGGCAGGAGGTCTCGCGGCAGGCCGTGATAGACGGTGCCGACCCAGTTCGCCTCCCGAACGGGCGTCCGCTGGCTGTTCGAGATCGAGACCAGCGGCACGTCGGTGTATTCCCGGAACAGCGGCTCCAGGTCCCACATGTCCTGCCGTCCGTGCAGCGTGGACACGTGCGGCACCGCCATCTCCCGCATCAGCGGGTAGTGTATGTAGTCGATGTGAAAATGCAGCAGGTCGAAGTCACGGCGCCGCTTGCGCAACTGTTCGAACATGAGCATGTAGTGCGGCAGCGGGCTCAGGCATCGCGGCTCCAGGCGCAGGGCCGACGGTGCGCACGGCACGAGCTTCGCCCGCGTCTGTGAATCGGCCGAGGCGAACAGCGTGACGTCGTGGCCCTGCCGTACCAGCTCTTCCGTGAGATAGGAAACAACCCGCTCGGTCCCGCCGTATAGCCGCGGCGGAACGGACTCGATCAAAGGTGCAATCTGGGCAATACGCATACCATGGGATCTCCCTTTCCGGGCAAAAACAGACAGTATCCTTGGGAATCACCGCATGGTTCCACGAGCTGTGGTCTGGGTGGCGTCTGCCGGGCCGAACGGCGGCATAGCGCCCTGTGGGCGGTGTCCCGGCGATTATGGCATGTCCCGGCGGAAGATGGCCAGACAGGGCAGGTGCGGGCGGGACGGCGCCGGATTCGCGATCGACCGGGTGCGCGTTCGCAAAGCGCGCTCGCGCGGCGACGCCGCTCAGCGGGGGTAGGGGACGCCGCCGCCGCGACCCTCGCGCGCGGTGAGACGCTCGAGCGCCGCCGCCGCCAGTGTGACCGCGGCGCCCGCCCGTGCACCGCGATCGTTCAGCGGCGCGACAGGCTTGCGTCATCGCGGTGCGCGCCGGGATTGGCCGCTTGGGCGCCGTGCGCGCGACAGACCGTCGAATCAGCGGGTTGCGTGCGGGCTCCTTTCATCGGGTTGTCAAACCGCGCTGGCATGCTTCCTGCACAAGCCCGCCCGGTCGTGGCGTCGCGCCGCGGCGCCGGTGCAGGGAGCAGCCGACGGGATCGATCGAGGATGATGGCCGGCAGGAACGTGTCCTTGCGCGGCCTGCGCTTTTTCTGTGTCGCAGGACGCCGCCTGAGCTTCAGGCGCGCGGCCGAGGAGCTGTTCGTCTCCACGTCCGCGGTCAGCCACCAGATCAGGAGCCTCGAGCGCGAGCTCGAAGTGGCGCTGTTCGTACGCAAGCCGAGCGCGCTCGAGCTGACCGAGGAGGGCGCACGGTTGTTCGCGGAAGTCGATCCCCTGATCCGGCGCATCGATGCGGTCACGCGCGGATTCTCCCGCCGGGTCGGCCGGCGCTCGTTGCGCATTTCCGTGCAGCCGTTCTTCGCGAGCGAGATGTTCGTGCCGCGACTGCCGGAGTTCACCCAGGCACATCCGGGTTTCGACCTGCACGTCGACACCAGTGACGAAAGCTCGGAGCGTCACCCGTCCGAGTTCGACGTCTCCGTCCGGCTGTTTCGCGTGCCGCCGCCCGGATTCCATGCGGAGCGCCTGCTGCCGCTCGCGCTCGTTCCAGCGGCCTCGGCCGATTTCGCGGGGCGCTGGGCGTTCGACGAAGGCGAGTTCCCGATCATCGTGCACACGAGCCGCGCGGGCGCCTGGCGCGAATGGGCGGCATCCGCCGGGCGCCCCCCGCTGAAGCCCCGTCACGTGCTCAAGCTGGATTCGATGATCGCGGTAGCGCGCGCCGCCGAGCGGGGGCTGGGCGCCGCGCTCGTACCCGTCCCGCTGAGCGACGCCTGGTTCCGCTCGGGCAGCCTCGTCAGGCTTTCGGAGCACACGCTTCTCACGCGCAGCGGTTACTACTTCGTGTGCCGCCACGAGGACCTGCAGCGGGAGGACGTGCGTGCGCTGCGGGAGTGGATGTTACGAACGTTCGGTTGCGGTCATGAAAAAAGCTCAACATGAGCTCGAGTTTTACGCGTTTGCCGAACGTGCCTCTCCGCAATTAGCGTGAGCACCGACGCAACGATGCGTCCGGATCGACACTTCCATGAGGAGCAACTGTCATGACGACGACGAAAAATGCATCACGCCTCGGCGGCAGGATCGGCGTGTGCCTCCTGGTGCTGGCTGCGGGTACGGTGGATCGCGACGCGTTGGCCGGGCAGCAGCAACCCCTTCCCTACGTCATGACCGTCATTCGCGACCAGGCGGAGGGTGAGCGCATGCTCGCGGGAGAGTACGAAAGCGCGATCCAGAAGCTGACCGCATCGAACGACGGGCCGGCCGGCTTCGCCGCACGCAACAACCTGTGTGTTGCTCTCACGAAGACCGGCCAGCTCGCGGCGGCGCTCGAGGCGTGTGACGCGGCGCTCGAACAAGCACCCCCGCCGGGCTCCATCGTGCAGTTCTACGAGCGTGGCAAGCGCTACGACGGGCGTGCGGTTGCGCTGGCGAACCGCGGCGTGGCGCGCGCGATCAGCGGGGATGAAGCGGGTGCGCGCCGCGACTTCCAGGAAGCTGCGCGCCTCGGCCGCTACCTGGAAGCGCCGGCCGTGAACCTCGCGCTCCTGGACGGCGACGAGGCTGCGGCGGCGACGGCCGCGGCGCGCTAGCCCCTGTCGGACATCCGCAGGAAGCGGATGGCGCCGGTCGCCGACCCCGATTTCCCCCCGGGGACGGCGACCGGCCCTTTTTTTAGGCGCCGCGGCGGGCGCCGCAAGGGGGTACGGCCGCGGCTTCACGGCGGGAGCGGGGCGTAGCGACCGTCCTCGCGCAGCTCCGTCTCGACGGGCCGGACCTCGATCGTGCCGATCTGGGCGGAGGGCCAGCGTGAGGCGATCTGGATCGCCTCGTTCAGGTCGGCGGCCTCGAGCAGGAAAAAGCCCCCGAGTTGCTCCTTCGTCTCGGTGAAGGGGCCGTCGGTGGTCGCCAGCATGCCGTTACGTATGCGCAGCGAGACCCCTTCCCTGGCGCTCTTCAGCGCTTCCGTCGCCAGCAGGTGCCCGCTTGCGCGCAGCGAGTCGACGTAGTCGAGGGTGGCCCTGCGGAGCTCATCCCATTCTTCGCGCGTGAGCGCATCGAGCGTCGCTTCATCTTCCCACGCGAGGCACAGGTATTTCACGTCGGGCTCCTTTTTGTATCGGTCAACGCGGGCGCGAGCTCGTTGCCCGCACCCCCTGGTCGACCGGGAACCCGCCGGATCGACAGCGTCCGGGAGGCCGGGATACCGCTCAGACCGGCTCGCCGGCCCGGCTCGCGAACCAGCTATCGGCCGTGAGCATCTCCAGCGCCGAAAAGTACTCGCGGTTCTCCGCCGACGAAAGGTCTTCGGGATCCTCTATGCGGCGGATGTATCGCCCCAGCACCGACCCGATCGCGCGGATCGCGTCCTGCCGCGACAGGCCGTTGTCGCGCAGGCGCACGAACGCGGCCTTGACCGGTGTCACCTGCCGCGCGAGCTGCGTCTCGATGATTGCATGCACGCGGGCATGCACTTCGAGCGATCCGCCGTAGCCGCCGACGCGCGAGTAATACTCCTCGACCAGCCGCTTGCGCTCGTCGGGCTCGAGGGCGAGCCATTCCTCGGCCGGAGGCGGATGTTCCGGGTCGTACTCCTGCATGCGGTGCCTCGTCACGGACGGAGCAGCACCTTGACGGCGCCGTCGTGCTTGCCGCGGAACATCCGGTAACCTTCCGGCGCCTCGTCCAGGGGCAGCCGGTGGGTCGCGAGGTCGCCGACGTTCAGGGGATCCGCGCCGTCGGCCAGCAGGGGCATGATGGCGTCGATCCAGCGCTTGACGTTCGCCTGCCCCATGCGGACCTGGATCTGCTTGTCGAACAGGGTCAGCATCGGCAGGGGATCGAGCATGCCGCCGTACACCCCGACGATCGAGAGCGTGCCGCCGCGGCGTACCGCGTCGATCGCGCCCACGAGCGCCGCCAGGCGGTCGACACCGGCCTTGCGCAGCAGCGTCTCGGCGAGCTTGTCCGGCAACAGCCGGGTCATCTGGTGCGTGAAGCCTGTGATCGGCGAGCCGTGCGCCTCCATGCCGACCGCGTCGATGACGGCGTCCGGGCCGCGGCCCTGCGTCATGTCACGGAGGCGATCGCCGATCGGCTCGTCGTCCTCGAGGTGCAGCACCTCGATGCCGTTCCGGCGCGCCATCTCGAGCCGCTCCGGCACGCGGTCGATCGCGATCACGCGCGCCCCTCGATGGCGCGCAATGCGCGCGCTCATCTGGCCGATCGGTCCGAGGCCGAAGACCGCCACGCTGCCGCCGTCGGGGATCGCGGCGTATTCGACGGCCTGCCAGGCGGTCGGCAGGACGTCGGAAAGATAGATGAAGCGCTCATCGTCGCCGCCGTCCGCGGGTACCTTGATCGGGATGAAATCCGCGTGCGGGACCCTGAGGTACTCGGCCTGGCCTCCCGGCACCTGCCCGTACAGCTTCGTGTAGCCGAACAGCGCGGCGCCGCAGCCGTACTCGCGCACCTGGGTCGTCTCGCACTGCGAGTAGAGGCCCCGGTCGCACATGAAGCAGCGGCCGCAGCTGATGGTGAACGGAATCACCACGCGATCGCCGACCGCGATGTTCGTGATTGCCGGCCCCACCTCCTCGACGATGCCCATGGGTTCGTGACCCATGATGTCGCCCGGCTCCATGAGCGGGCCCAGTACGCCGTAGAGGTGCAGGTCGGAGCCGCAGATCGCGGTCGTCGTGATGCGCACGATCGCGTCGTTGTCCTCGACGAGGCGCGGGTCGGGTACGCGGTCGACGCGCACGTCCTCGCGATCGTGCCACACAACCGCTTTCATGGGATGCGTCAGCCGCCGGCTAGTGCTGGCGCTGGACGAGCTTGTTGAAATTCGAGACCTCGCCTGCCGCGGTGCGTTCCTGGTACACCAGCTCGAGGTCGGACTCGTCGAACTTGCGGAAGAACTCGTTCCAGGAGATCTCCTCGAGCTCCTCCTCCCCGCTGTAGCCGGGAAAATCGAGGCGCAGGATTCCCGGATCGCCGCCGCTTCCGGTGCGCTTCACGCGGGTCGGCCGCGCGTTCCGTTCTTCCGCCCATTTGCGGATCGTGTCGTGGTCGGCCGTTCGCCGGGTGCTTTGCTGCTGTGCCATCGCTGCAACTCCTTTTCGCGTGCGGAAGGCCGGGGTGCAAGTTGCATGCCACGGGCGTTGCGGGGGTAATTCCCCGCGGTGCGATCAGCGGCTGAACGATTTACAAAGGCGCAGGAAAAATTGCCGCGACCGTCAGGCGCCGTGCGATCGCGCAGACACGTCCTCGAACAGGCGCAGGAAGTTGCCGCCGAGGACGCGGGCGACATCCGGTTCCGGCAGGCCGCGGTGGAGCAGCGCGGCCGCCAGCAGCGGGAAATCCGCGTAGTCGGTGATCACGGGCCGGTAGTTGGCGTCGAGGTCCGAGCCGATGGCGACGTGCTCGGCGCCCACGGCGTTCACCAGCGCGAGCACCTGCTCGGTGAAGTCGGCGAGCGATTCGCTGCCGATGCCCGCGGGCCAGGCGCCGATCACGCCGCCGGCCTCGGTCACGGTGAGTGCGTGCTCGCGCGTGATGAAGCGTGGCGAGCTCGCGGCGCCGGTGTCCAGGTTGCTGTGCGACAAGAGGACCGGCGCGGCCGACGCCGCCACGACGTCCCGCACGGTGGCAAAGCTCGCGTGCGCCACGTCGATGATCATGCCGAGCCGGTTCATGTCGCGAACGATCGCCTGGCCGAAAGGCGTCAGCCCCCCGTGCACCGGGGGCGAGGTCTGCGCGTCGCCGAGCTCGTTGACCCGGTAATGCACGAGCGTGATCGCACGCATCCCGGCCGCATGCGCTTCCGCCACCCGCTCGGCCCTGCCTTCGAGGAAGTCCGCGCCTTCGGAGGCCAGGAGCAGCGCGGGTGTCCCCGCCGCGTGGGCGGCCCGGAGGTCGTCCGGGCCGAGGGCGAGCGGCAGGGTGCCGTCTTCGACCAGCCCGCGGACGCGCGCGAGCTGCCGGTGAAAATCGCGCCACGCCTCGCCCGGCGCGAGCTCGCGCGTGACCGTGAGGCCGCCTTGCGCGAACCCGAGTACCGCGAAGTCCGCCACGAGCGCCAGCAGGCCGCCCGTGACGCCCGCCGCCTGCATGTCCCGCAGGCGCTCGGCCTCGAAGCCGTCGCGCAGGAACCGAAGCAGCAGGTTGTCCGGCTCCGCCCCGGCGAGAAACGAGCGGCCGGGATGCGCGTGGACGTCGACGACCGGGTGCTCGCGCACGAGGGCCGCGCCGCGCTCGACGAGCGCCGGCGGGATGTCCATGCCGAGAGGAGGCTTGCGCAGCCGCGGCCAGACGAGGGCGCCCGATGCGGCGGCGATGCCGGCCGCAATCCCTCCCATGAGCGCTACCCGCCGCGTGAACCTACTCACGGCGCGGCTGCACGTCGCAGAGCTCGGACAGGTAGTCCAGGTGCGCTTCCAGCGCGGCCCGGGCGGCGCCAGGGTCGCGGGTTCTTAGCGCGTCCACGATCCGGCGATGGTTGTCGAGCAGGCGCTCGAGCGAGCCGCTTTCCGCGATGCGGTAGCGCATCGCCGTGCTCAGGATGTCGAGGCTCGTCACGGCGCGGGTGAGGATGGGATTGTCGACCGCGCTCTCGATGATGTCGCGGAACTCCTCGGCGAGCTCGTTGATGACCGCCATGTCGACTTCCCCGGCCGCGGCGTCCACGCAGGCGGCGAACCGCTCGAGGTTTGCCTCCAGCTTCCCGATCATCGCCGCATCCACGCGGGGTGCGACGAACGAGAGGATCGCGCCCTCGATGACGCGGCGCGCCTCGAGCACGGTGGCGATGTCGTGCCGGTCCAGCGCCAGGAACGAGTGCAAGGGCCCGAGCAGGGTATCGGGCTGCAGCTCGGAGACGAACACGCCGCCGCCATGGCGGATGTCGAGCACGCCAAGCAGCTTGAGCGCCCGCAGCGCCTCCCGCAGCGTCGGGCGGCCGACCCTGAACTTCGCCGCGAGCACGCGCTCGGCGGGCAGCCGGTCTCCCGGCTTCAGCTCCCCGCGTTTGATGAGGTCCGCGATCTGGCGCACGATCTGCTCGGCCAGCGCCTCGCGCGGCACCAGGGGCTCGATGTTGAGCGGCCGGTCGGTCATGAGTGTGCCCCCGCCACGTTGACTCTTGCGAACGACTGGTAATACCATTTTGCCATTGTAGCGGTGGCCTGTGGGGGAGCAAATGAGCCGTCGGCGCAGCAGGGAAAGAACCAGGGATACGGCGGCGCACCGCCGGTGGCGGTTGGCCGGTGCCTCTGGTGCCGTCGCGGCATGCCTGGCGGCACCGGGCGCGGTGCTCGCGCAGGACGCGACGGTCGAGGAGATCGTGGTCACCGCGCAGAAGCGCACCGAGCGCCTGCGCGACGTGCCGGTGTCGATCTCGGTGTTCAGCGACGAGGCGATCGAGCAGACCGGCGTGCGCGAGCTCAAGGAGATGGCGGGCTACATCCCGAACATCCAGATCTCGCAGGGCAACGACTTCCGCTCGACGGTGACGATCCGCGGCGTCGGCGCGCAGAGCCGTAACATCGGCTTCGATTCGCGCGTTGGGGTGTACGTCGACGGCGTGTACGTCGGCATGTCGCCGGCGATCAACCAGGAGCTCCTGAACCTCGAGCGCATCGAGGTGCTGCGCGGCCCGCAGGGCACGCTGTTCGGCAAGAACACGGTCGCGGGAGCCATCAATCTCGTGACGAAGAAGCCGGCCGACGAGCTCTTCGGGCGTGTTACCGGCGACTTCGGCAACATGGATTACACCGAGATCAAGGCGCTGCTGAACGTGCCCTTCAGCGACACGGTGAGCGGCGCGTTCGCCGTGTCGAAAGCGGACCGCGACGGCTACGTACGCAACATCGTGACCGGCAACGACCTGATGGAGCGCGACGTGCTCGCGTACCGCGCGCAGCTCCGCATCCAGGCGAGCGAGCGCCTCGAGATCAACGCTTCTTTCGACGGCCTCGAGAGCGACGGCCTGATCCTGATCGGCGATCCCATCACCGACATGCTCGCGATGCAGCCGGTGCAGGTCGCGCCTGAGCTCGGGGTCGTCGCCTTCAATTTCGACCCGTTCGATCGCCGCGACATCTACGGCGGACACCTCGATCTCGACTACGAGCTCGGCAACGGCTTCACGCTGAAGAGCATCACCGGCTACCGCACCACCGACGCGGTCTACAGCAACGCGACCGATTACTCGCCGGTGGACATCGTCTCGATCGAGTACTCGGACGACTACGACGTGCTGTCGCAGGAGCTCCAGCTCATCTCGCCGGACGAGGGCGCGTTCACCTGGGTCGCCGGACTCTATTACTACCGGCAGGATGCGAACACCACGCGCGACGTGGTGCTCGGCGCGGATTTCGTCGACGCCTTCGTCGGTCCCCTGTACGCCTCGGGGCAGGTATCACCTCCGCTGCCCCCGCCACCGACGCTGCCGAACGATGTCGTTGCGACGCTGCTCGGCTTCGGCCCCCCGGGCTCGAAGGTGTTCAACACCGGCGAGGTCCGGACGCGCAGCTACGCCGCGTACTTCAATGCGAGCTGGCAGCTCGCCGAGCGCTGGAAGCTCGGCTTCGGCGCCCGTTATTCCACCGAGGACAAGGACGTCAACTGGCTGCTCGACGGCCGCAACTCGGGTATCTTCTTCATCGGCTCGACGGGACCGGATCCGGCGAACCCGTCGCCGCTGGTCAACGACCGAACTGACGATTTCTTTGCCCCGGCGGTGAGCCTGACGTACGCGCTCACCGACGACACGAACGTGTATGCCCGCTACGCCGCGGGCTACAAGAGCGGCGGCTTCAACCTGGACTACATCAACGCCGACGAGCTCGCCGCGAACCAGGGACTCGAGTTCGACAAGGAGACCGTCGACAGCTTCGAAATCGGCCTCAAGGGCAATTACCTCGACGGCCGCCTGCTGCTCAACGTCGCCGCGTTCATCGCCAACTACGACGATTACCAGGTGAACCAGTTCGTCGACCTGGGCGGCGGCCGCACCTCGATTCGCATCAACAACGCCGCGAAGGTCGAGACGAGCGGGCTGGAAGCGGAAGCGAGCTGGCGTGTGACCGACAACTTCACGCTGCAGGCTTCGCTCGGCCTCCTGGACGCGACCTTCGACAGCTTCCCCGGCGGCGGCACGGCCGGCGCCGACGTATCCGGCAACGACCTGCCGAACGCGCCGGATACGACCGCGTCGCTGGCCGGCACCTGGTACCGGAGCGTGCCCGCCCTGCAATCCACGTTGCTCGTGCGCGGCGACGTCACCTACGCCAGCGAGTACTTCTCGGGCGCGAACAACGACACCGAGATTCCGTACAACAGCGCGTTTCCGGGTACGATTCCCTACGGGCAGCTTCCGGAGCGCACCGAGGTGAACGCGCGCATCGGACTGATGGCGGACAGCGAGATCTGGGAGGTCTACCTCTGGGGACGCAACCTGACCGACGAGACCGATCCGCAGGACGAGCTCCGCGACTTCTTCGGTACCGTGGCGAAGCTGCCCGGCATGCCGCGGACTTACGGCATCGAGGTGGCCTGGAACTTCCGGTGAGGGCCCGGCACGCGATGGGCGCGCGGCACATCGCCGCCGCGCTGGCCGCGCTCGCCGCCGCGCTGGCCGGCTGCACGGCGGTCCCCGACGCCGCCGCACCCGCGACCGCTGCGCCGGCGGCAGCGGGGACCGGGTCGGCGCACGCCGTCGTCGAGGTCCGGCGAACCCCGTACGGGATCGCGCACATCGAAGCGCCGGATTACGCCTCGCTCGCCTACGGCGTCGCGTACGCGCATGCCGAGGACAACGTGTGCCAGACGGCCGACCACCTCGTCACGATCCGCGGCGAGCGCTCCGCGTGGTTCGGGCCGGAAGCGCGGGGCCTGCTGGGGCTCAGGCCGCTGCCGAACGCCGTCATCGACACGTTCGTCCGCGCGCACATGGACGATGCCGCGCTCGCGCGGGCGCAGGCGGCGCTGGGCGACGAGGCCCAGCAGCTCATGCGCGGCTACGTCGCGGGCTACAACCGCTTCCTCGAGGATCACGGCGCGAACCTCCCCGCGGAATGCGCGGGGCAGCCGTGGGTACGGCCGATGACGGCCGCGGATTACCTCCGCATGCAGGAGCTGACGATGGTGCAGCTCGGGATCGCGCTGTTCGCTGATGCGATGTTCGGCGCGGCTCCGCCGTCGGGCGAGGCGACGCTGGAGCCGCCCCCCGACGTGGCCGCGGCCGTACGCGCGCTCGAGCGTTACGGCTTCGACGAGCCGCGGCTCGGCTCCAACGGCTGGGCCTTTGGCGCGGAGGTCACGGACAACGGGCGCGGGGTGATGCTCGGCAACCCGCATTTCCCGTGGGAGGGCGTCAACCGCTTCTGGCAGATGCACCTGACGATCCCGGGCACCCTCGACGTGATGGGCGCCGCCATCGGCCACAGCCCGGTCGTGCAGATCGGCTTCAACGCCGACGTTGCCTGGACGCACACCGTCTCCACCGGCAAACGCTTCACGCTGCACGAGCTCGAGCTCGTGCCGGGCGAGCCCACGGCGTACGTCGTGGATGGCGAGCGGGTGGCGATGCAGCCCGGGCACGTGACCTACGAGGTGCGAACCGGGGACGGCACGCTCGTCGAGCGCGAGCACACCGTCTGGAAGACGCGTTACGGCCCGGTGATCGTCATGCCCGACGCGGGCCTGAACTGGAGCGACACCCGGGCCTACGCGCTCAAGGACGTGAACACGCGCAACCTGCGCGCGATCGAGATCTGGATCGGCTTCAATCGGGCCGACGGCGTCGGGGCGATGCGAACGGTGCTCGGCCGGCTCGGCGTGCCGTGGGTGAACACGATCGCCGCGGACCGGCACGGCTCCGTGCTGTACGCCGACGTGGCCGCCGTGCCCGACGTGGACGCGGAGCATCTCGCGCGTTGCCGCCCGTCGGATCGCGCCGCGGCGCTGTTCGATGCGGCAGGGCTCGTGGTGCTGGACGGCTCGCGCTCCGACTGCGACTGGCGGCGCGATCCCGCCTCGCCCGTCCCGGGGCTCATCCCCATTGAGCGTACGCCGGTGGCCGTGCGCCGCGACTGGGTGCAGAACAGCAACGACAGCTTCTGGCTCAGCAATCCGGACATCGACTGGCCGGCGTTCTCGCCGCTGATCGGCGGCGTCGACCAGCGGCAGAGCCTGCGCACCCGATCCGGGCTCCGTACGATCCGCGAGCGCCTCGCGGGCTCGGACGGCATCGCGGATCACGGCAGGGTCGGCATCGGGGAAGTGCAGGCGATGCTGTTCGCGAACCGCAACCACGCGGCGGAGGTGGTCCTGGACGACCTGCTGGCGCTGTGCGCGGACGAGAGCGGCGCACGGCGGGACGCCTGCGACGTGCTCGCCGCCTGGGATCGCCGCGCGGAGCTCGATTCCCGCGGCGCACACCTGTTCCGCGAGTGGTGGCGCGTTGCGCGCGGCATCGGGAACGTGTGGCGCGTGCCGTTCGATCCTGCCCGGCCGGAGGTCACGCCGGCAGGCCTCAACACGCAGGACCCGGCGGTGCGCGAGCGCCTGCTGGCGGCGCTCGACGGTGCCGTCGCCACCGTGCGCGGCGCCGGGTTCGGCCTCGACGCGCGCCTCGGCGACGTGCAGCACAAGACGTTCCCGGACGGCCCGGTCGGGCTGCACGGCGGCCCGGAATTCGAGGGCGTGCTGAACAAGCTCGAGACGCGCCCGGCCGCGCTCACGGCCGGCGGCTACGAGGTCGAGTGGGGCAGCAGCTACATCCAGGCCGTGACCTTCGACGACCGTGGCCCGGTGGCCGAGGCCATCCTGACCTACGGGCAGTCGCCGCACGCGTCCTCCCCGCACGCCTTCGACCAGCTCGCGCTGTACGTCGAGGAGGAATGGCTGCCGCTGCCCTTCCACCGCGAAGACGTCGCCGCCGCCACCGTGGGCGAGCCGCTGCGCCTGACCGTCCCGCCCCTGTAGAAACGAGCAGCGCTCGCGACCGGCTGTAGTCCGGGCTCGCCAGCCTGGGCCTCGCACGCGGCCGAGAGGGCCCCCACCCGCCGCTCCATCGCCGCCCCACCTCGCTGGCGCGTTCGCTCGCGAGCGACGCTCGCTCCTGCGGGGCCATCGTGCCAGCCGTCGCAACGCGCCCCCGCGGCGGTTACGGCCGGGGTGGTGCGCCTGGCCCGGCAAGCCGATGCCACCGGTCGCCGGGCCCGCGCCCCCGGTCGCCGGGCCCGTGCCATCCCGGTTCGAGCCCAGGTCCTCTCGCTCGCGTATTCCGCGCCCGCTGCTACACTCCGAATGCAAGACCCTTGCAGTACCCCTCGGCCGGCCGGCCGCAAGCATCCGGCGTTACTGCCCCGTCGTCGCCAGCAGGCGCGCGCTTGCCGTGCGTGCTGCCCCCGCGACGCAACCCCCGGGGGCGACGCCATTCCCTCCATGCCCGTGTCGGCCAGCCAGACGTTCTTCCCCCATCCTTCGCTTCGGGAGTAATGCCATGAAACTCGTGTTTCGTTCGTTGTTGTTCTCCGCTTCGCTGCCCGTCCTGCTCGCCGGCCCGTCCGCCGTCGCCCAGGACGACGACGACGATGACGACGTGCCGCCCATGGGTCTCGTTGCCACCGTGCTCGATTCCGCAAGCCGCTACAGCGATCCCTCCGCCGCCATGGAAGACGGCTACGTGCCGCTGCCGAGCTGCGTGAGCGGGCCCGAGGAGGGCGCCATGGGCGTGCACTTCGCGAACGAAGCGCTCCTGGCCGACGGCGCGCTCGACGCCACGCAGCCGGAGCTGATCGTCTACGAGCCGCGGCCGAACGGCGAGTTCAAGCTCATCGCGGTCGAGTACCTCGTGTTCGCGGAGGACTGGGATGCCGCGAACGATGCCCCCCCGGTGCTCGAGGGGCAGCACTTCCACCTCATCGGCGAGCCCAATCGCCTCGGGCTGCCGGCGTTCTACGAGCTGCACGTCTGGGCGTTCGAGGAGAACCCCCACGGCATGTTCGTCGACTGGAACCCGGAAGTGACCTGCGAGCATTTCGATCCGGCCGAGTAGGGCAGGAGGCTGCGCCGGCATCGCGGCGATTTCCGCGGTGCCGGTGCTGCGCTAGGATGAAAAGGCGTTCCGCGTCCGTGCGGGGGTTCGATGCGTCCTGTCCTGCTTCTCCTGGCCGCCGTCCTGGCGCTGCCCGCCGTGGTGCGGGCGGAGGGCCCGCTCGTGCTGCAGTCCGATTTCGGCACGCGCGACGGCGCGGTCGCCGCGATGAAGGGCGTCGCGGCGAGCGTGTCCACCGACGTCGCGATCCACGACCTCACGCACGAGATCCCCCCGTACGACATCTGGGAAGGCGCGCTCCGGCTCGCCCAGGCCGCGCCTTACTGGCCGCGCGGCACGGTGTTCGTTTCCGTCGTCGATCCGGGCGTCGGCACCGACCGCAAGTCGATCGTGATGCGCTCGAAATCCGGCCATTACTTCGTCACGCCCGACAACGGAACCCTCACCTTCGTGGCGAAGGAGCTCGGGATCGATGCCGTGCGGGAGATCGACGAGGCGGTGAACCGCCGCGCCGGCTCCGAACAGTCGTACACGTTTCACGGCCGCGACGTCTACGCGTATACCGGCGCCAGGCTCGCGGCAGGCGTGATCACGTTCGAGGAGGTGGGTCGCTCGCTGCCGGCCAGGGTCGTCACGATTCCTCACCAGGAGGCGGCCTGGGAGGACGGCGTGCTGCGCGGGCACATCCCGTTGCTCGACGTCCGCTACGGCAACGTGTGGACGAACATCGACCGGGAGACGTTTGCGCGCCTGGGGCTCGCCGTCGGTGAGCGCGCCCGCGTCGTCATCCGGCACGAGGGCAAGCCCGTGTACACGGGAAGCGTGCCCTATCACCCGACCTTCGGTTCCGTCGCCCAAGGGGAGCCGCTGCTTTATCTCAACAGCCTCGGCAACGTGTCTCTTGCCATCAACCAGGGCAGCTTCGCGGAGGAGCACGGTATCGGCTCGGGCGCCGGCTGGACGATCGAGATCAGGAGCGACGATGAGCACTAAAGCGTGGATCGCGGCGGCAGTCGGCGCGGGCGCCGTCATCGCGCCGCTCGGCGGCGCAGCCCAGCAGGCGGCCCGGCAGGACGAGATCGTCGTGGTGGGCACACGCGGGGATGCGCGCAGCGCGCTGGAGAGTCCCGTGCCCGTGGACGTCATCGACGCGGGCCAGATCGCGCGCGTGGAGTCGCTCGGCGGCGAGCTCGGGGAGCTGCTGCAGGAGCTCGCCCCCTCGTTCAACTTCCCGCGGCAGTCGAACTCCGGCGCGGCGGATCACGTGCGTGCCGCGCAGCTCCGCGGGATGAGCCCGGACCACGTGCTGGTGCTGGTGAATGGCAAGCGGCAGCACACCGCCGCCGTCGTTGCGCTCGATTCGAAGATCGGGCTCGGCACCAACCCGTTCGACTTCAACACCATTCCCTTGAGCGCGATCGAGCGCATCGAGATCCTGCGCGACGGCGCGGGCGCGCAGTACGGCTCCGACGCGATCGCGGGCGTGATCAACATCGTGCTGAAGAGCGGAGAGGGCGGCGGCGCCACGGCATCTTACGGCTTGCACCGGACGGACTTCGACCCGATCGACGACACGATCACCGACGGGCATACGTGGTCCGCCTCGGTCGACTACGGGTTGCCGGTCGGTGCGGAGGGCAACGTGCATTTCGGCGCCGAGTACCGCGACCGCTCGCCCACGAATCGCGCCGGCATCGGCGCGCTGCCGTTCTTCGAGGAGCAGACGCCCGCGAACCTCGCGCTCGATCCCGCGCGCGTGTTCGCCCCGGGCGACGGCGGTTCCGAGGACCTCTACCTCTGGTACAACCTCACGCTGCCGCTCGGCGGGCGCGGTTTCTACTCGTTCGCCCGCTTCGCGAGCCGCGACTCCGAGGGCACCGGCTTCTTCCGCTACCCGGACGGCTTCACCAGCAACCCGGCGGTGCACCCGAACGGGTTCCGGCCGATCACGCTCGGGGAAAACCGCGACTTCTCGTTCACCGCCGGCCTCGAAGGCCACGACTTCGCCACCGACTGGGATCTGAGCGTCACCGTCGGGCAGAACGATTTCGACTCCGGCGTCACGAATTCCGCGAACCCATCGATGGGCGCGGAGAGCCCGACTTCCTTCCACCTCGGGAGCTTCACGTTCACGCAGACCACCGTGAACGCCGATTTCGTGCGCCCGTTCGAGATCGCCGGGCTCGCAGGGCCCTTGAGCTTCGCCTACGGCGCGGAGCTCCGGTTCGAGAACTACGAGACGGGCGCGGGCGACCCCGCGTCCTACGAGCCGGGGCCGGTGTTCGCCGACGTCGGCGCACAGGCCGGGCCCGGACTGTCGGCCGAGAGCGTCGTGGACGTCGATCGCTTCGTCTGGTCGCTGTACGCGGACTTGGAAGCGGAGCTCACGGAGGCGCTGGACGTCGGCGCGGCCGTGCGCTACGAGGACTACGACGACTTCGGCGATGCGCTCACGGGCAAGCTCACCGCGCGCTTCGAGGTGAACGAGACCGTCGCGCTGCGCGCCGCCGCGGGCACGAGCTTTCGCGCGCCGTCGCTCGCCCAGACCGGGTTCGAATCCTCGACGATCAACTTCGGCGAGGGAGGGCAGCTCACGCAGTTCCGGCATCTCCGCGTTTCGCATCCGGATGCGATCGCGAACGGGGCGACGCCGCTCAAGGAAGAGGAATCGGTGAACTTGAGTGCCGGTGTGATCGTGACGCCGGCCGACGACGTCAGCATTACGCTGGACTTCTTCCGGATCGACGTCGACGACCGCGTGACGTTCGTCTCGCCGGGCAACAACGTCACGTTCTTCTCGAACCGCGTGGACACCGAAACGACCGGCTTCGACGTGGTGGCGAGCGGCGGAATGGAGCTATGGGGCGGTACGCTCGGGTGGCAGGCCGCGTACAACCGCTCCGAGACGGACGTGAAGAACCCCGAGGTGCTGGGCGCCGAGGACCTGAACACGATCGAGACGGCGCCGCCCAGGGACAAGATCATCCTCTCCGGCGTGTGGGACCTCGACCGCTGGTCGTTCCTCCTGCGCGCCACGCGCTTCGGCGAGACCACGCGCGTGTTCGATTTCGGCGGCGGCTTCCCGCCGCCGCAGACCTACGGTGCCAAGTGGTCGATCGACGCGGAGATCGAGGCGAGCCTCACGGACGCGTGGACCGTCGCGATCGGCGCCGACAACCTGCTGGACGAGTACCCGGATCCGTCGAGTCCCGACATCGCATTCTTCGGCCACCTCCCGTACGACGTCCTGTCGCCGATCGGGATGAACGGCCGATTCTGGTACATTCGCAGCTCCTACGACTTCGACGCCCCCTGAGGGCGCAGGGCGACGGATGAAACGCGCCAGAAGGCACGAGGCGACGCTGACTTTCCTCGGCGCCGCCGGCCACGTCACGGGCTCGTGTTACCTGCTCGAAACGCCGCGGGCGCGCCTGCTGCTCGAGTGCGGGCAGGTGCAGGGCACCCGCCAGGAGGAGGAGCGCAACCGCGAGCCGCTGCCGCTCGACCGGATCGACGCCGTGGTGCTGAGCCATGCTCACATCGATCATTCGGGCCGGTTGCCCCTGCTCTGGCGCCAGGGCTACCGCGGACCCGTGTACACGCACGATGCGACCCGCGCACTGTGCGACATCATGCTGCTCGACTCGGCGTACCTGCACGAGCGGGACGCCGAGTACGAGAACGTCAAGCGAGCCCGCAAGGGGCTGCCGCCGATCCAGCCGCTGTACACCCGCGCAGACGCGGAGGCGGCGCTCGGGTTGTTCCGGAGCGTGCCCTACGACGAGCGACGCGAGATCCTGCCGGGCATCGAGATCCGGCTGTCGGACGCCGGGCACATCCTGGGGTCGGCGATCGTCGAGGTCTGGATCAGCGGTAACGGCGGGACGCGAAAGCTCGTGTTCAGCGGCGATCTCGGCTTCCGGGAAGCGCCGGTCATGGACGAGCCGACACGCATCCCGGACGCGGACGTCGTGCTGATGGAGAGCACGTACGGGGATCGCGACCACCGGCCCTTTGCCGAGACGCTCGAGGAGCTGAAGGGCATCTTCCTGGAAGCCGCGGAGCACGGTGGCAACGTCCTGATCCCCGCGTTCGCGGTCGGCCGCAGCCAGGACCTGCTGTACCTGATGGCGCAGCATTTCGACGAGTGGCAGATCGGGCGCTGGCGCGTGTTCCTCGACAGCCCCATGGCGATCGACGCGACGCGCGTGTACGCCCAGTACCGGCACCTGTACTCGGCGAAGCTCTTCGATCCTGCCGACAAAAAGCCGATCCTGCCGAACATCGAGGCGTCCCGCACGGCCGCCGACTCGATGCGCATCAACGACATCAGCTCCGGCGCCATCGTGATCGCCGGCAGCGGCATGTGCAACGGCGGGCGCATCCTGCACCACCTGAAGCACAACCTGTGGCGGCCGGAGTGTCACGTCGTGCTGGTCGGTTACCAGGCGGAGGGCACGCTCGGGCGCAAGCTGGTGGACGGTGCGGAGTACGTGCGCCTGTGGCAGGAGGCCATCCGCGTGCAGGCGCGCATCCATACCGTCGGCGGGCTCTCCGCGCACGCCGGCCAGTCGGGCCTGCTCGAGTGGTACGGCGCCTTCAACGGCCGCCCGCCCGTGCACCTCGTGCACGGCGAGGAGCACGCCCGTGGCGCGCTCGCCGGCGCGCTCCGCGAGCGCTACGGCGCCGAGGTTCACCGCCCGAAGCTCGGCACCGTCCTCCGCCTGTAGGAGGGATGCTCGCTCCTACGGGAGGGCGTGGGCGGCGGGGGCCGAGGTTTCCGCCTGCCGCTGCTCCTGCTGGAGGCGCCACATGTGCGCGTAGTAGCCGCCTGCCTCGAGCAGCTCGGCGTGGCGGCCGCGCTCGACGATGCGACCGCCATCCATCACGAGGATCTGGTCGGCGTTCATGACCGTCGACAGCCGGTGCGCGATGATGAGCGTCGTGCGCCCGACCTGGATGCGGTCGAGCTCCGCCTGGATGGATTTCTCCGACTGGGAGTCGAGCGCGGAGGTGGCCTCGTCGAAGATCAGGATCGCTGGGTTCTTGAGCAGCGCCCGGGCGATCGCGACGCGCTGCTTCTCGCCGCCCGAGAGCTTGAGCCCCCGTTCGCCGACTTCGGTGTCGTAGCCGTCCGGCATCGCCATGATGAAGTCGTGGATGTGCGCCGCGCGCGCGGCACGCTCGACCTCTTCGCGCGTCGCGTCCGTGCGGCCGTAGCGGATGTTGTAGAAGATGGTGTCGTTGAACAGCACCGTGTCCTGCGGCACGATCGCGATCGCGGCGCGCAGCGAAGCCTGGGTATAGTCGCGGATGTCGCGCCCGTCGATCGTGATGCGACCCTCGTCCACGTCGTAGAAGCGGTACAGCAGGCGCGTCAGCGTCGATTTGCCCGATCCCGAGTGCCCGACCACCGCCACCGTGCCGCCGGCGGGAATCTCGAAATCGACACCGTGCAGGATGCGCCGGCGCGGGTCGTAGCCGAAATGCACGTTCTCGAAGCGCACGGTCGGCCGCGTGACCGACAGCACTTCGGCACCCGGCCGGTCCTGCACGTCCTGCCGCTCGTCGAGCAGGCCGAACAGGCGCTCCATGTTGGTCAGCGCCTGCTTCACCTCGCGGTACACCATGCCGAGCAGGAACAGCGGCGCCGAGAGCTGCAGCAGGTAGGCGTTCACGAGGACGAGGTCGCCGATGGTGAGTGTCCCCGCGGTGACGCCCGCGGCCGCGCGCCACATCATCGCCGTCACGCCCAGCGCGATGAAGATCGTCTGGCCGAGGTTGAGCACGGCGAGGGTCGTCTGTGCCTTCACCGTCGCGTTCTCGAGGTGCCGGAGGTTGTCGTCGTAACGGCGCGCCTCGTGCTCCTCGTTGTTGAAGTACTTGACGGTCTCGTAGTTCAGCAGCGAGTCCACCGCGCGCTCGTTCGCCTTCGTGTCGGCCTCGACGGCGGCGCGGTAGTAGCGGGTCCGCCACTCGGTGATGGCGAAGGTCCAGATCGCGTAGGCGACGAGCGTGCCGAGCGTGATGAACGCGAAGCCCCAGTCGTACGCCCACACGAGCACCACGGTGACGAGGATCACCTCGACCGCGGTCGGGAAGATCGTGTACAGCGTCCAGTCGAGCAGGTCGGAGACCGCGGTGCCGCCGCGCTCGACGTCGCGCGCGACTCCGCCGGTCCGCCGGCCGAGGTGGAAGCGCAGGCTGAGCCCGTGGAGGTGGCGGAACACCTCGAGGGTGATCTGCCGCGAGGCGCGCGCCATGACGCGCGCGAACACGACCTGCCGCAATTCCGTGAACAAGGTGACGCTGACGCGGGCGGCGCCGTAGGCGAGAAGCAGCGCGACCGGCATCACGAGCAGGTTCGGCTCGACGTTGAGCTGGTCGACGATCTCCTTCAGGAAGAACGGCACCGCCAGGTTGGCGAGCTTCGCCGCGATGACGAGGAGCAGGGCGAGGGTGATGCGCCCGATGTACGGCTTGAGGTAGGGCACCAGGTCGCCGATGACGGCGAGGTCGCCCTTGGCGCCCGCGGCACGGTCGACCGGCGCGACGGTGTCGTCGCGCTCGTCGGCGGCGACCGCGCCGCCGCCAGGTGTCGTATCGTCCGACGTCACGGCGTGGATCCGGGTCCTGGTGAAGGGAAATGGGTGCGGGCTGTTCCGCCGCTATTGTATCGAAATCCGGGGGCCGCCCCGGAGGCCCCGGCCGCCGTACCCGGTCCGAACGGGAAACACGCGCCCCGGCGGGTCGTTCTCCCGCCGGAGGCGTCAGGCCGTGCCGCTCGGGTCGCGGGTGACTGAGCCGCAGGCCGGTCCGGTTCGCAGCCGCCGCGGCTATAATCGGCGGCAGCAACGGCCGCGAACCGGCGCACGAGACGCCGGGCGGCGGGGGACGCCAGATGCTCCAGCGACGCAGCGACTCGACGCGCCTCGAGGCTTTCTCGGACGGCGTGTTCGCGTTCGCCGCCACGCTCCTCGTCGTGTCGCTCGAAGTGCCGAACAGCTTTTCCGAGCTGCTCGCCGATCTGTCCGGGATGGGCGCGTTCGCGCTCGGCTTTCTCGCGCTGGTACTGCTCTGGGCGGTCCACAACGCCTATTTCCGTCGTTACGCGCTGGAAGACGGCTGGACGATTGCCTTGAATGCCTGTCTTCTGTTCGTGATCCTGTTCTACGTGTTCCCGCTCAAGTTCGTCGCGGCGGGCCTGAGCGGCTACGTGTTCCGCCTCGGCGACTACACGCGCCTGCCGACGATTGCCTCGCTCGAGGAGCTCGCGACGCTGTTCCTCCTGTACAGCCTCGGTTTCGTGCTGATCTTCACGTTCGTGAGCCTGATGTACCGGCACGCGACCCGCCGCGCCGGGGTGCTCGGCCTCGGCCCCGGGGAGCTGCATGAAGCGCACTTCCTGAAGCGCCACTACGGCGTGTTCGTGCTGGTCGGTCTATCGTCGATGCTGCTCGCCTGGCTCGAAATCGGCGTCGCGTTCGGCCTGCCCGGCTGGATCTACGCGCTCCTCGGCCCCGCCTGCTGGGCGCACGGTGCATGGAGCAACCGCCGCCGCCCCGCGTAGGAGCGAACGGACCTTACGGCAAGCTCGCGCGCAGCGCGCGTGCTTCCCTGGTGATCGGATGGTCCTGCCCGAGGCCGTTGGCGAGCGAGACGAGCGCCCGCTCGAGATCGGCCGCCGCCCCCGCAACGTTGCCCTGCATCCGGCGAGCCTTGGCGCGCAGCAGCAGGAACTGGCCGATGTCGCCGCTCAAAGCGGGATCGCGGGCGATGTCGAGAAACACGTCGCAGGCGTCGCTCGCGTACCGTTCCGCGCTGGCTGCATCGCCGTCGTCGAGCGCGAGCTGTGCCGCGGTGTGCAGGATGCTCGTGAGCCCCGGCGCGTCCTTCCGTTGCGGGTAGCCGGCACGCGCGAGCGCCGCCTCTACCGCCGCCCGTGCCGCCGCATGGTCGCCGTCGTGAAACCGGTTGCGTGCGCGAGCCAGCGCCAGCTCTTCGAGCAGTCTTGCATTCGCCCCCGGGTCGTCGTCGTAAACCGCCTCCGCATCCGCCAGGTGCTGCTCGGCTTCCGCCGTGCGTCCCATCCGGCCGAGGGTGATGCCGATCATCAGGTCGAACTGCGCCAGGAAGCGGGTGTTGCCGGCTGCCGCGGCGGCCTCGCGCCCGGCCTTGAACAGCGCGAGTGCCTCTTCGTAGCGACCGAGGCGCAACAGCGTGTTGGCGTAATGCCCGCGGGCACCGACGAGGATGTGTCCCGCGGAGTCGAGCTGGTCGAGACGCGCGAGTGCCTGCTGCTGTGCGCCCGCCGCTTCGACCAGCTCGCCCATCCGGCTCAGGATGGCCGCACGGTTCAGGAGGTAGATCACCTTGTCGATGGTGCCCCCGCGCCCGATGCGGTCCATGGTATCGAGCAGCTCGGCGTTCATGGCCAGCGCGTCGTCCACGCGGTCGGCCTTGTAGTACTGCTCGGACAGGTCGTTGAGCAGCAACGCGCGCGCCGCCCCATCCGGCATCGGGCTCGTCGCCAGCGACGCGAGCGCAGCCTCGAGCGCCGCAATCGCGCCCTCCCGGTCACCTTCCGCTTCGCGCGCCAGCGCCTCGGCCCGCCAGCACTCCTCGCGTATGTCCCATGGCGGGTCGGAGAGGGCGGCGAGCGCCTCCCGCCCGCTCGCGAGATTCCTGGCCGCCGCCGCGACGTCGGCCGGCCGCTGCACGCGTGCCTGCGCGCACAACGCGAGGCCGAGCAGGTAGGCATCGTCGAGGTCCCTCGCCACCGCCTCCGCCTGCTGCAGCAGCTCGAGCTGGCGATCGATCCGGCCGAGCCGTCCGTAGAACATCGAGACCTGGTACAAGGTGTGTGCGATGAACCTTTCGTCCGCACCGAACTGCCGGTCGAGCATTTCGGTGCCGCGGTCGAGCAGGTCGACCAGCGTCAGCGGCTCGTCGCCGGAGCCGACTTCGCCGAGGAGCAGCGTGAGGAACTCGTTGGTCGCCTGCAGGCGCTGCTGTTCGTAGATCACGAGATCGCGCTGTCGTCGCGCCTCGACGCCCTGCCAGGTTGCGATCGCAGCGGCGGCAACGAGGGCCAGGGTCGTGAGGGAGGCGGCGAGCACTCCGCCGCGATGCCGTCGGACGAACTTGCGTGCGCGGTACGCGATCGTCTGCGCCTGTGCCGTGACGGGCTCGTGGGCAAGAAACCGCCGCAGGTCCTGGACGAAATCCGCGACGGTTGCATAACGCTCGGCAGGACTGACGGCGAGCGCCTTGCGCACGATGTTGTCGAGATCGCTCCTCAGCGTCTTCACGAGCTCGGACGTCGAGGCGTTGCGGCGTTGTGCGATCTCGGCGACGCGCTCGGCGGTGGGCGGGCTCGTCACCGCGTCGGGCAGCCGCGTCGGCTCCCTGCGCGCGAGTGCGCGCAGCTCGGCGAGAGACCGCGGCCCGGCGGCCTCGCGCGGATTGCTGCCGGTCAGGAGCAGCCAGAGAAGCAGTCCAAGCGAGTACACGTCGGTGGCGGTGGTCACCGGCTCGCCTTCGAGCTGCTCCGGGGCCGCGTACTCCGGCGTGAGCGCCGCGCCGAGCTCGCGCGTCAGCCCGCCGCCGATGTCTTCGGTGAGCAGCTTCGCGACGCCGAAGTCGAGCAGCTTCACCGTGCCGTCCGGCGTGACCTGCACGTTGGACGGCTTGATGTCGCGATGCACGATCAGGTGCGCGTGCGCATGTGAGACTGCATCGAGGACGGCGAGGAACAGGCCGACGCGCGCTTCGATCGAGAGGGCGTGCTCGTCGCAGTAGCGGTCGATGGGAACGCCGTGGACGAGCTCGAGCACGAGATACGGCTGGCCGTGCTCTCCCACGCCCGCGTCGAGCAGCCGCGCGATGTTCGGGTGCGCGAGCTTCGCGAGGTAGCGCGCCTCGCGCGCGAAGCGCTCGGCCGCCGCGGTGCCGGTACCGTGCGCCAGCAGCTTCAGGGCCACTTCGCCCTCGTAGCGGCCGTCGCTGCGGACGGCGCGCCATACGGCGCCCATTCCGCCTTGCCCGACGGGCTCCGTCAGCCGGTATTGCCCGTATTGCTCCCCGGGTTCGCCGACGGCGCACGGAGAGCCGCCGGAGCCGCTCATGAGGCCGGCCACGCCGAGGCGCTCAGGCAGCTTCTCGAAATAGGCGGCGGAGCGCTCGGCGGCTTCGAGCATCGCCTCGACTTCCGCGCGCAGCTCTGCGTTGCCGGCGCAAGCCTCGTCCAGGAAGGCGCGCCGCTTGTCCGGCCCGAGCTCGAGGGCGACGAGGAAGAGCTGCTCGACCTGCCTGGACGAGATTTCGTTCATGCCCCCGTCATACCGGAATCAGCGGGGATTCGGCGCAGGCGTTCCCCGTGCCGCCTCGAGCTCCCGGTAGATCTGTGCGGACGCGATCTGCCATTCCCGCTTGACCGTCGCAGGCGAGATCGACAGCGCTTCCGCCGCCTCCTCGATGGTCATGCCGCCGAACACGCGACATTCGACGATGCGGCAGCGGCGCGGATTCTCCGCTTCCAGCCGGGTCAACACCCGGTGCAGGTCGAGCAGCTCCTCGGCGGTGACCTCGCTCGCCAGCGTCGCCTCGTCCAGCGTCACGCGCAATGCGTCGCCGCCGCGCTTTGCCGTCCGCTGCTGCTCGGCGTAGTTCACCAGCACCTGCCGCATGGCCTTGGAGGCCGTCGCGAAGAAGTGCTTGCGGTTCACGAAATCGGCGGGCCCGGCGAGCTTCAGGAAGGCTTCGTGGATCAGCGCGGTGGTGTTCAGCGTGTCGTTCCCGCGCCAGCGCCGGCGGTGCGCGCGTGCGAGCGACTGCAGCTCCTTGTACACCGCATTGAACAGTGCTGCCGACGCGTCGAGGTCACCGCTGCGGGCGGCATCGAGCAGGCGGGTGATCGGCTCGGTCGTCATTGGTGTCGTGCCCGCCACCGCATTCGGGCTTTTGTTCGACTGCGAGTATAGCAGTGGATATGGCGCACGGCGCCGCGTTATGTCATGTGCGCCGGCACGCACGCGAGGCGTAAACTCGCTACAGCTTCGCCCGCCGCCGGCGCGTGGACTACATGGGCTACGGTGATCCGGACGACGGTGCGCGCCTGGAAGTCGACGCGGTGATCGAGTACGAGCGTGCGCTCAGCGAGCGGCTGTCGGTCGCCGTGGGCGACATCCGGTACCTCAACCCGGGCACGCTGCCGGGTTACGACTACGACTACACCGAGTGGACGGGCCGGCTGACCTTCGATGGCCGGCATCGCCTGTTTGCCGCGTGGACCGACGACGTGTTCGGCAGCGGTGCGCGCGCGTTCTACTTCGGGGCCGGTACGACTTTCGAGCTGCCGGCGGGCCTCATGCTCGGTCTCGAAACGGGTCGCTTCGACCTGCGCCATGCACGCGACTGGGGCGAGGCGTACCAGCATGCCCGTGTCTCGCTCTCGGGCGAGATCGATGCGTTCACGTGGCAGCTAGCCTGGCACGGCACGAGCAGCCGGGCGCGCCGCGCGTTCTATCCCTCCGTGGTGGAACCCCGCGTGGTCCTGGGCCTGACGTACTCCATGCGGTAACGCCCACGGACGGCAGGAGCGTCGCGAGCAGCGCCGCGCCGCCGATGCCGCGCGTCAGCGGCCGAGCCTGCTTATGGACTGGAAGCGCTGCCGGTACCGGCCGGGCGTGATGCCCGTGCGGCGCTTGAACAGCTTGCGGAAGTACGCCGGGTCTTCGTAGCCGACCTTGTGCGCGATCGCGTCGACCGGCTCGTCGCTCGCTTCCAGCCATTGCTTTGCCTCCTCGACGCGCAGCGCCTGGACGTAGTCGACCGGCGTGTAGCCGGTCGCCTGCCGGAAGCGCCGCTTGAACGTGCGTGCCGCGAGACCGGAGTACTCGACCATGCGCGCGACGGGGTTCGGCTCCACGTAGTGCTCGGCGATCCAGGCCTGGCAGCGGCCGATCACCCCATCCTCGTGGTAACGGTGGCGGTTCATCGCCGTGAACGGAAGCTGCCCGTCGGCGTGATCGCCGAGAACGAAGATCTTCGCGATGCGCACGGCCTCGGCCGCACCGCGCGTGCGTGCAACGAGGTAAAGCGCGAGATCGGCCCAGGCCGACGAGCCGCCTCCCGTCACGATGCGCTGGTCGGGACCGGTGGGACACAGGATGCGCTCGGGCACGAGACGCACGCGCGGATAGCAGCGCGAGAAGATGGCGGTTGCGCCCCAGTGGGTGGTCGCATCGAGACCATCGAGCATGCCGGCTTCCGCCAGGAACAAGGCGCCGGTGCACACGGAGCAGACGATCGCGCCGCGCTCGAGCTGCGCGCGCATCCAGGCCGTCTCCTCCGGCCAGCGACCGCGCGGGTCGGCCTCCGGGCCCAGTGCGAGATCGGTGACGATCGCGATGTCGCAGCGTTCGACGTCCGTGATCGCGCAGGCGGGCGTGAAGTGCATGCCCTGGATCGAGGTGAAGGGCTTTCCGTCGCGCGACACGATGCGTGGCGCGAGCGGTGGCACATGCACGCTCTCGCCGGTGAGCTCGTTCCAGCTCACGCCTACCGCGGAGAAGACCTCGAGGAGTCCGTACAGGGACGTGGGAGTGGTTTCGGGCAGTGCCAGCAGGCACACGGACGACGCGGTGGCGCTCTGCGCGGGCATGCGCGCGAGAATGGCACGAAAGCCTCGTTTCTGTCCAACTGCGCGCTCGATACCGCCGTGCGGATCGAGCCCTGCGGCGGGCTCACCGGCCTCGCGCGAAAACGGAGTGATACGGCGCCCGGCGGTGGCGGATCGCGCTTCAGGTCTAACGTGCCCTGCGGCGCACGGGGGCGCGCGTGCCCTTCGGCTTCTTGCTCCTGGCGCCGGCAAGGATGATCAGTTCCATCACCTCGGTGAGCAGCGCTTCCATGTCGCGGCGTGCCTTCTTCGGGTTGCCGGCCTCGATCGCGTCCAGGATTCTCTTGTGGTCCTGGATGTTGCCTGCCGCCTTGTACTGGTGCGTGAGCCGGATCGAGATGCGCAGGGCCGACTCGATGAGATCACGCAGCTCCAAAAAGAAGCGATTGCCGCTCGCGCGCAGCACGGCGACGTGAAACTCGATGTCCGCGGCGAGCGGATCGTAAAGGCCGTCCTCGGCCGCGTACATGTTGGCAATCGCGTTGCGGATCGGCTCGATCGCCTCGGGCTCATCGCGGTCGGCGGCGACGGCGGCTGCCATCGGCTCGATGGCGAGCCGGACCTGGGTGAACTCCTTCAGCAGCGTGAGCGAGAACTCGCGTTCCAGCAGCCAGCGGAGCACGTCGGGATCCAG
Organism: Woeseiaceae bacterium; assembly: GCA_035304345.1. Classification (GTDB taxonomy): domain Bacteria; phylum Pseudomonadota; class Gammaproteobacteria; order Steroidobacterales; family Woeseiaceae; genus IDS-8. The sequence goes on along the minus strand of DATGQE010000053.1, from coordinate 15,479 downwards.
CAGGTTCCAGTACTCCTCCGGCTCGATGCGCGTCCCCTGCCGCGGCCGCGCGGCGAGCAAACCTTTGGCCGTGAGCATTTTCACGGCCTCGCGGAGGATGCTCCGGCTGACGCCGAACTGCGCACACAGGGCGGCTTCCGTCGGGAACTCGTTGCGTGGTCCATAGGCACCGGTGACGATGGCCAGGCCGAGCTGCTCGACGATTCCATAGGTGAGGTTGTGTGCCTTCGAACCGGGGGGGCGCATCAGGTAACCATCCGTCCTTGTAATTGATTCTTGTGGCGAACCCGCCCGGCGCCGGGCCGGTGCAGGAATGAACCCAGGCGACGGTGGTCGCGGCGGATTGTAGCACCGACGGGTGCCGGGCCGTGCCGGGGTCGCGACCCCTTTGGCGCTCCATCCGCACCATGGCTTCTCTCAGTAGACGTCACGGCAGTACCGCCTTTCCGCCATCATTTGTTCCAGCCTTTCTTCGCCGACGATCGTCGCAAGGGCGGACGTGACGCCCTCTGCCATCCCTTCGCGGCTGCCACAAACGTAGATCGACGCGTTCGCCGCCACCCACTTCCGGACTTCTTCCGCAGCCGCGAGCAAACGATGCTGGACGTACACGCGTTCCGGCGTGTCGCGCGAGAATGCCGCATCGAAGCGGACAAGGTGACCGGAGGAGCGCCACGCTTCTATCTCGTCGCGGAACAACCAGTCGTACGTCGAGGTGCGCTCGCCGAACACGAGCCAGTTGCGGTGACGGCCCAGGCGCTCGCGGGCTTTCAGGTGTCCCCGTAGCCCGGCAATGCCCGTACCGTTGCCGACGAGGAGCATCGGACGATCATCGGCAGGTGCGTGGAAAGCGGTGTTGCCGCGCAGGCGCAGTGCAATGCGCTCGCCCGGAGCGGCATGTTGCGTCAGCCAGCCGGATGCCAGGCCGGGATTGCCGTGCGGAGCCCGCGAGGCGCGCACGACGAGCTCGAGGCGCCCGTCCTCCGGCAGGCTGGCCACGGTGTACTCCCGCGGCCGGAGCTCCGGATCGTCGGAGAACGCGCGAGAAGCCGGGCCGGGGAACACTTCCGCGATGTCGCCGGCCTGCCAGGCGGGCGGCGTATCCACGGGCGTGAGCGCCACGAGCCACACCGGGCCGCCGGGGCTTCCCGGGTTCATGAGCTGGCGGTCGACGAGCTTCCAGCGGAAGTACCGCGGGGAGGCCTCGACGCCGCCCTGCATCACGCCGAGTGACGCGAGTTGCCGATACCAGGCCTCGAGCGCCCCGGGATCGCCGTTGTTCACCTCGATCCTCGGCGCCATCGGCTTCGCCCGGCTTTTCGCGAGCCACCGATCCAGGCGTCGACCGAAGCCGCAGAACCGGGAATAGCCGCGATCGCCGAGCGCGAGCAAACCGTACTCCAGCCCCTCGAGCTTCGCCGCGCGCGACATGCAACGATCGGCGAACCGGCGTGCACTGTCCGGCGGATCGCCGTCTCCGGTCGTGCTGACGACGAACAACGCGCGGCGCGTCCGTGCGAGCGCACGCGATTCGATCGAGCCGAGCTCGGCCAGTGTGACCGGCACGCCGGATCCTCTTGCCGCCTCGGCCGTTCTCCAGGCGATCGTCTCTGCGAATCCGCTCTGGCTGGCGAACGCGATCAGCAGTGACCGGTCGTCCGTTGAGGCGGCGGGCTTGCATGCGTCCACCCGGGGCGAGTCTTCGCTCGTTGAATCCACGCGCGCCTGCTTTTGCCGTTTCGTGATTAGCGCCGCGAGCAGCAGGAGTACCAGGAGGACGAACAAGGAGAAGAACGGGAGAGGCGCTGTTTGCATGGAACGGGAGCGGGTTGGTCAATAAATATGATTTATATGCACCTTGACCCGATAAATATTTTAAAGCATATTTCCGCGACCGCTACGGTAGCACAACGCAAGGCGCTTTGGTGCCGCACGGAAGCAGGGGGATCAGTACAATGATCAGCAGAAGGGCCATGCTCGGGAGCCTGCTCGCGCTCCCGGCCGCCGCCAGCCTCTCACGGCCGGCCGCCGCGAAGGTCGATCTCGCCGGCGTGAAAACCCGCAAGGCATCCCGCGTCGAGCGACTGTGGGCAACGCCTCACGGCAAGCCCAACGCGCTCGATCTCACCGACGAGGGCCTGTGGATCATGGACCAGGACCCGGGGAGCTGGGCTTCCCTCGTCGATCCCGAGACCGGTTCGCTGATCCGCGAGTTCCAGTGCGAGAACGTGCTCGCTGCGAGCGGCATCTGCGTGGACGAGGACGGCGTGTGGGTCGGTTCGACGTACAACCGCCTCATCGTGCTGTGCGATCCGCAGAACGGCGACCTGATCGCGCACTACCCCACACCCGGAGCCGGGCTGATCTACGACCGGGCAGATGACCCGCCCGGCCGGCGCTCCAACGTCGAAAGGCCGCGACCCGTCTCTCCCGAGCTGCCGAGGCGCCGCCGCCTCGATTACGACCTTCCCCCGGGGCAGCTCCCGCGGCATCTCACGGAAGCGCCGGCCGGGACGGGCGCTCACGCGATCCTGTCCAGGGACGGCAAGCTGTTCGTCGGCGTGCCGCCGGCACGTGCGATATTCGTGATCGAGAAGAAGTCCTGGCTCGTGCTCGACGAATGGCCGACTGCGAGCAAGCGCCCCCATGGCTCGTGCTGGGCCGATGCGAGCAAGGACGCCATGTGGGTCGCCGATTCCAACCTCAACGCGTTCTTCCTCCACGACGCGAGCACCGGGCGCATCGTGGAGCGCCTGCAATTGCCGGACGACTCGCCCGTCATTCACGGCGCGACGCTGTACAACGGCTACATGTACTTCTGCGACGACGTCGGCTGGATGTTCCGGTTCAGGATGTGAGCGCTCGAGTGTCAGCAGAAGCTTCCGCGGCCGCCCCGGCGACCGGAAAGGTGAAGGCGGCGATCATCGGCTCGGGGAACATCGGTACCGACCTGATGATCAAGGTGCTGCGCACCGCCCGGCACCTGGAGTTGTCGGCGCTGGTCGGAATCGACCCGGCATCCGACGGGCTCGCGCGTGCCCGTCGGCTCGGGGTGGCAACCACCGCCGAGGGCATCGACGGGCTCACGCGCATGCCGGAGTGGACGGACATCGGGATCCTGTTCGATGCCACGTCCGCGGGCGCCCATCGCCGCCACAGCGACGTCGCTCGCGCCGCCGGCAAGGTGATCATCGACCTCACCCCGGCCGCGATCGGGCCTTACGTGGTGCCGGTCGTGAACGGCGAGGAGCACCTCGGTGCGCCGAACGTCAACATGGTGACTTGCGGCGGGCAGGCCACCATCCCGATCGTCGCCGCGGTGTCCTCGGTCGCGACCGTTCACTACGCCGAGATCATCGCGTCCATCGCTTCCCGGTCGGCGGGTCCCGGGACGCGCGCCAACATCGACGAGTTCACCGAGACCACCGCGCGCGGCCTCGAGCGCATCGGCGGGGCGTCCAGGGGGAAGGCGATCATCATCCTGAATCCCGCCGAGCCCCCGATGATCATGCGCGATACCGTGATGACGCTCTCTTCGGGTGCCGACGAGGAGGCCATCGAGGCCGCCGTGCGCGCCATGGTCGAGCGGGTCCGAGCCTACGTGCCGGGCTACCGGTTGAAGCAGCAGGTGCAGTTCGAGCGCTTCGGCGACGACAACCCGCTCGCGATACCCGGGTTCGGTGAGTTCACCGGTCTCAAGACCAGCGTCTTCCTCGAGGTGCAGGGAGCAGCGCACTACCTGCCGGCCTACGCCGGAAACCTCGACATCATGACCTCCGCGGCACTGGCCACGGCGGAGAAGATCGCAGCAAGCCAGCTTCTCCGGGAGGCGGCGCCGTGAGCTTCGATCCCACCCTGGACAAGATCTACATCCAGGACGTGACGTTGCGCGACGGCATGCACGCGATCCGCCACAGCTACGGTGTCGATCACGTCCGCAAGATCGCGAAGGCGCTGGACCGCGCCGGCGTAGATGCGATCGAGGTTGCGCACGGCGACGGGCTCGGCGGGTCCAGCTTCAACTACGGCTTCGGTGCGCATACCGACTGGGAGTGGATCGAGGCCGCTGCCGAATCCGTCGAGCGGGCGAAGCTGGCCACCCTGCTGCTCCCCGGCATCGGCGTGGTCCAGGACCTCAAGCGTGCGCGCTCCATGGGTATCAGCTCCGTGCGTATCGCGACCCATTGCACGGAAGCGGACATCTCGAAGCAGTACATGGCGGCGGCACGCGACCTGGGCCTCGATACCGTCGGCTTCCTGATGATGAGCCACATGATCGGGCCCGAAGAGCTCGCGGAGCAGGCGAAGCTGATGGAGAGCTACGGCGCCGAATGCGTGTACATCACCGACAGCGCCGGCGCCCTCGACATGGACGGCTACGCGGAGCGGCTGAAGGCTTTCGACCGTGTGCTGCGGCCGGAGACCGGCCGGGGCGTCCACGCCCATCACAACTTCTCGCTGGGCGTCGCAAACTCGATCGTCGCCGTGCAGCACGGCGCGACCCGCGTGGACGCGAGCCTCGCCGGCATGGGCGCCGGAGCGGGCAATGCGCCGCTGGAGGTCTTCATCGCGGCCATCGATCGCAAGGGATGGAAGCACGGCTGCGACCTGTTCGCGCTCATGGATGCCGCCGAAGATCTCGTGCGTCCGTTGCAGGACCGGCCGGTTCGGGTAGACAGGGAGACGCTGAGTCTCGGGTACGCCGGCGTCTACTCATCGTTTCTCCGTCACACCGAGAAGGCCAGCGAGCGTTACGGCATCGACGCGCGCGAGATCCTCGTCGAGCTCGGTCGCAGGCGGATGGTCGGCGGGCAGGAGGACATGATCGTTGACGTGGCGCTCGACCTGCTCGAGCGCAAGCGCGGAGGCACGCAAACGGAGGAACAGGACAAAACAGCCGGCGCCGGGCTGTAAGCCGGCGCGTTCTCAGAGAAGAACTACGGGCAGGCGAACGTAACTGCACTAGGAGGGGGAATGCTCTCATGACCAGATCGAAAATTTCGTCCGGCATTGCTATTGCACTTGCGTGCGGGGCGATCGTCGGCGCAAGCGAGGTGAGTGCGCAGCAAAGCCAGCCCGACGCAGGAGTCGAGGAAATCCTGGTGACCGGCACCAGCCTCCGCGGCGTCGCTCCCGTCGGTTCGCCGATTGCCAGCGTTGGCCGGGAGGCGATCGAGAATACCAACGCTGCGACCACGCAGGACATCCTGCGCATGGTGCCGAGCATCAGCAACAGCGGACAGGTGACGCAGGGCAGCCTCGTCGGCAGCTCGTACTTTGCACCGACGATCCACAGCCTCGGCTCGAGCGCGAGCAACAGCACGCTCGTCCTGATCGACAGTCATCGCATCCCGCTCGGCAACACCAGCCATCCGTTACCCGACCCGAGCATCATCCCGACGATCGCGATCGACCGCGTCGAGGTGGTCGCCGACGGATCGTCGGCGATCTACGGATCGGACGCAGTGGCCGGCGTCATCAACTTCATCACGCGCGATGGCTACGACGGCTTCATGGCCACCGGCCAGTACGGTTTCGGCGACGACTACGACACCGAGGATCTCGGCTTCCTGTGGGGCACCGGCTGGGACACGGGCTCGGTGATGCTCGCGTACGGGTACAGCTACAAGAGCGCGCTGCCGCGGACCGCGCGTGACATCCTGAATCGCGACCAGAGGCCGCGCGGCGGCACCAACTTCCAGTCGCGCGCCTGCCACCCGGCGACGATCCAGCCGGCCGGCAGCAGCGACACCTGGCGATCTGCGCAGGCCACGGAGCCGATGACCGGCGACCCGAACGTGTGCCAGGAAACGGTCAGCGACTTCATTCCCGACCAGACGCGGCACAACGTCATGGCCAAGGTCAGCCAGGATATATCCGACCGGCTGACGGCCAACGTGGACCTCCTCTATTCCTACCGGACGAACGAGCAGGCGGTGTCGCGTGGCACCGTCCAGGGCATGGTTTTCGGGACCGGGCCACAGGCCAACCCGTTCTACCAGAATCCCGTCGGCGTCACGGCGGAGGCGCAGACCATCCGCTTCCTCTTCGACGACCTGTATGACACGCCTGCCAAGCAGGAGGAGACGGGGGAGGTCTATTACCTGAGCGGCAACCTCGAGTACGAGATCAACGACAACTACACGTTGTCGCTGTTCGGTCTCGCGGGCAGGACGTTCACGGAGTCGATCACTCTAGGGACGGTCTGTTCGTCCTGTGCGTTCCTCGCCTTGAACGGCACCACGAACTCCAACGGTGACCCGAACACCCCCGCCATCCCCGGTACGAGCATCACGCCGACGAGCTTTCCGCTGACCGAGGCGACGGCGCTCGACGTCTGGCGTCCGGCGGGCGAGAACCGCACGTCGCAGGCGGTGCTGGACCGGCTCGTCAACAACTACACGGCCAGTCGCGCGATCCAGACGCTCCAGCAATGGCGGGCCATCCTCGACGGCGAGCTGTTCGACCTGCCCACGGGTCCGGTCCACGCGGCCGCCGGCCTCGAGCTGGTGCGTTACACCACGCGTCCCGAAACGATTCGCAACAACAATACGGGACCGTACAACACGGGCTCCAGCGTCTTTTTCAACGAGATCCGGCGCGACGTCGAGTCTGCGTTTGTCGAGCTGCTCGTGCCGCTCGTCGGACCGCGACAGAACCTGCCGCTCGTAGATTCGTTCGACCTGAGCCTGTCCGTCCGCCGCGACGAGTACGACAGCTTCGGCTCCACCACGAATTCCAAGGTGGGATTCGACTGGGAGGTGGCGGAGGGCTGGAAGCTGCGCGGCTCGATCTCGGAGTCGTTCGTCGCGCCGCCGATGTCCAGCTCCGCGGACCTGTACACATTCTCGTCCCACGGCACCGACGGGCGCCGCATCAACGTGCCCGTCGAGTTCTATCCGGAGGTTCGCCAGCTCCCCGGGTGTGAGGACGCGGTCGACTACTGCGTAGTCGGTGCCGGCACTCCCCGGGACGGCATCCGGAGGCTGTCGAGCGACCCCAACCTGAAGCCGCAAACCGGTGAAAGCTGGTCGCTGGGCATCGACATCGCGCCGCAGTCCTTCCCCGGGCGCCTGTCGCTGACCCACTTCAGCAACAAGTTCCGCGGCGGCGTTACCTCCCCGAACCCGAACATGCTCGTGAACACGCCGAGCCTGCGCGATCGCTTCATCATCTTCACGAGCCCGGCCACTCCCGAGCAGCTCGCGCCCCTCATCGGCAACACGCCGCAGGCGAACGCGCTGCCTGCAGAGATCTGGTTCTTCAACAACCAGGACCAGGCGAACGTCGTCAACCTCGACATCGCCGGTTGGGACATCCACGGCGAGTACAGCTTCGACAGCCGGCTGGGTGAGTTCCGCGTGGGCACGGCGATCACGTACTTCACCAAGTTCGACCAGTTCTTCGGTGACGACGGCGTGGTCTTCAGCGTGCTGAATACCCAGGGCTTCAACCAGACGTTCTCGTCGGTGGAGATGCAGGCACGCGGCAGCCTGCAGTGGTTCGGCGACAACCTGACGGCGAGCCTGTTCGTCAACTACACGCCGAGTCACATGAACTGGAGCACGAACGCGATGAATCCGATCGGGCTCGATGCGGCCGGGAACCCGGACGGCACGGGCGGCGACCCGGTGGACTCGTTCCTCACGGTGGACCTGAACCTCCGCTACAGCTTTGCGGATTCCCGGTGGCTGGACGGGGCGCTCGGCGACAGCGAGGTCTACTTCGACGTGAACAACGTCTTCGACGAGGACCCGCCGTTCTACAACGATCCTGCCGGCTTCGGTCCGTACAACGCGAACCCGATCGGCCGGGTGGTATCGCTGGGAGTGCGCTACCGCTGGTAACAGTGCCTGCCCCTCGTCGCCCGACATGGACGTTGGGCGACGGGGATTTCGCCCGCATCGGCTTTGCCGCCGCTGCAAGGGAGGAGGGAGGATGAGCTTCACGATCAGCAAGCGGGCCTTCCTGTCCGGAACCGCGGCCGCCGCGCTCCTCGGAATGACGGCAGGAAGCGCGCGCATTGCCGTGGCCGCCGCGCCGGCACGGCAGCGGGTGCCGAAAGCATCCCTCAGGGCGCGTACGACGCCGCTGTTCAGGTGTCCGGAGGGCTTTCCCAACGCCCTTTCGGGCAGCCCCGAAGGCCTGTGGGTCGGCGAGCAGAAGCTGTCGGGAGAGCTGGCGCGTCGCTACGGAGTGCCCGAGCCGGCCGACCTCGGCGAATGCGCCTGGCTTCTCGACTGGAAGACCGGTGAGGTCAAGCGAACCGTCCGCACCGAATCCCGCAATACGAGCGGGATGGGTGTCGGCGGCGGTTACGTCTGGATGGTCGCCAACGCGCCGCCTTACGGTGTCTTCCAGACCGACATGGAATCGCGCACGGTGAGCCACCGGCAGGTTCCACTCGGCGGTGGCGGCACGCACGGCGCGAAGTACAGGGACGGCAAGCTGTGGATCGTCTCCACGCGGTTGCGCGGCATCCTGCGCGTGGATGCGGCGAGCTGGCAGCCCGAGTTCATGATCCCGTACGACCCTTCGAAGCGCCATCACGACATGGCGTTCGACGAGAACGGCTACATCTGGCTGGTCACCGGAGACCTGCAAAGCAGCCGTTACGCGCAAGGACGGTTCGGCCTCGACAAGTACGACCCGGAGACCGGAGAGCGACTGGCCAGCCTCGATTTCGAGCCGGGCAGTGCGGATCCTCACGGGCTCGAGATACACGAAGGGGAAATGTACAGCTGCGATGCCGGCATTCACCCGGGCTGGCCGGTGAACGACAGCCCGTTCAGCGGATACGTATTCAAGGTCGAGCTGATCTAGAGCATTTTTCGGACGAAACCGGAGTCGAGTACCCGACGAGCGTGGAATGAGAATCAATCCCGACAAGTGCGTCGCCTGCGGCAACTGCACGTACGTCTGCCCGATGGGCGCCATCTACATCGACCCGGTGAAGAATCGCGCCACCATCAACACCGACGAGTGCGTCGAGTGCTATGCGTGCTACAACGGGCTGAGCAAGGAGAAGCTGCCGCCACGGACGGTTCGTGCCGTCCGGCGCTTCATGAAAATCTTCCGCACGCGGTTCGAGCCCGAGCCCGACATCTGTCCCACGTCCGCGTTCGAGCCCGATCACCTCGAATGGCCGCGGATCGTGCGCAGGGCGTTCTCCGATCCCCGCGTACCGCACGAATCCACGGGCGTGGTCGGGCGCGGCACCGAGGAAGTGAAGACCAACGACGTCTCGGGCCGTGTCGGCCCCGGGGAAGCCGGCTTCACGATCGAGTTCGGGCGCCCCGGTGTCGGCGCGAGATTCCACCAGATTCAGGAGATGAGCCGCGCACTGGCCCGTGCCGGGGTGTCGTTCGAGAAGAACAACCCCATCGCGTCCCTGATGACGGATGTGACCACGGGCGACATTCGCCCGGACATCCTGAACGAGAAGGTTCTCTCCGCGATCCTCGAGATCAAGGTTCCGGTGGAGCGGGTGGAGGAAGTCATTCGCATCGTCTGGGAGGTCGAGCAACGGATCGACACGGTCGTGGTGCTCGGCGTCGGCGTGCGCTGCGACGAGGACGGAGAGGATCGCACGGTGGCGCCGATCCTGGAGCGGCTCGGGTATCGCCTGCACCGCGCGAAGACCAACCTGGGACTGGGCCGCCCGCCCGCTGCACAAGCCACGACGGAAACGGCCGTGAAGGCCGGGGAGTCCCCATGACCAACACCCTGCACCGGTTCGGCACCGCGGAGAGCTTCGTCGACGACTACGTCATCATCGCGATTCCCGCCAAGGGCAAGGGCCGCCAAGTCGATCCCATGCCGGCGTTGCGCCGCTTCCTCGAGCTGGCGCTGGAGTACGGCCCGGTGAACCTCGGCGATGCGATGCACGGCGGCGCCATCCGCCCGACCAGGGCGAAATGGATGATCGAGCACTGGTTCCCGAAGAAGCACGAGCCGGATTTCCGCGCCGTGATCGACGGCACGACGGGGCCGACGACCTACGCTGCCGTGTTCGACAACCGGGAAGCGGCAGAGAAGTTCGTTGCGCGATTGAAGGAAGAGGATCTCGGCCTCAGCATCAACATCTCCTCCTCGCTGGAGAACGCCAAGGCCTGCTGCGACAAGGCCGGCCTCAAGAGACACAGCATCGGCTACTCGCTCGGCTTCGAAGGCATCCCCAACCACGTGCCGAATCGCCACGTGATGATGCTGTCCACGATGTGCGGGCACGGCATGATCAGCCAGTCCCTGGCGAAAAAGATGATCGACTTCGTCAAGGAGAATCGCCGGACGCCGGACGAAGCCGTCGCCACCCTCTGCCGCTTCTGCTCCTGCGGCATTTTCAACATGTCACGCGCCAAGAGGATCATCGAAGATGCTCGCAAGAAGACTTTCTAGCCTGCTCGGCGCCCCGCTGCTGGTTCTCGCCGGCTGCGGCGGCCCCGGCGAGTCGACGCCGGCGCCGCTGCCGGACGACGGCAACGCGACTGCATCCGCGGCGGAGGTGAGCGTGTACCGCAACTTCACGCTCATCGACGGCACCGGCGGAGCCGCGGTGCCGTCGTCGGCGATGATCGTCGAGGACGGCCGCATCGTTTGGGTCGGCCGGGATGCCGAGGTGCAGGTGCCCGCGGGTGCCGTCGAAGTCCCGCTCGACGACCGGTACGTGATTCCGGGGCTGATCGACCTCCACGTCCACCTTTCGGTGCTCGAGGACCTGGCCTTCAACCACCAGGCGTTCACGCGCGAGAACGTGGAGCGGGAGCTCGGGATCTACGCGTCCTACGGCGTCACGACGGTCCTCACGCAGGGCACCGACAAGGACCTGATCTATGCCTTCGCGCGGGAGCAGCGCTCCGGCAGGCCGACAGTGGCCCGGGTTTACACGGCCGGGCAGGGCATCGTGTTCGAGAACGGCTACGGCGGAGTGGCCGGCATCAACGACCCCGTCGCATCGCCCGAGGAGGCCGCGCAGGCGGTGGCGCGCCAGGCGGCCAACGGCGCGGACATCGTGAAGCTCTGGGTCGACGACGAGCTCGGCACGATGCCGAAGATGCCGCCCGAGATCAGCCGCGCGGCGATCGAAGCCGCGCACCAGCACGGCCTGCGCGCGGTCGCCCACATCTTCTATCTCGAGGATGCGAAGCGGCTCGTCGCCCAGGGGATCGACGGGCTCGTGCACAGCGTCCGCGACCAGGCCGTCGACGCGGAGCTCCTCGAAGCAATGAAGGCGAACGGCACCTGGCAGGCGTCGATGACCCTGAGCCGCGAAGCGGCAATGCTCGCCTACGCGGAACGGGCGCCGTTTCTCGACGACCCGTTCTTCGCCCGCGCCGTCGCGCCGGAGGTGATCGAGCGTCTCGGCAGCGACGAGTACCAGGAGCGCGTGCGTTCCGGGCCGCATTTCCACGAGTTCGGCCCGATCCTCGAGAGGGCGAAGGCGAACGCGAAGGCCGTCGTCGACGGTGGCGTCGAGTACGCGTTCGGCACCGACAGCGGCCCGCCCGGACGGTTCCCGGGTTATTCCGCGCACTGGGAGCTCGAGCTGCTGGTCGAGGCCGGACTCACACCCGCGCAGGCGCTGGCTTCGGCCACCGGGCGTGCCGCCCGGTTCCTCGAGGCGGATGACCTCGGGGTGCTGGAGGCCGGTCGCTGGGCGGACTTCGTCGTGCTCTCGGCGAATCCGCTCGAGAACGTCTCGAACACGCGCGCCATCGAGGCCGTGTACATCGCCGGCCGCCAGTTCGAGGAGCGCTGAGGAACCGGCGCGCCGGCGGAAGCGGGGGCGTTCCGACAGGGGGAAGACTGCATGCCATCGCAGACCACGACACGACCGACCAGGATTCGCCACATCGTCCTGTGGCTGACGGTCGCGCTTTACATGAACACCTACATGGACCGGGTCGTGATCTCGGTTGCGGCGCCGTCCATCCAGGAGGAGTTCGGCTTCTCGCTGGTCACGATGGGCTGGATCTTCGCGGCGTTCCAGATCAGCTACGCGCTGTTCCAGGTCCCCGGCGGCTGGATGGGCGACCGGTTCGGCCCGCGCCGGGCGCTGTCCGCGATCGTGTTCTACTGGTCGGTGTTCACCGCGGCGACCGCGTACATGTGGTCGGCCGCATCGTTCGTGGTGTGCCGGTTCCTGTTCGGCGCGGGCGAGGCGGGCGCCTTCCCGATCGCGACGCGCGCACTGTCGCGGTGGATGCTCCCCACCGAGCGCGGCTGGGCACAGGGGCTCACCCATGCAGGCTCGCGCCTCGCCGCCGCCGCCACGCCGTTGCTCGTCGCGGCGATGATCGCGCTGTGGGGCTGGCGCACGCCGTTCGTCGTCTTTGCGCTGGTCGGGATCGTCTGGGTCGTCGCCTGGCACTGGTACTACCGTGACGACCCGCGCGAGCATCGGTCGGTCAACGCAGGGGAGCTGGAGCGCATCGAGGCGGCGCTCGGCCGCGGCGCTCACCAGGGAGAACGCCCCAAGGTTCCGTGGAAGCAGCTCCTGTCCAATCCGCAGCTCTGGATCCTGTCGGTCATGTACTTCTGTTACGGGTACGGGATCGTCACGTTCCTCACCTGGTTCCCGAAGTACCTCACGGAAGCGCGCGACTTCAGCCTCACGCAGATGGGGATCTACGCGAGCCTGCCGCTCGCCGGCGGCGTGCTGGGGAACATCGTCGGCGGGCTTGCCTCCGATCACCTCGTGAAGCGCACGCAGAACCTGACGCTCGCGCGGCGCGCCATTGCGGTTGCCGGTTTCCTCCTCGCCGGCAGCATGGTGCCGCTCGCCGCGGTCTCGCCCGATCCGATGGTGAGCGTCCTGTTCTTCGCGTTTGCGGTGTTCGGCCTCGAGATGACCGTGAGCTGCTCCTGGGCGGTCACGCTCGACGTGGGCGGCCAGTTCGCCGGCTCGGTCGCTTCGGTGATGAACACGTTCGGGAACAGCGGAGGGGCGATCGCCGCCGCACTCATGGGGTACCTCGTGACCTGGTTCGACTGGCAGACCGCTTTCTTCGTGCTGGCCGCGCTGCAGATCCTCGCGGCGGCGCTCTTCATGAAGATAGACGCCTCGACCCCCATGTACGTCGGCGCGCACGCGGCCGGGTCACGGCGGGCAGCGCGCCTCGCGTCCCAGGCGGCCGAGTGATGCCCGGGAGCAGCCCATGAATTCCGGGATCGCGGCTGCGGGTACCGGCCATTGAGCGGCGATGAGGGCATCGCCGGACCCGGTTTCCCGAGCGCGAGTTGCCGCGCGCTTCGTCCTGAAGACCGCTCTTGCCGCCATCGCTGCGCTGCCGCACGTCGCCGTGGCGTGCGCCATCGTCGCGAGCGACGATCGCGCGGGCGGCCCGTCACCGTGCCAGGGTGGGGCGGGGGCGGATAGCGCCGTGCCGGTGCACGACTGCTACCTGCCCGCCTGGTTCGCGCCTTACCGTCCGGCGAATGCCCTGGACATGGTCAAACAGATCCCGGGCTTCCGGCTCGACAACGGCGACGGCTCGCGCGGCTTCGGCGCGGCAGCCGGGAACGTGCTGATCAACCTGCGCCGGCCCGCCGCCAAGCAGGACCGGCCCGAGGACATACTCCGCCGCACGCCGGCCGCGCGGGTTGCGCGCATCGAGCTGATCCGGGCCGGGACGGGCGGCATCGACATGGCCGGGCATGCCCAGCTCGCCAACGTGGTGCTGCGCGACGATGGCGGGCCGGCGGCGAGCTGGGACCTCCTGTTCCGCCGCAACCTGGACCACGGCGACGTCGTGCCGGAAGGGCGGCTGGCGGTGTCGTCGGCGTGGCGCGGTGTCGAGTACGCGGTTGGGCTGGCCGCGCGCCGCTTCGCCCACGGCGACATCGGGATCGAACGGGTGCGTGACGCTGGCACGGTGCGGGAATCGAGGCACGACCGTGCGGACACGGCGGGAACGGAGCTCAAGGGCAACTTCGGCGCGACCTGGTGGCGCGGCGCCACCCAGCTCGCGCTGGCCACTGACCTGCGCTGCGAGAGCCGTGCCGGGCAGCGGGATTCTGTACGCACCTACGCCGGCGGCGGTGTCCGGGACGTCCGCTTCGGTGACGAGCAGGAGCTCTGCCGGGGGGAAGTCGGCCTCACGGCGGACCGGCAGCTCAGGGAAGCGCTTCTCCTCGAAGCGATGGCGATCGTCAATCACACGGACAAGTCGCGCCTGTCGACGGAAAGTGCCTTCTCGCGCGAACTGCCGGAATACCGGGTGAGCGACGCCAACGAGAACGAGTCCTCCGAAGCCATTGCCCGGCTCGGGCTGACCTGGAGCGGCCTGCCCGACCACGTCGTGCTCTCGACCTTCGAGCTCAGCGCCAACCGCATGCGCAACCGGCTCGCGCGCATGCTCGACGTGAACGGCGGCACGGAGACGGCGCCGGTGCCGGGCGCCAACGGCACGGTCGAGGAGCTGCGCGCGAACGTGTTCGTGGGCGACGCGTGGGCGAGGGACGGCATGGCGCTGGACGTCGGCCTCGGCATCGAGGCTTCGCGGCTGAGCCAATACGGCGATGCGGAGTCGGAACGCCGCTTCCTTCACCTTGCCCCCTCGGCGGGCCTGACGCTCGCCCCGGACGAGCGGACGCGCTGGCGGATGCGGCTCGCGAGGGAGGTCTCCCAGCTCGATTTCGAGGATTTCGTCAGCGAGACGAATCTCGAGGACGGCATCGTGGCGCCCGGCAACCCCGACCTGCGCCCGGAGGTTCACTGGCTCGCGGAAGTCTCCTTCAACCGGGAGCTCCGGGGCAGCGGTGCGCTCGAGATCACGGGCTTCCATCACTGGATTGCGGACGTGGAGGACGAGCTGCCCGTCACCGCGACCACGAGCACGACCGGCAACCTGGGCGACGGCAGGCGCTGGGGCTTCGACGTCAGGGCGACGCTGCCGCTCGCCGCGCTGGGCCTCGGGGACTCCCGCCTCGACCTCACCGGCCGCTGGCAGGACTCGAAGGTAACCGACCCGGTCACCGGGCGCGAGCGGGTGCTGTCGGACGAGCGCGAATACGAGGCGACGATAGAGTATCGTTATGACATGCGGGAGGCGAATGCCGCCTGGGGAGGGCGGGTCCGCATGCTCGCGGCGGAGCCGTTCTTCAAGGTGAACGAGCTGGACGTCTACGATGAAGGCAACGATGTGCAGCTCTTCTTCGAAACGGCTCCCTGGGGCAACATGAAGCTCAGGCTCACGGTGGACGACGTCTTCGACCGCAGCCAGACGCGCGAGCGCCGGGTGTATGCGGGCGAGCGGCACATCGCGCCGCTCTCGTTTCACGAGAGCCGGTTGCGAAAAGGCGGTCGCCGGGTGACGGTGGCGCTGAGCGGCGCATTCTGACGAACGGGAGGTGTGGACCGGATATGAAGCTCGAAATCAACGGCAAGGCTCATGAGCTGGGCGACATCGATCCGTCCACGCCACTGCTGTGGGTGCTGCGTGACACGCTCGGCCTCGTGGGCACGAAGTACGGCTGCG